>NC_007511.1:2400000-3000000 GCF_000012945.1 Burkholderia lata
GCGAGCCGGAACAGCCCGTCGTCGCGACGGGCACGCCACGCGATCGCTGCATCAGCCAGGTAGCGCTTCAACGCGGCGACGCCCGGATCGTCCACAGCCGTCGCACGCGTTTCGAAAATCGACACGCCGGCCAGCGTCGAGTCGTTCAGCCACGCGACGATCTCGTCGCGCACTTCGGCCACGCGCGCGGCGTCGACGCGATCGCACTTAGTCAGCGCGACGGCACCGTGCGTAACGCCAAGCAGCTGCAGGATCGCGAGATGCTCGCGCGTCTGCGGCATCACGCCGTCGTCGGCCGCAATCACCAGCAGCGCGAAGTCGATCCCGCACGCGCCGGCCGCCATCGTATGAATCAGCTTCTCGTGGCCCGGCACGTCGATCAGGCCGAGCACGTCGCCGTTGTCGAGCGGCGTATACGCGTAACCGAGTTCGATCGAGATGCCGCGCGCCTTCTCTTCCTTCAGGCGATCGGTGTCGACGCCCGTCAGCGCGCGCGCCAGCGTCGTCTTGCCGTGGTCGATGTGTCCGGCGGTACCGACGATCATGCAGCGGACCCCGCGAGCGGCACGCATTGCGCGACGAATACCGCCTCGTCGGCGGCTTCGAGGCAGCGCAGGTCGAGCCGCAACGCATTGTCGGCCACGCGGCCGATCACCGGGCGCGGCCATTCGCGCAGCCGTTTCTCGAGCTGCGCCAGTGCACGGCCGCCGCGCTTGCCGTCCGCCGTGCGCACGACGAGCCCAGCGCTCGGTAGCTGGTCGACCGGCAGCGCGCCGCTGCCGATCTGGCTGAACATCGGCTCGACCGTCACGTCGAAACCGCTGCCGAGCGCGGCCTGCAGCGCCGGACGCACGCGTTCGGCGGCGTCGGCGATCTCGCGATGCGGGCGCGTCAGCAGGCGCAGCGTCGTGAGCCGGTCACGCAGGAACTCGGGTGATTGGTAGAGGCGCAGCACCGGCTCGAGCGCCGCGAGCGTCAGCTTGCCGACGCGCAGCGCGCGCTTGAGCGGATGTTTCTTGATCTTCGCGATCAACGCGCGATCGCCGACGATCAGGCCGGCCTGCGGCCCGCCGAGCAGCTTGTCGCCGCTGAACGTGACAACGTTTGCTCCGGCGGCGACGGTTTCCTGCACGGTCGTCTCGTGCGGCAGGCCCCATTGCGACAGATCGGCGAGCGTGCCGCTGCCGAGATCGACGGCAACGGGCAGCCCGTGCTCGCGCGCGAGCGGCGCGAGTTCGGCAAGCGTCGTCTCCTTCGTGAAGCCGCTGATCGCATAGTTGCTGCAGTGCACCTTCATCAGCAGCGCGGTGCGCGGGCCGATTGCGTCCGCGTAGTCGCGCAGATGGGTGCGGTTGGTCGTGCCGACTTCGCGCAGCTTGGCGCCCGCGCGGCTCATGATGTCGGGGATGCGGAATGCGCCGCCGATCTCGACCAGCTCGCCGCGCGACACGACGACTTCCCGCTTCGTCGCCAGCGCCGACAGTGCCAGCAGCACGGCCGCCGCATTGTTGTTGACGACGGTCGCGGCTTCCGCGCCCGTCAGTTCGCACAGCAGATCGTCGATCAGGTCGTCGCGATCGCCGCGGCGGCCCGTGGCGAGGTCGAATTCGAGGTTGACCGGCCGCGTGAGCACGTCGACCACCGCGCGCACCGCATCGTCGGGCAACAGCGCGCGCCCGAGGTTCGTGTGCAGCACGGTGCCGGTCAGGTTGAACACCGCGCGCACCGCGCCCGCGCTCTGCGCGGCCAGCGTGCGCGCGACAGCCGCGGCGATGCGCGGCTCGTCGAGCGGTTCGGCCGCGGCCGGATCGTGCTGCGCGGCCGTACGCCAGCGGTCGAGCTCGGCACGCACCGCGTTCAGCACGCGCGTGCGGCCGTAGTCGGCCAGCAGCGGTTGCAGCGGCGCCGACGACAGCACGCGCTCGACCGACGGCACGCGCGCCAGCACGGCATTCAGTTCATTCAAACCGGGTTCGGTCACGTCGGGGTGGCTCCAGTCTCATGCTTCGCAGCGGGCCGGCGCCGGCGCTCGCGCACCGCCCCGGCCCCTGCCGTCAATCCGCTTCCCGCGAAACATCCGGCCACAGCAGCGGGTTCGGCGAACTACGCTGGTAACCGGCTTCGTTCATCAGCAGGTCGAGCGTGAGACTCGCGAGATCGTCCGCCAGCGGCTCGAACTCGTAGTCCTTCTCCTGATAGCCGATCTTGCGATAGGTCTTGCACTCGTCGCACGATTCGGCCTTGACGGCTTCGCTGCCGCCTTCGATCCCGTGATACGCGATGCCCTTCGTCGAATCGCAGTGCGAGCACTTCGTGCGCACCATGTGCCACTCGGTCGTGCACAGCCCGCATTGCAGGAAACGGTAGCCCTGGTACTGGCCGCCGACCCGCACGACGCTCGCAACAGGATGCGTGCCGCACACGGGGCACAGCCCCGGCTGGTCGAGATACGGGACGTCGGCCGGCGCAACGCGGCTGGCGAGGTCCGTCCAGGCGACCTGCAGCGCGGCCATCAGGAACGGCGCGGTAGCCGGGTCGACTTCGGCGAAACGCAGCGCGAGGATCGCGTCGGCTTGCGCGTCGAGTTCGGCAGGCGCCATCAGGCGGAGCCGGTCGAGCAGCTTCGCGAGCTGCGGGTTGACGAGCCCGGCGCCGTCGACGCGATCGAGCAGTTCGTACAGCACGGCACGCCAGCGCGGATCGCGCTCGCCGTCGAGCGCCGGCACGAGCGGCATCGAATGCTCCTGCGCACGCGCGATCGCTTCCTTCGACGGCAGCGGCAGGTCGAGCGTTTGCAGTGTCGCGTGCTGCGCATCGGCGACGGTGGCCATCAGCCGCAGGTAGCCGCTGATCGGGTTCAGGTCGGCCAGCTTGCGCAGCCGCGCGGCGCGCGCCGAGAACACGGTGGCGCGCTCCGGCAGGCGAAAGCGCGGGATGGCCGATTGATCGAGTGCCGAGATCTCGGTCGGTTCGAGGATGCGTTGTGTCACAAAAATGTCTTCCAAATAAACAAGCGCCGACAGGTCGGCGCTTCAGGCGGTTCCGACGGCTGACGGGCCGGCCCGCCGCGATCGGCGAGCCGCCCCGCTCCGGTGCGTTATTTCACGCTTTCACGGAACCACTTCGGGTGATGCTTGCGAGCCCAGCCCAGCGTGACGGTGCCGCGCACCATCGCGCCGATCGAGCCCTTCACCCACAACGCCGCGTAAATGTGCACGATGATGCTCGCGATCAGCACGAAGGCCGCCACGGCATGCACGACAGCGGCCGCGCGGATCACCCCGATCGGGAAGTAGAACGAGAAGTAGCGCCGCCAGATCACGACTCCCGACAGCAGGAGCAGCAACAGGCATGCCACCAAGGTAAAGAATAGCAGCTTCTGCCCGGCGTTATAGCGCCCGACAGGCGGCAGCTTGTCTTCCTGGTTGGTCAGCACGTCGCCGATCTGCTTGAGCCACTGCCGGTCGTCCGCGTCGAGCGCGTTGTGATGCCAGAAGCGCACCACCAGGATCGCGAACGACACGAACATCACGAGGCCGACGAACGGATGCAGGATCCGCGTCCACTGGCCGCCGCCGAACAGCGCGGTCAGCCAGAACATCGACGGATGGAACAGCGCGAGCCCGGACAACGCGAGCAGCACGAACGTGATCGCGGTGATCCAGTGGTTCGTGCGCTCGTTCGCCGAGTAGCGGACGATCAGGTTGGGGTCGTCGTGATTCATTTCGCGTCCTCCTTGATGCGTCGCGCCTCGTCGCGCGCGGCTTGTTCCTCTTCGTCGCTCACCTCGTTCGGACCGACCCGCACATAGTGGAAGAACCCGGCAAGCGCGGTCAGCGCGATGCCGGCCACCGCGAGCGGTTTCGCGATGCCCTTCCACAGCTTCACCATCGGGCTGATCGACGGATTGTCGGGCAGCCCGTGGTACAGCGACGGCTTATCGGCGTGGTGCAGCACGTACATCACGTGCGTGCCGCCGACGCCTTGCGG
Organism: Burkholderia lata; assembly: GCF_000012945.1. Lineage (NCBI taxonomy): Bacteria > Pseudomonadati > Pseudomonadota > Betaproteobacteria > Burkholderiales > Burkholderiaceae > Burkholderia > Burkholderia lata. The sequence continues at coordinate 2,403,991 of NC_007511.1, forward strand.
GTCGTACAACCCCGCATGCTCGAAGCCGCGCTCCTTCAGGTCCTCGATCCGCTCGGCCGCGTGCTGCTTCATGTCCTCCTTGGTGCCGAACACGATCGCGCCCGTCGGGCAGGTCTTCACGCAGGCCGGTTCCTGGCCGACCGCGACGCGGTCGGAACAGAGCGTGCACTTGTACGCGCGATGATCCTTCTTCGAGATCCGCGGAACGTTGAACGGGCAACCGGTCACGCAATAGCCGCAACCGATGCAGTTCTCCTCGTGGAAATCGACGATCCCGTTGTTGTACTGCACGATCGCGCCCGGCGACGGACACGCCTTCAGGCAGCCCGGATCCTCGCAGTGCATGCAGCCGTCCTTGCGGATCAGCCACTCGAGGTCGCCCGCCGGGTTCTCGTATTCGGAGAACCGCATGACCGTCCACGAATGCTCGGTCAGGTCGGCCGGGTTGTCGTACACGCCGACGTTGGTACCGACTTCGTCGCGCAGGTCGTTCCACTCCATGCACGCCGTCTGGCATGCCTTGCAGCCGATGCACTTCGATACGTCGATCAGCTTCGCGACACTCCCGGTCACCGGTTCGCGCACCGTGGGCGGTGGCGTCGTGGTGGCCGAGACGCGCTTGATATCCAGCGATTGCAATGCCATCTCTTCCCCCTTACGCCTTTTCGACCTTCACCAGGAACGACTTGAATTCCGGTGTATAGGAGTTGCCGTCACCCACGGACGGAGTCAGGGTATTGGCGAGATAGCCGGGCTTCGTCAGACCCTTGAAGCCCCAATGCAACGGGACGCCGACCGTCTGGACCTTCTTGCCGTCGACCGTCAGCGGCTTGATCCGCTTCGTGACGAGGGCGACCGCGATGATGTAGCCGCGCTTGGACGACACCTTCACGCGCTCGCCATGCGCGACGCCGACTTCCTTCGCGAGGTCTTCGCCGATTTCGACGAATTGCTCGGGCTGGATGATCGAGTTCAGCCGCGCATGCTTGGTCCAGTAGTGGAAATGCTCGGTCAGCCGGTACGTCGTCGCCACGTGCGGGAAATCCGCCACCTTGCCGAACGACGCGCGGTCGTCCGGGAACACGCGGGCAGCCGGGTTGTTCAGCGCCTGCGGGTTGTTCGGGTGCAGCGGGTTCGCGTCGAGCGGCGTCTCGAACGGCTCGTAGTGCTCGGGGAACGGACCTTCGTTCATCCCCGCCCGTGCGAAGAAGCGCGCGACGCCTTCCGGGTTCATGATGAACGGCCCCATCCCGTTTTCGGGCGATTCGTCCACCTTGAAGTCCGGCACGTCGGCCCCCTTCCACGCGCTGCCGTTCCAGCCGATCAGCTTGCGGGTCGGGTCGAACGGCTTGCCGGCGACGTCGCACGACGCGCGGTTGTACAGGATCCGCCGGTTCGCCGGCCACGCCCACGCCCAGTTCAGCGTCTGGCCGATGCCGGTCGGGTCGGAGTTGTCACGCCGCCCCATCTGGTTGCCGGCCTGCGTCCAGGCACCGCAGAAGATCCAGCAGCCGCTCGCGGTCGTGCCGTCGTCCTTCAACTGCGCGAACGCGGCCAGCTGCTCGCCCTTCTTCACGAGCGTCTTGGCCGGATCCTTCGGATCGGGCAAATCGGCGAGTGCCTTCCCGTTGAACTCCATCGCGAGCTCTTCGGGTGTCGGGCTTTCCGGGTTCGCGTACGGCCAGGTCAGGTTGACGATCGGATCCGGATACTTGCCGCCGTCCGTCTGGTACATCTTGCGCATGCGCAGGAACAGCCCCGACATGATCTCGAGGTCGCTCCTCGCCTCGCCCGGCGGCTCCGCGCCCTTCCAGTGCCATTGCAGCACGCGGCTCGAACTCACGAGCGAACCGTTTTCCTCCGCAAAGCACGTGGTCGGCAGACGGAACACCTCGGTCTGGATCTTCGACGAATCGACGTCGTTGTAGTCGCCGTGATGCTTCCAGAATTCGGAGGTTTCGGTCGCGAGCGGATCCATGATCACGAGCCACTTCAGCTTCGCGAGGCCGGCTGCCGTCTTCACCTTCGACGGCGACGCCGCAAGCGGGTTGAAGCCCTGGCAGATGTAGCCGTTCATCTTGCCGGCATTCATCAGCTCGATCACCTGCAGCAGGTCGTACTGCTTGTCCAGCTTCGGCAGGTAGTCGTAGCCCCAGTTGTTCTCGGCGGTCGCCGCGTCGCCCCACCAGGACTTCATGAAGCTGACGTGGAAGGCCTTGTAGTTCTTCCAGTAGCTCAACTGGTTCGGCCGCAGCGGCAGCTGCACGCGCTTCTTGATGTAGCCGTCGAAATCCTGCTCGGCCTGCATCGGCAGCGTCATGTAACCCGGCAGCAGGTTCGACATCAGCCCGAGGTCGGTCAACCCCTGGATGTTCGAGTGGCCACGCAGCGCGTTCATCCCGCCGCCGGCGATGCCGATGTTGCCGAGCAGCAGCTGCACCATCGCGCCGGTGCGGATGATCTGCGCGCCGATCGAGTGATGCGTCCAGCCGAGCGCGTACAGCACCGTACCGGCGCGGCCGGGAACGGCGGTGGTCGCGAGCATCTCGCACACCTTCAGGAACTTCTCCTTCGGCGTGCCGCAGACCTGCTGGACCATGTCCTGCGTATAGCGCGCGTAATGCTGCTTCAGCAGGTTGTACACGCAACGCGGATGCTGCAGCGTCGGGTCGACCTTCACGAAGCCGTCGTCGCCGCGCTCGTAGTCCCAGCTCGATTTGTCCGGGTACGCGTGCTTCTCCGCGTCGTAGCCGGAATAGATGCCGTCGTTGAACGCGAAATCCTCGCGCACGATGAACGAGAAGTCCGTGTAGTTCTTCACGTACTCATGCTGGATCTTGTCGTTCGTCAGCAGATAGTTGATGACGCCGCCCAGGAAGACGATGTCGGTGCCGGTGCGGATCGGCGCGTAGTAGTCGGCCACCGAGGCCGTACGCGTAAAGCGCGGGTCGACGACGATCAGCCGCGCCTTGCGGTGCGCCTTCGCCTCCGTTACCCACTTGAAACCGCACGGATGGGCCTCGGCTGCATTGCCGCCCATCACGAGAATCACGTCCGCGTTCTTGATGTCGACCCAATGGTTCGTCATCGCTCCACGGCCAAACGTCGGGGCAAGACCTGCCACCGTCGGGCCATGTCAGACACGCGCCTGATTGTCGAATGCGAGCATCCCGAGACTGCGGACCGTCTTGTGCGTCAGGTAGCCGACCTCGTTGCTGCCTGCCGACGCGGCCAGCATGCCGGTGGTCAGCCAGCGGTTGACCTTCGCACCGTCCTCCGCCGTCTCGACGAAATTCGCGTCGCGGTCGGCCTTCATCAGCTTCGCGATGCGGTCGAGCGCGTCATTCCACGAGATCGGTTCCCACTTGTCCGAGCCGGGCGCACGATACTCGGGGTGCGTCAGGCGGCTCGGGCTGTGGATGAAGTCGATCAGGCTCGCGCCCTTCGGGCACAGCGTGCCGCGATTGACGGGATGGTCGGGATCGCCTTCGATGTGGATGATGCTCGGCTGGGCGTTCTTCGCGCCGTCTCCGAGGCTGTACATCAGGATGCCGCAACCCACTGAACAGTAAGGACAGGTGTTGCGCGTTTCGACTGTGCGCGCCAGCTTGTACTGTCGGACTTCGGCGAGCGCTTCGGATGGAGAGAAGCCCATCAGGGCTAGACTCGATCCGGCAAGCGACGTAGCCGTCACCTTCAGGAACTGGCGCCGGGACATTTGTAGCATGGCTGGTCTCGGCGTTATTGTGGGGGTGGGGAAACTGAAAGGAATTATAGACAGTTCGCGCAACTATGTTCGAATCCTCGGATCAATACTGAATTGTCTGATTACCAACGATGATCCGCGTTCCGCGCGCCACCGAACCGTCATGAAACGACAGATCACCTCCGAAGCCACCCGTCTCGCGCAACAACAGGCCAACTGGGCCCTCACCGCGTTCAGGCGCTTCTCGTCCGACCGCTGCTCCGCGATGGCCGCGGGCATCGCATTTTTCTCCGCGTTTTCGCTCGCGCCGATGCTCGTGATGGTGATCGCGGTGGCCGGCTGGTTCTACGGCGACGATGCCGCGCGCGGCCAGGTGTTCGAACAGGCGCACCAGCTGATCGGCGACGACGCGGCGGCCAGCATCCAGACGATCGTGCAGAACGCGCACCGCGCGGGCGAGCGCGGCGGCCTGGCCACCCTGATCTCGTTCGCCGCGCTCGCGATCGGCGCGTCGGCCACCTTCGCGTCGCTCAGCGCCGCGCTCAGCGTGATCTGGCCGGCCACCGAGAACCGCTGGTCGAGCATGCTCGGGCTTGTGCGCGTGCGGCTGATCTCGTTCGGGCTCGTGCTCGGCGTCGCATTCCTGTTGATCGTGTCGCTCGTGCTCGACACCGCGATCACGTTCGTCGGCACCTGGCTGCTGGGCAATTCGCCGTATGTGATCGTCACGAACCTCGTGCAGTTCTTCGTCGGCATCGCGGTGCTCGCGGCCGCGTTCGCATCGTTGATGAAGTTCCTGCCCGATGCGCGCGTCGCGTGGCGCGACGCCGCGATCGGCGGCATCGTGTCCGCGATCCTGTTCTCCGGCGGCAAGAAGCTGTTCGCGCTGTACCTCGCGCATGCGGGCACCGCAAGCGCATTCGGCGCAGCCGGATCGTTCGCGGTCCTGCTGATGTGGTTGTACGTCTCCGCGATCGTGCTGCTGCTCGGTGCGGAATTCGCGGCCGCTCGAGGCAACGCGCATCGACTCGCGGGTACCGTCGCACCGAGCGCTTCTGCGCAAACCGATCGCCCCGCCGATCGCACGCGCGACGACTGACCCGCCCTTTCAAAACGTCGCGGCACGCCCGCTCACACTCGTCCGCCGCTTTGCAACCACGCTGTCCACAGCGCATTCGCGCGGTGTTGACACGCTCTTTGCATGCGCACGCATCCGTTGCCGCAACCGCAAACGTTTGCAAGCTTCCATTTCCGTGCGACAACGGGCCAAAACAGGCGTCCTGCTGCGATGCGCATCAACTATCGAAACAATCGCACCGCAGCAAATGTCAACTTTTTCAAAAACAGAAACAGTCGTTAATGTGCTTGATATATATAGACTTTTTCTCGCTGTTACCTTTTCGAGACACTTTATTTTTTAAGCTTTCTTGCGCCGATGGCACTGAGCTATTCTCCAATCCGCAACAAATAACGATGAATCACTTGCGTGGAGATACTCAACGATGAAGAAACTCGCTCTCTCGACCCTCTCGCTCGCCCTGCTGGGTGCCGCTGGCGCTGCTCACGCTCAATCGAGCGTCACGCTGTACGGCGTGATCGACACGTCGATCGCATGGGTGCACGGGAATGACGGTCAAGCCAACAATTCGTGGCAAATGCTGTCGGGCAACCTGCAAGGCAGCCGCTTCGGCCTGAAGGGCGCAGAAGACCTCGGCGGTGGCCTGAAGGCGATCTTCCAGTTGGAAAACGGCTTTGATCCGGGCACCGGCAAGCTGAACCAAGGCGGTCGCATGTTCGGCCGTCAAGCATTCGTCGGCCTGGAAAGCAACCAGTACGGTACGCTGACGCTCGGCCGCCAGTACGACCCGCTGGTCGACCTGGTCCAGGCAGTCACGGCAGACAACTACTTCGGCAGCACGTTCGCAACGCCGGGCGACGTCGACAACAACGACAACAGCCTGCGCGTGAGCAACGCAATCAAGTACACGTCGCCGGTGATCGCCGGCTTCCAGGCTGAAGGCATGTACGCCCTCGGCGGCGTCGCAGGCAAGACGGGCGCTGGCCAGACGTGGTCGGTCGCAGCTGCATACAACAACGGCCCGGTCGGCGTTGCTGCAGGCTACTTCTACGCGAACAACCCGTCGCCGACGACCGCTGGCCTCCGTTCGGGCTGGGGCTCGACGACGTCGGACAACATCGTCGACGGCCCGATCAACTCGGGTTACGCATCGGCCAAGTCGATCGGTATCGCGCAAGTTGCAGGTCAGTACGTGATCGGCCCGGTGACGGTCGGCCTCGGCTACAGCAACGCACAGTACAAGCCGGACGCATTCTCGGGCTTCGGCTCGACCGAGAAGTACAACACGGGCCGCGGCTTCGTGACGTACCAGGTCACGCCGCCGCTGCTGCTGGGCCTCGGCTATTCGTACACGAAGGCGAGCGGCGACACGGACGCCAAGTACCACCAGGTTTCGCTGGGTGCGGACTACTCGCTGTCGAAGCGCACGGACGTCTACCTGGTTGGCGCGTACCAGCACGCAAGCGGTACGCAGCTCGTCAACGGCGTGCAGCAAAGCGCACAAGCTTCGATCGGCTCGTACGGCTTCGCCGGCAAGAGCTCGGCCGAAATGGTCGCACTCGGCCTTCGCCACAAGTTCTAAAAACGACGTATCCGGTGTGCATGGCGTCTCCGGACGCCTTGCCGCCGAACTGGAAAGCCAGTCATCGGTTTCGGCCGTGGCTGGCTTTTTTTTCGTCCGTCGCCAGCGGGCCGGCATGGCCTGCCCCCGCCGTCGGCCGACACCCGGGCACCCGATGCACGTCACCCGCCTGACAGCGGCGCCTGGCGGCTGCAATGCACCGGCAACACGATTTCCTGATGCAGGGCGCTCTCGCCATGTGCGCGCCGGACGACTACCATCCGCACTGTCGGTGCCATGGACCCGGTGCGACGGCCGTTCGCCCCGGCGTGTCGATTTCGACCATCTTCATTCGTCGTATCGAGGTCGGCACGCGATTTGCGCCCCGGCCAATACAGACAGGAGATACGCCATGACGATTCAGAAGATCACGCCTTTCCTCTGGTACGCGGCGGAAGCCGAAGAAGCCGCCGCTTTCTATGCGGGCATCTTTCCGGATTCGCGCATCGTGCGCGTCACCGCGGTGCCCGGCACCGACGGCACGCGGATGGTGGAGTTCGAGCTGTTCGGGCAGCCGTTCTTCGCGATGAGCCACCCGCGCACCGACACGTTCAACCACGCGATTTCGCTGCTGGTCAGTTGCGCCGACCAGGCGGAACTCGATCGCTACTGGAACGCGCTGCTCGACAACGGCGGCACGGCCGACGCCTGCGGCTGGCTGAGAGACCGCTACGGCGTGTCGTGGCAGATCGTTCCGGAAACGCTGATCCCGATGATGTCCGACCGGGACACCGTCAAGGCCACGCGCGTGGCCGCCGCGATGATGCAGATGATCAAGCTCGACGACGCCACGCTGAAAGCCGCCTACGCCGGTACGGCGGGCTGACGAATCAGCCCGTCGCACAGCGCGTGCGCGATGACGCGCCGGGTCGCCGACCGGCGTCCGGCTCGACCGCATGCGCGTGCGGCTGCCGCGCAAATGCCGACGATCTTCATCGGCGTCGCCCGCGAGCCGATCACGTGCGCGGCATCTGCCGCTACGTCGACAGCATCGATTCGACCGTTCGCCGCGCGTAGCCGATGAACGCAGCGAGAGGTTCGCCCGACGGGATCGCCGCCTCTTCCTCGCCGCCGAGATAGGCGGCACGCGCCGCCGCGACAACCGGCCGGTATGTTTCCGGCAGGCGCTCCAGCACCCATGTCGCAGCGACGTCCTTGGGCGCGATCCTGCCGGTCGCGGCGCTGTACCAGATGCGCGCGAGCGCGAGCACCACGTTGCACGCGTCGCCGCGCCAATCCGGTTCGGCATTCCACTGCGCAACGGTGGCCAATAGCGCTGCGACAAAATCCCGTGCGGGCACTTGCTCGAACAGCGCGGCCGCCGGCGAGCCGGCCAGCACGACACTATGCTGCCGCACCTTCGTCAACAGGATCGCCAGATCGTGATCGACGAGCGCCGGCTCGACGATGCCGGCTTCGAGGTCGCAACGCAGCCACTCGCCGAACTGCAGTTCGCGCCGCGCCGGGTGACGCCACGGCACGACTTCGTCGTGCGCGACGACGGTCACTTCCAGTGCGCGCATGCCGTCGACGCGACCGGGCGGCGCCGACACCGCGAGCAGGTCGAGCATCAACGCGCGTCGCGTCGGCTCGTCGGGCCGGGCGGACACCGTCACCAGCAGGTCGACGTCGCTGCGCGGTTTCAGCCCGCCGTCGAGCGCCGATCCGAACAGATGGATCGCCATCAGCGTCGCGCCGAGATGCCGCTCGATCGTGTCACACGCAGTGGCGACCTGGGCTGCGATTTCGTCGGGAATGAATTCAATCACGATGCGTGTGCCTCGCGATGCGCACGCAACCGGCACCGCGAGCGCGACGGGCAGCGGCGGATCCGCCGCATGCGCGGAAGAAGATTAGCGTTCGTCATCGTGCGTGCGCAGCGCGTCTTCCGTCGTGCGTCACGCGTCGAACCCGACCTTCCGCCATTTCGCTGCTTCGCTGTCGCGCGATTTGCGCAGCGCAATAAAAATCCCCGCACGCTTTCGCGTACGGGGATCGTCGGACATCGCAACGGCTGCCGACATGCATTCGGCAACCGCTGCGCGGCATTACGCTGCCGCGTCCTTCAGCTTCTTCAGCGCACGTGCCTTCACGCGCACGCTGGCCGGCTTCGCCGGGAACCAACGCTCTTCGCCCGTGAACGGATCCTTGCCGAAGCGCTTCTTCTTCGCCGGCACGACTTGTGCCGTGATCTTCAGCAGACCCGGCAGCGTGAACTCGCCCGCGCCCTTCTTGTGAACCGAGCCCAGCACGACGTTCTCGAGTGCGACGAGCACTGCCTTGACAGCCTTCACTTCGACAGCTGCGCGCTCAGCGATGTGCGTTGCGAGCGATGCCTTCGTGAACTTGTCCTTCAGCGGCGTCGGAGCAGCCGGTGCCGCCTTCGCGACAACCTTCTTGGCTACTACTTTCTTCGCGGGCGCAGCCTTTTTGGCAGCCACTTTCTTGGTGGCCGGTGCGGCAGCCTTCTTGGCCACCTTTTTTGCGGAAGTCGCCATGTTTCTCCTACCAGGTGTGGTCGTTGGATACACGAAGCGTGCAACGCGCGCGCTTCAACGCCGGATTCTACAAGCGCCTTGATGCTTCGTGCAGTACTTTTATGCGTTTTCGCGGGGTTTCCCGCAGGTTTTTTTGCATGCGACCGATTTCATCGACGCTCCAGCATCAAAAAACGCCTTCACGTAGGCACCCGATTGCGAATTACGTTCGATATTTGCGCACCTATACTGGGCTCGCTCAATGCCCGGATGCCTCCATGCGCGAAGCCAGATACGTCAAAGGACTCGACGGCCTGCGAGCCCTCGCCGTCATCCTCGTTTTCCTGTCCCACAAGGGCCACGTCCTTGCCGTCGACGTCGGCAAGCTTGGCGTGTGGACGTTTTTCCTCATCAGCGGATTCCTGATCGTCGGCGAGCTGCATCGCAACCGCCAGGCGGTCGAGTGCGGCACCATGACGCGCCGCCATGCGCTCGCGCTGTTCCTCGCGAAGCGCGCGCTGCGGATCTTTCCCGTCTATTACCTGCTGCTCGCCGCGCTCGCGATCGCGCACGCGCTGTTCTACCAGCGCGGCGTCAATCTCGGGCTCGCGTGGCACGCGGTGTTCCTGTCGAACTACTGGATCGGCGTCGTCAAGGACGGCTGGCCGGGCTCCACGTCGCACTTCTGGAGCCTCGCGGTTGAACAGCAGTTCTATCTGATCGCGCCGCTCGCGCTGCTCGCGGTGCCCGCCGCGCGACACGTCGCGCTCGGCATCGCGGCCGTCGTGCTGTGTGCGCTCGCGCATCTCGCGCTCTACCTCGCCGACGCGTCACCGGTGCTGATCTACGCATTTTCCCCGTGGAATTTCGCGCTGATCGCGCTCGGCGGCGTCGGTGCGATGGCGCTTGCCGATCGCGGTACGGCCGCCGTGCGCCGCGTTCCGCCCGGCTGGCTCGGCGCGGCAGGCGTCGTGTTCTTCCTCGTGCTGCCCGCCTGCACCGCCCTGCCCGACGCGATCGCGGGGCTCGCGGATCTCGGCCTGTCCGCCTCGCTCGGCGCGCTGCTGCTGTGGATCGTCAGCGAACCCGAGCACCCGGTCGTGGCGCTGCTCGACTGGGGGCCGCTCGTCTATCTCGGCACGATCAGCTACGGCTTCTACCTGTTCCACAACCTGATTCCGACGCGTTTCGGCGCGCTGCCCGCGCACGTCGCGCACGTGGCCATACCGGAAATCGTCCGCGACACGCTGCCCGAAATGCTGCAGTTCGCGCTGGCCGTGCTGCTCGCGCACCTGTCCTGGCGCTATCTCGAAAAGCGGTTGCTCGACTTCAAGAAGCCGGTTGCCGCAATGCTGGCCCGGCATTTCGTCGCGCGGCCGAGCACGTCGGCGCGTTGAACGCTGCACGGACGCGGACGCGGACGCGGACGCGGACGCGGACGCGGACGCGGCAAGATTAAACGTGGAAACCGCGATTCAGGTCACAACCGGGAGCTGACGCCCGGCGAACGAGACGTGGCGTCGCGTCATAAAGCGGCTGATCGACTTCAAGAAGCCGGTTGCCGCGATGCCGGCCCGTCGTTTCGTCGCGCGGCCGAGCACGTCGGCGCGTTGAACGCTGCACGGACGCGGCAACAATCGAACGGAAAATCGCGAATCTGACCATGCGCGGAAGCTGACACGCGGCGAACGAGACGCGGCTTCGCGTCATCGACCGACGCCGACAGATTCCGTGCGGTCACGACTGTCGAAGCGCATCGCGCAACCGGACCGCCGATCCGGTCGATCGCCGCGGCACCGGTTTCAGACGTGGCGCCCGTTCTTGTCGGCGCGCCCCGCTCCGCACGCGGCTCCGCTCGCGAAGCCAACCCGTCACGGCAAACTCGCCGACGGCGCGCACCACGAACACGCCCCCGGCACCCGCAAACGCAAAAAAGCCCCGGCGCGCGAGCGGCCGGGGCCAACGGAACAACCACCACCTGAAACAACGGAGCGCGCGACTGCTTAGGCGACAGCAGCCAGCGCGGGCAAACAGGTACGCAGGTAGGCCTCGAATTCGCGGCTCACTTCAGGATGCTGGAGCGCGAGTTCAACGGTGGCCTTGAGATAGCCGATCTTGCTGCCGCAATCGAAGCGCGTGCCGAAGTAGCGATACGCGAGCACCTGCTCGTTCGCGAGCAGCGACTGGACCGCATCGGTCAGCTGCAGCTCGCCGCCGGCGCCCGGCTTGAGCTTGCGCAGGTGATCGAAGATCGTCGGCATGAACACGTAGCGGCCGACCACGCCGAGATTCGACGGCGCATCTTCCGGCGCCGGCTTCTCGATGATGCCCGACAGCTTGATGATGTCCTCTTCCCATTCGCGGCCTTCGACGACGCCGTACGAACGGCTGTCCTCGCGCGGGATCGTCTCGACCCCGATCACCGAGCTGTGATAGTGGTCGAACACGTCGACGAGCTGCTTCAGCACCGGCTGTTCGCCATGCAGCAGGTCGTCGGCGAGGATCACCGCGAACGGCTCGCCGTGCACCAGCTTCTCCGCACACAGCACCGCGTGGCCGAGGCCGAGCGCTTCCGGCTGGCGCACGTAGAAGCAGTTCACGTGGCTCGGCTTGATGCCGCGCACGAGCTCGAGCAGCTTTTCCTTGCCGCGTGCCTCGAGCTCGGCCTCGATCTCGTAGGACTTGTCGAAGTGATCCTCGATCGCGCGCTTGCTGCGCCCGGTGACGAAGATCATCTCGGTGATACCTGCGTTGATCGCTTCCTCGACCGCGTACTGAATCAGCGGCTTGTCGACGACGGGCAACATTTCCTTCGGGCTCGCCTTCGTTGCCGGGAGGAACCGCGTGCCGAGACCGGCAACGGGGAACACGGCCTTGGTGACTTTCAACATGTTCGCATCCTGATTGCGTTGACTGCGCCGCGTCGACCTGCGACCCGGCGCGATTGTGTTCCGAACGGCATATCGAGAATCGACGGTACTGCCAATTCGACTCCGCTCATTTTCGATATGGACTGATTGCCCAATGATTCCGGAAAAAATATAATCCTTTCAACCCGGTCGATATTGCCGGACCGAGTGCCGAAGCAGAAACAAATTACCGATTTTCCAGATACAAATTCTTACGATTCGAATTCCTCGATATAGGGCACGCCGCCCCGTTCGAGACCCGGGCGAATCGGTTCGTTCTTCAGCGCCTCGCGGTACGCCGACAGCACGGCCATGACCAGCAGTACTGCAGCGCTCGCGATCCAATGCATGTCCATCTTGCCGCTCCTTGCATCAATCAACTGGAGCTTCAAACTATCAGAAAAAAATCGGTAAATAATTGACCCGCCTCGCGGAACCGCTTTCTGAACGCGATAAACCCATGATGTGGAATTCCGATATTTCCCGGCGAGATTTTTTTATTCATTGATCGAATTCTTGCGCATTACGATTGGATGAAACTTCCCGTCCATCCGTCGCAAGGAATCGAATCGCATGCAAGCTCTCAGCGGATCGTCTCTGACCGCGCCGCCCGTCGCCGATCACAAGGAACACGTAATCGACGCGATGCGCGGCTTCGCGGCGCTGCTCGTCGCTTATTTCCACTGCCGCCAGGTCGTCTGGGTCGGCATGCAGAGCTTCCATCACGCTTACGGCCATGCGCTCACCCCGAGCGCGATCGCCGGCTACCTGACCTTCCCGTTCGCGTGGGGCTCCGCCGGCGTGCCGATCTTCTTCGTGATCAGCGGCTACTGCATCCACCGCAACGCGGCGCTCAAGCTCGCGGCCGATCCCGCCTACCGGCTCGACGCGCCGAACTTCTGGGTGCGCCGGTTCGCGCGCATCTACCCGGTGCTGCTCGCCGCGCTGCTGTTCACGCTCGCGCTCGACTCGGTCAGCCTGCAGATCGAGCCCGTCAGCCACAAGATCCGCGACGTCGGCCTCATGGCGTTCCTCGTGAACCTGTTCTCGCTGCAGGGCGTCGCCGGCTACACGTACGGATCGAACGGCGCGCTGTGGACGCTGTCGCTCGAAGTGCAGTTCTACGCGATCTACCCGCTGCTGTTCGCGATCCGCCGGCGCATCGGCATGCCGGCGGTCGTGGCCGCGATCGCGCTCGTCAACGTCGCGTCGGCGTGGCTGCTCGAACGGCACGACCTGCAGTTCTTCACGTCGTACTGGCTGTCCTGGACAATCGGCGCGTGGATCGCCGACGTGCGGGCGCAGCAGGCGCGCGGCGCGGCCACCGTGCCGTCGCGCGCGTGGTACGGCGCGGCCGCCCTGCTGCTGGCTGCCGGCTGCGGCGCGTTCCATTTCGGCCAGTACGGCGCATTCCAGCTGTGGTCGGCCGGCTTCGCGTGCTTCCTGTACCGCGCGCTCGCCCGCCCGCCGCGCCCGACGCCGCCGCTGCGCGTGCTGAGCTGGTTCGGCGACTTCAGCTACTCGCTGTACCTGATCCACCTGCCGCTGTTCGTCTGCCTCGGCTCGGTGCTGTTCCATTCCGAGCTGCAGCTGTCGATCTGGCCGTCGTTCGCGTTCATGGCCGCCGCGATCCCGGTCGCGTACGTGTTCTACCGGATGTTCGAGCGGCCCGCGATGACGTGGTCGGCCAGCTTCAAGCCGACCCGTCCCGCCCGCGTCGTCGCGCCGGCGCCCGAACGGGCCGTCTGAACCGGCGGCACGCTTTCCCGAGCCCCCGTGCGGCGTTCCGCTGCGCGGGGGCTTTTTCATGGCCTGAGCGCGCCGGCATGCCGGGTTGGCGCCGTGGGGTAGCCCTCCGGCGGCGGGCCGCGCTACGGCCCGCATGAGCCGTCCTCGACCGGCTTTCACCGTCGGGACTACCTGGGCGCGGCCTTCTGGCGTTACCTTCTGGCGTTACCTTCTGGCGTTACCTTCTGGCGTTACCTTCTGGCGTTACCTTCTGGCGTTACCTTCTGGCGTCACCTTCTGGCGTTACCTTCTGGCGTCACCTTCTGGCGTCACCTTCTGGCGTCACCTTCCGGCATCACCTTCTGGCATCACCTTCTCGCATCACCCTCTCCCGTCGCCAACCACTCCCTCCCAATCGACGATCGGCCAAGCACGCCGCCTTACACGGCGCACAACACCCTGCCCACCACCCGCCCGACAAACGCCCCCGGCACTGAAAAACAAAGCCCCCACGCAGCACACCGCCGCATGAGGGCTCGCTTCCCGCCGGCTCGCGCCGCTTACTGTTTCTTCGCCTTCGCGGCCTTCGCCGTATCCGCGAGGATCTTCTCGACCCGCTCCACGTAGGTTTCAGTGCCGAACCGGCGCACCGCCGTCGCACGCCCGCTCGCGACGAGCCGCTCGCGCAGCGCGCCGTCGCGCTTCAGCGTATCCAGCGCATCGGCCAGCGCGGTCGCATCGCCCGGCGCGCAGAGCAGCCCGTTGTCGCCATCCTCGATGATCTCGACGACACCGCCCGCGCGAGCCGCGACGACCGGCCGGCGCGCAAGCATCCCTTCGACGATCACGCGCCCGAACGGCTCGGGCGTGATCGACGTGTGCGCGACGACGTCGACCGCCGTCATGCACGCGGCCACGTCGCGCTGGAACCCGAGGAAATGCACGCGAGCGCCCATCCCGTGCCGGGCAACGTATTCATGCAGCTGCGCGGCGTATTCGTCCTCGCCGAACAGCGGCGCGCCTACCAGCACCACGTGCATGTCGGGATGCCGCGCGGCGGCCTCCAGCAGCACGTGCTGCCCCTTCCAGTGCGCGAGGCGGCTGAACGAACCGACCAGCCATGCGTGCTCGGGCAACCCAAGCCGCGCGCGCAGCGCAGCCTGGCTGACGCCTTCCAGCGCATCGAACGGCTCGGCCGAAATGCCGTTGAACACGACGTCGACGTGCTGCGGCGTGAAGCCCGTCAGCGTACGGAACGCCTGCGCGGACGCGTCGGAGTTCGCGATCACGCGCGTGACGCCAAGCCGCGCGCAGTACTTGATCGCCAGCAACTGCTTGCTGCCGAAATGGTCGGTACTGACGATGTCGCGCAGGTGCCACACCACCGGCTTGCGCGCGAGCCGCCCGGCCAGCGCGGCAACCACCATCGCGCGCTGCGTGTTCGCGTAGATCACTTCGGCGCGGCGTGCACGGCGCGCGACGTCGCGCACCAGCCCCACGAGCTGTTTCAACGCGCCGAGCGACACGCCGCCCTGCTTGCGCACGCCCGCGAGCGCGCCCTGGTCGACCACGTCGACGCGCGCGCCGATCTCGTCGAGCGCCGCGCGGAACGGGCCGTCGTCGAACAGCAGGACGTCGGCATTCGCCCGCATGTGCTTCATGATCTCGAGCAGCGACAGCTCGGCGCCGCCGAGCACGCCGCTCTGGTCGAGCACGAGCGTCGCCGGGCCGCGCGCGGCCGGCATCGGCGCGATGGCCGTACCGCGCTGCGCGGTCGAGCCGGGCAGCGCCGCTTCCACATAGTCGAGAAAGCGCCGCCGGAACGTATCGGCGGAAAACCGCTCCGCGTTCACGCGACAGGCGTTCGGCGTGAAGCGCTGCGGCGCACGCTCGAAATCGTCGACGGCCGCGACGATCGCGTGCGGCGTCTGTTCGTCGAAAAAGAGCCCGGTCGGGTTCAGGTTCGATTGCGGATCGAGCACGGTTTCGAGCGCACCGCCCTTGCCGTACGCGATCACCGGCGTGCCGCACGCCTGCGCCTCGACCACCGAGATCCCGAAATCCTCCTCGGCAGCGAACACGAACGCCTTCGCGCGCCGCATCCGGTCGTGCAGCACCGCGAACGGCTGGTAGCCCATGATCTCGACGTTCGGGCCAGCCTTCGCGCGAATCTTCTGCATCTCGGGGCCGTCGCCGATCACGACCAGCTTGCGCCCGGGCGTGCGCGAGAACGCGTCGACGATCAGGTCGATCTTCTTGTACGGCACCATCCGCGACGCGGTCAGGTAGAAATCCTCCTTCTCCGCGTTCAGCGAAAACGCGTCGACGTCGACCGGTGGGAAGATCACCGCCGCGTCGCGGTGGTAGACCTTCTTGATGCGCCGCGCGATGAACGCGGAGTTCGCGACGAAGCCGTCCACCGCGTTCGCGGTGCGCGTGTCCCAGTTGCGGATGTAATGCAGGATCATCCGCGCGAGCAGCGACTTCGGCCCGTGCGTGAGGTTCGACTGTTCCAGATACTGGTGCTGCAGGTCCCACGCATAGCGGATCGGCGAATGCACGTAGCTGATGTGCACCTGGTCCGGCCCCGTCAGCACGCCCTTCGCGACCGCGTGGCTGCTCGAGATCACGAGGTCGTACTCCGACACGTCGAGCTGCTCGATCGCGAGCGGCATCAGCGGCAGGTAGCTGCGGTACTTGGTGCGCGCGAACGGCAGCTTCTGGATGAACGATGTCGTCACCGGCTTGCCGCGCACGAACGCGCGATCGTCGAGGAAGTCGACGAGGCTGAACAGATCCGCGTCGGGAAAGCACGCGACGATCTGCTCGAGCACGCGCTCGGCGCCCGCATAGGTGACGAGCCAGTCGTGGACGATCGCCACGCGCAGCGCGCGCGTCGGATGGCGCGCGCTGGCCCGTTCGGCCGGCAGTGCCCGGCGCAGCGCGGTGGCATCGCCGGCTTCGGCCACGGCCGCATCGGCGGTGGCGAGATTCAATACGGCGTGTTCCGCCAGATCGCGATTCATGCGGTTTTCCTCGCATTGAGACGGACAAACAGGTCGCGCACCAGCGCACGCAACCCCGGTGTCATCGTGAGCGACCACGCGACGTTCAACAGCAGCACGACCGCGCACATGCCGATCGACTCGACGAGCCCCGGCCACGCTTGCGCCAGGAACAGGCTCGCCAGCAGGAACGCGAGGTGCGCGAGCATGTCGAGCACGATCGCGCGCATCCGGATCGCCGACAGGGTCAGCAGCACGCCGTAGTCGACGAGCGCGCGCGCCGCGACGACCACCGCCGCGCCGATCAGCCCGAAGTGATGGATGCCGTACCACAGGCCGCCGACGAAGAACGGCATCTCGACGAGCCCGGCGAACGCTGCGCGGGCCGGGTTGACCTGCGACTGGATCAGGATCCGCGTGACACTCGCCTGGCCGACGAGCCACACGCTGATCACCAGCACGCGGCCGACCGGCGCCGAATGCGCGGCGAGATCCGGGCCGACCCACAGCGTGAGGAACGGCGCGAGCGCGAAGATCGCGACGATGCCGACCGGCGTGAACACGCCGTTCAGGAATTCGAGCGACTGGCGCGCGAGCGTGTCCGCGTGGTCTCGACCGACGGCAGACAGGCGCGGGAACAGCGTGCGCACGAGCGCGTTCGGCAGCATGTTCAGGCGCGTGACGAGGTTCTGCGGCACCGTGTAGTAAGTGACGAACTTTGCACCCATGCCGGCGCCGAGCATCACGCGGTCGAGCGTGTCGGCAATCATGCTCGTCGTGCTCGCGATCAGCATCCAGCCGCCGAAGTTGAACAGCCCTTTCGCGGTGCCCCACTGCGGCGGATCGATGCGCCGGATCCCGAGCACCTTGATGCTGGCGTGGCCGAGCATCATCGCCGCGACCAGGCGCGCAACGACTGCCGCGGCGAGCACCGTCTGCAGGTTCGGCGCGATCCACCACGCGGCGCCGAGCGGCAGCAGCTGGAACAGGAACGTGCCGATCGTCTGGTTCGTGTTGAACACGCCGAAGCGTTCGGCGCCGTTGATCGCACCGGCGAACACCCACGACACGTTCGCCAGCGGAATCGCGAGCGCGAGCCACGGCAGTGCGAGATACACCTCGTGCTGCATCGCCGCCGACACCTTCGTGAAGTACGCGGTGTAGATGAACGCGCCGAAATAGATCAGCAGCCCGCCCACGATGCCGGTGCCGAGGTTCAGCCAGAACGCGCTCCAGAACACGCGCGCGCTTTCATCGGCGTTGCCGCTCGCGAGCGCCTTCGAGATGTGGTTCTGCGCGGCCATGCTCATCCCGAGATCGAGGATCCCGAAATAGCCGATCAGCGTCCACACGAGGCTGACGACGCCGTAGCGTTCGACGCCGAGCGCGTGGATATAGGCGGGCACCGTCACCAGCGACACGAAGGTCGGCAGGATCAGCCCGATGAAGTTGATCGAAACGTTCTTGAGTATGCCTTTGTCCATGCTTCTGCCTTGTGTGACGTCGCCCGTCACGGTTTCCAGCGATACATCAGCACCTTGCCGCGCGCGTCTTCCTCGACGAACACGAGGTACTCGCCGTTCTCGCGCCGGAACGCGCTGATGCCGAAGGGCACGTCGACCCAGCCGGAGGCCTTGCCGACCTCGGCGCCGGGGCTCATCACGCCCACTTCCTTGCCGGTTTCCTTGTCGTACACGTGGATCTTGCCGACCGGCTCCACCCCGAACAGGTAGCGGCCCTCGACCGTGAGCCCGATCAGGTCGAAGATCGGCTTCGCGTCGAGCTGCCACGGCAGCGCGACCTGGTAGCGCACGACGGGTGAGCCCGTCGACCACTTGTCGAAGCGCACCAGCACGCGGCCCACTTCCTTGTTGATGCCCGGCGCCGGCGGTGCGTCGGCCGTGTAGCCGGTCACGTACAGCGTGTCCGTCTGCGCGTCGTAGATCGAGCGGCGCAGCTGCGTGAACGGCTGCGGCATCGGGTAGGTCGTGACCTTGTCGTACGAGTAGATCGGGTTGCCGGCCTTGTCGACGCCGCCGTAACTGAAGCGGTGGATGCCGCGCACGTCGCTCGTGCGCCAGATGTCGCCCTTCGTGTCGACCCACCAGCCCCAGCCACCCGCCTTCGCCTTGCCGGTCGTGTTGATCTCGGCCTCGTCGGCATCGATCCGGCCGTTGCCGTTCGCGTCCCGCCACAGCCAGTCGCCGCCCGGCGGCTTGTTCGGCACCTTGTCGACCGGTCGCGCACGCCCCGCGATCAGTCCCGACGGAATCGCGACTTCGCCGTCGCGCTTCGCGTCGAAGCGGTAGATCTTCAGGTGATCGGCGTACATGTCCGTCAGGTACAGGAACGTGCGGCCGTCGAGGCGACGTGCGAACGGCATGCCGGGATACTGGTCCGTGTGGAACACGGGATCGTCCGGATACTTGAAGCGGTTCGACAGGAAGCCGACGTATTTCCAGTCCTGGCCCGGCGGCTTCGACAGGTCAAGCTCGAAGCGCTTGTTGCCCGTGTACACGCTGTTCGGCCGCGCCGGGTCGAGCCACGCGCCGTCGACGAACAGCAGCCCCTGCACCTGCCAGCGCTGCTTGCCGTCCGGCGTATAGCTTTCGAGTACCGCGCCGAGCCCTGCGCCGATCGTGTCGTGGCGCGGCCCGATGCCGTTCATCGACACATAGATGTTGCCCGCGCGGTCGACGCCGACACCCGTCAGCCCGTTGAAACGCTGCGGCCCCGGCCGGCCCGGCACCGGGCCCGCGAAGATGCCGCCGCGCTCGCCGAGCGAGCCCGACTGCGCATAGCCCTTGCCGCCTTTCGAGAAAATCAGGATCTGCTGGCGCGGGCCGTTGTCCGCGACAAGCACGCGCCCTTTCGCGTCGACCGCCACGTCCACCGCGTCGGTGCCTTCCGGCAGCGCGGGCGCGTCGTCGAGCTTGCGGCCATCGGCGCGCACGTGCACCAGGTGCGCGGGCCCGTTGATCGTGTCCGTGAGCAGCCACAGCGTGCCGTCGCCCGCGAGCGCGATGCGGCCCGGCTCGTGCGCGCTCCACGTGCCCTTCTGCTGCATCGTTTCCGCGTCGTACACGTCTACCGCGTCGCGCGACGGATTCGTCGCGAACAGCGTCTTGTCGTCGGCCGCGAGGCCGCCGACTTCCGCCTTCTGTTCGCCCACTTCCGAGCGCGCGGGCGCCGCCACCTCGTTCATCATCATGAAGCTCGCGGCCATCCGCGCGCGGCCGGTGTCCGCGCGACCGCCCGGCGCGACCTGCGGCGCCGCGCGGAACGGCGCGGGCTGCTTCAGGTCGCCGATCGTGCGGCGCGAGATGCCGAACCACTGCTTGCCCTTGTCCGGCCAGATGCCGGGCGATTGCAGGTGGCCGCGCTCGTTGCCGACACCGATCGCAACGTACGCGTACTTGCTGTTCACCGCGATCGCGCTGCCGCCGAGGTTGCCCCAGCCGTGCGTGCCGCCGGCGAAGCCGAGCATCTTCCCGTCCTGGTAGACACTCGCCTCGGCCCCGCTCTCGTCCCACGGCGCATTCGTATACACCTTGCCTTCAGGCGTCACCGCGATCGCGCGGATGTCGATCTGCGTCCAGCTGCCGTCGCCATAGCCGAACGTGTTGCCGATCCACGACGTCGTCGCGGGCAACACCGTTTCGGCCGGTGCGGCGCTCGTCAGCAGCGTCGCGCATACCGTCATGCCTACCAGAATCAGACGTCGCAATGCGCTTCTCCAGACTTGATGCAACAGCGACCGGCGCCGCCACGGACTGCTGCCGGCGCACCCTGTCGCTAAATAGGTTTCAAACGTCGCGATGCAGGTTACAAGCAAAAATAATCACAAGAAATTTGGAAATATTTGGGGATGTTTCCGCCTGAAATATCGAACCGGAACAGAGGCAAAAAGACGCCCGAAAACGGCAATAACGACCGCCTTTCAATTTCCGACCCGTAGAAAATGCCGCTTTGCGCCGCCTGACGGGGCCGCCCGGGCACCGACCTTTCACCCCGCGATCGAAATAACCGGCATTTGAATGTTTGTCGTCAGATAAATGACGCGCGTTTTTTTGCCGATTTCTTTTCCCTAGAATCGATTTCGATTCGATATTTCATTTAATGGCATGCATTACGTTCACGTTTACGCATCGGATGTGCGACACGCCCCGGCTCACGCCGCGCGTCGCGAAGGAGCGGCGCGATGACGGGCATCTCGCGACCCGCGGACCTCACCCCGCCGCAACACGGCCGCATCGTGCAGCTCGACGGGCTGCGCGCGATCGCGGTAGGCGCCGTGTTCCTGCAGCACGCGCTGAAGGCGCCGCTCTGGATGGGCGTCGACCTGTTCTTCGTGTTGAGCGGGCTGCTGATCACCGGCATCCTGCTCGATCGCAAGGCGCGCGGGCAGTCGTACTTCAGCCACTTCTACGCCCGCCGCGTGCGTCGCATCCTGCCGCCGTACGTGCTGCTGCTGGTGGTGTCGACGCTCCTGTTCGGTGCGAGCTGGCTGCCTCACTGGCCGTGGTTCGCGTTCTTCTCGACCAACATCGGGCTGTCGCTCGGCAGCATCGGCCATGACAGCCTGAACGTGCTGTGGTCGCTCGCGGTCGAGGAGCAGTTCTATATCTTCTGGCCGTTCGTCGTGCTGTGGTGCTCGGAGCGCGCGCTACTGTGGGTCGCCGCCGCACTGGTCGTCGCGGCCCCCGTGCTGCGCGCGATCGCGACGCCGTGGTTCGACTCGTTCTGGCCGATCTACTACCTGACGCCGTTCCGGATGGACCTGCTCGCCGCAGGCGCGCTGCTCGCGATCGTGCTGCGCCGCGACCGGCGCGCGCTCGAGCCGTTCTATCCGCTCGCGATCGTCGGCGCGCTCGTGTCGCTCGCGATCCTCGGCTGGCTGCACCTGTCGTTCCCGCGCTTTCGCGCCGCGAACACGCCGCTGTCGAATGCGGCGCTCTACAGCATCTCGCTGCTGCTGTGCACGTCGATCGTCGTGATCGCCCTGCGCGGCCGCGGGATCGTGCAGCGCGTGCTGACGAACCCGATGCTCGTCTACGTCGGCACCGTCAGCTACACCGTGTACCTGATCCACCTCAGCGTGCTGTACGCGCTGTGGCCGCTGCACCTGAACCGCTTCGTCACGGCCGCGCTGGCACTCGCGATCACGCTCGCGTACGCGACCTTGAGCTGGTACGGCTTCGAACGGCGCCTGACGCGCGGCCCCGCACGCCGCGCGCTGCCGGCCGCCGCCAGCACGACCGCCTGAATTTCCTCATCCATCGTTTCTATCAGGACAACGTCATGAGCCAAACTCGCAAGAAGGCCATCATCACCGGGATCTCGGGGCAAGACGGCGCCTACCTGACCAAGCTGCTGCTCGACAAGGGCTACGAGGTCACCGGTACCTACCGCCGCACCAGCTCGGTGAATTTCTGGCGCATCGCCGAGCTCGGCGTCGACACGCACCCGAACCTCACGCTCGTCGAACACGACCTGACCGACGCCGGCTCGAGCCTGCGCCTGCTCGAACGCACGCAGCCCGACGAGCTGTACAACCTCGCCGCGCAAAGCTTCGTCGGCGTGTCGTTCGACCAGCCGGCGACGACCGCCGAAGTGACGGGCCTGGGTCCGCTGAACCTGCTCGAGGCGATCCGCGTCGTGAGCCCGAAGACGCGCTTCTACCAGGCGTCGACCTCCGAGATGTTCGGCAAGGTTCAGTCGATTCCGCAGACGGAAGCGACCTCGTTCTATCCGCGCAGCCCGTACGGCGTCGCGAAGCTCTACGCGCACTGGATGACGGTGAACTACCGTGAGTCGTACGGCCTGTTCGGCAGCAGCGGCATCCTGTTCAACCACGAATCGCCGCTGCGCGGCCGCGAGTTCGTCACGCGCAAGATCACCGACACCATCGCGAAGATCAAGCTCGGCAAGGCGACCCGCCTCGAGCTCGGCAACCTCGACGCGAAGCGCGACTGGGGCTTCGCGCTCGAGTACGTCGAAGGCATGTGGCGCATGCTGCAGGCCGACGAACCCGACACCTACGTGCTCGCGACCAACCGCACCGAGACCGTGCGCGATTTCGTGCGGATGGCGTTCGCGGCGGCCGGCTACCAGATCGAATGGACCGGCAAGGGCGAACAGGAGCGCGGCCTCGACGCATCGAACGGCAACGTGCTCGTGGAAGTGAACCCGAAGTTCTACCGCCCCGCCGAAGTCGACCTGCTGATCGGCTGCGCCGACAAGGCAAAGAGCAAACTCGGCTGGGAACCGAAGACGACGCTCGAACAACTTTGCCAGATGATGGTCGAAGCGGATTTGACGCGGAATCAACACCATGACACGTTCTGAAGCCGGACGCCCGTCGCGCCGTGCTTTCGTCACGGGCCTGACGGGTTTCACGGGCCGCTACATGGCCGAGCGCCTGCACGCGGCCGGCTATGAGGTCTGGGGTACGGTCGCGCCCGGTACGGCACAACCGGACGATCCGGCCTTCGCGCACTGCACGCTGCTGCCCGTCGACCTGCTCGACGCGGATGCGATGCGCGCGGCGGCCGCCGATGCGCGGCCCGATGCGGTCGTGCATCTCGCCGCCCGCGCGCACGTCGCGCAGGACGAGCCGTCGCAAACCTATGCGGTCAACATCGTCGGCACGCGCAACCTGCTGGCCGCGCTCGCGGGCCTCGACCGCCGCCCGTCGGCCGTGCTGCTCGCCAGCAGCGCGAATATCTACGGTAATTCGACGGCCGGCGTGCTCGACGAAACCGTTGCCCCTGCCCCGGCGAACGACTACGCGGTCAGCAAGCTCGCGATGGAATACGCGGCGAGGCTGTGGGCGGACCGGCTGCCGATCGTGATCGCGCGGCCGTTCAACTACACGGGCGTCGGCCAGAGCGATGCATACCTGCTGCCGAAGCTCGTCGCGCACTACGCGCGCAACGCA
The DNA here is from genome assembly GCF_000012945.1 of Burkholderia lata. NCBI lineage: Bacteria > Pseudomonadati > Pseudomonadota > Betaproteobacteria > Burkholderiales > Burkholderiaceae > Burkholderia > Burkholderia lata. The sequence goes on from NC_007511.1 coordinate 2,427,455, forward strand.
CCGCGTATCTCGCTCGGCAATCTCGACGTGAGCCGCGATTTCTCCGACGTGCGCGACGTGACGGCCGCGTACCTGAAGCTGGTCGAAGCCGCGCCGGCTGGTGAAACGTTCAACGTCTGCTCGGAGCGTGCGTATTCGCTGAAGGAAGTGCTGGCGATGCTGTCGCGCATCGCCGGTTACGTGATCGACGTGACGGTCGATCCGCGTTTCGTGCGGCACAACGAGGTGAAGAGCTTGAGCGGGTCGCGCGACAAGCTGCGGCGCGCGGTGGGCGAGCTGCCCGTCACGCCGCTCGACGAAACACTGCGATGGATGGTGGAGGCGATGCGCGACGACGCGCACGCGGGCGAGCATCGCGCCGGGTAAGCCAGGACGATTCGCATCGACACAAAAACGAAGGGCCGTTCGCTCAAGCGAACGGCCCTTCGTCCATTTGTCACGTCAAATCACGTCACGACACGCGTGACCTGCCCTGCTCAGCCTTCGAGGCCGCGCGCGAGATCCTTGCGCAGGTCGCCCACGTCTTCGAGGCCGACCGACAACCGGATCAGCCCTTCGCTGATCCCCGCTGCCGCACGCGCTTCCGGCGTGATGCGGCCGTGCGTGGTCGTCGCCGGATGAGTGATCGTCGTGCGCGTGTCGCCGAGGTTGCCGGTGATCGAGATCAGCTTCGTGTTGTCGATCACGCGCCACGCATTCGCGCGCTGCTGCTCAGGCGTATCGCCCTTCAGCTCGAACGACAGGATCGACCCGCCCGCCTTTTGCTGACGCTTCGCGAGTTCGTGCTGCGGGTGCGATTCGAGGCCCGGATGAAACACGCGCGCGACGGCCGGATGCGAATCGAGCCAGCGCGCGATCTCCAGCGCGTTCGCCGACTGCTTCTCGACGCGCAGCGACAGTGTCTCCATCCCCTTCAGCAGCACCCACGCGTTGAACGCCGACAGCGTCGGGCCCGCGCTGCGCACGAACGGGAACACCTTGCCCATGATGAATTCCTTCGAGCCGACCAGCGCGCCGCCGAGCACGCGCCCCTGGCCGTCGAGGAATTTCGTCGCCGAGTGCATCACGACATCCGCGCCGAGCTTCAGCGGCTGCTGCAGCACCGGGCTGCAGAAACAGTTGTCGACGACGAACAGTGCGTTCGATGCCTTCGCGATCTTGCCGATCGCCTCGATGTCGGCGAGTTCGGTCAGCGGGTTCGACGGCGTCTCGAGGAAGAACATCTTCGTTTCCGGCCGCACGGCTTCCTTCCATGCATTCAGGTCGGTCGGGTCGACGAAGGTCGTCGTGATGCCGAACTTGCTGAAGATCTGCGAGAACATGCCGAGCGTCGAGCCGAACAGGCTGCGCGAGCTGACGAGGTGGTCGCCGGCCTGCAGCGCGGCCATCACGACCGACATGATCGCGGCCATCCCCGACGCCGTCGCGATGCAGGCCTCGCCGCCCTCGAGCGCCGCGAGACGCTCCTGGAACATGGTGACGGTCGGGTTCGTGAAGCGCGAATAGGTGAAGTAGTCTTCCGAATTCGCGAAGCGCTCGGCCGCGTCGGCCGCGCTCTGGAAGCAGAAGCTCGACGTGAGGAACAGCGCTTCCGAGTGCTCGTTGAAGTCGCTGCGCAGCGTGCCCGCGCGCACGGCAAGCGTGTCGAAGTTGAGGGAGTCGTCCATGTTCCGTTTTCCGTATTCGATGGCCGCGCGAGTGGCGCGAACCCAGTCAAAACCAGGCCAAAACAAAAAGCCCGCTATGCGTCGGCATCAGCGGGCTTCGGTGCGGTACGACAGCGATCGACTCGGGCCGGTTGCCACCGGCCTTCGCTTTAGCTGTTTTGGGAAGTCGCCCCGCGTCCGCAAGCTGATATCAAATCGACGCAAGGCCACATCCTATCACGCCTCGTCAAAAGCGTGCGCCGGTGTCACTCGACCGACAGCTGCAGGTTCATCTGCGAGCGTTCGGTGTCGCCAGCCGTGTCGCGATCGGCCTGCGATGCCGGCGTGAGGCGCGCGCGCTCGATCGCATCGAGATACTCGGGCGTCACGTCGCCGGTGATGTAGTTGCCGTCGAAGCACGACGCCTCGAAGCGTTCGAGCTTCGGGTTGATGTCGCGCACCGCGCGGCGCAGGTCGTCGACGTCCTGATAGATCAGGTGATCGGCGCCGATGATCTTCGCGACGTCTTCGTCGGTACGGCCATGCGCAACCAGCTCGCCGCGCGTCGGCATGTCGATGCCGTACACGTTCGGGAACTTCACGGGCGGCGCAGCCGACGCGAAGATCACCGACTTCGCGCCCGCATCGCGCGCCATCTGCACGATTTCATGCGAGGTCGTGCCGCGCACGATCGAATCGTCGACGATCAGCACGTTCTTGTCCTTGAACTCGATGCTCATCGCATTGAGCTTCTGGCGCACCGACTTCTTGCGCACGGCCTGGCCCGGCATGATGAACGTGCGGCCGACATAGCGGTTCTTGAAGAAGCCTTCGCGATACTCGACGCCGAGCTTCGCAGCGACCTGCATCGCGGCCGGGCGCGACGAATCGGGAATCGGCATCACGACGTCGATCGGCACGTTCGGCAGCTCGCGCTTGATCTTCTCGGCGAGATAGTCGCCCATGCGCAGACGCACGTTGTAGACCGGCACGCCGTCGAGGCACGAATCCGGACGCGCGAGGTACACGTATTCGAACATGCACGGATTCAGCGTCGGCTGCTCCGCGCACTGCTGGCTGTGGAAGTTGCCGGCCGGGTCGATGAAGATCGCTTCGCCCGGTTGCACGTCGCGGACGAATTCGAAACCGATGCCTTCGACAGCCACCGACTCCGATGCGACCATCCACTCGGTACCGTGCTCGGTTTCGAGCTTGCCGATGCACAGCGGGCGGATGCCGAACGGATCGCGGAACGCGAGCAGGCCGTAGCCGGCGATCAGCGACACGATCGCGTACGAGCCCTGCAGGCGGCGATGCACGCCCGCAACGGCCTTGAACACCGATGCCGGGTCGAGCTCGAGGCCCGTGGTCGACAGTTGCAGCTCGTGCGCGAACACGTTGAGCAGCACTTCGCTGTCGGAGTTGGTGTTGAGGTGCCGGCGGTCGATCCGGAACATCTCGTCCTTCAGTTGCTTCCAGTTCGTCAGGTTGCCGTTGTGCGCGAGGATGATCCCGAACGGCGCGTTCACGTAGAACGGTTGTGCCTCGGCTTCGCTCGACGCCGAGCCGGCGGTCGGGTAGCGCACCTGGCCGATCCCGTAGGTGCCGGGCAGGCTGCGCATGTTGCGCGTGCGGAACACGTCGCGCACCATGCCGTTCGCCTTGTACATGTGGAAATTGTTGCCGTCCGCCGTCGCGATGCCCGCCGCGTCCTGACCGCGATGCTGCAGCAGCAGCAGGCTGTCATAGATCAGCTGATTGACCGGGGATTGGGAGATAACGCCTACGATGCCGCACATGGCATGTCCTTCAGAATGACAAAATCGGTTCCGTCCTGCCCGGCCGCGTCGTCACACGCGTACGTACTGGGCCATGCCGTCGGGCAGGAGCTGCTTCAGCTCATGCACGCCCTGCTCGGCGAAAGGACGCAATAGCGCATTGCGCCAGAAATCCTGTTTGGGCAGTTCGGTCAGCCCGGCCGCCGCGACCAGCAGCACCACCAGCACGCAGCCGCGGACGAGCCCGAACATCATGCCCAGCGAGCGGTCGACGCCGCCCAGGCCACTCGCCTGCGCGATCCGCGACAGCAGCGCGTTCGCAACACCGGCGACCAGCACCACGCCGATCACGACCAACGCGAAGGCGATCACCCACTGCGTCAGCGCACCGCCCGGCCAGTTCGCCGGGATATACGGCACGACCAGTCCGACGTAGCGGCCCGCGATCACGATCGCCGCGATCCAGCCGATCAGCCCGAAAATCTCGGATACGAAGCCGCGCCACGCACCGCGTAGCGCCGACAACACGATCACCGCCAATACAGCGTAGTCGAAAGCCGTCAGCATCGTGCGTTACTGCGTCAGACCGGCTTCGCGCACCTTCGCGATCGCGGCGGAAGCCGCCGCACGATCCGCGAACGGGCCTGCACGCAACAGTGTAGCCGTGCTGCCGTCCGCCTGCTTGCGATGCTCGACATATGCGGGCACGCCCGCCGATTTCAATTTGGTGGCCCACGAACGGGCCGTCGCGTCGTCCTTGAACGATCCGAGCTGCACCGCGAAACGCGCACCGGCCGGCGACGACGGCGACGAAGCATCGCTGCTGTCCGGGCTGGCCGCGTCGGTATTCGCGACGGCCGCAGGCGCGGGTGCAGGCTTCGGCGCGGCCGGCTTCGCCACGGGGGCAGCCGGTTTCGGCGCAGGCTTCGGCGGCGTCACGCTCGCCGTGGTCGTGGTATCGGGCTTCGCGGCCGGCTTGTCGGCATCCTTCGGCGCGGGCGCCGGTGCAGCCGCAACGGCCACATCGGATGCCGGCGGCTCGTCGTGCGCGACGCCCGCCTGTACGTCGGAGGCGTCATCGTCGCGCGGCGCGACCGCCTGGTGCGCGGGCCGGTTCGGAATGTCGATTGCGATGTCGTCCGTGACCGGCTTCGGGTGCGAATCGAGCACCATCGGCAGCACGATCACGGCTGCGACGACGAGCGCGATCGCGCCGACGAGGCGACGGCGCGCGCGTTGCTTTTCTGGAAGGGTCGGATCGAGGAGCAGTGCGTCCGATTCCGGACGCTCGGTGCGGCGCGAGCGTCGCTCGACGCGTTCAGTGGTGCGCTCCGTGCGCACGTTCCGGGAGGTCCCGGTGCGACCGCCGCGCCGCGGGGGCGCGTCGTCGTCTTTCTTGCCGAACGAGAAAATTCCCATGAATGGCTGAGTCCGAAACTGCCCGTCAGTCAGTGTTGCTGCGATTTACGGTAGGCCAGCACGCCGGCAACCGTATGGAAACTGCCGAAAACCACGATTCTATCATTCTCGGATGCTCTTTTTAGTGCATCGCGAAACGCTTCGGCAGGCGAAGCGTAACGCGTGACGCTCGAATCGGGCCCCTCCTCCACGCCGGCCTTGCGCAGCGCGGCTTCGAGCTGCTCCGCAGAGGCCGCGCGCGGCAGCGGCAGGTCGGTCACGCACCAGTGGTCGATCTCGCCTTTGAGGTGCTGCAGCACGCCGTCGATGTCCTTGTCGTGCATCGCGCCGAACACCGCGTACGTGTACGGGAAGAAGCCCATGTTGCCGAGGTTCTGCTCCAGCACGGCCGATGCATGCGGGTTGTGTGCGACGTCGAGCACGATCGCCGGCTTGCCGGGCAGCACCTGGAAGCGCCCCGGCAGTTCGACGTTCGCGAGGCCGAGCCGGATGTCCTGCGCCGACACCGGCAGCACCGGGCGCAGCGCTTCGAGCGCGGCGAGCGCGGCCGATGCATTGATCAGCTGATTCGCCCCGCGCAGCGCCGGATACGCAAGCGCCGGATAGCGTTTCTCGCGACCGAGGTAGCTCCACTGCTGGCGCTCCGCGCCTGCCTGCGCCTCGTAGCGGAAATCGCGGCCGACGAGCCACAGGTCGGCGCCGACCGCTTCTGCGTGGTCGATCAGCGTTTGCGGCGCGGCCGGATCGCCGCAGATAGCCGGCTTGCCGGAGCGGAAGATCCCGGCCTTCTCGAACGCGATCTTCTCGCGCGTGTCGCCGAGGTATTCGGTGTGGTCGATGTCGATGCTCGTGACGATCGCGCAATCGGTATCGATGATGTTGACCGCATCGAGCCGGCCGCCGAGGCCGACTTCGAGGATCACCGCGTCGAGCCCGCGCGACGCGAACAGGTGCAGGATCGCGAGCGTCGTGAATTCGAAGTACGTGAGCGACACCGGCTCGGGCAGCGACGTGCGCGCGGCTTCGACGGCCTCGAAGTGCGGCAGCAGCTCGTCATCGGTGACGTTCTGCCCGTTCACGCGGGCGCGCTCGTTGAATTCGAGCAGGTGCGGCGATGTGTGGCAGCCGACCTTGTAACCGGCGCGCACGAGGATCGTCTCGAGGAACGCACAGGTCGAGCCCTTGCCGTTCGTGCCGCCGACGGTGATGACGGGGCACGCGAATTCGAGCTGCAGCGCCGCCTTGACCTGCCCGATGCGGGTCAGGCCCATGTCGATGCCGACCGGGTGCGCGCGTTCGAGATGCGAAAGCCACGCGTCGAGAGTGGGAAAAGTGCTCATCGGTTCAAATCTGGATCGGGACCGCCACTACGCCAAAAAACGAAGCGCGCCGCCTGGCGCTGAAACCAGGCGACGCGCAGTGTTCACCATCTTGCGCCGGTCAAGCCAGCGCGTCGGCCGGCTGTCGCTGCAGCAGCGCGAGCAGCTGTGCGATCTCGTCGCGCAGCTTGCGGCGGTCGACGATCATGTCGATCGCGCCCGTCTTCAGCAGGAATTCGGCGCGCTGGAAGCCTTCCGGCAGCTTCTCGCGAACCGTCTGCTCGATCACGCGCGGGCCGGCGAAGCCGATCAGCGCCTTCGGTTCGGCGATCACGACGTCGCCGAGGAACGCAAAGCTCGCCGACACGCCACCCATCGTCGGGTCGGTCAGCACCGAAATGAACGGCAGCTTCGCTTCGGCCAGCTTGGTCAGCATCGCGGTGGTTTTCGCCATCTGCATCAGCGACAGCAGGCTTTCCTGCATCCGCGCGCCGCCCGAAGCGGTGAAGCAGATGAACGGCACTTGCTGTTCCAGCGCGTTCTGCGCGCCGCGTGCGAAGCGCTCGCCGACCACCGAGCCCATCGAGCCGCCCATGAACGAGAACTCGAAGCAGGCCGCGACCACCGGCAGCGTGTGGATCGCGCCGCCCATCACGACCATCGCGTCGGTTTCGCCCGTGTCGTCCATCGCTTCCTTCAGACGATCGGGGTACTTGCGGCTGTCCTTGAACTTCAGCGTGTCGACCGGCACGATTTCCTGGCCGATCTCGTAGCGGCCTTCCGGATCGAGCAGCCCGTCGAGGCGCTCACGCGCACCGATGCGCATGTGGTGATCGCACTTCGGGCACACGTGCAGGTTCGCGTCGACGTCGTTGCGGTACAGCACGGCCTCGCAGGACGGGCACTTGACCCACAGGCCTTCCGGAATGCCCTTGCGGCTTTTCGGGTCGGTCTGCTTGATCTTCGGCGGCAACAGTTTGTCGAGCCAGCTCATCGTATGGTTTCCTGTTCCGTGGCGGGGCGGGCCGTGTGGCCCGTTCCCGCTTCCTGTGTTGTGTTTATCGCGCCGTCTTGCCCGCGCCGTCCAGGGCGGCACGCAGCTCGGCAATGAAAGTCTTCAGCGCGGCGGCGGCACCCTCCGGCGCAGCGCTTTCGAGCAGCTGCACGAGGCGGCTGCCGATCACGACGGCGTCCGACACTTCGGCCACTGCGCGCGCCGTTTCGGCGTCGCGGATACCGAAGCCGACGCCGACCGGAACCGGCACGCGCGACTTGATGGCCGGGATTTTACCCGCAATGCTCGAAACATCCAGATTTCCTGCGCCGGTCACGCCCTTGAGCGACACGTAGTACACGTAGCCGCTCGCGATCTTGCCGACGTCGGCGATGCGTTCGTCGGTCGACGTGGGCGCGAGCAGGAAGATCGGATCGATCTGCGCGGCACGCATTTTCTCGGCGAACACGCCCGCTTCTTCCGGCGGATAGTCGACGACGAGCACGCCGTCGACCCCGGCCGCCTGGGCTTCGGCCGCGAACGTGTCGACACCCATCCGCTCGATCGGGTTCGCATAGCCCATCAGCACGACGGGAGTTTTGGGGTCGGTTTCGCGAAAACGCTTCACGTCGGCGAGCACGCTCTTGAGCGTGACGCCGCGCGCGAGCGCGCGTTCCGACGAGCGCTGGATCACGGGGCCGTCGGCCATCGGGTCCGAGAACGGCACGCCGAGTTCGATCACGTCCGCGCCGCCTTCGGCGAGCGCATGCATGAATTCGACGGTCTTGGCGGGATCGGGGTCGCCGGCCGTGATGAACGGGATCAGGCCCTTACGGCCTTGTTCGGCGAGCGCGGCGAAGGTCTGCTGAATACGATTCATGATAATTTTCCTTTGTCGACCGGAGTTAGCGCTTTAGCGCTTACTCCGGTCCCATGCAAAGCAGCGTTCGGCGATGCGGCGGCGCGATTCACGCGCACGCCGGCGCAGCGAGCGCGTTCACGCGCTCGTGCGCGATCGCACAATAGCTTTCGTTGATCTCGTAGCCGACGAAGTCGCGCCCCTGCCGTGCGCAGGCCACCGCGGTCGTGCCGCTGCCCATGAACGGATCGAGCACGCGGCCGCCCGGCGGGCAGCTTGCGAGCACCATCCGCTCGATGATTTCCAGCGGCTTCTGGGTCGGATGATCGACGCGCTCCGCGTGCTGCCGGTGCAGGCGCGAGACCGACCAGACGTCCTTCGGGTTGTAGCCCATCTCCAGCCACTTGCTGCCTTCGAACAGCTTGCGCGAGCGGGCCTTCTTCGTGTCGGCGTCGTACGGGATGCGGACCGGATCGAGATCGAAGTAATACGCTTTGGAAACCGCGAAAAAGCCGATGTTGTCGTGCACCGACGTGAAACGGCGCGTCGTGCCGCCCATGCTCGGCACGCGCCGGTCCCAGATGATCTCGTTGACCATCGTGAGCTGCGTCTTCAGGAAACTGAAGATTTCCGGCGCGTACTGCCACGTGCAGAAGATGTACATCGACCCGCTCGGCTTCAGCTTCGGAATCGCGAGCTCGAGCCACTCGCGCGTCCACGCGAGAAAGTCGTCGCCCGAACGCTTGTCCGAGTCGTTGCCGTAGTCCTTGCCGAGACCGTACGGCGGATCGGCGACGATCAGGTCGATCGACGCGTCCGGCAGGTGCGCGGCATGGGTCAGGAAATCGCGGTTATGCAGTTCGATACCGGACGGCAGCGCGCGCGGCACGGCAGCGGCGGGCTGAACCGCCCCCGCCTCGCTCGCGGCACCGCCGCCCGGTTCTTCGATCAGGTCACGCATCGGTCGGGGTCAGAGTTCGATGCCCGATCGCTCGGCGACCGTGTGCATGTCCTTGTCGCCGCGGCCCGACAGGTTGACGAGCAGGATCTTGTCCTTCGGCAACGTCGGCGCGAGCTTCACGCCATACGCGATCGCGTGGCTCGACTCGAGCGCGGGAATGATCCCCTCGATCCGGCAGCAGTCGTGGAACGCCTTCAGCGCTTCCTCGTCGGTGATGCCGACGTACTGCGCACGGCCGCTATCCTTCAGCCACGCGTGCTCGGGGCCGACGCCCGGATAGTCGAGGCCCGCCGACACCGAATGCGTCTCGATGATCTGGCCGTTGTCGTCCTGCAGCAGGTAGGTACGGTTGCCGTGCAGCACGCCCGGGCTGCCGGCGATCAGCGACGCCGCGTGATGGCCCGTGTCGAGGCCGTCGCCGGCTGCTTCGACGCCGATCAACTGCACCGAGGTGTCGTCGATGTACGGATAGAAGATGCCCATCGCGTTCGAGCCGCCGCCCACGCAGGCGATCACCGCGTCAGGCTGCCGGCCGGTCATTTCCGGCATCTGCACCTTGCACTCGTCGCCGATCACGCGCTGGAAGTCGCGCACCATCATCGGGTACGGGTGCGGGCCCGCGACCGTGCCGATGATGTAGAACGTGTTCTCGATGTTCGTGACCCAGTCGCGCATCGCTTCGTTCAGCGCGTCCTTCAGCGTGCGCGAACCCGATTCGACCGGCACGACCGTCGCGCCGAGCAGCTTCATCCGGTAGACGTTCGCGGCCTGGCGGCGCACGTCTTCCGAACCCATGTAGACGACGCACTCCATCCCGAAGCGCGCGCAGATCGTCGCGGTCGCGACGCCGTGCTGGCCGGCGCCCGTCTCGGCGATCACGCGCTTCTTGCCCATGCGCTTCGCGAGCAGCGCCTGGCCGATCACGTTGTTGATCTTGTGCGCGCCGGTGTGGTTCAGGTCTTCGCGCTTCAGGTAGATCTGCGCGCCGCCGAGCGTCTCGCTCCAGCGCTGCGCGTGATAGATCGGCGACGGGCGGCCGACGAAATGCTTCAGCTCGCGCTCGAATTCGGCGACGAAATCGGGATCGTTCTGGAATTTTTCATACGCCGCGCGCAGTTCGTCCAGCGCGTGAATCAGCGTCTCGGCGACAAACGTGCCGCCATACGGGCCGAAGTGGCCGCGATCATCAGGAAGGTTGTACATGGTGTCTCTCTCGATCGGTCGATGCGCCCCGCTTTCGGGGCCGCACCGCTTGCATCACCCGGCGTCCGCTTCGCGCACCGCGCGTACGAACGCCGCCATCCGGGCGTGATCCTTCACGCCCTTCGCGCCCTCCACTTCGATGCCACTCGAGACATCGACAGCAAACGGGCGCAACTGGCGAATCGCATCACCGACGTTTTGCGCGCTCAAGCCACCACTCAAAACGGCCCGATGCGCGAGCTCTGCGGGAATAAGAGACCAATCGAAGACCTTGCCGCTACCACCGTAATCCGGCACCAGGGTGTCGAACAGGAGGCCGCGCGCTTTCGAATAATGAAGACCCGATTCTACCAAATCGGCCGATTGCGTCGAGGGGCCCACGCGCACCGCGCGCAGCCACGGCAGGCGCGCCGCGCGGCCGAGCGCGTCGCACTGTTCGGGTGTCTCGTCGCCGTGGAACTGCAGCAGCGTGAGCGGCACGTCGCGCACGACGGCCTCGATCTCGGCCTCGGTCGCGTTCACGAACAGTCCGACCACCGACACGAACGGCGGCGCGAGACGCGCCAGCTCGGCCGCCTGCGCGATCGACACCGCGCGCGGGCTCTTCGGGTAGAACACGAGTCCGATCGCATCGGCGCCGAGCGCGGCCGCGTGCAGCACGTCCTCGGGGCGCGACAGCCCGCACAGCTTGATGCGCGTGCGCGGCGGCAGGCCGGTCGCGGCGGGAGTCGAGGGAGACACGGCGTGATCCGTCATGATTGCGGGTCCAGATCAGCCCAGACGCTGCTCCACGGCACACTGCCGAGCTGCGCGGGCGGGACGGCGAATTCCGCCGGGTAGCCGACGTGGGCGAGATACAGCCCGTCGGCCATGAACGTGGGCGCCGCAAGATTGCGGTCGCGCCCGGCCAGCACGTCGGCGAGCCAGTCGGCCGGATAGCGGCCTCGACCGACCGCGACGAGGCAGCCCATCAGGTTGCGCACCATGTGGTGCAGGAACGCGTTGGCGCGAAACCGGAAATGAACGAAATGGCCCACGCGCCGCACGTCGATCTGGTACAGGTGTTTGACCGGCGTCTTCGACTGGCATTCCGACGACCGGAACGACGAGAAATCGTGTTCGCCGATCAGGTGCGCGGCGGCGGCGCGCATCGCGTCGTCGTCGAGCGGCGTATGGATCCAGCCCGCACGCCCCGCCAGCATCGGCGAGCGCACGGGATGCACATACAGCGCGTAGTAATAGGTACGCTCGAACGCCGAGAAACGCGCGTGGAACGTTTCCGGCATCGGCTTCGCCCATTGCACTGCCACGGTCGACGGCAGGAACGCGTTGGTGCCGCGCACCCACGAGAAAACCTCACGATCGAGGTCGGTATCGAAGTGCACGACCTGCCCGAGCCCGTGCACGCCCGTGTCGGTCCGCCCGGCCACCGTCGTATGCAGCGGCACGCGCGCGAACTCGGCCAGCGCGTGCTCGAGCCGATCCTGCACGGTCTTGCCGTGCGGCTGCGCCTGCCAGCCGCAGAACGCCGCGCCGTCGTACTGAATGCCGAGCGCGATCCGCATCACGCCTCGTCCGCCAGCTTCGCGAGCAGCGCGCGCGCATCGTCGCGCGTCGCGACGTCGTTCGCATCGACCACTTCCTGCAGCAGCGTCCGCGCACCGGACAGGTCGCCCAGCTCGACGTACTCGGACGCGAGATCGAGCTTGTTGCGCGCGATGCGGGCGAGCTCGTCCGGCGTCAGTGCCGGCAACACGGCGCCCGGCGCGGACGGCAGGTCGAGATCGAAATCCAGCTTCAGCGCACCGAACTGCGCGCCGCCGAGCGGCGGCAGCGACGACGTCGCGAACGGGCTGCCCGCGTGGCTTGCGGGCGTCGCGGCGTCCGGATCCCAATCGAACTCGTCATCCTGGTCGGCCGGATGTTCCGGGGCCGGATCGATCGAGCCAATCGGCAGGCGCTGGGCGGCTTGACCGTTAGTTGCGATTTTATGGGTGTCGGAGTGCCCTGCCTGCGCAGCCGGCTCATCCGCCGCCAGCGACGGCTCGTCCGGCGTGCGCGGCGGCAACGGCATGTCGAGGCTGTTGAGCGCGCTGATCGCGTTCTGCATCAGCGTCGCGTGCTGCGCTTCGGTGGCCGCGGGTGCGGCCGGCGTCTCGACACGCGTCTCTGCCGGCGTCGCTACCCGTGTCTCCGCCGACGTGTCGATCGGCGTCTCGGCCGACTTTTCGGTCTGCGTTTCGGCCGCGACCTTCTCGATCGGCTCAGCATCGAGCGAAACCGGAGCCGCCTCGCTCACGGGCGGCACTACCGCGTGTGCGGCCGGCAATTCGGGTTGCGCGACATGCGGCTTCTCGCCTTCCGTTGCGGCCGACACATCCGTATCCGGCGTCTGAGGCGTCTCGACCGGTTCCGCCGCTGCGGCAGTCGCCGCGGCAAGGCTCAAGTCAGAAGCGGCATCACGCGCGACCGGCATCTCGGGCCGAATCGGCAGTTCAGGTTCGACAGAAGGCGCGGCTTCGGCTTGCGCAGTAGCAGCCGCAGCCGCGACACCGCCCGCTGCCGTAGCGGTAGCCGCCGTGTCCGTACCCGCCTCGTCCGTGCGCCGGCTCTTCCTGCGCTTGCGCCACGCGAAGCCTGCCGCGAGGACGAGCACGGCCGCACCAGCCACCGCGGCCGGACGCCAGTCCATCTGCTCGGTACTGCGTGCAGGTGCCGCCACCGGCGCGGCCGGTTGCGCGGGCGCCGATGCCGATGCCGGCTGCACCGCGCTGGCGGCGACGCCTGACGCGGATTCGCCTGCCGCCGGCGCGGCAGCGGACGCGCCCGCATCGTTCGCGGCCGGACGTGGTGCGACCGGTGCCGGTGCCGGTGCCGGCGCCGGAGCCGGCGTGACGTCGTTCGTCGTGGCCGGCTTGCCGATACCGTGCTTTTGCAACTCCATCAGCACGCGATTCTTCAGCGCCAGCAATTGCTGCAGGCTCGACGGCCGCGGCTGCGACGCGCCCGTAACAGGCGCCGCGCCAGCCGGTTCGTTCATGCCCGGAACCTGGCCACCCGATGCAGGCGAGATTGCGGCACCGCTCGCGGACGACGGCACCGACTGGATCGTGCCGCTCCACACGTGCGGACCGCTTGCACCGGCAACAGGCGCTGCCGGCTGCATGCTTTCGACAGCCGATGCGCCGTGTGCAGCCGAAGCACCGGCCGATGCCGACGCGCCGGCGGCCATCGTGACGCTCGCACCGCTGACAGGCGCCGCATGCACGGGCACCACCGGCGCGGATTGCACGGTCGACCCCGGATGCGGTGCGGACGCACCATGCTGCGCGACTGCCGCGCCGCCCGATGCAGCGGCGGGCGCGGACACTGCCGCCGTACCGGACGCTGCGGATGCAGCGGATGCACCGGCCGGCACGAGTGCCGCGCCTGTCGCGTCGAGCGCCGGCACGGTCAGCGTCGCACCGACCTTCAGGCGGCTCGCGTCGTGCTTCATGAACGCCTGCGGATTGGCGTCGAACAGTGCGCGGCCGGCGCGCGCGAGCACACCGGGATCGCGCGACTGCGTGGCCGCTTTCGCAATGTCGTTCAACGACTGGCCCGGCTGGACCGTCACGGTAAGCGGCACTGCGTCGCCGGCAGCGGACGCCGGCGTTTCGCCGGTGCCGGCCGCCCAGGCCGATGCGGTTGCGCCGAGCGCCAGGATCGCCAGCGCGCCACGCACGGCGCGCGACAGACGGGACTGACGCGGAAACAAGGAAATTCGGGACATCGTTGGCTCTATCGCCGCGCGCGGGCGCGGCTCGGATTCGCGGTTGAAAGCGTCAATAAAGTTGCCGCAGAAATGCAAAAGCGTCGCGTGGAACGCGACGCTTTCGGCGGGTCTGTGCGTCGTAACCGCGTAGTTTACTTCACGCGATCGGGTTCGGGCCGAATTCATCGCCGATGGGTGCAACCTGCCACTCTCGCACATCGGCGCACCCTGCGACCGGGCCGCGCCGATGCTCCGGTGCGCACGCCGAGACCAGCGCCCGCGATCGATCGGATGCACGCCTCCCGCAGTTGAAAAAAAGCCCGGCCGCATCGCATCCGGAACGATGGCCGCGGCGTTTGCTCGCTCACCGGGTGGCCGCACAACCGGAGGCGCGATCCCGCGCCACGACCGGAAAATCGTGCGCATTTGCTCAATAATTCGCGCCTCCCGCCGTTAATGGATTAACAACCGACAATAAAAATAAATCCCGCCGCCCACCAATCCCATTCAAATAAATTTCAATTGATCGATAAGAGGCCAATTCCCCTCTCTGATCGTCGAATTGAACATTTCCGCCGCCAAACCCCCGCCCCACAAGGCTCTCCAGCCTCGCCACCACTTCATTGGTCATACGAAATCAATCATTTCGACAGCAATTCAATTACATTACACAAAATTACACAGACCAAATAATTGCTGTCGCTAGGATCGTCTTCAAACAAGAATCGGCGCAGTTCGACCATCGCGCTCGCAACCGCCGCAAAAGCGGGCACGCGGTCGGCCGGGTTGACGCCGTGAGGTGCCAGGGAGGCATCGCGCAGTCGCACGACTGCATTTATTCACCAGCTCGTTACGGGGATCGAACATGGGCTATCAACAGGGTTTGAGCGGGTTGGCCGGCGCGGCGAACCATCTCGACGTGATCGGCAACAACATCGCGAACGCAAACACGGTTGGCTTCAAGCAGGGTCGCGCGAACTTCGCCGACATGTACGCGAATTCGGTCGCGACGTCGACCAACACGCAGATCGGCATCGGGACGCGGCTCGTGTCGGTGCAGCAACAATTCGGCCAGGGGACGATCAACTCGACGAAGTCGTCGCTCGACATCGCGATCAACGGCAACGGCTTCTTCCAGATGTCGAACAACGGCGTGACGACATACTCGCGTGACGGTGTATTTCACCGCGACAAGAGCGGCGCCATCGTCGACGCACAAAACCGCAACCTGATGGGCTATGCGGCCGGCCCGGGCGGCGCGATCAACACCGCGGCGACCGTGCCGCTGCAGGCGCCGACCAGCAACATCTCGCCGCAGGCGACGACGAAGATCACCGGCCAGTTCAACCTGAACTCGCAGGACAAGGTGCCGGCCAAGACGCCGTTCAACGCGGGCGACAACACCACGTACAACTACAATTCGTCGATCCAGGTGTACGACTCGCTCGGCGGCGCGCAACAGGTCTCGATGTATTTCACGAAGAACGCAGCCGGCACCTGGCAGGCCTATGCGGGCGTGCAAGGCCAGACGCCGACGAATCTCGGCACCGTCACGTTCGACGCATCGGGCCGGATCAGCTCGACGACGTCGGCCGCCACCGGCCAACCGACGCCGAGCCTCGGCCAATTCGCGTTCTCGATCCCCAACGCGTCGGGCGGCGCCAATCCGCAAAACCTGACGCTCGACCTGGGCGGCACGACGCAGTTCGGCGGAAAGAGCGGCGTGAACAATCTCGCACAGGACGGCTTCGCGAGCGGCACGCTGACGACGTTCTCGATCGGCACCGACGGCAAGCTGACCGGCAATTACTCGAACGGCCAGAGTGCGGTGCTCGGCCTGATCGCGCTCGCGAACTTCAACAACCCGAACGGGCTCGAGAACATCGGCGGCAACCAGTATGTGGAAACCGCCGCGTCGGGCGTGCCGCAGATCTCCGCGCCGGGCAGCACGAACCACGGCACGCTGCAGGGAAGCGCGCTGGAAAACTCGAACGTCGACCTGACGACCGAGCTTGTGAACCTGATCAAGGCGCAGCGCGACTACCAGGCCAACGCGCAGACGATCAAGACGCAACAGACCGTCGACCAGACGCTCCTGAACATGCGCTGACCCGCGCATGAAAAACGCGCCGCGCCAGCCTCGATATCGTCGAGGCCGACGCGGCGCGCCATCTTGTGCACCGCGGCCCGCGTCTCGCGGGCCGGACACGCAACTTACTTGTCGAGCAGGATGCGCAGCATGCGGCGCAGCGGCTCGGCCGCGCCCCACAGCAGCTGGTCGCCGACCGTGAACGCCGACAGGTATTCACCGCCCATCGCGAGCTTGCGCAGGCGGCCGACCGGCACCGTCAGCGTGCCCGTGACGTTCGCCGGCGACAGGTCGCGCATCGACGCTTCACGTTCGTTCGGCACAACCTTCACCCAGTCGTTCGCGGATGCGAGGATGCCGTTGATCTCGTCGAGCGGCACGTCCTTGTTCAGCTTGATCGTCAGCGCCTGCGAGTGGCAGCGCATCGCGCCGATCCGCACGCACAGACCGTCGACCGGGATCGAACCCGGCTCGCCCATGGCCGGCTTGCCGAGGATCTTGTTGGTTTCCGCGCCGCCCTTCCACTCTTCCTTCGACATCCCGTTGCCGAGATCCTTGTCGATCCACGGGATCAGCGAACCGGCGAGCGGCACGCCGAAGTTGCTCGTCGGCATCGCATCGCTGTTCATCGCGGCCAGCACGCGGCGGTCGATGTCGAGGATCGCGGAAGCCGGATCGGCGAGCTGCTCCTTCACCGCGCCGCTCAGCGTGCCCATCTGCGACAGCAGCTCGCGCATGTTCTGCGCGCCCGCGCCCGATGCGGCCTGGTAGGTCATCGCCGTCATCCAGTCGACGAGGTTCTCGCGGAACAGGCCGCCGAGTGCCATCAGCATCAGGCTGACCGTGCAGTTGCCGCCGACGAAGTTCTTCGTGCCCTTGACGAGCGCGTCCTTGATCACGTCGAGGTTGACCGGATCGAGAATGATGACCGCGTCGTCCTTCATCCGCAGCGACGATGCCGCATCGATCCAGTAGCCGTTCCAGCCGGCCGCCCGCAGCTTCGGGAACACGTCGTTCGTGTAGTCGCCGCCCTGGCACGTGATGATCACGTCGCACTTCTTCAGCTCGTCGACGTTGGTCGCGTCCTTGAGCGTAGTCTCGTTTTTCGCGAACGACGGCGCTTTGCCGCCCGTGTTGCTGGTGCTGAAAAACACCGGTTCGATCAGGTCGAAATCGCCCTCTTCCTGCATGCGCTGCATCAGGACGCTGCCGACCATGCCGCGCCAACCTACGAGACCTACGTTCATGACTAACCCTTTGATGGAGCTTCCCCGCCATTTCCGTCCCCGGTGTGACCGCGCGGGGAAATAGGCGGGCACGACGGACGATCAGCGTTTAATGATCGTTTTCGTGGTAATGGTTTTCGTGATGACGATGGCGCGCGCACCCGCACGGGCAATGTTGCCGTGGAGTTTCAAGACCGGGGAGATCAGGGAAAAATGCGCCATCGTTCGAGTCTACACAAAGCCGGTGGCCCGCACAACGGCCAACCGTATGCGAACCGGCCGATTTCGCGGCCCGTTCGCACCCTTTCTACATGATTGCGTTACAGCGCCGCGACCACCGCGTCGCCCATCGCCGTCGTGCCGACCTGCTGGCCGCCCGGCGTCGCGATGTCGCCCGTCCGGTACCCTTGTTCGAGCACCGTTTTCACCGCGCGCTCGATGCGATCGGCCTGCTCGGCGCGATTCAGCGAGTAGCGCAGCATCATCGCGGCCGACAGGATCGTCGCGAGCGGGTTCGCGATCCCCTTGCCCGCGATGTCCGGCGCCGAACCGTGCGACGGCTCGTACAGGCCCTTGTTGTTCTTGTCGAGCGACGCCGACGGCAGCATGCCGATCGAGCCCGTCAGCATCGACGCTTCATCCGACAGGATGTCGCCGAACATGTTGCCCGTGACGATCACGTCGAACTGCTTCGGCGCCTTCGCGAGCTGCATCGCCGCGTTGTCGACGTACATGTGCGACAGCTCGACGTCCGCGTATTCCTTCGACACGTCGATCATGATGTCGCGCCAGAACTGCGACGTCTCGAGCACGTTCGCCTTGTCGACCGACAGCAGCTTCTTCGCGCGCTTGCGCGCCGCCTGGAACGCGACGTGCGCGATGCGGCGCACTTCCGGTTCCGAATAGCGCATCGTGTCGAAGCCTTCGCGTTCGCCGGCGAACAGACCATCAGGTGCAGTCCGCACGCCGCGCGGCTGGCCGAAGTAGATGTCGCCGTTCAGTTCGCGCACGATCAGGATGTCGAGGCCCGCGACCAGCTCGGGCTTCAGCGGCGATGCATCGACGAGCTGCGGATAGCAGATCGCCGGGCGGAAGTTCGCGAACAGCTCGAGGTGCTTGCGCAGCCCGAGGATCGCCTGCTCGGGGCGCAGCGCACGCTCGAGCGAGTCGTATTTCCAGTCGCCCACCGCGCCGAACAGGATCGCGTCGGCTTCCTTCGCGAGCTTCAGCGTCGCGTCCGGCAGCGGATGGCCGCTTGCCTCGTAGCCCGCGCCGCCGACCGGCGCCTGTTCGAGTTCGAACTTCTCGTCGAGTGCGTTCAGCACCTTCACGGCTTCATTGACGATTTCCGGACCGATGCCGTCGCCGGGCAGCACTGCAATCTTCATGCGAAATTCCTGACTGGGTAGATTTTTATGGAGGCAGGCCGGCGAACGCGCCGCCGGCGCGCCCGCCCGAAAGGTGCTGTCAGCCGACCAGCTTGGTGTTGAGCCACGGCTGCTTCACGAGGCGCTCGGCCTCGAACTGGCGGATCTTGTCCGCGTGGCGCAGCGTGAGGCCGATGTCGTCGAAGCCGTTCAACAGGCAGTACTTGCGGAACGCGGTGATCTCGAACGGATACTCGCGACCGTCGCCCGTGCGCACGACCTGCGCGTCGAGGTCAACCGTCACTTCGAAGCCGTTGAACGCGACCGTCTCGTTGAACAGGTGATCGACCTGCTGCTCGGTCAGCACGATCGGCAGCAAGCCGTTCTTGTAGCAGTTGTTGAAGAAGATATCAGCGAAGCTCGGCGCGATGATCGCGCGGAAGCCGTACTGCTGCAGTGCCCACGGCGCGTGCTCGCGCGAGCTGCCGCACCCGAAGTTCTTGCGTGCGAGCAGTACCGATGCGCCCTGGTAGCGCGGCTGGTTCAGCACGAAGTCGGGATTCAGCGGACGCTTCGAGTTGTCCTGGCCCGGCTCGCCGTGATCGAGGTAACGCCATTCGTCGAACGCGTTCGGACCGAAGCCCGTGCGCTTGATCGACTTCAGGAACTGCTTCGGGATGATCGCGTCGGTGTCGACGTT
This sequence comes from Burkholderia lata, assembly GCF_000012945.1. Classification (NCBI taxonomy): domain Bacteria; kingdom Pseudomonadati; phylum Pseudomonadota; class Betaproteobacteria; order Burkholderiales; family Burkholderiaceae; genus Burkholderia; species Burkholderia lata. The sequence continues at coordinate 2,446,770 of NC_007511.1, forward strand.
CTCGCGATCGAGCGGCGCCACGACGCCGGTATGCACAGTGAATTTTTCCATGATCCGTCTATCCGGTTGAGGGGCCGGCATCCAGCCGGCGCCCATCGCAAATTCTCGGTCGGTGGCGTCAGTCCGCAGCGCGCTGAAGCGCGTTGCCGGCCGCATTGACGTCCTCACCGAAGCCTCGGACGGTGTTGCAGCCCGCGAGGCCGAAACCCAGCCCCGCCAGCGCCAGCACGGCAACCAGCCGCGCAATGACCTTCGATGCCGTCACGCGTTACCCCAGCTGGCGAATGTCGACGAAGTGGCCTTCGATCGCCGCGGCTGCCGCCATCGCGGGGCTCACGAGGTGCGTGCGACCGCCCGCGCCCTGCCGGCCTTCGAAGTTGCGGTTCGACGTCGACGCGCAGCGTTCGCCCGGATCGAGCCGGTCGGCGTTCATCGCGAGGCACATCGAGCAGCCCGGCTCGCGCCATTCGAAGCCCGCGTCCGTGAACACCTTGTCGAGCCCTTCGCGCTCGGCCTGTGCCTTCACGAGGCCCGAGCCCGGCACGACCATCGCGAGCCGCACGTTCGACGCGACGCGACGGTTCAGTTTCTTCACGACATAGGCGGCTGCGCGGATGTCTTCGATTCGCGCGTTCGTGCACGAGCCGATGAAGATCTTGTCGACCTTGATCGATTCGATCGGCGTGTTCGGCTCGAGCGCCATGTAGGCCAGCGCACGCTCCATCGCATCGCGCTTGACCGGATCCTTCTCGCGCTCGGGATCGGGCACGCGACCGTCGATCGACGTGACCATTTCCGGCGACGTGCCCCACGTGACCTGCGGGACGATTTCGGCTGCGTTCAGCTCGACCACGCGATCGAACTGCGCGCCGTCGTCCGACTTGAACTGGCGCCAGTATTCGACGGCCTGGTTCCATTCCGCACCGGTCGGCACGAACGGGCGGCCTTTCAGGTAATCGATCGTCGTGTCGTCGACGGCAACCATGCCGGCGCGCGCACCGGCTTCGATCGCCATGTTGCAGACGGTCATGCGGCCTTCCATCGTCAGCGCGCGAATCGTCGAGCCGCCGAATTCGATCGCGTAGCCCGTGCCGCCGGCCGTGCCGATCTTGCCGATGATCGCGAGCACGATGTCCTTCGCGGTACAACCGCGCGGCAGCGTGCCTTCGACCTTCACGAGCATGTTCTTGCTCTTCTTCTGCAGCAGGGTTTGCGTCGCGAGCACGTGCTCGACTTCCGACGTGCCGATGCCGTGTGCGAGCGCGCCGAATGCGCCGTGCGTCGACGTATGCGAATCGCCGCACACAATCGTCATGCCCGGCAGCGTCGCGCCCTGCTCCGGCCCGATGATGTGGACGATGCCCTGGCGCACGTCGTTCATCTTGAACTGCGTGATGCCGAACGCATCGCAGTTCGCGTCGAGCGTGTCGACCTGAAGCTTCGAGACGGGATCGGCGATGCCGTGGCTGCGATCGGTGGTCGGCACGTTGTGGTCCGACACGGCCAGGTTCGCGCTGATGCGCCACACCGGACGCTGCGCGATCTTCAGCCCTTCGAATGCCTGCGGGCTCGTGACTTCATGCAGCAGCTGACGGTCGATGTAGAGCAGGGTCGTGCCGTCTTCCTCGGTGTGGACCACGTGGGTGTTCCACAGTTTGTCGTAGAGAGTCTGTGCCATGGGTATGCGGGGTCGTTGTGACTACAAGCCTTGCGGATGCGGTCGATTATGCCACGCAGAACGCGTCACGGCGCAGGCCGGATGCGAAAAAACCCATTAAAAACAGTGGTTTGGCTGGTAGTGCCAATACCTGTATCGGCATTACCCGGCAAACGGGGCACGCAGGATCCGGCGCAGCGCGATCATGAATCGCGGATCGCGCGCGCCGATGCGTCGCGGCTTCAGCCGTTCGGGTACTCGCGATTGATCAGATCCAGCCGCAGCATGCCGAGCTGCACGCCCGCGTTGCTCAGCAGGTAGAGATCGCGCCGCCGCAAAGCCGGCATCACCGCCGACGTGTCGTAGAGCGACGGCAGCGCGAGGCCGGCCGGCACCGCTGCCTGCATCCCTGCCGCAGTCGACACGCGAACGGCGATCGATGCCTGATCCGCATGCGTGACCACGCCGACCTTGCCGAGCGCCGCGGCCGAGCCGGCCTGCTTGACGATCGCGGCGGCCACGCCGTCGGGCGTCGGTATCGGGCTGCCGGCAGCCAGGGCCGGGGTCGCGATCGACGTGACGCCGGCCGTCAGACCGTACTTCGATGCGAGCACGCTCGCGACTTCCTGCTGCGCGTAGATCGGGGCCGGGACCTTCTGCCGAAGCTGGAACACGGCGTCGGCGATCGCCTCGTTCACGGGGCCAGGCACGGGCGTGGTGCCGGATGTTGCGGCACGACTGCCGAAGCTGAACGCGGCAATCGTGTTGATGCCGGCAGCGTCGACGGACGGCGGCGTCCACGAGAAAAACGTGTCGAACAGATAGCCGGTTTCGTCGGTAGCGGTCGCGCGATCGTTCAGTTCGTTCGTCAGCTTGCCGAGCATCTGACGCTGCAATTCCGCGTCGGAAACAGGGGCGTCACTCGCGAAGGCAGGAGCAACGGATGCACACGAGGCGGCGAGCAGCGAAGTGGAAGCCAGGAAATGGCGGCGGGTCGTCATGGTCATGAGAATCGAGTGAGGAGCGGAAGGCGTCAGCCCTTCGGGAACGCCTGTATCGTCGCGGTCACCGCGCGGCCAAGCATCTGCGCATACATGTCGTGCACGAGATAGAGGCTGCGGTTGCGCGTCCACGGCTGGCCCGATTGCGGGTCGTACATCGTCGGCAGCGACACCTCGGCCACCGCGGCGGCTTTCATGCCCGCCTGCTGCGAGGTCTGGATGCAGCGCTTCGCATGGTCGCGATGGCCGACCACGGCAACGGTGCCCATCGCGGCCGCGCCGCCCGCGCGAGACACCGCCACGGCCGCGACACCGGCCGTGCTCAGGTACACGATCGAGCCGTCGCTCGCGATCACCGGCTCGACCGACGACAGCACGTCGGCCCCCATTCCGTACTTCGACACGAGAAAGCGCGCGATCTCCCACTGCGCGTAGACCTTCACCGGTTTCAACTGGCGAATCCGGTACACGGCATCCGCGAGTGCTTCGTTGACGGGCCCCGGGTCGGGCAGCGCGGACTGGTTGCTGCCGGTGCTCGACGTGTTGCCGCTTGCCGCGTTCGGGCGATTGCCGAAGCTGTACGCGACGATCGCACCGATCTGCGCGGCCGGCACCGTCGGCAGATCCCACGTGAAGCCGACATCGGTCAGCGCCGGCACGATCGCATTGACCGTCGCCGCGTCGCCAAGCTGCGCGTTGAGCTTCGCGGACATCTGGGCGGCCAGCGCCGCATCGGTCACGGGGGCCGACGTGACGTCGTCACCGCCGCATGCGCTCAACAACGGGGCCACGGCAACCGCGGGCGCGGCAGCCAGGAATTTTCTGCGTAAAGAAGCTGAGGGGTTCAGATTCATGAGAAATACGAAATGATGCGAGCAACGCCGGCAGCCGGCCACGGCGTTGCAAATCGCGGGTTCACGGGAAATGACAACCTGACGCGTCGCGCGATTGGGCGATGGATGGCAGGGTCGACGCTCGAATCGAATCGCTGCGCATCGGTCGATTGACGATGCGGGATCGTAGTCGGCGTTTATTAAATCGCGGTGAACCTGTCGATCGAATGCGGACGATCGTCACGCTGTTTCATCGATGGACGCACGCGTTTCATCCGTGGCGAGCACATGCGGTCGTCGTTTCATTGGTGGCGAGCAACGCGATTCGCCTGCTTCGCCGGGCACGGAACATCGCGCTCCTTATTTCGAGATACGATGGCGAAACGCGCATGCTCAGCCCCCACAATCCGGAGCCCCCCGCCATGAAGCTCGGTCTGAACGAATCGCTCGCCCGCCTCGATGAAGCAGGCACGCTGTTCACGACGCTGTTTCGCCACGGTACGCTCGACGTCGAGCTGTACCGGCCGCGCATCGAGGACAAGCAGAAACCGCATACGCGCGACGAGGTCTACGCGATCGCCACGGGCACGTCGCGCTTCGTCGTCGACGGGCGCGAATGCGAAGTCGCGGCCGGCGACGTCCTGTTTGTCCCCGCCCACGCCGAGCACCGCTTCATCGGCTTCTCAGACGACTTCTCGACGTGGGTGTTCTTCTACGGCCCAGAAGGCGGCGAGCGCAACGCGTAGCGCGCGGTGCGCGCGGCACTTTTCCTGCGATCGCCTAGACTGTCTATTCGCAGCGGGCGGCGCGCGACACGCGGCCGCCCGGTCGTCACGATGCCGGTGGCAGCCGGTTCAACGAACGGGAAGACAGCATGCGATACGAACTGTATTACTGGCCCGAGATCCAGGGCCGGGGCGAGTATGTGCGGCTCGCGCTCGAAGCGGCCGAAGCCGACTATGTCGACGTCGCGCGCGAATCGGGGCGCGGCATGGGCGTGCCGGCGATGATGCGCATGATGGACAGCACGAAGGCCGAATGCGTGCCGTTCGCGCCGCCGTTCCTGAAAGCCGGCGACGTCGTCATCGGGCAGACCGCGAACATCCTGCTGTTTCTCGGCGCGCGGCTGGGGCTCGCGCCCGGCGACGAAGCCGGCCGGCTGTGGGTGCACCAGTTGCAGTTGACCGTCGCCGATTTCGTCACCGAGATCCACGACACGCACCATCCGATCGCAAGCGGCCTCTACTACGAGGATCAGCAGGCGGAAGCCGCCGAACGCGCGGCCGATTTTCTGGAAAACCGGTTGCCGAAATTCCTCGGCTACTTCGAGCGCGTACTCGACCAGAATCCGCACAAGAGCGGTTACCTCGCCGGCAACGCACTCAGCTATGCGGACCTGTCGATGTTCCAGTTGATCGAGGGCCTGCGTTACGCGTTTCCGAAAGCGATGAAGCGTGCGGAGCGGAAGATCGCGGCACTCGTCGCGCTGCACGACCGCGTCGCACTGCATCCGGCTGTCGCGCTCTATCTCGAGTCGGAACGCCGTATCCCGTTCAACGACATGGGCATCTTCCGGCACTATCCGGAGCTGGACAAGTAGCGTCGGCACGGCATCCGCGCCACTTCATGCAAGGCGGCGGATGCCCTCGCTCACGCGGCGACTGGTGTCTCGTGCAGATGACGCCACACGATCAGCCCATCCGCCTCGCGCCGGAACACGACCGTCGCGCGCCGCTCCGTGCGCCGCCCTTGCGCGTCGGTCTGCGTCTCGCGATAGCCGATCGTCGCGCCATCGGACCACACGGCCAGCCCGCGCAATTCGTCGATGTCGATCGCGAGCCCCGGCCGCGCGCCGTGCCCGTGTGAAAACAGCGCATCGACGCCCGCGTAATCGAGCACCGTACCCGACATCGTGATCATCGAAAATCCCGGCGAGAAGCGCGCCATCAGCGTCGCGAGCCGCTCGGGGCCGGCACGGCCGGACAACCAGCACTCGATGTCGGCAATGGTGTCGACGACTTCCTTGAAATACGGATTCGGCAGATTCATAAGGCTCTCAGGTTCTCAGGAATGGGATGAAGCAGGTTGCGCGACCGGCGCAGGGTGTGCGGGAAGCCGCGCGATCAGGCCGAGCGGCAGCAACGTCAGCAGGACCGCCAGCCCGAAGCACCAACGGTACGGCGCGAGCGACGGGCCGCCCGCATCGAGCGCCAGCAACGCATTAAGCGCGCTGCCGAGCGCGGCCACGCCGACGCAAAAGCTCAACTGGCGGTTGATGTTCCACAGCGCGCTCGCGTCGCCCATCCGGTCGGCCGGCACGTCGACGAATGCCGCGCTCTGCGACGTGCTCGTGCACAGGCTCGCGCCGAACCCCATCGCCGCGAACGCCGCGATGCGCACGGCTTCGACGCCGGCCCACGGCGTCGCGAGCAGTGCGATGCCGATGCAATCGATCGCGATCCCGCTCGCGAACAACGGCTTCGCGCCGTAGCGCGGAAAGCAGCGGCGCGTGGTCGCGATCGCGAAGAACGCCGCGATCGCCCACGGCAGCATCAGCGCACCGGCATGCGCGGCGCTCAATCCGAGCGCATTCTGCAGATAGAGCGACGCGACGAGGTTGACGCCCGTAAAGATGCCCGGCACGCACAGATAGACCACCACGCCGATCCTCAGCAGCGGCTGTGCGAGCAGGCGCAGGTCGACCACCGGCGCCATGGCCCGACGCGCATGCGCCGCATACCCGGCGCCTGCCGCGACGGCGACAGCCAGCATCGCGAGCGGGAATGCCGCGCCGCCGTGCTGCCCAGCCGCAGTCAGCCCGAGGAGCAACGTGACGAGCGCCACCGCACTCAGCCCGAGCCCCGGCCAGTCGAGCCGCGGCGGCCGGTCACGCGCGCCGTCGCCCGGCAGCCACGCGAACGCGAGCGCGCAGGTCGCAGCCGCGATCGGCAACATCGCGAAGAAGATCGCGCGCCACGACCCGCGATCGACGATGGCCCCGCCGATCGCAGGCGACAACGCGGGCACGAGCAGCGCGACCATCATCACGATCGACGTGAGCCGCGCCCGCGCCTGAGGCGGATACGCGCGATAGGCCATCGTCTGCCCGACCGGAATCAGCAGCCCGCCGCCGAGCCCCTGGACCAGCCGCCACGCGAGCAGCGCTTCGATCGACGGTGACGCGCCGACGCCGGCACTGCCGAGCCCGAACAGCAGCAACGATGCGGCGAACACGCGCCGCTCACCGCAGCGGCGCGCGAGCCACGTGCCGAACGGAATCACGACGGTCAGGCCGAGCACGTACATGTTGCCGACCCACGCAAGCTGCGCGACCGACGCGTGCAGTTCGCGCTGCAGCGCCGGATACGCGGCGTTCAGCATGAACATGTTCGCGAGATCGATCGCGAAGCCGAGCAGGTAGACGGCGGCGATTCTGGAGCGGTCGGGCATGGCGGCGGGAACATCATGAAACGCCGCAGTGTAGAAGCCGGCACGCACATCGGTAAGCGGCCGGATTCGACGAGTCCCGTCGAAATTTTTTGACAATCGGCTCAGGCCGCCACAACGCCGCGCGTCCATTGCAACGCACCGCACGCCGCACGCGTGCCGCACATTCGGGTACCCTTCGAGCGATCCAACGCATAGACAGGACCCCCGCCCCAACCATGGTGAGCCTCGATCGTTTCGCCGTCTTCCGTGCCGTGGTCGAGGCCGGTTCGTTCACGGCCGCCGCAACCGCGCTGAACCAGGCGCGGGCAGCCGTCAGTTTTAACGTGAAGCAACTCGAAGCCGAGCTCGGCGTCACGCTGCTCACACGGACGACCCGGCGTGTCGAACTGACCGACGCCGGCGAGCGCTTCTACCAGCGCTGCCTGCGCGTGCTAGAAGAAGCCGAAGGCGCAATCGACGAAGTGCGCGGCGAGCACGGCGGAATGCAGGGCATCCTGCGCGTGACGTCGACGGTCGAATATGCAGCGCGCGTCCTCGCACCGATGCTGCATGCGTTCACCGCGCGGCATCCCGCGTTGCGCGTGCGGCTCGAAACCCATACTTCGCAGGCCGATCTCGTGCGCGACCGCTTCGACGTCGCGATCCGGCTCGGACGCCACGAGCATTTTCGCGACCTGCCCTATCGCGGCGCCTGCCTTGCCACCTATGACGTGCTCGCCGTGATGGCGCCCGGCCTGCCTGCCAAGGCCGGGCTCCCGCCGCCGGCGTCGCCCGGCGACCTGGCCCGCCTGCCCCAGCTCGGCCACAGCCGGCTCGAGCGAATCGCCGAATGGACGCTCACCGATCCCGCAGGCAACGAACATGCATTTCGACCGGCGACGAAGCCTCACATCGTCGTCGACAACGCATCGGTGTTGAGTGAACTGGCGCGCCAGGGCAGCGGCGTCGCGCTACTGCCGGAATGGCTCGTGCGCGACGATCTCGACAGCGGCGCACTGGTCGATGCACTGCCCGCGTACCGGTTTCCGCAGCAGAACGTCTACGCGCTGTACGTCGCGACGCGGCACGTGCCGCAGAAAGTGCGCGCGTGGGTGGATTTCATGAAGGCGCAGTTGCAGCACGGGCGCTAAGCGCGGTTTGCGAGCGTCACTGCACGCCAGCGTCACGCATCGGAGCCGGCCGTGCGAAACGTGCCGGCTCCTGTTACCGCGCTTTCGGTACCCGGCAATCAGTGCGGCTGCCCGTGCTGCGTGACCGTCGCATCGACGGCCTCGACCGAACGCGTCAGCCACGGCCCGATGTCCATCTCCTCGTAGCGCACGAGCCGGCTCTTGCGCGCACGGCGATACGCCCACCAGATCGCGACGAACAGCGGAATCCACACGTAGATCGACAGCACTTCCATCCAGTCGATGCGGGCCGCGAAGAACGCCTGGTAATCCTGCCCGAGCGAGATCACGATGCAGATCGCGATCGCGAACAGCGGCCCGAACGGAAACCATTTCGCACGGTACGGCAGCTGATCGAGCCTGTAGCCCTGCTTCAGGAACCCCTTGCGGAACCGGTAATGGCAGACCGCGATGCCGAGCCACGCGATGAAGCCCGTGATACCGACCGTATTCAGCAGCCACAGATAGATGCTCTGGTTGTTGGTCAGCGACGTGAGGAAGCACAGCCCGCCGACGGCCATCGTCGCGTACAGCGCATTGCGCGGCACGCCGCCCGGCGACAGCGTCGCGAACATCGCCGGCGCGCGCCCTTCCGCCGCGAGGTTGTACAGCATCCGCGTGGCCGCGTAGGTGCCGGAATTGCCGGCCGACAGCACGGCCGTCAGGATCACGAGATTCATTGCGCCAGCCGCGAGCCGGAAACCCGCATGGCTGAACACCAGCGTGAACGGGCTCACGCCGATGTCGGTCACGTCGCTCTTCAGCAGGTTCGGGTCGGTGTACGGCACCAGCAGGCCGATCACGAAGATCGCGAACACGTAGAACAGCATGATCCGCCAGAAGATCTGCTTCACCGCGCGCGGGATCGTCTTGCGCGGGTTTTCCGATTCACCGGCGGTGATCCCGACCAGCTCGGTGCCGAGAAACGAGAAGCCCGCGATCAGCGCGACGCTCATCATCGCGTGCACACCGCCGACGAACGGCGCGTCACCCGTCGTGAAGTTGCGCATGCCGACCGGATGCCCGTTCCCGATCAGGCCGGCCGCGATCAGCAGCCCGGCTGCGATGAACGCGACCACGGTGACGACCTTGATCAGCGAGAACCAGTATTCCGATTCGCCGAAACCGCGTACCGACAGCGTGTTCAGCAGGAAGATCAGCACGAGGAAGCCCGCGCCCCACCAGATGCCGGGTATGGTCGGAAACCAGTAGCGCATCACGATCTGCGCGGCGACCAGCTCGATCGCGATCGTCACGGCCCAGCTGTACCAGTAGGTCCAGCCAAGCGCGACGCCGAAGCCTTCGTCGACGTACTTCTCGCCGTAGATCGCAAACGAGCCCGATACCGGCATCAGCGCGGCCATCTCGCCGAGGCCCGTGACGACGAAGTACACCATCAGCCCGATCGCGATATACGCGGCGATCGCTCCGCCCGGCCCCGCCTGCGCGACCGACGCCCCCGACGCGACGAACAGCCCCGTACCGATCGAGCCGCCGATCGCAATCATCGCGATGTGGCGGCCCTGCAGACGGCGCTTCAGCGCCGTTCCGGACGGTGCGGCCGTCTCCGCTGCCGCTTGCAATGCATCCATAGTGTTCACCCTGATTGGATTCGGGCCTGGCGATTTGATTCGGAATGCAAATCGTCAGGCCGGGTCATTCGCGTCGAAACCGGCCCTTCCCGGCCGGCCGCATCACACGACGCTGCGCTTGATCGCCTGCAGTTCGGCCGTCGTCACGATCTTCTCGATCCGGAACCGCGGGCTCTCCAGCCACACGTTCGCGATCCGCCGGTACTCGTCGAGATCCTCGCACGCGAGCCGCACGAGAAAATCGAACGTGCCGCTGACGAGCCAGCAATCGAGCACGGCCGGATTCGCACGCATTTCGTCCTCGAACGGCGCCTGCGAACGCCCGTGGTCGGCCAGCGTGATCTGCGCGATCACGACGATCGGCTTGGTCGCGCGCGGCGCCTTGATCACCGCGCGGTACCCTTCGATCACACCGAGCGCCTCGAGCCGCTCCACGCGCGCCTGGCACGGCCGCGGCGTGAGGTTCACGAGCTCCGACAGCTTCCGGTAGGAAATCCGCCCGTCGGTGCGCAGGATGTCGAGGATCCGGAGATCGATCTTGTCGAGCTGCATCTTCTTGTCGGTCATCCGCGTTCGCTCCGGTCGGGTCGTGGCTGGTGCGCGGAACGTCTCCTGTTCCGCGCGGGGGCCACATTATCCGGCCGAAGCGGCCGCGCGCCAATCGGCTAGAACCGCAGCGACAGGCAGGTCAGGCCGCCGTCCATCTTGCGGAACTCGCTCGTATCGATCACGTGCAGCGGCAGCCCGAGCGACGCGATCGCATCGTGCACGCGCGGGTAACCGGCCGGCGTGATCAACGTGCCGTTCACGCGCAGCGTGTTGCCCGCGTATTCGTCGGCGGCCGAAATCGCGATCCGGCGATAGTCGGCGAATGCCGGATGCGCGGCCAGCGCTTCGGTCACGAGCAGCGTGTCGTCGCCGAGCGCGTTGACGACCGACTTGAGATGCAGGCCGGCACCCACCGGCACCGCGACGACCGAATAGCCGTAGCGCGACACCAGCGAGTCGAATGCGGCGATGCCTTCGGCATCGGTACGGCCCGTCAGGCCGATGTAGAAGCGCTTGCCGACCTGCATCACGTCACCGCCGTCGAGACGGCCGTCCTGCATCGGCAGCAAGTCGCGATGCGCGGCCAGCGCCGCTTCGATGTGCACCGTCTCGCCACGCCGTGCGGGTGCCCCCGGGCGCGTGATCACCGCGAATTCCGGCGTCACGACTGCGGTGTCCTCGACGAAGTGCGAATCGGGGAACGCGTCCAGCGGCGGCAGTTCGGTCAGCTCGACGCCGAGCGTGCGCAGCGCGTCGCAGTAAGCGTGGAACTGCGTGAGCGTCTTGTCGTAATCGGGCGCGCCGAGTTCGGCGGTGGTCAGGCCCGCGCCACAGGACGGCGCGGGACGGCGAACGATCGCTTGCGTGAATTGCATCGACTCCTCCATGGTCAGTGCCACACCCGTGCTTCACACGGGGCGGCTGCGTTGTGTCCAGACCATTATCGGAAGCCAAATTGCGCAATTCGCGTCGATTTCAGCTGCACAGACAGCCGATTACGTCGAATTACGCGCGGCACGCAGCGGTTTCGGCAGACGGCCGTTCATCGCCTGGCGAACGGCCGCTTTCACCTGCGGCACGCCGGCTACACGCCCGCCCCGAACCCCATCTGCGAACGGCCGAGCGCCGTGAGATCACCCTCCCCGCCGCGCCCGTCGAATTCGACCTCGAAATGATCGGCCGGGAAATCGGGCGGGCTCTCGCCGCGCAGGAACGCGGCCCGCTGGCGCTGCAGGTATGCGTCGTTCTTCGCGCAACCGGGCGCAGCGGCGATGTACATCACGTTACTGTCGCCGCTACCGCGGTGCGCATCCTCGACCGCGTGCACGACGTCGCCGTGCCAGAACACCGCGTCGCCCGGCTCCATGTGCGGGATCGGCACCAGCGCGTCGAGCAGCAGCGCGTGCCATTCGGGCCGGATCGACAGCGCGCGGCCCGGACGCGCGCCGCACAGGTCGTCGTCGGCCACGTCGTCCTGCAGCGCACGCAGCACGACGAAGGCCATCGCGTTCGCGACCGGGATCAACTGCAGCGTACCGTCGCCGGGCCCCTGCGGCGTCAGCGCGGTCCAGCCCTGGAACGTGCGGAACATCGAGCACACGGCCGGCGACGGAATCTCCTCGACGTCCGGCCGGAACGCCGCATCGAACGGGTCGTAATCGCGCCAGCGGCCGGCCAGCACGTGTCGGTAGACCTGGCGAAAATTCGCGCCGAGCCAGCGTTCGACGGAACCGCCATCGACGTGCGGCGACAGCCCGAGCGACGTCGAGCCCGGCGGGCGGCGGCGAATCCGGTCCGCATAGGCCGGCACCTGGTCGGGATCGAAGTGCGTGCGCCCGCCGTCCGCGTGCCGCCACAGGCGGTTCAGGAACACGCGCGCCTGGGTCAGTGCGGGCGACTGGCGCGCAGCCACCTGCGGCTTCGACCAGTAGACGCCGTAGATCTGCGGCTGGCCCGACGCGAGGTTGCCGAAATAGCGGTCCTCGGCACGTGCGTGCAACCGTTCGGCGAAGCGGTTCGCGTCCAGGTAGGCGCCGATCTCGTCGTTCCAGTCGCGCGCCTGCTGCGCATCGAATACGCCACGGATCACGACCGCGCCATGCGTGCGGATCGCAGCAATCGCTTGCGGATCGACAGATCCGCCCGCGATGTCCGCGAACGGCACCACCGGAATCACGTCATGGCCCTGCGCATGCGCACGCCGGATCGCGTCGACCTGGCGCGCGATATCGCCCTCCAGTTCGCGAAACGTGACCGCGTAATTGGGCAGGTCGGCGCGCAGTGCCCGTTTCGCGTCGCGAATGGCGGCAGGCAGGTCGTCAATCGTCAGTTGCATCGTGGTCTCCTCGCTGACAGGTGTCGTGTGTGCTGTCAGCGTACGGCCGGTGCGCGGCCGCGATTGCCACTATCCGGCCAACTACCGATACAATCCGGACAACCGTGCATCACTCCGGACGATGGCAGACCACGCACAGCTTGTTGCCGTCCGGATCGCGGAAATAGGCGCCGTAGTAGTCGCGGTGATAGTCCGGCCGCAGGCCCGGCGGCCCTTCGCAGGCGCCGCCGTGACGCAGCGCGAGCGCGTGGCAGCGATCGACGTGCGCGCGGGTCGGCGCAACGAACGCGATCGTGTGGCCATTGCCCGGTTCGGGTGCACGGCCATCGAGCGGCTGGCCGAAGAAGAACAACGGCCGGTCGGTGTCGGCCGGCATCCAGCCCGACCAGCCATCCGGCTCGCGGAATTTCAGGCGCAGCCCGAGTTCCGCAAACAGCGGCGCGTAGAAATCGAAGGCGCGCGCGGTGTCGGTCACACCCACGCAAACATGTGAAAACATGGCATCGCTCCGTCGTGACGATCGCTCACGATCATGCCACGGCGCAATGCCCGCCCTCGCCCGGAGGCCGTGATGAAACCGCAGTACGAGCACGTGACGTTCGCCCCCGGCTGTTCGATCCGCGTCTATCACCGCCAGCTCGCGCGCATCCCGTTCGAGTGGCATCGCCATCCCGAGTACGAACTGACGCTGACGCTCAACAGCCGCGGCCGGCGCTTCATCGGCGATCACGTCGCGCACTACGCGGACGACGACCTGGTGCTCGTGCCGCCCAACCTGCCGCATACCTGGTCGTCGAATGCCCGCATCGATCGCGATGCCCCCGAAGTCGCGCTCGTCATCTGGTTCGACGGCGACTGGGCGCGGCGTCTGGCCGACTGTTGCCCGGAATACGCGCCGCTGCGCTCGTTGCTGAGGCGTGCCGCACCGGGCCTGCGCTTCGACACGGACGCGGCCCGCGCGATGCGCGCGCGGTTGCCGCAGTTGCTCGATCCGTCGCCCCGCACACGGCTCGCGGCCGCGCTCGACACGCTCGCCGATCTCGCGGAAGCCGGCGGCGAACCGCTCGCCACCGCGCACGCGTACGACCGGGCCGACGGCACGACGCCGCCCGCCAACGTGGCCGCACCGGAAGCCGAACGACTCGACCGCGTACTCGACGCGATCGACCGGCACTTCCACGAACCGCTGCGCATCGACGCGCTCGCCGCCGCTGCGCACATGTCCGAACGCACTTTGCAGCGCCTGTTCGTCCGGCATCTCGGCGAAAGCGTCGGCCGCTACGTGCAGCGGCTGCGGCTCGCGCACGCGTGCCGTCATCTCGTCGGCACCGACTGGCCGATCGCGACCGTGGCCGCGCGCTGCGGCATTCCGAATGCCGCGAACTTCAACCGCCAGTTCCTCGCCGCGCGCGGGATGACGCCCGGCGCATACCGGCAGTTCTTCGTGCAGCACGGCCACGCACCCGACGACGACGCACCCGCACTCGACACGCGCCCGCCATCGCTCGAGCGCCGCGCCGCCCCGAACGAACCGCGGCCGCACAAATGAAAACACCCCGACGGGGTGACCCGTCGGGGTGTCGTGGCGTTGCGATCGCCCACGCGAGCGGCCTGCCGGCCGTTCGCGCGGCGCACGACTTAACGTGCGTTGAGCGGCTTCGCTTCGCGCGGCGTATCGCCGATGAACAGCTGACGCGGACGGCCGATCTTCTGTTCCGGATCGCCGATCATTTCGTTCCACTGTGCGATCCAGCCGACCGTACGTGCCATCGCGAAGATACACGTGAACATCGACGTCGGGATGCCCAGCGCGCGCTGGACGATGCCCGAGTAGAAGTCGACGTTCGGGTACAGCTTGCGCGACACGAAGTATTCGTCTTCCAGCGCGATCTTCTCGAGCTGCATCGCGAGCTTGAACAGCGGGTCGTCGTGCAGGCCCAGTTCGTTCAGCACTTCGTAGCACGTTTCGCGCATCAGCTTCGCACGCGGGTCGTAGTTCTTGTACACGCGGTGACCGAAGCCCATCAGCTTCACGCCCGAATTCTTGTCCTTCACCTGCTTGATGAATTCGGGGATGTTGTCCGGCGAACCGATCTGCTCGAGCATGTTCAGCGCGGCTTCGTTCGCACCACCGTGCGCCGGGCCCCACAGACAGGCGATACCGGCAGCGATACAGGCGAACGGGTTCGCGCCCGACGAGCCGGCCAGACGGACGGTCGACGTCGATGCGTTCTGCTCGTGGTCTGCGTGCAGGATCAGGATACGGTCGAGTGCGCGGACGAGCACGTCGTTGACCTTGTACTCTTCGCACGGGTTCGAGAACATCATGTGCATGAAGTTCGCGCTGTACGACAGCGAGTTCTTCGGGTACACGAACGGCTGACCGATGCTGTACTTGTACGCCATCGCGACGAGCGTCGGCAGCTTCGCGATCATGCGGATCGCCGACACTTCACGGTGACGCGGATCGTTGATGTCGAGCGAGTCGTGGTAGAACGCCGACAGCGCGCCGACTGCAGCGACCAGGATCGCCATCGGGTGCGCGTCGCGACGGAAGCCACGGAAGAAGAAGTGCATCTGCTCGTGCACCATCGTGTGCTTCGTGACGGTGTCGACGAATTCCTTCTTCTGCGCGGCGTTCGGCAGCTCGCCCTTCAGCAGCAGGTAGCAGCTTTCGAGGAAGTCCGCATTTTGCGCGAGGTTGTCGATCGGGTAGCCGCGGTACAGCAGCTCGCCCTTGTCGCCGTCGATGTACGTGATCGCCGAATTACAAGCTGCCGTCGACATGAAGCCCGGGTCGTACGTGAACTTGCCGGTCTGGCCGTACAGCTTGCGGATGTCGATTACGTCCGGGCCCATCGTGCCCTTGTAAATCGGCAGTTCGACGCTCGGCGAGTTGTCGCTGAACGATAGCGTGGCTTTAACATCAGACGGAGTCATGGCACATCCTCAATCGAAATAAAGAAACGGGATTCGATAACGGGCGTAACGCGTTACACGTTGCGCAGCATCTCCAACAGCCGGTGAATGTCCGGGCTGTCTAGGTCGCCTTCTGGTTCCTTGCGCGCGAGGAGCAAGTCCATCAGGTCGTTGTCGCTCAGATCGAGCAGGCGCGACAACGCGCCTACGTCTGCATCGGTGAGGTCATGCTCGTATCTGCTGAAGAAACGCTCGAAAATGATGTCGTTCTCCAGCAGACCCCGCCGCGCGCGCCAGCGAAGGCGCGCGCGGCGGTGCGGGTCGGATTGATGCGAATCGTCGCTCATGCCGACCTTAAACCGCGCGGCGGACCATCAGTTCCTTGATCTTGCCGATCGCCTTCGTCGGGTTCAGGCCCTTCGGGCAAACGTCGACGCAGTTCATGATCGTGTGGCAACGGAACAGACGGTACGGGTCTTCCAGGTTGTCGAGACGCTCGCCGGTGGCGGTGTCGCGGCTATCCGCGATGAAGCGGTAAGCCTGCAGCAGGCCCGCCGGGCCGACGAACTTGTCCGGGTTCCACCAGAAGCTCGGGCACGACGTCGAGCAGCTTGCGCACAGAATGCACTCGTACACGCCGTCGAGCTCGTCGCGCTCTTCCGGCGACTGGAGACGTTCCTTCTCCGGCGGCGGCGCGTCGTTGATCAGGTACGGCTTGATCGAGTGGTACTGGTTGAAGAAGTGCGTCATGTCGACGATCAGGTCACGCACGACGGGCAGGCCCGGCAGCGGACGCAGCACGATCTTCTGCGGCAGGTCGTTCAGGTTCGTGAGACACGCGAGACCGTTCTTGCCGTTGATGTTCATCGCGTCCGAACCGCACACGCCTTCACGGCACGAACGGCGGAACGACAGCGTCTCGTCCACGGCCTTCAGTTTGACCAGTGCGTCGAGCAGCATGCGCTCGTGCTCGAGCTCCAGCTCGTACGTCTGCATGCGCGGCGCTGCGTCCTTGTCCGGATCGTAGCGGTAGACTTCAAAAATGCGTTTTGCCATTTCGGATTCCTTTGACTCGGCTTAGAACGTGCGCGGCTTCGGCGGCACGGATTCGACCGTCAGCGGCTTCATTTGAACCGGCTTGTAGTCGAGGCGATCGCCTTCGCTGTACCACAGCGTGTGGCGCAGCCAGTTCTCGTCGTCGCGGTGTTCGTAGTCGCTGTGGGCGTGTGCGCCACGGCTTTCCTTGCGCGCTTCCGCCGACACCATCGTTGCGCGAGCAACTTCGATCAGGTTCTCCAGCTCGAGCGCTTCGACGCGCGCGGTGTTGAACACCTTCGACTTGTCCTTCAGGTGGATGTTTTGCACGCGCGCCGCCAGGCCGGCCATCTCGTCGACGCCTTCCTTCAGCAGTTTCGACGTGCGGAACACACCTGCATGCTTCTGCATCGTTGCGCGGATGTCGTTCGCGACGTCCTGCGTGTATTCACCCGAGGTCGACTTGTCGAGCTTCGCCAGGCGTGCCAGCGAGAATTCGCCTGCATCGGCCGGCAGCGGCTTGTGTTCCTTCTGGTTCTTCACGTGCTCGACGATGTGGTTGCCGGCCGCACGGCCGAACACCACGAGGTCCAGCAGCGAGTTCGTGCCGAGGCGGTTCGCGCCGTGCACGGACACGCACGAGCATTCGCCCACTGCGTAGAAGCCGTTGACCGGATCCTTGTGACCGCCGCGCGTCGTGCCGACGACCTGACCGTGGATGTTGGTCGGGATGCCGCCCATCTGGTAGTGGATCGTCGGGACGACCGGGATCGGTTCCTTGATCGCGTCGACGTTCGCGAACTTCAGCGCGATTTCGCGGATCGACGGCAGACGCTTCATGATCGTCTCGGCGCCGATGTGCGACAGGTCGAGCAGCACGTGATCCTTGTTCGGACCCACGCCACGGCCTTCCTTGATTTCCTGGTCCATCGAACGCGACACGAAGTCACGCGGCGCCAGATCCTTCAGCGTCGGCGCGTAGCGCTCCATGAAACGCTCGCCGTTCGCATTGCGCAGGATACCGCCTTCGCCGCGCACGCCTTCGGTGATCAGCACGCCCGCGCCGGCCACGCCGGTCGGGTGGAACTGCCAGAACTCCATGTCCTGCAGCGCGATGCCCGAACGCGCAGCCATGCCGAGGCCGTCGCCGGTGTTGATGAACGCGTTGGTCGATGCCGCGAAGATCCGGCCTGCGCCGCCCGTCGCGAACAGCGTGGTCTTGCCTTCCATGATGTAGACGTCACCCGTCTCCATCTCGAGGGCCGTCACGCCGAGTACGTCGCCTTCCGCGTCGCGGATCAGGTCGAGCGCCATCCATTCGACGAAGAACTGCGTCTTCGCTTCGACGTTCTGCTGGTACAGCGTGTGCAGCAGCGCGTGACCGGTACGGTCGGCGGCCGCGCATGCGCGCTGGACCGGCTTCTCGCCGTAGTTCGCGGTGTGGCCGCCGAACGGGCGCTGGTAGATCGTGCCGTCCGCGTTACGGTCGAACGGCATGCCGAAGTGCTCGAGTTCGTACACGACGTTCGGCGCTTCACGGCACATGAATTCGATCGCGTCCTGGTCGCCGAGCCAGTCGGAGCCCTTGATCGTGTCGTAGAAGTGGAAGTGCCAGTTGTCTTCGCTCATGTTGCCGAGCGACGCACCGATACCGCCCTGCGCGGCCACCGTGTGCGAACGCGTCGGGAACACCTTCGACAGCACGCCGACCGACAGGCCCGCGCGCGACAGTTGCAGCGCTGCGCGCAAGCCGGAGCCGCCCGCGCCGACGATCACCACGTCGAACTTGCGACGCGGGAGGTTAGATTTGATTGCAGCCATTCTTTACACTCTCCAGAGAATCTGCGCGGCATAGCCCGCACATGCGAGCAGCCAGACGATGGTCAGCGATTGCAGCAGCAGGCGCACACCGACGGGCTTCACGTAGTCCATCCAGATGTCGCGCACGCCGACCCATGCGTGGTAGAAGAGGGAAAGCAGCATCACGAAGGTTGCGAGCTTCATCCATTGCGCGGCGAAGATCGATGCCCAGCCTTCGTACGAGAAATCGTGCGCGCCGAAGAACAGGACGAGCAGAATGACCGTGTAGACCGCCATGATCGTGGCGGTGATGCGCTGCGCAAGCCAGTCGCGCAGGCCGTAGTGAGCGCCGACGACGAGGCGCTTCGAGCCGATTCGGTTATTGGCTGCCATTTTCTTAGAATGCTCCGAACAGTTTGAGTGCCATGGCGATCGTCAGGGCGATCGAGACGACAAAGACGACGACTGCCGTCCGCTTGCCGCCTTCCTTCGTGACGGCGTCGTGGTTGACGTCCATCAGCAGGTGGCGAATGCCGGCGCAGAAATGGTGGAAGAAGGCCCACGACAGTGCGAGGACGATCAGCTTGACGATGATGTTGGAGAGGAATTGCTTGAAGCCTTCGAAGCTGAGTTCGGACGTGAGACTCTGGTCGAAGAGGAACAGCAGGAACGGCAGGAACAAGAACAGCAGCGCGCCGCTGACTCGATGGAGAATCGACAATATCGCTGCCAGCGGCATGCGATATTTCATCGTGATATCGCCGAATCCGATGTTCCGGTATTCCGGTCTCGGCTTTCTTACTGCATCAGTCATGCTAGACCCCTACTATGTTGTCACACTAATCCGCGATTTTAGCGCCTTTTTATATCGCGCTGCAGCGAAAGTCTGCTCTGGATAGTTGCGCGAACAAGAACAAAGGCGGCCCGAAACGTGCTTCGCGAACGTGGGGATCGCGAACGCACTCGGCTTGAGCCGATACACCGTCAACTCAAGTCATTCTGATAGTAGTACCCGGTTGTGACATACCAGCCGCGACGCACTTCCACCGGCCGGTCTCCGTATGTATAGGACACGCGCTCGACCGACAGCAAAGGAAAACCTGCCGGCACGTGCAGCAGGTCGGCCACCGCCGGCTCTGCCGCCACCGCGCGGATCTTCTCCGTCGCGCGGATCATCCGCGTGCCGAACTCCGTCTCGAACATCGCGTAGAGCGGCCCCTTGTACTCGCTCAACCGCTCGAACGTGAGCCCGCGGAACATCGCGCCCGGCAGCCAGATCTCGTCCAGCACGGTCACTTCGTTCTCGAACTCCAGCAGGCGGCGCACCTGCACGACGGGATCGGCCGGCTTCAGGTCGAGCTGCCGCGCGATCTCGGCCGGCGCGCGCAGGCGCCGGCATTCGAGCAGACGGCTCACGTGCGGATGCTCGGCACCGTCGTCGGCCAGCAGCCGCAGGAAGCGGAACTGCGCGCGATCTTCATTGTGCGTCGCAACAAAAGTACCCTTGCCCTGCCGCCGGACCACGAGGTTTTCGGCAGCCAGCTCGTCGATCGCCTTGCGGACGGTGCCCTGGCTGACCTTGTAGCGGGCCGCGAGCTCCACTTCGCTCGGGATGATCTCGCCCGGCTTCCACTCACCGGTTTCGAGACTTTGCGTGATTAATGACTTAATCTGCTGGTATAACGGGCTGAACGTCGGCGACGGCGCAGCCGCAGGCGAAGATGCGGGATCGCTCGCGCCCGGCTGCCCTGGGCCGCCTGCGCCGGTCTGATTCGCGGTATTCGCCTGGTTCGATGTCATGGCGCGCATTTCATCACAAACCGCACTTTTAAGTCCACTCAATTTCCGCAAAACATCTGTCTTATATAAGACATATGATACCGTTTGACTTTGAGCGAGACGGCTCCTACACTCCGGGTCGAGCAAGGGTTCGCGGGTGCAAAAGCGCGTCCCCGGCTACGTGCCACGGCCGTCTCCAGGTTCACCGCGTCTGCCATCGCGAGTCCTCCGCCCTGCTTCAATGCAACACTCCGCACAACGCGCATAGAATGGCGTTTTCGCGAGTGTCCAACGCTTCACCCGTCCTGGAGATTTTCAATGGCTAAGCCCGCAAAGCGTGTTGCCGTCACCGGCGCCGCAGGTCAAATCGCTTACTCCCTGCTGTTCCGCATCGCGAACGGCGACCTGCTCGGCAAGGACCAGCCGGTCATCCTGCAACTGCTCGACCTCCCGCAAGCCCAAGGTGCCGTCAAAGGCGTCGTGATGGAACTCGACGATTGCGCGTTCCCGCTGCTGTCGGGCGTCGTGATCACCGATGATCCGAAGGTCGCATTCAAGGATGCCGACGTCGCACTGCTGGTCGGCGCACGTCCGCGCTCGAAGGGCATGGAGCGCAAGGACCTGCTGTCGGCAAACGCCGAAATCTTCACGGTTCAGGGCGCTGCGCTGAACGAAGTCGCCAGCCGCGACGTGAAGGTGCTGGTCGTCGGCAACCCGGCGAACACGAACGCCTACATCGCGATGAAGTCGGCACCGGATCTGCCGAAGAAGAACTTCACGGCCATGCTGCGCCTCGACCACAACCGCGCGCTGTCGCAGCTCGCCGCGAAGTCGGGCAAGCCGGTCGCCTCGATCGAGAAGCTCGCCGTGTGGGGCAACCACTCGCCGACGATGTACCCCGACTTCCGCTTCGCGACCGCCGAAGGCGAATCGCTGCTGAAGCTGATCAACGACGACGTGTGGAACCGCGACACGTTCATCCCGACCGTCGGCAAGCGCGGCGCGGCGATCATCGAAGCGCGCGGCCTGTCGTCGGCAGCGTCGGCAGCGAACGCAGCGATCGACCACGTGCGTGACTGGGTCCTCGGCACGAACGGCAAGTGGGTCACGATGGGCATCCCGTCGGACGGCTCGTACGGCATCCCCGAAGACATCATCTACGGCGTGCCGGTCGTTTGCGAAAACGGCGAGTACAAGCGCATCGAAGGCCTGGAAATCGACGCGTTCTCGCGCGAGAAGATGGACGGTACGCTGGCCGAGCTGCTCGAAGAGCGCGATGGCGTCGCCCACCTGCTGAAGAACTAAGCATCACGCGTATTGCCGGGCTACCCTCGGGCAGCCCGGTTTCGGCCCGGGCCGGCATGCCGCCGGCCCGGCCGCCCGATCCGATCCGCGCACGTTTTGCCGCCCCGCGCTTGCCGCGCACCGGCCCAGAACGCGCCCGAATCCGATTTTCTCCACGTTGACCCGCTTCCCTGACGTAGACGAGATGGCCGCGCTCACTCCCGCACAAGTGCTGTACGACGGGGCGTCCCCGCCCGCGATCCTGCCCTGCTGTGATCACTACGCGGGCAGCGAAAAGCTGATGCGCAAGTCGCTCGCGCTGCAGGCCGAGCTGGGCCCCGTGTTCGACATCACGCTCGACTGCGAAGACGGCGCGGCCGTCGGCCAGGAAGCCGCGCATGCGGCACTCGTCACCGACATCCTCGGCAGCGACGAGAACCGCTTCGGCCGCGTCGGCGTCCGCATCCACGACTTTTCCCACCCGCACTGGCGCGACGACGTGCGCATCGTGCTGCGTGCGGCGCGCGCCCCCGCCTACATTACGCTCCCGAAGATCGCGAGTGCCGCCGACGCCGCCGAAATGACCGCGTTCATCGAAGGCACGCGCCGCGAGCTGGGCATCGCGCAGCCGATTCCGGTCGACGTGCTGGTCGAGACGCACGGCGCGCTCGCGCATGCGGCCGCCCTCGCCGCGCTGCCGACGGTCGGCACGCTGAGCTTCGGGCTGATGGATTTCGTCTCCGCGCACCATGGCGCGATTCCCGATTCCGCGATGCGCTCGCCCGGCCAGTTCGAGCACCCGCTCGTGCGCCGCGCGAAGCTGGAAATCGCCGCGGCCTGCCACGCGCACGGCAAGACGCCGTCGCACAACGTGACGACCGAGGTGCGCGACATGAGCGTCGTCGCCGCCGATGCACGCCGCGCGCGCGACGAATTCGCCTTCACGCGGATGTGGAGCATCCACCCCGCGCAGATCCGCCCGATCGTCGACGCATTCGCGCCGCGCACCGACGAGGTCGCGCTGGCCGCCGAGATCCTGCTGGCCGCGCAGGCCGCTGACTGGGGCCCGACGCGCCACGGTGATACGCTGCACGATCGCGCGAGTTACCGGTATTACTGGTCGGTGCTGCGCCGCGCGCGGGCCACCGGCCAGCCCGTACCGGCCGAGGCCGCGCCGCTGTTCGGCCCGGCCGCCGCGGGCAGCGCGCCGTAAGCGCGCGCCGCCGGCCGATACACGAGTTTCATGCATTCGACGAGGCGCAAACCGGATAGAGGTTTGCGAAACGACAAAAAACGTAACGGAGCCCGAAAACCTGATATATGCGCGGCCAAATAGGTGAAAATAGCGGCCGCTGCGCGCTTTCGGGGCGCGTGCAGTTTCAAACCGGCCGGCAGTTTCGATTGCCGGCCCTTGTCAACTGATTATCGAAAGGTTCTGACTCCATGAAGAAACTCCTGATCGCTACCGCCATCGGCGCCTTGTCCGCCACGATGCTGGTGTCGGCTCCGAGCGCGTTTGCCCAGGGTACGACCACGACGACCGCGAAGAAGGCAACGGCCAAGCGCCCGGCGCCGGCCAAGCGCATCATCCCGCGCAGCAAGAAGGCACAGGCACGTGCCGCAGCGAAGGTCGATCCGGTACCGGACGGCGCGGTCAAGTGGTCCTGCAAGGAAGGTCTGTCGTTCGACCTCGCCGGCGACATGAAGCGCGACCAGGTCGTCACGGTTCACTGGGCGAAGAAGAACTACAAGCTGCCGCGTCAGGCCACGACGACGGGTGCCGACACGTTCTACGATCCGGCAGCAGGCTTCAAGCTGATCGTGATCCCGACCAAGGCGATGCTGTTCTCCGACGCAAACGGCGGCGAACGCCTCGCGGACGAATGCGTGACGCCGGAAATGACGCAAGGCACGCCGGCACCGACGCAGTCGAACGAGCTGAAGCCGGCAACGAACTAAGCGCGTTCCCATCGGCCCCTCGATGTCCGCCCCGGTCTCCAACGTCCGCCCTGCTCCGGATACGGTACTCGTCGATATCGTCGACTACGTGCTGAATGCCGGCATCGACAGCGCGCTCGCGCTGGAGACGGCGCGTCATTGCCTGATCGACACGCTCGGATGTGGACTCGAGGCGCTGTCCTACCCTGCCTGCACCAAGCTGCTTGGCCCCGTCGTGCCGGGCACGATCGTGCCGAACGGCGCGAAGGTGCCCGGCACGTCCTTCCAGCTCGATCCCGTCCAGGCCGCATTCGGCATCGGCGCGATGATCCGCTGGCTGGACTTCAACGACACCTGGCTCGCCGCCGAATGGGGTCATCCGTCCGACAATCTCGGCGGGATCCTGGCGACGGCCGACTGGCTTTCCCGCACGGCCGTCGCGGCCGGCCGGAAGCCGCTCACGATGCGCGACGTGCTGGTCGCGATGATCCAGGCCCACGAGATCCAGGGCTGCCTCGCTCTCGAGAATTCGTTCAATGCGGTCGGGCTCGACCACGTGCTGCTCGTGAAGGTCGCATCGACGGCCGTCGTCGGCCGGCTGCTCGGGCTCACGCGCGACGAGCTGATCAACGCGGTGTCCAACGCGTTCGTCGACGGCCAGGCGCTGCGCACCTACCGCCACGCGCCGAATACGGGCTCGCGCAAATCATGGGCGGCGGGCGACGCCACATCCCGCGCGGTGCGCCTCGCGCTGATCGCGAAAACGGGTGAAATGGGCTACCCGTCGGCGCTCACCGCAAAAACCTGGGGCTTCTACGACGTGCTGTTCGACGGCAAGCCGTTCCGCTTCCAGCGCCCGTACGGCACGTACGTGATGGAAAACGTGCTGTTCAAGATCGCATTCCCCGCCGAATTCCACGCGCAAACGGCCGCCGAGGCCGCGCTGCAGCTGCACGCGCAGCTCGCCGCCGCGGGCCGCACGACCGACGACATCAGCCGGATCACGATCCGCACGCACGCGGCCGCGATCCGCATCATCGACAAGCAGGGCCCGCTCGCCAATCCGGCCGACCGCGACCACTGCATCCAGTACATGGTCGCCGTGCCGCTGCTGTTCGGCCGGCTGACCGCGGCCGACTACGAAGATTCGGCCGCCGCCGATCCCCGCATCGACGCGCTGCGCGCGAAAACCGTGTGCGTCGAGGATCCGCAGTTCACGAAGGATTACCACGACCCGGACAAGCGCTCGATCGCGAATGCACTGACGATCGAGTTCACGGACGGGTCGAAGCTTGCCGAGGTGGCGGTCGAATACCCGCTCGGTCACCGGCGGCGCCGGACCGAAGGCGTCCCGCTCCTGGTCGAGAAGTTCAGGACCAACCTTGCCCGCCGCTTCCCGGCAAAGCAGCAACAAGCGATTCTCGACGTGTCGCTGGACCAGGCAAAGCTCGAAGCAATGCCGGTCGATGAGTACGTCGATCTGTATGTGATATAGCCGTCATCTACAGGACACTTTGTTTCCTAGCCTTAAACCCAGGAAAATCACCATGGCCCACAATCTCCACAAGACCCTCAAGGAATTCGACAGCGGTTCCGGCAAAGGCAAGTTCTACTCGCTGCCGCAGCTCGGCAAGGAACTGAAGACGAAGATCGAACGCCTGCCGGTGTCGATCCGTATCGTGCTCGAGTCCGTGCTGCGCAACTACGACGGCAAGAAAATCACCGAAGCGCACATCGAGCAGCTCGCGAACTGGAAGCCGACCGAGAAGCGCGTCGACGAGATTCCGTTCGTGGTGTCGCGCGTCGTGCTGCAGGACTTCACTGGCGTGCCGCTGCTCGCCGACATCGCGGCCATGCGCGGCGTCGCCGAGCGTACGGGCAAGAACCCGAAGAAGATCGAGCCGCTGGTCCCGGTCGATCTCGTCGTCGATCACTCGGTGCAGATCGACTACTTCCGCCAGAAGGACGCGCTCGACCTGAACATGAAACTGGAATTCCAGCGCAACAACGAGCGCTACCAGTTCATGAAGTGGGGCATGCAGGCATTCGACACGTTCAAGGTCGTGCCGCCGGGCGTCGGCATCGTCCACCAGGTGAACCTCGAGTACCTCGCGCGCGGCGTCCACAAGAAGGCGGACGGCGGCGACACCGTGTACTACCCGGATACGCTGGTCGGCACCGACAGCCACACGACGATGATCAACGGCATCGGCGTGGTCGGCTGGGGCGTGGGCGGCATCGAGGCGGAAGCCGGCATGCTCGGCCAGCCGGTGTACTTCCTGACGCCGGACGTCGTCGGCGTCGAGCTGAAGGGCAAGCTGCGCGAAGGCGTCACGGCCACCGACCTGGTGCTGACGATCACCGAAATGCTGCGCAAGGAGAAGGTCGTCGGCAAGTTCGTCGAATTCTTCGGCGAAGGCACGAAATCGCTGTCGCTGCCGGATCGCGCGACGATCGGCAACATGGCGCCGGAATACGGCGCGACGATGGGCTTCTTCCCGGTCGACGAAAAGACGATCGACTACTTCGAAGGCACGGGCCGCACGAAGGCGGAAATCGCCGCGTTCGAAAACTACTTCAAGGCGCAGAAGCTGTTCGGCATCCCGAAGGCCGGCGACATCGACTACACGAAGGTCGTGACGCTCGACCTGGCGACGGTCGCACCGTCGCTGGCCGGCCCGAAGCGCCCGCAGGACCGCATCGAGATCGGCAACGTCAAGTCGACGTTCACCGACCTGTTCTCGAAGCCGGTGGCAGACAACGGCTTCGCGAAGAAGGCGGACGACCTGGCCACGCAATACACGACGAGCAACGGCGTCGACGTGAAGAACGGCGACGTGCTGATCGCCGCGATCACGTCGTGCACGAACACGTCGAACCCGAGCGTGCTGCTGGCTGCAGGCCTGCTCGCGAAGAAGGCGGTCGAGGCCGGCCTCACGGTCGATCCGAAGATCAAGACCTCGCTCGCGCCGGGATCGCGCATCGTCACCGAGTACCTGACGAAGACGGGCCTGCTGCCCTACCTGTCGAAGCTCGGCTTCGAAGTCGCGGCCTACGGCTGCACGACCTGTATCGGCAACGCGGGCGACCTGACGCCGGAGCTGAACGAAGCGATCACGAAGAACGACATCGTCGCGGCAGCCGTGCTGTCGGGCAACCGTAACTTCGAAGCGCGTATCCACCCGAACATCCGCGCGAACTTCCTCGCGTCGCCGCCGCTGGTCGTCGCCTACGCGATCGCCGGCAACATCACGCGCGACCTGATGACCGAACCGGTCGGCAAGGGCAAGGGCGGCCGTGACATCTACCTCGGCGACATCTGGCCGACGAGCGAAGAAATCCACGCGCTGCTCAAGTTCGCGCTCGACCCGAAGAAGTTCGAGGACAACTACTCGAAGCTGACCAAGAAGGGCGACCTCTGGAGCAAGATCGAGGGCGAATCGGGCCAGGTCTACGACTGGCCGAAGTCGACCTACATCGCCGAGCCGCCGTTCTTCGGCAACGACTTCTCGATGGAACCGGCTGCATCGATCCCGACGGTCAAGGGCGCACGCGCACTCGGCATCTTCGGTGACTCGGTCACGACCGACCACATCAGCCCGGCAGGCTCGATCAAGGAAGATTCGCCGGCAGGCAAGTGGCTGAAGGAAAACGGCGTGCAGAAGGCCGACTTCAACAGCTACGGCTCGCGCCGCGGCAACCACGACGTGATGATGCGCGGCACGTTCGCGAACGTCCGGATCAAGAACCTGATGATCCCGGCGAAGGCAGACGGCTCGCGCGTCGAAGGCGGCCTGACGATCCACCAGCCGAGCGGCGAACAGCAGTCGATCTACGACGCGGCCATGCAGTATGTCGGCGCCGATACGCCGACGGTCGTGTTCGCAGGCGAAGAGTACGGCACGGGCTCGTCGCGCGACTGGGCCGCGAAGGGCACGCAACTGCTCGGCGTGAAGGCCGTGATCGCACGCAGCTTCGAGCGCATCCACCGCTCGAACCTGGTCGGCATGGGCGTGCTGCCGCTGCAGTTCAAGGGCTCGGACAGCATCCAGTCGCTCGGCATCACCGGCGACGAAACGTATGACATCGAAGGCCTCGGCGACGACTTCAAGCCGCAGCAGGACGTCACGCTGGTGATCAACCGCAAGAACGGTGAGTCGCAGCGCGTGCAGGTGCTGCTGCGCATCGATACGCCGATCGAAGTCGACTACTACAAGCACGGCGGTATCCTGCCGTTCGTGCTGCGCTCGCTGCTCGCAGCGTAAGCGCCCTGCTTTTGCAGGTGCCGCAGCCGCCTCGCGGCGGTTGCGGCCGATTTGGATGCCCGACCTCGTGTCGGGCATTTTTTTGCCCGCGCGTCAGGCGCGCATCATGCGGCCTTGCTGCTGCGCGGCTTCGCACCCGCGCCGGGCCGCGCGTTCTTCTTCAGATGCGTGCGGTTGTAGTCGATCGCCGCGCGGACGAGGTTCTTCAGCGCCCGCTTGTCGAGCTTGTCGCCTTCGAAGAAATCGATCGCGCGCCGCGCATTGCCGTCGAGGCCGTCGTTGAACAGCTGGTCGGGATCGGGCAGCTGCGCGCCGTGCATGAAGGTCACCTTCACCTTGCCCTTGTGCGCGTTCGCCACCGCGATCATCCCGTCGCACGACCATACGGGGCTGCCCATCCATTTCCATTCCTCGACGATGCCCGCTTGCGCGTCGAGGATCGTCTGGCGCAGGTCGGCGAAGGTCTTGCCGCGCCAGTCGTCGATGCCGGCGATCAGCGCGTCGATGCGCTCCGACGGCGTGAGGTCGGTTGTGCTCATGCGCGGGCCTCCGTGCCTTCGTCCGGGCGGGCCAGCACCTGTTCGAGCGAGTCGAAGAACCGGACCCAGCCGTGCTGCGCCCCGCGGTAAGCCTGCTCCTGATCCGTACGGAAGCCGACCTGCTCCATCCGCAGGTGCGTGCCGGCCGGTGTGGGGGTGAGCGTCCACGTGACGACGCTTTCGAGGCCGTACGCGGCCCACGTATAGGACAACGCATGCGGCGGCTCGATCGTCAGGACCGTGCAGTCGACCGAGCCCCAGTCGGCGCGGAAGCTGAAGGCGCGGCCCGCGACGGGCTCGAAATCGCTCTTCATCAGCCACGCCTCGATCAGGTGCGGTTGCGTGAGCGCGCGCCAGATCTTCTCCGGCGGATGAGGCAGCTCCCGGTCGACGACGACGGAGCGCGTTTCGGTGGTGGCCTGGTTCATTACTGGTCCATCCTTTTCAGAAGATCTTCGAGGGCATCGAACCGGTTCTGCCAGAAGCCGGCCATCTGGCTCGTCCAGTCGATCAACGGGGCCAGCGCTTGAGGCTGCGCGCTGTAGTGCGTCTGCCGGCCTTCGTGACGATCGCTCACGAGCCCGGCCTGCTTCAGGACGCCCAGATGCTTCGAGACGGCAGGCTGCGAAACGCCCGCATGGGCCGTCAGCGCGGCAACCGTCAGCTCGCCGTCCGCGCACAGCCGCTCGAAGAGCGCGCGGCGCGTGGGATCGGCAAGTGTCCTGAAAAGCATGTCGTGTGCGTTCTGCATGTCCAAATCCATAACCCGATGGTTATGAATCGAAGCATATCCGCTGCTCGACGCGCGTCAAGGCGGAATTTCACAAACGACGTCGTGCGATCTTGCGCGGGCCCGCCGTCTGCCGCGTCGGCGCGCACACGCCGCGGGATTAGAGCATTTCCTCTAATTTGCGACTGCAGCATGCGATCCGAAAGCAGCCCGCAAGACTGTCGCAAGCGCCGTTCCACAGTTCGGGAAACGTTTGCGATCGACCCGCCCCTTTTTTGTGCACATCCGAATCCGTACCTGCCGCGTCGCTTCGTTTGACCACATAGTGCGACGCAGCACGCGGCAACGACCGGTCGCGCACGATGCGTTCATGCATCGATCCGCTCCGCGATCACGCACGTTCCGGCGCCGCGACGAGCGACTCGCGCGTGCGAACGTCGCGCTTTGCGCGCCGTCGTATCGCGAACCGGTTCCGTTCGCCTCTGCCGCGATCGCTTGCGCGGATGACGCAACGCATCCGCGCACACGCGCCGATGTCAGAACTGACAGCTATGGAAAATGGCAGCTACCTGAACGGCGGTGACGCCCTACGCTCGTCACCGCTCGCGATCCCACAAGGGTCGAGGGCTCCAGCAACGTCGTCTCTCCTAAAAAGGACTCCCGATGAAAAGGAACGCCTGGTTTGCCCTGCCCCTGCCGTCGCCCCGCCGCCTTGCGTGCGTGGCTCCGCTCGTGTTCGCCGCCGCTGCGGCGCATGCGGCGACGGACTGGGTCGACACCCATACGAAGGCCTTTCTGACCGGCCCGCAGTTGATGGCGCGCAGCGCGGCGCCGTCGCTCGAACTTGCGGCCGGCGAAACGACCAACGTCGTCGTCAGCCTGAAGCTGCGCAATGCCGCGCAGCTCAAGCAACTGTCGCGCGACGTGAACCGGCCGGGCAGCGCGCAATACCGCCAGTACCTCACGCATGCGCAGTTCCTCGCCAACTACGCGCCGACCGAAGCGCAGGTGAAGTCGGTCGTCGACTATCTGCACAAGAGCGGCTTCGTGAACGTCGAGGTCGCTCCGAACCGGTTGCTGGTATCCGCACGCGGCACGGCCGGCACCGTGAAGACCGCATTCAACACGTCGCTCGTGCACTTCGAATACGCGGGCCGCGCGGGCTTCGCCAATACGTCGACCGCACAGGTGCCGCGCGCGCTCGGCGGCGTCGTCGGCTCGGTGCTCGGGCTGCAGAGCGTCGCACACGCTCGGCCGCTGCTGCACATCGGCAACGTGTCGAAGCCGCAGGCGCTCGCGGCCGGCACGGCGACCGGCCACTATCCGAAGGAATTCCCGGGCCTCTACAACGCAACCGGCGTGCCGACCGCAGCCGGCGTCACCGTCGGCATCATCACGATCGGCGGCGTGTCACAGACGCTGCAGGACCTGAAGCAGTTCACGTCGAGCAACGGCTACAGCACCGTCTCGACGCAGACCGTCCAGACCAACGGCTCGGGCGGCACCTATACCGACGACCAGGACGGCCAGGGCGAGTGGGATCTCGACAGCCAGTCGATCGTCGGCTCGGCCGGCGGCAAGGTCGGCAAGCTCGTGTTCTACATGGCCGACCTCAACGCCAGCGGCAACACGGGCCTCACGCAGGCGTTCAACCAGGCCGTGTCGGACAACACCGCGAAGGTGATCAACGTGTCGCTCGGCTGGTGCGAGACCGACGCGAACGCGGACGGCACGATCGACGCCGAGGAACAGATCTTCACGACCGCCGCAGCGCAAGGCCAGACGTTCTCGGTTTCGTCGGGCGACGAAGGCGTGTACGAGTGCAACAACCGCGGCTATCCGGACGGCTCGAACTACACGGTGTCGTGGCCGGCCTCGTCGCCGCACGTGGTCGCGATCGGCGGCACGACGCTCTACACGACGTCGTCGGGCGCGTTCTCGAATGAAACGGTGTGGAACGAAGGGCTCGACGGCAACGGCAAGCTGTGGGCGACGGGCGGCGGCGTCAGCACGATCCTGCCCGCGCCGTCGTGGCAGTCGGGCAGCAACCGCCAGCTGCCGGACGTGTCGTTCGACGCCGCGCAAAGCACAGGTGCGTACATCTACAACTACGGCCAGTTGCAGCAGATCGGCGGCACGAGCCTCGCCGCGCCGATCTTCACGGGCCTCTGGGCGCGTCTGCTCGCAGCGAACGGCACGGGCCTCGGCTTCCCGGCCGGCAAGTTCTACGCCGACATTCCGTCGAACCCGTCGCTCGTGCGCTACGACGTCGTGTCGGGGAACAACGGCTATCAGGGGTATGGCTATAACGCAGGCACGGGCTGGGATTACACGACCGGCTTCGGCAGCCTGAACATCGCGAACCTCAACCAGCTGATCAAGTCGGGCGGGTTCTAAGCGAAGCGTGAAGGCCGGCGCGCAGCGGTGGTGGGCCGCGCGCCGGCTGACGGACAGCAGCAAGAGCCCCGCTCGATGCGCGGCGTCACCACTATCCACCGCGTCAATATCGACATGACAAACATCCGTTGGATCAATTTCCGAACGGATGCGACAGTGGACATTCACACAACCCGTGCTGCCCGCGATGTCGACCACCAACCTGCCCTCCCTCAGCCCGCCCGTTCACGATGGCCTGCCGACGCGACAGCGAATCGCGGCGTTGATCGCCCTCTCGCTCGCGGTCGCAATGGCCAACCTCGATACGGCCATCACCAATACCGCGCTGCCGACCATCGGCAGAAGCATCGGTGCCGATCCTGCGTCGGTGATCTGGGTCGTCAATGCGTATCAGCTTGCGATGGTCGCGACCTTGCTGCCGTTTGCGTCACTCGGCGAGATCGTCGGCCATCGGCGCATTTATATCGCCGGGCTGGTCCTGTTCACCGCAAGCTCGCTTGCGTGTGGCGTCGCCGGGTCCCTTGCCTCGCTTGCCGCCGCACGTGCGTTGCAAGGCATCGGTGCGGCCGCGATCATGAGCGTCAACACCGCGCTGATTCGTTTCGCCTATCCGGCCCGGTTGCTCGGGCGGGGTGTCGGATTGAATGCACTCGTCGTCGCCGTTTCGTTCACCGTGGGGCCGACCGTTGCGTCGGCCATTCTCTCGATCACGTCATGGCATTGGCTGTTCCTGATCAACGTTCCCATCGGCCTGCTTTCCGTCGCATTGGCCGTCCGCACGCTGCCGATCACCGATCGCGCCCGGCATGACTTCGACGTCATCGCCGCACTGCTGTGCGCCGGTTGCTTCGCATTACTGATCCTCGGACTGGGGACGGTTTCGCATGATGGCTTGTCGCCGACGGTCATGGCTGAATGGATCGTCGCGGCAGGGTTCGGCTACGCGCTGCTGAAGCGCCAGGCACATCACCCTGCGCCGCTGCTCGCCGCCGACCTGTTCCGGCGGCCGGTCTTCTCCCTTTCCGCCACCACGTCGGTCTGCTCGTTTGCGACGCAAGGCCTCGCGTTCGTGTCGCTGCCGTTCTTCCTGCAAGCCGGCCTCGGCAACAGTCAGGTCGACACCGGCTTCCTCATGACGCCGTGGCCTGTCGTGGTGGCCATCATGGCGCCCGTTGCCGGTCGCCTGGCCGACCGATACCCGGCGGGTATCCTCGGCACCGTCGGCCTCTTCATCCTGTGCATCGGCATGGCGTCGCTGGCCATGCTGCCGCCCGCACCTTCGACGCTCGATATCGTGTGGCGCATGATGATGTGCGGCGCCGGATTCGGCTTCTTCCAGGCACCGAACCTCAAGGCGCTGATGGGCAGTGCGCCGGCCGAGCGCAGCGGCGGCGCCAGCGGCATCGTCGCGACGGCCCGCCTGCTCGGACAGACGCTCGGTGCGGCGTTGGTCGCCCTGTCCTTTCACGTCTCCGGGCCGGGCGGCCCGATCGCCGCGTTGTGGATCGGCAGCGCCTTTGCACTGACGGGTACAGCGATCAGCTGCCTTCGGCAATTGCCGTGCTGGCGACACCCGTGATGCATCGACTGCGTTCAACCCGCCGTGCGCTGCGCGTCGAGCAACCGCATCGGCTCCGCCGCCTCGCGAATCTTCTCTCTCAGCCAGGCCTGCGCCGGCACGCTGTCGTGGCGCCGGTGCCAATACATCGACCAATGGAACCCCGCTGACTCGAACGGGAGCGCCTTGAGCACCAGCCCGTCTGCCGCGAAACGTTCGGCCAGGCGCGCGGACATCACCGCGACCATCGACGAATGGCGCAACAGATGCGGCACGACCAGCCAGTGCGGCACATTCAGCACCACGTTCCGCGCGCGGCGCATCCCGGCGAGCTTTGCGTCGACATAGCGCCCGTCGGTCGAACTGATGGACACCTTGAGATGCGGCAGCGAAAGAAACAGGTCGAGCGTCAATGCTTCAGCAGCGCACGGATGGTCCCGCGCCATCACGCAGACCATGCGGTCGTCGAACAGCGGCATCGCCTGCACCGCGCCCGCATGCTCCAGATCCATGCTCACCGCGACGTCGATATCGTCGGCTTCGAGCGCGGTCACGGTCTGCCCCGGCGACAGGTGCACCACGTCGAGCGTCACGCCCGGCGCTTCCTGCTCGAGTTGCGCGAGCAATGGCGGCATCAGCAGGTACTCGAGCACGTCGGACATTCTCAGCCGGAAGTGCCCGGCCGTCGTTGCCGGATCGAACGCGCCATCCGATTCGAGGAGCCGCTCCGCCTGGTGCAGCAGTTGCCTCAGCGGCTCTTCCAGTTCCAGCGCACGCGGCGTCGGCTCCATGCCGGTTGCATTGCGTATCAGCAACTCGTCGCGCATCAGGATTCGCAAACGTCCCAGCGCGCTGCTCATCGCCGATTGACTCAACCCCACCTTCGTCGCGGCGCGCGTCACGTGTTTCTCGGTCAGCAACGCATCGAGTGCAACCAGCAGATTCAGGTCAACACTGCGCAGATTCATAGTGGCTCGCGAATTCGATGTAAACGTCCACGTTGCACCGGGCCGTGCGTTCGGTCAATGACGACGGCATACCGCGCGCCGCCCGCTACTCCGTCGCGCGCTCGCTCACGCGCTCCGACGCGGCCGGCACGCCGGCCCGATGCGACGGCGCAAAGAGCCGCAACCCGCTCGCGACGCTTGCGGCTCCGGCGAAGCCCGCGCCGAGCATCAGCGCGAGTGTCGGCCCGTGGCGTCCCGCGATCCCGAACGACAGCGCGACGAGCGCCGCGCCCGTCGCCTGCCCGATCAGCCGCGCGGTCGCGATGATCCCGCTCGCGCCGCCGCTACGCTCGGGCGGCGCACTCGACATCAGCGCCTTCAGGTTCGGCGATTGGAAAAAACCGAAGCCCGCGCCGCACAGCATCATCCGCCAGCCGATGTCGATGACGCCCGGCGCCGCCGGCAACGCGGCGAGCGACACCATGCCCGCGCTCAGCAAGGCAAGACCGATCGCGCCGAGCAGGCCCGGCGGATAGCGATCCGACAAGCGCCCCGCAATCGGCGCGGCGAACGCGACGATCACCGACCACGGCGTCATCAGGAACCCCGTCTCGACCGCGTTGCGATGCAGGACGGTTTCGAAATAGAACGGCAGCGATACGAACGCGAGCCCCTGCGCAGCGAACGCGCACACGGCGGTCAGCGCGGAGAGCGTGAACACGGGCCGGCGAAACAGGTCGACCGGCAGCATCGGTGCGGGGTGCCCGGCCTGGCGGCGGATCAGCAGCCAGCCGAATGTGAGCGCGACCGCGGCCGCCGCGAACACGATCGAAAGCGGCCCGCGCTGCGCGAATTCGCCGAGCGCGAAGATCAGCGACGCGAACGTGATCACGTTGAACAATGCCGCAACCGGATCGAACGCGTGCTTGCCGCGTGCCGTCTGCGGCAGCGACGGAATCGCCACTGCAAGCGCGAACACGCCGAGCGGCACGTTCACCGCGAACAGCCACGGCCATGCGGCGACCGACAGGATCAGCGACGCGATGGTCGGCCCCACCGCGAACGACACGCCGACCACGAGCGCGTTGAAGCCGACGCCGCGCCCGAGCCGGTGTGCGGGGAACAGGCCGCGGATCAGCGCGACGTTGACGCTCATGATCGCGCTCGCGCCGAAGCCCTGCACGATCCGCGCGGCCGTCAGCATCGGCAGCGTCGAGGCGAGCGAGCAACCGAGCGACGCGAGCGTGAACACCGCGAGCCCGGCGATATACACGCGCTTGTGGCCGACGATGTCGCCGAGCGAGGCGAACGGCAGCAGCGTCGCGACCATCGCGAGCTGGTACGCGTTGATGATCCATACGGACGCGGCCGGCGATGCATGCAGGTCGGTTGCGATCGCGGGCAGCGCGGTGTTCGCGATCGCGGTGTCGAGCGTCGCGAGCGCGACGGCCAGCAGCACGGCGGACATCGCGCGCCAGTTGACGGCCGGCTCATGGGCGCCGGCGGGGGAAGCGAATTCGGACAAGATGAGGCTCGGCTGACGAGCGACGCGTTGCGCCACGTCGCGGATTGGACTCGCGGCGGCGTTCCGGTCGCACCGCATGGAACGCGCGCCGCCGCGCCCCGTATTGTTGCAGAGCCGCATCGAACGTGCAGGCGGCCGCTTCGTCAGTCAGCGAAATGAAAGCAAATGCGTTGCCGCGCAGGACAGGCGGCCACGCATTTGCAACAGGCAGACGCCCCGCGTCAGGTCACCGCGCGCCGCGCATTGC
This sequence comes from Burkholderia lata, assembly GCF_000012945.1. Classification (NCBI taxonomy): domain Bacteria; kingdom Pseudomonadati; phylum Pseudomonadota; class Betaproteobacteria; order Burkholderiales; family Burkholderiaceae; genus Burkholderia; species Burkholderia lata. The sequence goes on from NC_007511.1 coordinate 2,482,319, forward strand.
GACCGCGCAGCCATTCGAGCGCAAGCAGCAGGCTCGTCGAGAAGATGATCAGGATCGTTGCGAGCGCAGCGATCGTCGGGCTGATGTTCTCGCGGATGCCCGTGAACATCTGGCGCGGCAGCGTCGTCTGGTCCGCGCCCGCGAGGAACAGCGTGACGACGACTTCGTCGAACGACGTCGCGAACGCGAACAGCGCACCCGACATCACACCCGGTGCGATCACCGGCAGCGTCACGCGGAAGAACGTCGACACCGGATTCGCGCCGAGCGACAGGCTCGCGCGCACGAGGTTCTGGTTGAAGCCCTGCAATGTCGCGGCAACCGTCGTCACGACGAACGGCACGCCGAGCGCCGCATGCGCGGCAATCAGCCCCGTGTAGGTGTTCGCGAGCCCGAGCGGCGCGAAGAACAGGTACATGCCGACACCGACCACGACGACCGGCACGATCATCGGCGACAGCAGCACGGCCATCAGCAGCCCCTTGCCGCGGAAATCGGCCTTCGTGAGACCGATCGCGGCGAGCGTGCCGAGCACGGTTGCGACGACGGTCGCCGACGGGGCGACGATGAAGCTGTTCTTGGCGGCCATCCGCCACTCGTCCGATGCAATCAGGTTCTCGTACCAGCGCGTCGAGAAGCCCGGGATCGGATAGACGAGGAACGTGCTCGACGAAAACGACAGCGGCACGATCGCGAGCACCGGTAGGATCAGGTACAGCAGCGTCAGCACGACGAGCACGCGCAGCGCGACGTACCACGCGCGCTCGACGAACGACATGTGCGGCGCAAACAGCGGCCTGGCGAGTTTCATGGTCCGAATCCCCTTCCCGTTTCGTAGTGCGCGGCGCTCAACCGAGGCTCACGTTGGTGCGCGTGAAGCGCCCGTACACCGCGTACAGCACCAGCGTTGCCGCGAGCAGCAACCCGCCGAGCGCACACGCCATGCCCCAGTTGATCGTCACGTTCGTGAAGTACGCGACGTAGTAGCTGACCATCTGGTCGTTCGGCCCGCCGAGCAGCGCGGGCGTGATGTAGTAGCCGATCGCGAGGATGAACACGAGCAGCGCGCCCGCGCCGACGCCCGGGTAGGTCTGCGGCACGTACACGCGCCAGAACGCGGCGAACGGATGGCTGCCGAGCGACACGGCTGCGCGCTGGTAGGTCGGCGGGATCGACTTCATCACGCTGTAGAGCGGCAGGATCATGAACGGCAGCAGGATGTGCGTCATCGAGATGTATACGCCGACGCGGTTGAACAGCAGCGTCAGCGGATGCGAGATCAGCCCGCTGCCGATCAGCGCCTTGTTGACGAGCCCTTCGCTCTGCAGCAGCACGATCCACGCGGCGACCCGCACGAGCACCGACGTCCAGAACGGAATCAGCACGAGGATCATCACGAGGTTTGCACGACGCTCCGACAGCGTCGAGATCCAGTACGCGAGCGGATAGCCCAGCAGCAGCGCGAACAACGTGACGGCGACGCCGATCACGAACGTGCGGCCGAAGATCGCGAGATAGATCGACTGGTCGGGATCGGCCTGCACGATGTTGCCGAAGCCGTCCTGCTTGTGGTCGAGCGCGGCGAGCAGGTAGAACGGCGACACCTGGCTGCCGTTCTTCGCGATCGACTGCCAGTACGCGACGTCGCCCCAGCGCGAATCGAGTTCGACGATTTTTTCGCGCGTCTGCGCGGGCGTCAGCGCCGCGTCGCCCTCGCCCTTCAGCGGCATCGCGCGCGCCGTCTTCGCGACGAGCGAGCGATAGCCGGGAATCTCGGTGTTCAGGCGTCGCGCGAGCGCACCCATCGCCTCGCTGTCGGCCACCTTCGTCATGTCGGCCGCGAGTGCGACATACGCGGCGTCGGCCGGCGGCGTCTTGCGGTCCCAGCCCGACAGCGCCCTGACCGTGTTCGGCAACGCGGTCGCGATCTCCGGGTTCTGTACCGCGCGCGTGAGCAGCGTGCCGATCGGCACGACGAAAATCAGCAGCAGGAAAATCGCGAGCGGCGCGACCAGCAGCAGTGCCATCGTGCGCTTGCGGGCCTCGGCGGCCTTCAGCTCGCGCTTGAGCGCGGCGTTCGACGGCGAGGAAGGCGCGATCGTCATCGTATTCAACGTTTCTCTCCGGCCGGGCACGTTCCGGCGGAATGCCGCGCGACACGATCGACGTGTCGCGCGGCCGGTTGCATCAGGACACCTGAACGGCGGTTACTTCGTCGCCCACGCAGTGAAGCGCTGCTCGAGCTCGTCGCTGTGGTCGGTCCAGAAGCCGATGTCTTCGAGCACCGCGTTCTTGCCGTTGGCCGGCGAGTTCGGCAGGTTCGCGAGCGTCTTCGCGTCGAGCGACTTGATCGCCGCGATGTTCGCCGGGCCGTACGCGATGTGCTGCGCGTAGCCCTGCTGCGGCTTCGGCGTCAGCGTGTACGCGATGTACTGCTCGGCCAGCGCCTTGTTCGGCGAACCCTTCGGAATCGCCCAGTAGTCGAGGTCGTAGATGCTGCCGTTCCACACGACCTTCAGGTTCTTGCCTTCCTTCTGCGCGGCGTCGATGCGGCCGTTGTACGCGGTCGACATCACGACGTCGCCGGCGACGAGGAACTGCGGCGGCTGCGCGCCCGCTTCCCACCACTGGATGTTCGGCTTCAGCTCGTCGAGCTTCTTGAACGCGCGGTCCTGGCCAGCCTTCGTGCCGAGCACCTTGTAGACGTCCTTCGGCGCGACGCCGTCGGCCATCAGCGCGAATTCGAGGTTGTAGCGCGCGCCCTTGCGCATGCCGCGCTTGCCGGGGAATTTCTTCACGTTCCAGAAATCGGCCCAGCCGGTCGGTGCCGACTTCAGCTTGTCCGCGTTGTACGACAGCGCCGTCGACCACACGAAGAAGCCGACGCCGCACACCTGCGGCGATTCCGGAATCAGGTCGGATTTCTTCGCGATCTTCGACCAGTCGAGCTTCTCGTACAGCCCTTCGTCGCAGCCGCGGTTCAGGTCGCCCGATTCGACTTCGACCACGTCCCAGTTGACGTGCTTCGCCTCGACCATCGCCTTCACTTTCGCCTGCTCGCCGTTGTATTCGACGGCCGTGACCTTGTTGCCGGTCGCCTTCTCGAACGGCTGGTTGAACGCGGTCTTCTGTGCGTCGCCGTTCGCGCCGCCGAAGTTGACGACCGTGAGTTCGGCAGCCGATGCCGATGCGCCGACGACGGCGAGCGCCAGTGCCAGCGCGGTGCGCCGTGCGGTAAAGCTTGCTCGGTTCATGGTGGTTCCTCTCCTCTCGTGGTGGAAGTGGGCAGTTGTTGTTGACGACGTGCTACGGAAAATCGGGAAAACCCTGCTCAAGCGAACACGCGCAGGTGTTCGGGTGCAAATGCGAGCGCGACCGGTGCGCCGGGCGAGAACGCATCGATCGCGCCGGTGCCGAGCGGCACCTTCACGAAGCATTCGTCCTGGCCGGGCAGCGCACAGCGCATGCGCACGTGATCGCCGAAATAGATGAGGCTGCGCGCCTCGCCGCTCAACCGGTTGGCGGCCGAGCCGTTCGCGTGCCCGTTCGCGCCGTGCGCGGCGAGGCTCATGCGTTCGGGGCGGATGCACGCGACAGCCGGCGCCCCCTCGGCCGCATCGCCGATGCGGCGGCCGACGAGCTTCGTGCCGTCGTCGAGCCGGAATTCGCAGAATTCGCCGTCGACGCGCGCGATGGTGCCGCGCAGCCGGTTGCTGTCGCCGATGAAGTTCGCGACGAATTCGTTGCAGGGCGATTCGTACAGGCGGTCGACGGTGTCGAGCTGCTGCACGATGCCCTTGTCGAACACGGCGACGCGATCGGACATCGTCAGCGCCTCGCCCTGGTCGTGCGTCACGTACACGAAAGTTACGCCGAGCTTTTCGTGCAGCGCCTTCAGTTCGTACTGCATGTGTTCGCGCAGTTGCTTGTCGAGCGCGCCGAGCGGCTCGTCCATCAGCACCAGCTTCGGCTCGAACACGAGCGCGCGCGCCAGCGCGATGCGCTGCTGCTGGCCGCCCGACAACTGGGCCGGGTAGCGTTTCGCGAAGCGCTCCATCTGTACCATCTTCAGCGCATGCGCGACGCGTTCCGCGCGCTCGCCGGCCGGCAGCTTGCGCACGGTCAGCGGATACGCGACGTTCTGCTCGACCGTCAGGTGCGGAAACAGCGCGTAGTTCTGGAACACCATGCCGATGTTGCGCTTGTGCGGCGGCACGTTGTTCAGCAGTTCGCCGTCGAGGCGGATCTCGCCGCCGGTCGGGAATTCGAAGCCGGCCAGCATCATCAGGCAGGTGGTCTTGCCCGAGCCCGACGGCCCGAGCAGCGTCAGGAATTCCCCGCGGTGGATATCGAGGTCGAGCGATTTGACGACCAGCGTTTCGCCGTCGTAGGTCTTCCGCACGCCGCGAAAGCTGACGATCACATCATCGGACTTCATCGTGGCTGTCCCCTTGATTCGCGACAATTGATTTTGAGATGCGAGCCACTATACGGCGCGCACGGTTCTATACTAGGGAACCATTTCAATATTCCAAGTAGGACCACTTTGGATACCGTGATCCTCGCCGACTGGCTCTCCGCCCGCCTCGACCGCAGCTCGCCGGAGCCGATGTACCGCCAGTTGCTGCAGCAGATGCAGCAGGCCATCCTGACCGGTGAATTGGGGCCAGGTACCAAGCTGCCGAGTTCGCGCACGCTGGCGGCCGACCTGTCGATCGCGCGCAATACCGTGCTGCACGTGTACGACCAGCTGACGGCCGAAGGCTACGTGCTGACGACCACCGGCAGCGGCACCTATGTGGCCGACACGCGGCCGGACGCCGCCGCGATCCACGTACCGGGCGCTTCACCGCCCGTGTCGAGCGCCGATGAAGCGCCGCTACCGGACGCGCAGGGCGGCCTGTCGATGCGCGGCCGGCAACTGATCGAACACGCGGGCGTGTCGCGGCGCCAGTGGGGCGCGTTCATGCCGGGCGTGCCGGACGTGTCGGAATTCCCGAGCCGGACGTGGAGCCGCCTGCAGGCGCGGCTGTGGAAGGAAGCGAACCCCGAGCTGTTGACCTACGCGCCGGGTGGCGGCTACCGGCCGTTGCGGCGCGCGCTCGCCGATTACCTGCGCGTCGCGCGCTCGGTCAAATGCTCGCCGGACCAGGTCATCATCACGACGGGCATCCACCAGTCGATCGATCTCGCGGTGCGGCTGCTGTCCGATATCGGCGATCGCGCCTGGGTCGAGGAGCCGTGCTACTGGGGCGTGCGCAGCGTGTTGCAGGCGGCCGGCCTCACGCTGACGCCGGTGCCGGTCGACCAGGAAGGGCTCGACCCGCGCGCCAGCGACATGCAGCATCCGCCGCGGCTCGTGCTCGTCACGCCGTCGCATCAGTACCCGCTCGGGATGGTGATGAGCCTCGCGCGACGCCGGATGCTGCTCGAATATGCGCGTCAGCACCGCTGCTGGATCATCGAGGACGACTACGACAGCGAGTTCCGCTACGGCAGCCGCCCGCTCGCGTCGCTGCAGGGGCTCGACGACGGCGGCCGCGTGATCTACGTCGGCAGCCTCGGCAAGATGCTGTTCCCGGGGCTCCGGATGGGCTACATGGTCGTGCCCGAGCATCTGGTCGACACGTTCCGCACCGGGCTGTCGGAGCTGTATCGGGAAGGCCAGCTGATGCAGCAGGCCGTGCTTGCCGAATTCATCATGGATGGCCACCTGACTTCGCACGTCAGGCGGATGCGCACGCTGTACGGCGAGCGCCGGCAACTGATGATCGACGCGATCCGCGCGCGCTTCGGCGACGCGCTGCCCGTGATGGGCGACGAGGCAGGCCTGCATCTCGTGCTCGGCCTGCCCGATGCCTGCGACGATCGCGCGGTCACGCAGAGCGCGTTCGATGCGGGCGTGATCGTGCGCCCGCTCACCAGTTACTACAGCAGCCTCGACACCGCGCGGCGCGGCCTGCTGCTCGGCTATGCGTGCGTTGCGCACGAAGGCATCGGGCCCGCGTTCGACACGCTCGCGAATACCATCGAGCAACACCTGCCGCGGGACCTCACGCGCGCGGCATAGCGGCGGACATGCGCCGCGTCGCCCGCGCTGGCCACCTTACCGCGCGCTGCCCGCCCCGCGATCGAGCGATGCCGCGCGCACGGCTTCGCCGGGCTTCGTGAACACGCGTTGCCGCAGCGCGGTGATCTGTGCGTCGCGATCCTGCGGCGACAGGCCCGCCGACTCGATCTGCGCCCGTTGCGCCGCGTAGTCCGTGTAGCGGCTCTGCCACGATGCGTCGTCCTGCTGCATCTGCGCGACACGCGCGGCGGCTTCGGGGCCGAGCGTCTGCGTCAGTTGCGCGCGCATCGCATCGGGTGTCGCCCCGCTCTTCTGCAATTGCGCGATCTGGTCGATCGCCGCCCGCTGTTTGTCGATACGCTTCTGCGCAGCGCGTTCATCGGCCGGCATCTGCTGTTCGAGCGCTGCGAGCCGCTCGGCCTTCTGCGCATCCGTCAGCGTGGGATCCCGCGTGATCTTCAGCCGCGCGAGGTCGTAGCGCTGTCGCCACTGCTCCGCACCGAAGAACGGCTGGCTCCAGTCGCCGAGCGTGCGATAGGCGATCGACGCGCGCTGGTCGAGCGCGAGCTGCAGCGCGCCGAGATCGGACTTGTCGACCGCGCCGGCATCGCGCAGCTTCGCGAGTGCGTCGAGATACGCGCGATAGCGGTGCCATACGTCGAGCGCCTCGACCTGCGCGACGGTGCCGTCGAGTTGCGCGGCAATCTCGCGCACGACGAACGCATCGAGCGCGGCCGCACTCAGGTCGCTCTGCGCGGTCAGGCAGTAGTCGAAAAAGTCGCGCACTGCGCGCGACTTCGCGAGATGGCCGCCGGCATCGAGCGGCAACCGGGGCGCGCTGGAGCCGGCGAGCGACGGCGGCAGGCCCGCGCTTGCCGGCACGGCGGCTTGCGGCGGTGCGGCAGCCAATCCGCCCGCCACCGGCGCATCCGGAGAATCGCTGGCGGCGCCTGTCCCGCGATGCCAGCTCGCGCCGCTCCACATCGCCACGCCGGCAATCGCCGCCAGCCCCACGACACCATAGACCATGGCGCGCCGCGCCAGCGGCGCGCGCCCTCCTCGTGCCGTCATCGATTACACGCCCGCCAGCTTCAGCCGGTTCGCATGCGTGCGGATCACCGCGACCGGATCTTCCGCATACGCGCCGCGCACGCCGAGCAGCTGGTTGATCTCGTCGAGGTGGTTCCACTTGTAGCTCGTGCTCAGCACCTTGCCGTACAGCGCACTGCACTTCGACACGAGCCCGTCGTTCTGCCCCGAGCTACGGTTGATCATCACCGTGCCCGTGCCGTACAGCGCGAGCGTCGACAGGTCGAGCGCATTGGCCGGGTCGACCACCGGAATGGTGCTCGTGTCCGTCGCACCCGTGACGCCGAACAGCGAGAGCGTCGGCTGGATCGCCGTACCGGCCCACGAGTACAGCAGATGCGTGTTGCCGCCGACGGTTTCAGTCGGCGCACCGGTCTGGCAACTGCCCGGCGCACCGAGGCCCGCGCTCGGATAGTTCTGGTTGTACGTGGCGGCCCGTGCGGTCGTCAGCGTCTGCAGCGCGGCGAGCGCGTCCTGGTTCGTGTTGTGGCTGCTGCTCGTCAGGATCCCGAACACATTGACGAACGCGGCGATCACCGATGACGAAAGCCCGGTCGGATCGTAGGCAAGCACGTTCTGCACGAAGTCGGCGAACTCGGAGCCGCGATGCGGCGTGCCGATCGTCGTCACCGACGCAACGAGATCGGGTGCGACGGCCGCGACGTAGCGCGACGTGAGGCCGCCCTGGCTGTGGCCGACGAGATTGACCTTGGTTGCGCCCGTCGCCGCGAGCACCGTCTTCACGTAAGCGAGCAACTGTTCGCCGCGCCCGTTCGGGCCGTCGTCGCTCTGGAACCCCGACAGGTTCGCGACGTAGACGGTCGCACCGTTCTGTTGCAGGTCTTCCTGGATGCCATACCAATACTCGAGCACGCCGGCGTACTTGTCGGTACCCGAGAGCCCGTGCACGAGGATGATCGGATAACGCGTCGCCGTGTAGCCATCGGCGGGCGAGCTCGCCGCCATCGCCGCGTGCGTCGTCGCGAGTGTCATTGCTACAGTCGTCCCCGCGAACGGCGCGATGCTCATCGCGCATGCCACTGCCCCTGCCACCACCCTGGAACGCATCGTTTTGGCCATGCATGTTCTCCTGATTATTGTGCTGCCGGTGCGAATGAAGCCGGATCGACATGCACTATGCGTCGCAAACGTCGCGACCACCGTGTGCGTCGAATGCGGGAGTGAATCACGACTCGCGAACGTTTGCGCCCTGACTAGATACGGTTCTCTAATCGGTTGACGTACCCCGCCCGTTCGGGCGGGGCCGCATTCATGCGTGCGCATGCTGCAACGCACACGCGCAACGCGTTACAGCTTCGCACTCACGCGCACCCATGCGGTCCGGCCCGGCTCCATCACCGGCGAGTTCGCCGGATAGCCGAAGCCCGCGTTGCCGGCGAGGTTCAGGTGCTCGGTGTAGGCCTTGTTCAGCACGTTGTCGACGCCGACCGAGATCTGCACGGTCTTGCTGACGTTGTATTGCGTATGCAGCGAGAGCACACCGAATCCGGCGCTCGGGCCGAAGTCCTTGCCGACCACGTTGCCCTCGTTCAGTGCATATCGATGCTGCGGCGCAACGATGCGCCACAGCCCCCCTGCCGACCACGCACCACGCGTGTATTCGAGCCCGATGCGCGCTTCGAGCGGCGGCATCTGCGGCAGCGGGTCGCCGCTTGCCACGTTGCGCCCCCACGCGTACGCGAGCGACGTCTCGACGCGCAGCGGCGAAACCGGTTTCCACGACACGCCCGCTTCGCCGCCCATGATCTGCGCGTTGACGTTGGTTGCCTGCGTGGTCGGGCCCATCATGCCGGCCGCGTAGTTGAACAGAATGAAATCCTGCACGTAGCCCGCGTAGGCCGACACCCAGGCGTCGAGCCGGTCGCTCTTGTATTGCGCACCGATGTCGAGTTGCGTGGTCTTCTCCGGCTGCACCGCCGAGAACGCGTTGATCGAACCGGCCGGCCCGCGCTTCGCGGAGAACAGTTCCCAGTAGTCGGGATAGCGCTCCGTATGGCCGACGCCCGCGTACCACGTGACCGGCAGCGACGCGAGATCGCGCTCGTAGCGGATGAAGCCGCTCGGCAACACGCGCGTGCGATCGTCGTCGAAAGTCGGGTTCGGCTTGCTCATCATCATGCCGCTCGTTGTCGCACGCTTGTCGCGTGCGCTCGCGTAGTCGACGCGCGCACCGCCGATCACGCGCGACACGTCGCTCGCGTACCACGTCAGTTCGCCGAACACGCCTGCGTTCCACATCGTCGCCTGCGCATCCCACGGCTTGTCGCCGTAGTTCTGCCGCCCCATCGCCGAACGCGAGTCGAGCCGGTTCGATTGCGCATCGACGCCCGTCACGAGCTTGAAGTCGTCAGTAAAACGGAACGTCGCGGCCGCGCGCGCGCCGACCGTGCGACGCCGCACCTCCGACGCCATCCGCATCGGCATGCTGCTGGTCGGGTCCGGTTGCCGCAACGTGTAGTTGTCCATCACGTGATCGGCTTCGTTGTAGTACACGCGTGCCTCGATCCGGTCGAGCACGTCGCCGAGATGCTTCTTGTCGAACGACAGGCCGAACGTCTCGCGACGGAAATGCGCGCCGTCCATCCCGCGCCCCGCATAGCGCGCATAGCCGTCGCCGGTGCCGGCAGTCAGCTCGACGCGGGTGTGGTCGTCCGGCGTCCAGCCGAGCGCCGCGTCGGCATTCCACTTGTCCCACTGCGAAGGCACGGTGTTGCCGTTGCCGTCCTTGTAGTCCTGCGAGTGTGCGTGGTTCGCGGTCACACGGCCATAGACGTCCGGTGTGCCGGCCGTCACGTCGATGTTCTGGTCGTTGCGGCCGAACGACCCGCCGACCAGGCTGCCGTCGAAACGCATGCCGGGCTTGTCGAAGCGCGGCGTCACACGCTCGAACATCACAGTGCCGGCCGACGCGCCGGGACCGTACAGCACGGTCTGCGGCCCCTTCACGACGGTGACCTTGTCATAGCTTTCCGGTGCGATGTATGAGGTCGGCGCATCCATCCGGCCCGGACAGGCGCCGAGCGTCGACATCCCGTTCGCCAGGATGTTCAGCCGCGAGCCGAACATCCCGCGCAGCACGAGGTCGCCGTTGGTGCCGCCGCTGCGGATCGACGTGAAGCCGGGGATCGTTTTCAGGTAATCCGCGCCGTCGCTGGCAGGCAGCGGCTGGCGCGGAGTCTTCGGATCCGTGACGACGACGAGCGGCGTCGACAGCGGCGATGCGACGACTTCGATGGCCGGTAGCGGCGCGGCCGTATCGTCGGTCGGCGCGCCGGGTGCGCGCGCCGTTTCGGCGGCCGCGGCGCTCGCGGCCAATGCGCCGACAGCAAGCGCGGGAACGGTGAGTTTCAGCACGCGCGGCAACCGCCGCGCACAGGCATTGCGTGACGCCCGCGGCGCACGCAACTGGAAAATGGTCATGATCGAAAGCCCGAGTGACGCCCTCCACGCGGCCTCGACGGGCCGCACGGATTCAGCGGTGAATAGAACGGAAACAGCGCGTCAGGCGCGCTCGGGCGGTGCGCGCGGGTACGCGCGCGGATAGCGGTCGGTGCGCGCCGCGACGGCAGGCGGCGCGACAGCGGAAACGGCAACGAAGGGAACGGAAGCGAGTGCCGCGGCGGCAGGCCCGCCGATCGCGGGGCTGTGCGCGAAGAAACCGCAGTAGCCGCACGCATCGAGATGCAACGCATGATCGTGCATGCGGCCCGCATCGGGCGACTGATGCGCGCCATGCTCCGTACTGCAGACGATTGCGTCGGGTGTAGCCGCCTGCGCGACGCGCCACTGCGACACCAGCGGCGCTGCGATCGCGAACCAGATCGCGAGCACGCCAAGCCAGGCGGTCAGGTGACGATGTCGGTGCAGCATGCTCGGCAACGAGTAAGCGGAATGTAAAAACAGCCGAGATGTTACAGAATGTTTAACGCGATGACCAGCGCGGATACCGGTAAACGGACCGGGGGCGCATGGTTGTCAACGCAACCATGCGCCCCCGCCTGCTGCAGGCTTGCGGAACGTGCCGTTCAGGGCGCCATGCGCCGCAGCACGTCGTCACGCCGGATGAAATGATGGTAGAGCGCGGCCAGCGCGTGCAGGCCGATCACGAAGTAGAACGCGTTGCCGATCAGCTCGTGCGCTTCCTTGATCGTCGGCCGCAGCGCCTTGTCGGGGCCGAACAGCGTGAATGAAATGCCGAGCCAGTCGAGCGACACCGGCTTGCCGCCCAGGTTGATCATCATGATGCCGAGCAGCGGCTGCGCGATGATGAACACGTAGAGCGCGACATGCGCGAGCTTCGACAGCCAGCGCAGCAGCGTCGCTTGCGGAATGGCCTCCGGCACACGGCTGACGGCTCGCCACAGCACGCGTAGCACCGACAGCACGAGCACGAGCGTGCCCGCGGTGAGATGCACGTTCATCCAGAACACCCGGCTGTCGCTGCCTTTCGGCCCGCGAATCTCGATCGCCAGGTAGGCCAGCGCCACCAGCAGGAAGACGGCCCAGTGGAAGAAGATCGCGGGCGAGCTGTAGCGCGTCTGTTTCGCGAGGATGTTTCTCATGCTTCGTCTCGTGTTGTATGCGGGGATGGACGCATGCAGCCACCGGCCTGCGCCCGGCAAAACTGCCCCGATTGTAGCCGCACGGGCGCCCGGTTTTGCACGACGCGCGCAAATATCCGACGAATTGCCTACGTGCGCCGCGCGGGGCTTCATATGGAAAATCCGCATCGCGCGCCCAAACGGCTGTGGCACGATGGAGCTTTGGTGCGACGGCGCGCGGGCATCATGAGCAAGGCGTTCTTCATTGCGGCCTATCGGCTGACCGCCGCGTTGCTCGCGGTATCCACCACGCTGCACAGCGTCGCCGACTACTGGCACCTGCCGGGCTTTCATCTCGGCAACTACCTCAGCTACTTCACGCAACTGAGCAGCCTCTACGCGGCCGCGATGCTCGCCACCGGGCTCTGGCGCATCGCACGCCCCGGCTCGGCCCGCTACGAATCGATGCGCGGCGCCGCGGTGCTGTACGTCCTGATCACCGCGATCGTCTACGAACTCCTGCTCGCGCGGCTCGATGCGCTGCGCCACGTCACGCCGGCATTCAACAACTGGGTGCTGCACCGGATCGTGCCGCTTGTCGTGCTGTGCGACTGGCTGTACGTGGAGCCGCGCCAGCCTATCCCGTGGCGCAGCGCGTTCGCGTGGCTCGGTTTCCCGATCGTCTATCTCGGCTATACGCTGGTGCGTGGCGCGCTGGAGAACTGGTACCCCTATCCGTTCGTCGATCCGCGGCCGCACGGCTACCTGCCGGTTGCGATCCAGTGCTCGCTGATCGCGCTAGGCGCGGCGGCGCTCGCACTGGGCATTCGCTGGCTCGGCAATCACGCGAGACAGTCCGGTGCGGTGACGCTCAAGAAAGGATGAAGGCGGAATCGTGTGCGCCGCCCGGCGCACACGGGGTGATGCGGGTCGTCAGCCGCCGTTGCGCGGCAGGAAGTTCATCGGATCGACGACCTTGCCGTTCTGGCGCACTTCGAACTCGAACGTCGAACGGCCGCTCGCGTCGGAGCCCATTTCGGCGACCGGCTGGCCCTGGCGCACCGCGTCGCCTTCGTTGACGAGCAGCTTGCCGTTGTGTCCGTAGGCCGTGATGAGCCCGTTCTCATGCTTCAGGATCACGAGCGGGCCGTAGGCCTTGACGCCGGACCCGGCGTACACCACGCGCCCGGCCGCCGCGGCCCGCACCGAATGGTCGGGCCCGGAGGCGACGATCACGATGCCGCGTGTCTTGCCGGCCGAGAACGGCGTCGCCACGACACCGGTGGCCGGCCATGCGAGCGAGCCCGGCTGCGCGGCCGCCGCGGACGGCTGCCCGAGCGACGTCGCGGCAGGCGGCGGCGCGACGCGCAGCACCTGGCCGGGATACACGGCATCGGTCGGTGCCATGTGGTTCCAGCTCGCCACGTCCTGGACACGCTGCCCGTAGGCGTTCGCGACGCCCGCGAGCGTATCGCCCGGATTCACGCGGTAATAGCCGGCAATCACGCCCGGCGTCGCGGCCGACGTAGGTGCCGACTGGCGCGCCGGCTGCCAGCTGTCGGTCCACGGCGTCATCGTGCAGCCCGTCAGCGCGATGGCTGCGGCAACAAGCGCCGCCTGCGGCAGCCAGCGCGTCAGCGCATCGTGGATGGGAATAGTTTCTCTCAAGGGTCCTCCCGGATTTGCGTCGTTGCGCCGCCCACCGCCCCCCGGCGCGCGACGCACGATGTCCGGCCGAACGGCCGGACCAACCAGTATCCGACCGCTCTCGCGGCCGTCAGTTTCCACAGCGGGACATTGGTGCGAATGGGCTCACCGGCCCCTCTTTCGCGTCGTCCCAATCGGCAAAGATACCATTTGTGGCGGTCAAGGCCGCGTCAGGTGCCCGATCCGGCAACAATCTTGCGTCGCCGCACCCGTGTGCCGGCGGCCTGCAAGCCCCGCCGCGCGGGCCGCCGGGCGGGCCTGCGGCGGATCTCCCGCGTGCCGTGCCGCCCTCGCAGGCAGTATCGATCCCGTCACATTCCCCCCTTCGATCGCCACCTATACTCGGTGATGCACTGCGCGATCCAACGACAACGAGGAGCATGACAATGAACAACGCGACGTTTCTTTCCGTGCAGCTCAACGCCGACGACTTCTCCGGTTCCAGCGGCCTGGTCGAATTGCTCAACCGGCACCTGCTGTTCGCGACCGATGTCGCCGAGGCGGCCGATGCGCTCGTCCAGCTGGCGAGCGTCGCGCATATGACCGGTGCCACGCGCCACAGCGTCGAGCTGCCGATCCTCGCGATCGAGCGGCTGCGCGATGCGCTCGACACGTTGAGCGGCTACGATGAAACGTGGCTGCAGGTGCTGGAACCGGCCGAAGCGCTGTTCCGGGATATCGGGCGCGGCCGGCGCGCGCTGCACTGAGCTGACGGCTGGCGCGATACGCGCGCCGCCAATGAGAACAGCCCGACGTTCCGCATGACGGAACGTCGGGCTGTTTGCACTTCCAGGGTCGGATCAGGCCGCCGATGCGGCCGCACCATTAACGACCCTTGTAGATCGGGGCGTCGTCAGCGATACGCTTGACTTGCCAGCCGGTCTTGGCCTTGGCCGGCGCGCCGGATTCTTGCGCGGCAGCCGGTTGCGCGCCGTAGCCGGTCGTGTCGGCAGCGGCGACGTTCTGTTGCGGGTTCAGACGGGCTTCAGCAGCCTGGATGCCTTCCGGGTAGTTCGTACGGTCGCTGCCCAGCTTGTAGCCGGCCTGTTGCACGGCGACCAGCTCGGCCTTCACCTGTGCACGGGTGACGGGCGCGTTCTGTTGAGCGAACGAGACGGCGGGAACGGCGAGGACGGCAGCTGCAGCGAACGTTGCGATCAGCGATTTCATGATTACCTCCGGGATTTTTTTTGCTCCGCCGCACACACCATGTCTGCAGCGATGGAACAGAGTTTAGTCCCGGCGTCCCCTAGGGAAAACCATGAATCAACGAAAACACTGTTTCCCCGGAGCCAACAATGTCGGCATCCGGGATAGAAAAACCCTACTCAGAGAATAGATTTTCGCAACAATACCGTCCCCGCCAGCCGGTCAGGACCAGTTCGCGTGGAAGCTGCCCGGCTTGTCGGTACGCTCGAACGTGTGCGCGCCGAAGAAATCTCGCTGCGCCTGCACGAGGTTCGCCGGCAGCCGCTCGGAGCGGTAGCTGTCGAAGTACGCGACCGCCGACGCGAACGCCGGTACCGGCACGCCGGCCTTCACCGCGGCGACCACGACGTCGCGCAGCGATGCCTGGTAGTTCGCGGCGATGTCCTTGAAGTACGGATCGAGCAGCAGGTTCGCGAGCGCCGGATCCTTCGCGTACGCGTCCGTGATCTTCTGCAGGAAGCGCGCACGGATGATGCAGCCCGCACGGAAGATCTTCGCGATCGTCCCGAGATCGAGGTTCCAGCCGTACTCTTCCGACGCCGTGCGCAGTTGCGCGAAGCCCTGCGCGTACGAGATCACCTTGCTCAGGTACAGCGCGCGGCGCACCGCTTCGACGAACGCGGCACGATCGCCGTCGAACGGTGCGGCGGCCGGGCCCGACAGGACCTTGCTGGCCGCGACGCGCTCGGTCTTCAGCGACGACAGCACGCGCGCGAACACCGATTCGGTGATCAGCGGCAGCGGCACGCCGAGATCCAGCGCATTCTGGCTCGTCCACTTGCCGGTACCCTTCTGCGCGGCGCGATCGAGGATCACGTCGACCAGATGCTTGCCGGTTTCCTCGTCCTTCTTGCCGAAGATCTTCGACGTGATCTCCATCAGGTAGCTGTCGAGTTCGCCCTGGTTCCACTCGGTGTACACCGCGCCGAGTTCGTCGTTGGTCAGGCCCGCGACGTCTTTCAGCACCGCATAGCTTTCGGCGATCAGCTGCATGTCGCCGTATTCGATGCCGTTGTGGACCATCTTCACGTAATGGCCTGCACCGTCCGGGCCCATGTACGCGACGCACGGCTCGCCGTCCGACGGCGCCTTGGCGGCGATCTGCTTGAGGATCGGCTCGACGAGGTCGTATGCGTCACGCTGGCCGCCGGGCATGATCGACGGGCCGCGCAGCGCGCCCTCTTCGCCACCCGACACGCCGGTGCCGATGAAGTGCAGGCCCGATTGCGCGAGCTCCTGGTTGCGGCGGATCGTGTCGGTGAAGTGCGTATTGCCGCCGTCGATCAGCACGTCGCCCTTCTCGAGCAGCGGCTTGAGCGACGCAATCGTCGCATCGGTCGCTTCGCCGGCCTTCACCATCATCAGGATCCGGCGCGGCGTTTCGAGCGACGCGACGAACTCCTCGAGCGTATAGGTCGGCACCAGATTGCGGCCGGGGAATTCGGCGATCAGTTCGTCGGTTTTCTCGCGGCTGCGGTTGTACACCGACACCGCGTAACCGCGGCTCTCGATATTGAGTGCGAGATTGCGGCCCATCACCGCGAGCCCGATCACACCGATTGCTTGTTTGCCCATTAGTCAATTCTCCGGAAAAAACGGGGCGCGACCCGAACCGGGCCGCGCGCACAGGCGAAAGGATAGTGGAAACCCGGCGTCGATGCGCGCTTCCGTGTCATTGCTCCACGTGCGGCAGCCGCCGGAACACGACACTCAGGTTGTTCGCCGGCATCTCGACCACTTCGATGCAGTCGAGCCCGCGATCGAGGCCGAGCGCGACGACGGTCTCGAGATCGCGCACACCCCACGACGGGTCGCGGCTGCGCAGTTGCAGGTCGAAGGCTTCGTTCGACGGCGCCGTGTGCCGGCCCTCGCGGCGATACGGCCCGTAAAGGAACAGCACGCCACCCGGCCGCAGCAGGCGCGACGCGCCTGCGAACAGCGCGTCGGTGCAGGCCCACGGCGAGATGTGAATCATGTTGATGCAGACGATTGCATCGAGCGCGTCGACCGGCCACGACGCGTCGCGCACGTCGAACGCGAGCGGCCCGGCAACGTTGGCGAGGCCCGCATGGGCAACCCACGCCGCGATCGAGCGCCGCGCCTGCGCATCGGGATCGCTCGGCTGCCAGTGCAGGCCCGGCAACGCCTGCGCGAAGTGGACCGCATGCTGCCCCGTGCCGCTCGCGATTTCGAGCACGCGACCGCTCGCCGGCAACACGCGGCGCAAGACGTCGAGGATCGGCCCGCGATTGCGTTCGGCTGCCGGCG
Organism: Burkholderia lata; assembly: GCF_000012945.1. Lineage (NCBI taxonomy): Bacteria > Pseudomonadati > Pseudomonadota > Betaproteobacteria > Burkholderiales > Burkholderiaceae > Burkholderia > Burkholderia lata. The sequence goes on from NC_007511.1 coordinate 2,499,224, forward strand.
CCGACAGCCGCGCGGACGGATCGGGAGAAGATGTCGGATCGGTCACGATGCCTGCTCCGGTGCGTGGCCCGTCAGGCCCAACCGCGCAGTCAGCGCGTCGAGCGTGGATGCGCAGCGCGCCTCGACCTTCAGCGTCAGCATCGGATCGGCGCGCGTATGGCCGAGATTGAGCGCGGCGACCGGCTTGTGCTGTGCCTGCGCCCACACGCAGAAGCGGTAGCCGGAATACACCATCAGCGACGAGCCGACGACCAGCAGCGCATCGGCTGCATCGAGCGCCTGCGACGCAAGTGCCACGCGCTCGCGCGGCACGTTTTCGCCGAAAAACACGACCGCCGGCTTCAGCAGCCCGCCGCATGCGGGGCACGCCGGGATGCGGAACGTGTCGAGCGCGGCCCATTCGAGGTGCGCGTCGCCATCCGCGGCCGGCTCGGCCTCCGCGCCCAGCAGTTCGGGATTGTCGCGCTCGAGCATGACCTGGATCGTCGCGCGCGCGTGATGCGCGCCGCAGCCGAGGCACGTGACGCCGTCGATTCCGCCGTGCAGTTCAATGACGTCGCCGCTGCCCGCGCGCTGGTGCAGGCCGTCGACGTTCTGCGTGACGAGACGCTCGATCCGTCCCGCGCGGCCGAGCCGCGCGAGCGCGACGTGCGACCCGTTCGGCTGCGCGCGGCCGACGACGGGCCAGCCGATCATGCTGCGCGCCCAGTAGCGCCGCCGCGCGGCATCGGAGCCGAGGAATTCGTGGAGCTGGATCGGCGGCGAGCGCATCCATTGGCCGTTGCGGTCGCGATAGCCGGGAATGCCGGAGTCGGTGCTGATGCCCGCGCCGGTCAGCACCAGCAGGCGCGGATGACGCTCGACGAACGTGTGCAGCGCATCGAGTGCGGCCGGATCGACGTCGGCGGTTGAAGGGTCGTGCAAGGCTTTGTCGTTCATGTTGGCAACGCGTGATCGGACGCGCCGGCAAGCACCGTGCGCCCGCACGGGCGGCCAGGCACGCCAGCACATGATACAGAACGCCGCGCGATCGGGCCGATGGCTCGCGTCGCAAACCGGCGCACAAAAAAAGACGCCCATCGCCACATGGCGATGGGCGCTTCAACAATTGATCCATCGGGGTAGTGGATCAACTGACAGCACAATTTCGCGGCGTCCGCCCTGCTGCGGCCGGTGAACGCTTCCCCTGGACTGCCTGTGTTCCGCGATGCCGAATGCATCGATGCGCTGCCGGCTTTCCGGTGCGATCCGGTTCGGCCCCGTCGCGCCGACGCGATGCACGGCGCACACACGCCTACGCCGCGCGACGACTCGCGTTGCGCGCGGCAGATTGACGATCCGGGATCCGGGCCGGGCCATCCGCAAGCATTCACGGTTCATCCCCGACGGCCGACTGGCACCAGTCGGCCTCGTGCGTTACACCAGCACGTCGTCGTTCAGAACAAACCCGATTGCTCGGATGGAACGGAAAGCCGCGCGCTCACGTCGCCTCGATAAACGGCGAAGCGAATAGCCCGGCAGGTCGGCGATTCATGTTTGCAACACGACACGTTGCGATTCGGTCTGTTTTCATTCTCTTGTCCCCGTCTCCGATACGTCCGACCCACTGAAGCGATCGCCGGACCGACTGCGTCCGCGACCGCGCTCACGGCCTGCACAGATATGCAAGGAGCGCACCATGCTTCACGCCGCAAGGCCGCGCGGGCGGATTGGGTGCAATCGACGCGAATCGCGCACCGGCAAGCAGCGCGAACGTTTCGAAACTGAAACGCCTGCCGGATCGACGAACGTCGGCCGCGCGTGCCGTCACGCCGCACCGGCCCAGCCCGCGCGGGCAGCGCGGCGTTGCGTCTGCGCGCGATCGCCGAACGGCTTACAATCGCCCCACAGTCCCGCATGAATGCGGCGCGCGGCCCCGTGCCGGCATTCCTCGCGCAGCGCGCAGCACCTGACCGGAGGCCCCTACTCGACGCATGCCTGACGCAAACGACTGGCTGGATATCGACTACCGCACGCTGTTCCGGCTGCATCCGGATCGCCGGATCGAACGCGAGAACGATCCCGAATGCTCGCCTGCCCCGCGCTTCTGGCTCGGCCGATGCGCGGACGGCAGCCTGGCGGGCGTACGCGCCGACGTGCCCGCCCCGATCGCAGACGCACTCGTGCGCCTGGCCGATAGCGAACCGCCGCTGGCGGACCGCATGCAGCCCGCGCATCTCGAACGCTATCTCGCGCTGCTCGCCTCTGTTCCGCACTGGAATATCGGCCTCGTCTACCCGCTGCCGCACGCACTCCGGTTCGACACCGCCCCATGCGTCGCGCTGATCGACGGCGACAGCGACGCGGGCCGGCACCTGCTGCATGCGCTGTCCACGCAGGGCATGCCCGAAGGCCTGTTCTCGATGGGGTTTCGGCACGTCGCCGATCTGTGGGCACCGTGGTGCGCGGCCGTCGTCGACGGAGAAGTCGCCTCGGTCGCGTTCGCCGCGCGGCTGTCCGAAATCGGTGCCGAACTCGGTCTCGCGACGGCCCCTGCGTTTCGGGGGCGTGGCCTCGCGGCGGCGGTGACCGCAGCGTGGTCGCGGCTGCCGTCGCTTCAAACGCGCACGCTGTTCTACAGCACCGACAGCGACAACCGCGCGTCACAACGCGTGGCGTCGCGCCTCGGCCTCACGCTGCGCGGCACGACGCTGCGGGTGGCTTAGCGCCGCGGCCGGCGCGACACCTCAACGAAAAGCTTCGATCACCTTGACGCGACGCTCGGTTTCGTCGACGAAGCAACTGTCGTGTTCCACGAGCCCGAGCGTGCCGCCCGCATCGGGCTGCCGCGATTCGGCACATGTGGCATCCCGTGCCTTGAGCCAGCGGCGCTCGTCGTTGCGCAGTCTCGCTTTGCCCTGCTCGTCCAGGTTCGCCATCTTCGTCTTGTAGACGGCATTCAACCGCCTGTCGGCCGCTTCGTATTTCAGCCGCAAGCAATTGCGGATGTCGGCCGTGTAGCCCGTTTCCTCGGCGGTCTTGCAGATAGCGGCTCGCTCTGCTTCGTCCGCGAGCGCACTGGACGCAACCGCGCAGAACAAAGCGCCCGCTGTCAGACCGATCACCCTGTGTTGAAGCGCATTCATCCGCATTCGTTGTTTCAATGAAGGAGGTCATCGATTATGCCCGGCCCGCTTTCCGCATCACTTTCATTGTGTGTACGCCAACCGGTCAGGCTCGGTCGGTCCCGGCGCACGCCGTGCCGCGCAACCGTCGTGCAAACACGCTAGCATTCGGACACGCAACGTCGCGCGTTCGCTTCGCGCCGCCTCCAAGGACTCGACATGACTACGCCCGCCCCTGCCCGCCCCGACGTCGCGCATCGCGTCTTTTCGGACGGACGGTTGTCGATCGGCCTGACGCTTCCGCTGCTTCGCACCGGCCATATCGTCGCCGACTTCGACGAGCAGCTCGAACTCGCGGCGCTGGCCGACACGCTCGGCTTTCGCGCACTGTGGATTCGCGACGTGCCGCTGAACAGCGCCGACTACCCCGACCCGGTCGGCCACCTCGATCCGTGGGTCCTGCTCGGCGCACTGGCGTCACGCACGCGCCGGATCGCGCTCGCCAGCGGTGCGATCGTGCTGCCGCTGCGTCATCCGCTGCATATCGCGAAAGGCGCGCTGTCGGTCGCGACGCTATCGGGCGGCCGCTTCATCCTCGGGCTCGGCTCCGGCGACCGGCCGCCCGAATATGCGGCGTTCGGCGTCGATGCGGAGACGCGGCGCGACCGCTACCGCGCGCACTGGGACGTCGTCGCGGCCGCGCTCGGCGTGCCATCTCGCGTGCTGCCCGACGAAGCGCCGCCCGATGCGCCCGAATTCACGCTGCTGCCGCGCGGCAACGACGCGGTGCCGATGCTGGCGGTCGGCTCGGGCGGGCAAAGCGTCGACTGGATCGCACGGCACTCGATCGGCTGGATGACGTACCACCGCGATCCGGACACGCAGCGCGTCCGCTATTCGATGTGGCGCGCAGCGGTCGACCGGCTCGCGTCGCCCGCCTTTCGCGCATTCGGCGTATCGATGCGGCTCGACCTCCTCGCGGATCCCGAGGCGCCAGCCACCGCATTGCCGCTCGGCTATGCAGCCGGACGCCGCGCATTGATCGACATCCTGCGGGACATGCGCGCGGCGGGCACGCATCACGTCACGCTGAATCCGGGCTCGGACCGGCCCGTGCGCGAAGTCATCGAAGAAATCGCGGAACACGTTCTGCCGGCTTTTCACGACGAGCCAGCGTAATTCGGCAGGATTCCAGATTAATTCGACGCGGCAAGTGCATCGCTCACAATTGTCGACAAGCCCGGCGTTACAAAAACCTTACATATTGGCAATTGAAACGCCCCGACCTGTTTGGCGGCCTACAGTCCGTGTCGGACACATGACTGCGCAAACACACCGCAAACGTCCGCGCCACGTCGGGTATGCCCGATTCGAATGATCGTCGATGGAACTATTCGGCTCCGAACGCGATCATGTTAACTTCCGTCCATCGTTCAGCCTGGCGGGCCGCGCGCCAATGCGCGCCCGCATGCCTACTCCATGCGACATATCCTCCTCGGCTGGCTGCTTGCCGCCGTCGTCTCGGCCGCCCACGCGGCCGCTCCCGCCCCTGCCGCCGCGTCGGCCGCTTCCGGCACCGCGCCCGCGCTGACACCGCAACAGGCGCAGCAGGCACTCAATGTGCTCGAAAATCCACGCGATCGCGCGCAGGTCGAAACGACGCTGCGTGCGATCGCGGCCGTCGGCGCGCTGAGCGCACCCGCAATCGCGGCGAGCGATGCGGCTGCGGCCAGCGCCGCGTCGGCCGCCGCGGCCCCGACCGCACTGACGTCGAATGGGCTCGCATCGATGCTCGTCCGGCAGGGATCGCGCTGGACCGTCGAAATCGGCGGTGCGCTGAAGGAATCGCTGCACTCGCTGCTCGATGTCGGCTCGGTCGGAAGCTGGTGGCGTGACAGGCTGGTGCGCGCCGACGAACGCGCGGATCTTGCACACGCGCTCTGGATCATCCTCGCCGTGCTCGTGCCCGCACTCTTCGTCGAATGGCTCGCGAAGCGGCTGTTGCGACGCGCGCTGGCCGCAGTGGCGGCTCGGCGTGCCGACACGTCGCGCCTCACCCCGCCCGACGCCGTTACATCCGGTGCCGCGCCGCCCGACGACGACGACGCGCCGCCGGACACCCCCACCCCGCCCGCCGCCCCCGACGCCGCGCCCGCCTCGTCGCAAGGCCGCGGCCACGCGCGGCGCCACACCACGCTGCTGCACCGGATGCCGCGCGCGCTCGTCAGCCTTGCGTTGCGTGCCGTGCCACTGCTCGTGTTCGTCGGCGTCGCGAGCCTGACGATGTCGGTGATCGGCGATACGGGCACCCCGATCGAATCCGCGCTCGAAGCGCTGATCGACATCTACGTGATCTGCCGGCTCGTCACGATCGTCAGCCGGCTGTTCTTCCAGCCCGATGCGCGGCAATTGCGGTTGCTGCATATCAGCGACGCATGGGCCGACTTCGCGCAACGCTCGATCGCGCGGATCGTGATCGTGGTCGGCGCCTGCACGGCCGCGGTCGAGATTGCCGCGAACTTCGGTCTCAGCGACGCCGGTCACGTCGCGCTGCTGAAAGCCGTCGCGCTCGTCGGGCACCTGATGGTCTCGGCGCTGATCCTGCAGTGCCGCCTGCCGGTCGCCGCGCGGATCCGCTCGGCCGCCGAGGATCGTCCGTCCTTCACGATGATCGCCAACACGCTCGCGGACGCATGGGCGCCCGTCTCGGTATTCGTCGTGATGGCGCTGTGGTTCGTGTGGGCGCTCGACGTCCACAACGGCTACCGCGTGCTGATCACGCTCGGCGGCCGCTCGATCGCCGTGATGATCGGCATGCGGATGGTGTCGATCGTCGTGTTCGGCGCGCTCGCGCGGCTGTTCCAGGGCCGCGACGAAGATCGCACGCTCGTCCATGCGCACGCGTACCGCTACTACCCGCTGCTACGCCAGATCGTGTCGGGCGCGATCGGCATCGTGACCCTCTTGCTGTTGCTGCAGATCTGGGGCGTGCCGATCTTCCGTGCGTTCGAAACCGGCACGATCGGCCACCGGCTCGCGTCGGCGCTGGTGACGATCGCCATCGCGGCCATCGTCGCGCTCATCGTGTGGGAAGCCGCGAACATCGCGATCGAGCGCCGGCTGCAGCGATGGACGCGCGAAGGCAATCTCATGCGCGCGGCGCGGCTGCGCACGCTGCTGCCGATGCTGCGCTCGCTGCTGTTCGTGATGATCGCGCTCGTCGTCGTGCTGACGGGCCTCAGCCAGCTCGGCGTGAACGTCGGCCCGCTGCTTGCCGGCGCCAGCATCTTCGGCGTCGCGCTCGGCTTCGGCTCGCAGAAGCTGGTGCAGGATTTCATCACCGGGATCTTCCTGCTGATGGAAAACGCGATGCAGGTGGGCGACTGGGTCACGCTCGCCGGCGTGTCGGGCACGGTCGAGTACCTGTCGATCCGCACCGTGCGGTTGCGCGCGGGCGACGGGTCGCTCTACACGATCCCGTTCAGCTCGGTAACGACCGTCAACAATACGAATCGCGGGCTCGGCAACGCGTCCGTCAAGATCAGCATTGCCTACGGCGAGGATATCGATCGCGCGATCGCGACGCTGAAGGAAATCGGCGCCGCGTTGCGCGACGATCCGAAGTACCACGACGGCATCCTGTCGGACTTCAGCTACTGGGGTATCGACCAGGTCGACGGCGCGACGCTCGCGCTGGCCGGACAGATGCAATGCACGGACTCGACGCGCTGGAGCGTGCAGCGCGAATTCAACCGGCGGATCGCGGAGACGTTCCGCGAACGCGGTATCCGGATCGCCAATCCGCAGCGCAGCGTCGTCGCGTACGCGGACGGATCGCGGCCTGTGGTCGATGACGAAATCGGCAGCAACGGTGACAACGGCCATGCTGCCGAACCGGCGGCCCGACCGCCGTCGCCCGCCGAACCGGCGCGCAAGCCCGGTTGACCGGCCGCGGCTGACGGCACGCCGCGTTTAACGCGCGGCGGGCTTGTTCGCACGCCGAGCGCTTTTCGCGGCGGGCGTCGACGCTCCCGGCTGCGCCGCGCGTTTCGCCGCCGCGCCTGGCCTCCGCTTCGAATCGGCTTCCGGATCGGCCGCCAATTCGTCGCGCTGCGCGTGCCATTGCTGGAGCAGCAAGCGCGTCTGCTCGGCGATCGTGTCGATCAGCAATTCCGCGCGCTCGCCCTCGAACGCCTCCCATTCGAGCAACTGCAGCGCCGAACGCTGCGCAAGGTGGAACACCGTGAGCTGCCCGAACAGGCTCAGCGCACGCAAGCGCGTGACGGGATCGTTGGCGGGTCGCCCCGAGATGCGGCCGATCAGCTCGGCGCTCACGTCGTTGAGCGGCTTGCGCATGCGCTTCATCAGGATTTCGCTCGCGCTCGCCGGCTCCTGGCCGCTTTGCTCGCGCGCGAAGAACATCCGCTGGTTCATCGTCTTCGGCGCCGTAAACATTCGGTCCGACAACGCGCGCAGCAGCCCGACGAACGCGTCGATCAGCATGTCGACGTCCGCTTTTGCATCGAGCATCGCCCTCGCATGGCCGACTGCCGACGCGAACACCTCCCAGCCGTGCTCCGCGATCGTCTCCACGCACGCGCGGTACACGCCTTCCTTGTTCTCGAAGTAGTACTGGAGCGCCGGCGCGTTCACACCGGCCATCGCGGCGATCTCGCGGGTCGATGCCCCCGCAAACCCGCGTTCGCCGAACAGTTCGATCGCCGCCTCGATGATCCGCTGGCGCGTTTCGTCGCCGCGGGCGTAGCCGCTCGCCGACGTACGGCGCAGCTTCTTCGCTTCGTTCATGCCTTCCTCGTCATTCGATCGACCGACATTCTACTTGACACAATTTTATCAACTGGAATAATTCTTCCACTCGGAATAAATTGGACGCCAGCATGTCGACGCTGCAAGACCCGCCACAGAAAGCAAATCGTCAGGAAAACGGAACAACCCCGCGCAGCGGAACCGGATCGAAGCGGCGCGTCCTGCTCGTCGTCGCCGTGATTGCGGCCATCGGCGGCGCCGTCTGGCTCGGCCGCTGGTGGACGGTCGGCCGCTTCATCGAGAGCACCAACGACGCATACCTGCAGGCGGACAGCATGACCGCTGCGCCGAAGGTCGCCGGCTACGTCACCGACGTGTATGTGCGCGACAACCAGGCCGTGAAGGCCGGCGATCCGCTCGTGCGGCTCGACGTTCGCCAGTACCAGGTCGCGCTTGCGCAATCGCTTGCGACCGTCGACGCGCGCCGCGCGGACATCGCTCGCGCCGAGGCCGACATCAGCCAGCAGCATGCGAATCTCGACCAGGCCGACGCGCAGGCGAAGGTGTCGCGCATCAATGCGCAGCACGCCAGCGACGAATACACGCGCTATGCGCCGCTCGCCGCGACCGGCGCGGAAACGCACGAACGCGTGGCCGACCTGAAGAGCACGCGCGATCAGGCCGCCGCGACGCTCGCCGCAAACAATGCGTCGATCGCTGCCGCGCGCACGCAGATCGCATCGTTCACCGCGCAACTCCAGCAGGCGCGCGCGCAGCTCGAAGCGGCGCAGGCCAGCGCCGCGCAGGCGCAGCTCGATCTCGACAACACGATCGTGCGCAGCACCCTCGCCGGCCGCGTCGGCGATCGCACGGTGCGCGTCGGTCAATACGTGCAGCCCGGCACGCGCCTGCTGACCGTCGTGCCCGTCGACGCGATCTACCTCGTCGCGAACTTCAAGGAAACGCAGATCGGCAACATGCGCATCGGCCAGTCCGTCGAACTGCACGTCGACGCGCTGCCGGATGGCGCGCTGTCCGGCGTCGTCGACAGCTTCGCGCCCGGCACGGGTGCGCAGTTTGCACTGCTGCCGCCCGAGAATGCGACCGGCAACTTCACGAAGATCGTCCAGCGCGTGCCGGTGCGCATCCGCCTCGCCGCGAATGCCCGCGCGCAGCGCATGCTGCTGCCGGGGCTGTCGGTGACGGTCGACGTCGATACGCGCTCGGCTCGCGACGAGACGCATCATGGCTGAACCGTCCGCCACGATGCCCGTGCCGCCGCACGAAGGCCGCGCGAGCGTGACCGACTGGATCGCGGTCGCAGCCGGCGCGCTCGGCGCACTGATGGCGACGCTCGACATCTCGATCACGAACTCCGCACTGCCGCAGATCCAGGGCGAAATCGGCGCGACCGGCACCGAGGGCACGTGGATCTCGACCGGCTACCTGATGTCGGAGATCGTGATGATCCCGCTCGCCGCGTGGCTCACGCGCGTGTTCGGGCTGCGCAATTTCCTGCTGACGAACTCCGCGCTGTTCATCGTGTTCTCGATGATGTGCGGCTGGTCGCATTCGCTGCCGATGATGATCGCCGGCCGGATCGGCCAGGGTTTCACCGGCGGTGCGCTGATCCCGACCGCTCAGACCATCATCCGCACGCGGCTGCCGCTGTCGCAGTTGCCGGTCGGCATGACGCTGTTCGGCCTGATCGTGCTGCTCGGGCCGCTGTTCGGCCCCGTGCTCGGCGGCTGGCTCGCGGAGAACGTCAACTGGAGCTGGTGCTTCTTCCTGAACCTGCCGGTGTGCCTGTTGCTGATGGCGCTGTTGATATTCGGGCTGCCGTCGGACCGTCCGCAATGGCATTCATTCCTCAACGCGGACTGGCTCGGGATCTTCGGCCTCGCGATCGGCCTGAGCTCGCTCACCGTCGTGCTCGAGGAAGGTCAGCGCGAACGCTGGTTCGAATCGCAGATGATCGTCACGCTGAGCCTCGTGTCGCTCGCCGGGATGATCCTGATCGCGTTGTCGCAGATCTTTGCGAAGCGGCCGATCATGCGGCTGTCGCTGATGCGCAACCCGCGCTACGCGAGCGTGATCGTGATCGTGTCCGCGGTCGGTGCCGGGCTGTACGGCGTGTCCTACCTGCTGCCGCAGTTCCTCGCGATCGTCGCCGGCTACAACGCGGAACAGGCAGGCTCGATCATGCTGCTGTCGGGGCTGCCCGCCTTTCTCGTGATGCCGATCCTGCCGCGCCTGCTCGGCAAGGTCGATTTCCGGATCCTCGTGATTTCGGGGCTGCTGCTGTTCTGCCTGAGTTGCATGCTCGACATCAGCCTGACCGCGCAGAGCGTGGGCCACGATTTCGTCTGGTCGCAACTGATCCGCGGTGTCGCGCAGATGCTCGCGATGATGCCGCTCAACCAGGCATCGATGGCAGCCGTCGCGCGCGAAGACTCGGGCGATGCCGCCGGGCTCTACAACATGGCGCGCAATCTCGGCGGCTCGATCGGGCTCGCGATCATCGGCACCGTGATCGACCGGCGCACGACCTTTCATACGGCCGCGCTCCGCGAATCGGTGACGGCGAACTCGCTGATCGGGCAGGATCGGCTGTCGGCCTACGCGGCCAACTGGTTCTCGCACACCGGCGACCTCGCGTATTCGAACATGCGCGCGCTCGGACAGCTGGCGCAGCAGATCCAGATCCAGGCGGTCGTGATGACCTATTCCGAAACCTTTTATCTGCTGGGCCTCGCGCTGCTTGCCTGCGTGCCGCTCGCGCTGCTGCTGAGAACGCCGCGCGGGCCGCAACCGATGTCGTCCGGCCATTGAACCGTCTTACGCGATGAAACCCTTCTCTCTGCCCCGTCGCCCTGCGCTCACGCTGTGCGCGGCCGCGTGCCTGCTCGCCGGCTGCACGGTCGGCCCCGACTACCGCGGCGCGCCCGCCGCACCGGATGCGCCGACCTTCGTGCGCGCGCCGGCCTCCGGTTTTGACACCGCTGCGCCCGCGCCGAGCGCATGGTGGCATGCGCTCAACGATCGCCAGCTCGACGACCTGATCACCGCCGCGCTCGCGTACAACCCCGATCTGCACGCTGCGCAGGCCCGCTTGCGCGCATCGCGCGCGCAGCTCTCGCAACAGCGCGCGGCCCAGTTGCCGAAATCGTCGGCCACCGTTGCCGCCATCCGCATGCGCGAGCCGGACGTCAGCGCGCTCGGTTCGCTGCTGCCGTCGAACGGCTCGAGCCAGTCGGGTGGCACATCGCCGTCGCTGGGCGGCTCGGGTCCGCTGCAGCTCTATTCGGCAGGCTTCGACGCAACCTGGGAAATCGACCTGTTCGGCGGTACGCGCCGCGCGGTCGAAGCCGCGTCCGCACAGGCGGAAGCAGTCGACGCCGACCTCGCCGATACGCAAGTGTCGATCGCGGCCGAAGTCGCGAACGCGTACGTCGACCTGCGCGACCAGCAGCAGCGGCTTGCGTTGTCGCAGCGCACCGCCGAGTTGCAACAACAGATGCTCGAACTCACGCAGCAGCGCCGTGTGCGCGGCGTCGCGGCCGACGTGGACATCGAACGCCTGACCACACAGGTCGAAACCACGCGCGCGTCGCTGATCCCGCTCGACGCGCAGGTGACGGAGTCGCTCGACCGGCTCGCGATCCTGACGGGCCGCGCGCCCGGCGCGCTCGACGCAACGCTGTCGACATCGGACGCGCCTTTGCCGACGCTGCCCGGCAGCGTTGCGATCGGCGATCCGGCCACGCTGCTGAAACAGCGCCCCGACATTCGCGCGGCCGAGCGCCGGCTTGCATCGAGCAATGCGCAGATCGGCGAGCATGTCGCCGATTACTTCCCGAAGGTGACGCTGCTCGGCGATCTCGGTTTCAGCGCGACCGACCCAGGTCACCTGTTCCGCAAGCAGAACTTCACCTGGGTCGGCGCACCGTATCTGCAGTGGAACATTCTCGACTTCGGGCGCACGCGCGGTGCGGTGCGCGCGGCCGAAGCATCGCGTGACGAAGCGGAAGCGAACTATCAGAAGGCGGTGCTCGGTGCGTTGCAGGACGCCAACACGGCACTGCAGCGCTATGGGCACCAGCGCGAGCACGTCGTTGCGCTCACCAAGGTGCAGACGTCGGCCGTGCATTCCCGAACGCTGATGGACGAGCGCTATCGTGCCGGTGTCGCGTCAATGATCGACCTGCTCGATACGCAACGCGAAGCGCTGTCCGCGCAACAGAACGTGATCGCCGGGCAGGCCGAACTGATCAAGGACTACGTGTCGGTGCAGAAGAGCCTTGGGCTCGGGTGGCAGGTAGGCGCGAGTTGACGGCGAGTTGATCGGTACCACGCGGCGGCCGGGTCTTTCGGGGCCGCTGCGGCACCGATCCATGGAATGCGGATCGCAAAGCCCACTTGAGGCATCGCATGCTCGATCGCCTGTGTGCGACGCTCACGGATCGCTTCACGATGCGTGACGAAACAACTCATTGCGTGCGCAACAATATTCGCCATCACCACCGGTAACTACCACGCTCGCGCCGCATCGACGGCGCCGCTATCGGAAACATATCGAATATCAATTAGCCAATCATCTGACGATCTCTTCTAATTCAGTCGGCTTCCCCACCACCGATCGGATTCAAGGAGTTCCATCGTCATGTCCTCAACCTCCCATCGCGTGCTGAGACACGCAGTCGCTGCGATCTGCGTTGCACTTTCCGCGTCCCCCCATGCCGCCGAACTCACTCGAGACACGGGCGCCCCCGTCGGCGACAACGAGAATTCGCAGACGGCCGGGCCTGCCGGCCCCGTACTCCTGCAAGACTCCGCACTCATCGAGAAACTGCAGCGCTTCGATCGCGAACGCATTCCGGAACGCGTCGTGCATGCACGCGGCACCGGCGCATTCGGCGAGTTCGTGCCGACCGCCGACATCTCGAACCTGACGAAGGCGAAGGTCTTCACACCCGGCACCCGCACGCCCGTGTTCGTGCGCTTTTCCACCGTGATGGGCTATCGCGGCTCGCCCGAACAGGCACGCGATCCGCGCGGCTTCGCGGTGAAGTTCTATACGCAACAGGGCAACTGGGACATGGTCGGCATCAACTGGCCCGTGTTCTTCATTCGCGACGGCATCAAGTTCCCCGACTTCGTTCACGCGAACAAGCCGAGCGCCGTGACCGGCGTACAGGATCCGAACCTCGCATTCGACTTCTTCGCGAACACGCCCGAAGCGACGAACATGCTGACGATGCTGTACACGAATGCGGGCATGCCCGATTCGTATCGTCACATGGACGGCTTCGCGGTGCATGCGTTCAAGTTCGTCAATGCGCACGGCGACGTGCACTACGTGAAGTTCCACTGGAAAAGCCAGCAAGGCGTGCACGGACTGCGTCCGCAAGACATCGACGCATCGATCGGGCGCGACTGGAACATGATGACGAACGACCTGTACGGCGCGCTGAAACAAGGCGACTTCCCGAAGTGGGACCTGTACGTGCAGGTGCTCACACCGCAGGACCTGAACCGGTTCGACTTCGATGCGCTGGACGACACGAAGGTGTGGACCGGCGTCCCCGAGCGCAAGATCGGCACGATGACGCTGAACCGCGTACCCGACAACTACTTCCAGTCGACCGAGGAATCGGCGTTCGCGCCGTCGCGACTCGTGCCCGGCATCGAGCCGTCTGAAGACCGGATGCTGCAGGATCGCCTGTTCGCGTACGCCGACACGCAGATGTACCGGCTCGGCGCGAACTACATGGACCTGCCGATAAACCGGCCCGTCGTGCCGGTGGTCAACAACAACCAGGACGGCAAGATGAACGCCGGCGACCGCAAGGGCGAGGTGAACTACGAACCGTCGACGCTGCATGAACTCGCACCGAATCCGCAGTACAAGTCCGTGCGCATGGCGCTAGGCGGAACGACGCAGCAGGAAGCGATCCACAAGAAGCTGCGATTCCGTCAGGCGGGCGAGTATTACCGAGGCCTGTCGCAGCAGGACAGGGACGACCTGATCACCGCGCTGTCCGGTGATCTCGGCAAGGTGACGAACGCGCACAACCAGTACGCGATGCTGTCGTACTTCTACAAGGCCGATGCCGACTACGGCACGCGTCTTGCGCAGGCCGTTCACGCCGACGTCGGGCAAGTGCAAGCGCTCGCAGCGAAGCTGAGCGAGAACTGATCCCGCGGCTCCGGTCGCTATCGACGTGCGGGGTTGCGCCGCGCACGTCGACCTTACCCACACATCAGGACATCCTCATGCAATCCGAACGCCTGACGCGCGCGATCCGCGCCACCGCAACCGTCCTGGCGCTGGCCGCGCTCGCCGGTTGTGCGCACCTTCCCGACCAGCCGGCGTACACGCCGGCCGATCCTGCCGCGCTGCGCCGCTACGACAGCGACTGGTTCGATGCCGCCCGTGTCGGACGCGTCGACATCCTGCGTGCCTTGCACGACGCCGGCTATCCCGTCGACGCCACCGACAGCCGCGGCTTTACGGCCGTGATACTCGCGTCCTACGACGGCCAGCCTGCCGCGCTCGACTATCTGCTGTCGGCCGGCGCAAACGCATGCGCCGGCGACCGCCACGGCAACACGGCGCTGATGGGTGCCCTATTCAAGAACGAACCCGACATCGCGCGGCGCCTGATCGACACGCAATGCCCGATCGACCAGACGAACGGCGCCGGGGAAACTGCGCTGGGGTTCGCCACGTTGTTCAATCGATTCGACCTGATTCCGCTCCTCGTCGCACGTGGCGCGAATCCGAACCATGTCGATCGGCGCGGACAGTCGCTGCTGCAGCTCGCGCGGTCACACGACAACACGGAAGCTATGGACGTGCTGCGAAATGCAGGTGCGGCGCAGTAGCTGCCGCGATCGAACCGTCTGAACAATGCCTGCGCACCGTGCTATCGTGCCCGTGGTTTCATCGCACGGAGACAGGAAAATGCTGAATCGCTTCGCCATTGTTCTTGTTGCCGCCGGCGCGGCAACCAGTCTCGCGGCAACAGCCGCGAGCCCCCAGCCGGACAACGTCAATTCGTATCGGCAGTTGCGCACGCGGCTGTTTGCCGGCGTGACGGTGACTGCAATCTTTTCACCGAACCAGTGCCGGAACGCGCAGCCGGCTCAAGCGACAGCAACGGTGCCCACCGTATCGGGCGGCTTCGCGATACGCGACTTCATGGAGGTCGGCGGCAATACGCTCGCATTCGCCAACCAGCACCTTACCGTCCAGCCCAGCGGCTCGCCGGTGCTGGAACTGATCCAGTACCGCGTCATGCAGGATGAAAGCGCGACGGTGACGGTGCGCTCGCTTTCGCCAACCACGTATCAGCCGGTCGCGCCAGCTCAGGTCTTCCAGTGCACGCTCGGCGAAGGCCTTCGCTTCGCCTATGCATCGCGCGAGCGTGACTGACGGAGGATATCCGTAAAGAACGTGAAAATCTTCGATTGAAAAGCAGGACTACTACGAAACAAGGCGATGCACGGGACAGGAAAACTGTCTCGTGCATCGCCCGTGAACACCTGCGGAATCAGAAAAATTCGTCGAGCAGCCGATAGAAAGCGATTCGACCCGCATCGGGTTGCTTGATTCCATACCGGGCAAAGAAAGGCGCGACCCATTCGCTGCCGAGATCCGCTTCGATATCACGCGTTGCCAGCGCCAGATCCTGATAGCGATCGGCCACACCGAGGCGTCCGCAGTCAATGAAACCCGAAAAGCGACCGTCTTCGACCATGAAGTTGGGCAGGCACGCGTCACCGTGCGTGACGACCCTGTCCTCGATCAACGGCCTGCTCGCCTGAAGCCTCGCGAATAGTTCATCGAGCGGCACACCTGTATTCGCGTCATCGAGGTTGTCCTCGTCAACGAGACCCTCGTTCATCCGCGCACGGGCGCGCTCGATACGAGACGCCGCGCCATGATCGAACGGGCAGGTTATCGGATCGAGCCGATGCAGTGCACGCAACGCGTCGGCGATGATCGCCACCTTCGCCGCCGGCCCGAGCCGCGCGACTTCGAGATTTTCGCCACGCACGGCACTCAGCAGCATCCACTCGCGCCCCGCCGCCGATGCTACATCGAGCACCTGCGCGCCCGGCAACCCCGTCGTCGCAAGCCAGCGCAGTCGGGCGGCCTCGTCGCTCAGTTCGCCCAGCGGTCCCGCCGGTTCCGTCTTGACGAACCGACGCGATCCATCACGCGCGTCGAGCCGGAACACCGCCGCATCCGATTGCCCTTCCGTCTGTTGCGTCCATCCGCAATCGGCCAGCGCGGCCTTCCAGGTCACGGGTACTTCGATGCAAAGCTTGTCGTTATCGATCACGCAGGTTCAATCCTCGTTGACTGGGCCGATATGCGGAGCGTCGGACATCTCGCGACTTCATGCGCCGCTTCGTGCGGCGCTTCGTGCGGCGCGCGGACTCGACCTTCTCCGCCGCGCCCCGGATTCGAGTCAGGCCTCGAACACGATCGGCCAATTGCACGCATTACGCATCAAACCAGAAACGATCGGCAAATCGAATTCCGCATTACTTTCTTTGGCGGCCTCGAATATTACAAAACACTGCCAATATTTTCAAAAACATTGCACATATTCGCTTTAATTTAGTTTCATATAATCAAAAAAAGTTTGACACCCAGCTTTCGTTCTTGATACCGTCCGATGCAAGCAATCTGACAAATTGCTCACCACGCAATCGCTTCCGCTCTACGTTTTTTCGCTTCCGCCGCACCGCAGTGCTCGCCGCCGGCTGTCTCGTTCGCGCGCCGGCGCATGCAACATCCCGATGCATCTCATTGGACAACTGCCATCCGGCAGCGGCCGAAGGATCGAATCGAATGAGCAGGACAACGAAACTATTGCTCTAGCAATCCCGCCCGCGCCCTGTCCGGCGCGGTTGCGTCGTATCGCGGCGCAGCCTTCCCGTTACCGCGTTTTTCGTATTTCGCCCCCGGAGAAAAAACACCTTTCCGGATCGGGCGAAAGGCCCTGTCGCGTCCGTGCCATCCGCACGCGTGCGACAGAAATCGGCGGTGCATGACCCGCACCGCTGTCGACCGTTGTTGTTCGTGCTGTTCGATGTTCAACCGGAGGGGTAATTCAAATGAATCAGGTTGCAGACAAGAATCAAAAGCACAATCGCTTCGTCAAGCTCGCATTCGCCGCCGCAGCCGCCGCATCGTTCGGCATGGCGACCGCCTACGCCGCGCCTGCGGCCGGCTGGACGGAAACGCACACCAAGGGTTTCCTGCCGCTCGTGCAGCAGAACGAAGCCGGTACCGCCGGCGCGCCGGCCGCGAGCACCGCGGCCGCTGCAGCAGCAGCCATCGAGATGGCGCCGGGCGAGTCGGTGGACATCGTGCTCGGCCTGAACCTGCGCAACGAGGCGCAACTCGACCAGTATCTGCACGACCTGCACACGCCTGGTTCACCGCACTACCGGCAGTTCCTCACGCCGGCGCAGTTCGCGGCGCAATATGCGCCGACCGACCAGCAGGTCGCCTCGGTCGTCGCGCATCTGCGCAAGGAAGGCTTCGTGAACATCGTGGTCGCGCCGAACCGCCTGCTGGTCTCCGCGT
This sequence comes from Burkholderia lata, assembly GCF_000012945.1. Taxonomy (NCBI): domain Bacteria; kingdom Pseudomonadati; phylum Pseudomonadota; class Betaproteobacteria; order Burkholderiales; family Burkholderiaceae; genus Burkholderia; species Burkholderia lata. Next base: position 2,516,702 of record NC_007511.1, read on the forward strand.
CCGGCACCGCGGCTACCATCAAGTCCGCGTTCCGCACGACGCTCAAGCGCTTCACGCGCAACGGCCGCAGCGTCTACGCAAATACCGACGCCGCGCAAGTGCCGAACGCGATCGGCGGCGTCGTGGGTTCGGTGCTGGGCCTGCAGAACGTCGAGCTGATGCACACGGGCGCGGGCAGCCAGCCGCAAGGCAACACCAGCAACCTGACGATTCCGGCCGGCGCATCGGCGGTGCCGCACAACCCGACCGAATTCTCGTCGATCTACGGCGGCGACGGCACGCCGACCGCCTCACAGACCACCGTCGGCATCATCTCCGAAGGCGACCTGTCGCAGACGGTGAGCGACCTCAATACGTTCGCCGCAAACAACAGCCTCGGCGCGATCAGCAGCAGCATCGTGAAGACGGGCCCGTCCGGCAGCTCGTACACCGACACCGACGGCACCGTCGAATGGAACCTCGACAGCCAGTCGATCGTCGGCGCGGCCGGCGGCAGCGTGAAGCAGGTCGTGTTCTACGTCGCGCCGTCGATGACGCTCACGGCGATTACCGCCGCGTACAATAAGGCCGTGACCGACAACGTCGCGAAGGTGATCAACGTGTCGCTCGGCGTGTGCGAATCGTCCGCGAACAGCACCGGCTCGCAGGCAACCGACGACACGATCTTCAAGCAGGCCGTCGCGCAGGGCCAGACCTTCTCGGTATCCGCCGGCGACCACGGCGCGTACGAATGTGCGAGCGGCACGCCGTCGCGCTCGACCTACACGGTGAGCGAACCGGCAACGTCGCCGTACGTGATCGCGGTGGGCGGCACGACGCTGTTCACCAATACGTCGACCAACGCGTACAACAGCGAGATCGTCTGGAACGATCCGAGCTGGCAGCCGGGCACCGTGTGGTCGACGGGCGGCGGGTACAGCAAGTACGAAGCCGCGCCGTCGTGGCAATCGTCGAGCCTCACGGGATCGACCAAGCGCGCATTGCCTGACGTCGGCTTCGACGCCGACCTGCGCACCGGCGCGATTCTCGTCGTGAACGGCCAGACGTCCGACACGCTGTGGGGCTCGGGTTACCTCAACAACGAAGGCGGCACGAGCCTCGCCGCGCCGATCTTCACGGGGATCTGGGCACGCCTGCAGTCCGCGAACAACAATGCGCTCGGGTTCCCCGCGTCGAGCATCTACAAGTACTTCCCGAGCAACGCGGCGCTGCTGCACGACGTCACGTCCGGCAACAACGGCAGCGGCACCTACGGCTACAAGGCGAAGGCCGGCTGGGACGCGACGACGGGCTTCGGCAGCGTGAACATCTCGAAGCTGAACACGTTCATCCAGAGCACATCGGATTTCGCACGCTGATGGATCGATGACCGCCGCGGTTCCACATGCGCACCGCAGCGCATGCAGGGAACCGGACGTGATCGTTTGAACAACCCGCGACGGCCGCAAAGCCTTCGCGGTTTTTTTGCGTTCCGCTTACTCTCGCGGAACAGCTTCCGGCGCGACGCCCCCTCTCCGACCTTGCAATCGTTGCGCAAGCAACTTTCATGTTCATTACCCGGGCAGTGCCAGCCCGCTTACGGACTGCAAGGTACACACACTGTTACACAACACCCGGACAACCTCCGCGCGTGTCGCGCGTTTAACTGGATATATCGATTCGTCGCGGGACAATCACCATGCGAACACGACCTTGCCGCCTGCCCCGGCCGATGCCCCCGGAACAGGCGTGGACGGTCGCGGCACAGTGCTCAAGCCGATCGCGCGGCCCGCGTGCCTGCCAACGCCGACACAACACCGAACGAACAACATGAACAACACACGTGCACACCGCCCCGTCAGGACGCTGATCGCGTCGTCCCTCATCGTGTCGCTGCTCGGCCTCTCGGCCTGCAACAAGAACGGCGACAGCAGCACCGCTGCTCCGGCCAGCGACGCGAGCGCGGCCGCGGCGGCCCAGCCCGCATCGACGCCCGTCGCCTACACGCCGCCGACTGCCGACCAGCTCTACCAGATGGTCGCGCCGATCGCACTGTTCCCCGACAAACTCGTCGCGCTGGTGCTTGCGGGTGCAACCTACCCGGACCAGGTCACGGCCGCCAACAACTGGGTCATGCAGAATCCGTCGTTGAAGGGACAGGCACTTACAACCGCCGCCGACACGCAGCCGTGGGACCCGTCCGTCAAGGCTTTGACCGCGTTCCCCGCGGTGCTGTCGCAGATGGCGTCGAATCCGGCCTGGACCACCTCGCTCGGCCAGGCTTACTACAACGACCCCACCGACGTGATGAACGCGATCCAGGTGATGCGTCAGCGCGCGCAGACGTCCGGCCATCTCCGCTCGGGCGGCCAGATGCGGGTCACGCAGGTCGAGCAGGCCGCACCGACCGGTTACACGCCGGCCACCGATGCGCCCGTGGTCTACGCCGGGCCGGCGATCGTGCCGCCGCCTGCGCAGGCCATCGAGATCGAGTCCGCACAGCCCGACGTCGTCTATGTCCCGTCCTACAACCCGACGGTCGTCTACGGCGAGCCGGTTTCGTCCTATCCCGGCTACGTGTATCGACCGCCTTCATACAGCACGGGTGAGGTGGTTGCCGCCGGCGTGATCACGTTCGGCGTCGGCATCGCCGTCGGCGCCGCGATCTTCGGGCACCACGACTGGGGCTGGCATGCCTGGGGCATGAACTGGGGCGCGCCGCGTCCGGAAGGCCCCGGCTGGCACGGCGGCTGGCAGCGCCCGGCCGTGGTGTACAACCACACCACGTACGTGTCGAAGTCGACCACCGTGATCAACAACATCACCAACATTCGCAATACGCGGATCACGAACAACTACGGCGGCAACGTCACCAACAACACGACGAACACGACGGTCGAACGCAACGCGATGCAGCCGGGCGCGCAGCCGATGCGCGGGCAGGCCATGGAGCAACGCCCGGGCGCCGTGCCGATGACGATGCCGCACTTCGGCGCGAACGACACACGCCCTGGCGCACGGCCGTCGCCCGACGCATTCGCGCAGAACCGGGCGAACGAACCGCATGCCGAAGCACCTGCGCAGCATGCACCCGGCGCGATGCGCGACGAGCGGCAGCAGGCCATGCAGCAGGAGCACGCCGCGCAAGAAAATCGCGCGGCCGCGCAGCAGCAGCAATTGCAGCAACAACAGCGCAACGAGGCTCAGCAGCAACGCGAAGCGATGCAACAGCACAACGCGGCACAGCAGCAGCAACGCGAGGAACTGCAGCAACGCAATGCGGCACAGCAACAGCAGCGCGAAGAAATGCAGCAACGCAACGAGGCTCAGCAGCAACAACGCAAGGAAACGTCGCCGCGCAACGAGGCACAACCGCAGGAGCACGCGGCCCCGCAGCCGCGGCAACCGGCCCCCGAGCACGCGGCCGCGCCGCATCCGCACCCTGCGGAGTCGCATCCGCCGCACGACGAGCACGAGCACCGCACCGAGTGAAACGCCCCCCGTCACGGCAGCGCGGCATTCGCGCTGCCGGCCGGCGCAACCAGCGTCTCGCTACCATGCGGAACCCGCGCGCCCCAACACCGCGCGCCGCCGTTTTCCGCAATACCGCGCGGCCATGCCGCGCAACCTACTCGGCCCAGTTCCGGACGTAGTCCGGCACCGGCAAGTCGCCGTCGGCATGAACCGGTGCGCCGCGCGTCATCTTCAACGGCAGGATCCCCGTCCAGACAGCGAGCGCAAGATCTTCTTCCTTGTCGGACGGCATTGAATCGCTGACTTTTACAGCGGCTTCCGCAAGGGCAATCCGCAGCACGCTGGTCGCATTGAGTTCCTTCTCGTTGCCGGGCCGCGCGTCATGCTGGCGACCGGGTGCGATCTTGTCCATCAATGCATCCAGGGCCACCAGCTTGTCCGCACTGCCCTCCACCATCTCGAACCGCCCGTAGATCACTGCGGATCGATAATTCATCGAATGGTTGAAGGCCGACCTGGCCAACACGAGACCGTCCAGCAACGTAATCGCGACGGAGGCCTGTGCACCCGCCGACAGCGCCTTGATCATCCGGCTGCCGTTGGACCCGTGAATATAGAGGTCATCGCCCCGTCTCCAGTGCGCGGTCGGGATGCAGTGCGTGTCCTCGCCTGCACCGAACGCGATGTGGCAGACGTAGGCCTCGTCCACGATGCGATGAAGCCTCTCGCGATCGTGGTTTGCCAGTTCCGGCAGTCGGCGAATGGTGGTGCGGGGTGTGGGAGAGATGACGGTCTGGTCTTTCATGTTTCGTTTTCCTGTTCGCGCGACCTTGCGCGCATCGGGCTGCTCGCGTTCCGGTAAGACTCGGGCACTCGCTCGAAATATATTTGCACTCCGAATCTAATCTAATCGAATCGGAGAAGTGCGACTTCCACGCCTGAGCGCCCGATCGATCAACCCATCGACAGTCGCTTGCCAAATCGATCAAAATACGCGCGTGCCGCTATCCGTGACGATCGCCGGGAATGCCCGCGCACCGGCCGGCACCGCGAGAACGTGAACGATACGATGCGCGTCGAATCTTCAAAAGAACCAGCTCAACGAAAAATTCTGGAACCAGCCCATGGATCTCGCGCTGCTCATCTCCTCGCTTTCCAGACAGGACGGCTCGACACGCCACAGCCAGCAGGAAGCCCTCTACCGGAGCCTGCGCAACATGCTGCTGGACGGACACATTCCGCCCGGCACGCGGCTCGTGTCGACGCGCGTGCTCGCGGCTGAGCTGGGTATCGCGCGCAACTCGGCGGTCTATGCGTACGAGCGCCTTGCCGAGGAAGGTTTCGTGGCGGCCACGCGCAACGGCACGATCACGTTATGGGACGGATGCGGCCGGCCTGGCGCAGGGCTCGAAAGCGGCCCGGCCCCGGTTCGATTGTCCGAGCGCGTGCACGGTCTGGAGAACACCGATCCCGAACCCGAACGCATGCTGCCGTTCGTTCCCGGCCTCCCTTCGCTCGATGAATTCCCCGTTGCCCAATGGCGCCGATGCATCGAGCGCGCGTGGAGAGTCATCAGGCCCGCTCAACTCGCCTACGGCCCCGTCGAAGGGCTGCCCGAATTGCGGCGTGCCGTGGCCGCCTACATCCGGGTCTCGCGAGGCGTGCGCTGCGAAACCGGCCAGGTGTTCATTACCGACGGCACGCAAAGCAGCCTCGAACTGTGCGCGCGCATGCTGGCGAATCCCGGTGAATATGGCTGGCTCGAGAACCCCTGCTACAACGGCGCCCGAACCGCATTCCGCTCGACCGGCCTCGATCTCGTGCCGATCGAGGTCGACCACGAAGGGATGGCGCCAACCGACGAACAGTGGCGCACCCGGCCGCCCCGGCTGATCTATACGACACCGTCACACCAATACCCGCTCGGCGCGCTGATGAGCCCCCGGCGGCGCGCGGCACTTGTCGAGCACGCACAGGCGTGCGGCGCGTGGATCATCGAGGACGACTACGACAGCGAGTTCCGCCACGGCGGCCAGCCGCTGCCCGCGATCCAGGGCCTGCATGCCGACGCACCGGTCTGCTATCTCGGCACCTTCAGCAAGACAATGTTTCCCGCCCTCCGGCTCGGCTTCATGGTGGTTCCGCCGATTCTGGTCGACCGCTTCACCAGCACGCTGCGCGAACTCGTCCATCGCGGCCACTCGGCCGATCAACTGGCGATGGCCGAATTCATCGACACCGGCCTCTTTGCGCGACACCTGCGCAGGATGAGGACGCTGTATGCCGAGCGGCGGAGCAGCCTCGAAGCGGCACTCGCCCGCCACCTCGGCACCGTGCTGAGCGTTCGCGAAAGCCCGGGGGGCATGCATCTGTCGGCAGATCTCGCGCTGCCGCTGCACGATACCGACGTCGCCCGCGCCGCAGCCGCGCATGGCCTGCTGCTTCAGCCGCTGAGCAGCTATCGGGTCGGCGACGGCCGGCCGTACAACGGCTTCGTGCTGGGATACTCCGGGCTGAACGACGCGACGATCGAGACCGCGACGATGCAGCTCGCGGCCGTCATCGAGCACCACGGCCGCACGCGTTGCTGAATGGCGCGCGCAGCATCGTCGCTCACAGTTGCGATTCGATCGGGAACAGCCCAAGGAACCAGACTTCCATCCGCCGCGCGGCGGACACTTCCGGTTCGTGATCGAGCACGGTGACCTTGCCGTCCGAATCGGTCTGAATCCACTTGAGCGGCCCTTTGCCCGCCGGATCGGTCCTTGGCTCGACGCGCCACGCGATTCGATCGAGCCGCGCTTCAAGATCGTTGGCCACCTGCGACGCAATCGCCGGGCTCTCGCAGTAAACGCCGATCTCCGTATTGAGGTTCAGCGAGCGCGGATCGAGATTCATCGATCCGATGAAAATGCTCTTGTGATCGAACACATAGGTCTTCGCATGCAGCGACGCACGCGACGACCCGATGATGACCTGCTTCGAAATGCTCTTGTCGCCCGACGGCCGCCGTTCGTAAAGCCGCACGCCGGCGGCCACGAGATCGCTTCGGTAGTGCCGGTAGCCCGCATGCACGGCCGCCACGTCGGTCGACGCGAGCGAATTGGTCAGCACCGTCACGCGCACGCCGCGCGCCGTGAGCGCGCGCAGCCGCTCGACGACTTCCTTGCCCGGCACGAAATACGGCGACACGATCAGCAGGTCGTGTTCGGGCTGCAATGCGAGTGCCCGCAACTGCGGCATCAGGTGCCCATCGCTGTCCTTCGGCGCGTGCGCGATCTTCGACGGATCGTCGTACAGCACCGTCGCATGGCCCCACGACAGTTCCGTGCCCTGCCCATGAACGATCCGGTCGAGTCGCTGCCTGGCCTCGAGCACGTACGGATTGTCCTCCATGGCCCTCAGGTAGTCGCGCAACCGTTCGCGCTCGCGGTCCAGCCCGCCAGGCGCCGCGTCATGCCCGACCAGTGCACTGATCGGGTACGCGTACGGGGAATTCCAGAACGTATCGAATTCGGTCGAGATGTTCTTCACGACCGGGCCGTGAACGACGACGTCGAGATCGCCGAACTCCAGCATCGACGATGCGCCGAAATACTCGTCGCCGATATTGCGGCCACCAACGATCGCCGCCTGGTTGTCCGCAATCATCGCCTTGTTGTGCATGCGCCGATTGACGCGCGAGAACTCGAACACCGTGCCGATCTTCTTGAACCGGCGCGTGGCGACCGGATTGAACAGCCGGATCTCGATGTTCGGATGTGAACTGATCTCGAGCAGCTTGCGATCGTCCGCGTTCGTGCCGAGGTCGTCGAGCAGCGCACGGACGCGCACGCCGCGATCGGCCGCGCGAATGATCGCGTCGGCCAGTTCATGTCCGGTCAGGTCGTCGTGCCAGATGTAGTACTGAAGGTCGAGCGAACGGTCTGCGCGATCGGCCAGCAACACGCGCGCATCCAGCGCGTCGACCGGATCGGTCAGCAGATGAAACGCGTCCTGCCCCGGATGCGTACTGGCCTGCTGCTGGAACGCGACACCCAGCCGCGTGTTGTCCGTATCGGTGTATGCGTGCGTCTGCGCGCGATCGGCCTGCAGCGGCAGGCTCGCGCATGCAACGAGCGCCAGCAACGAAAGAATCGCACCCCACGAACGCAGCATGGTCATGATTGCCGTCCCACTCCCGGCCGAAGTCTGTTTATTCTCGCCGCCGAATGGATCGCGGGGGCTGTTTGGTTTGGCTTGCCTTCGGCCGCAACCGATGTCGCGTGTGGAACGGCCGCGCTACAGCATACCTTCGATTGACTGCAGCGCGGCACCCTCTCGGTACTTTCCTGATCACGACGCTCGTCACGCGCCCACGCAAAGAAAAACCCGCGAGGCATGAAGCCATCGCGGGTTTTCGGCATGCTGCGCAATCGCGCGCATGAAATCTGGTGGGCCCGGCGGGGTTCGAACCCGCGACCAATCGATTATGAGTCGACTGCTCTAACCGCTGAGCTACAAGCCCTGATGAGAAGCGAAGCGTGTCACACGCCGCCCCGACGAAGAAGCCGGGCCGGCATTGTAACAACAAAGGAGACAAACGCCACCAGTATCACGCGGATACCGGTGGCGTTCGCAGGAGAGACGCTTGAAATCAGTTCCCTTCGAGGAACGACTTCAGCTTGTCGGAACGGCTCGGGTGACGCAGCTTGCGCAGCGCCTTGGCCTCGATCTGACGGATCCGCTCACGCGTGACGTCGAACTGCTTGCCGACTTCCTCGAGCGTGTGATCGGTGCTCATCTCGATACCGAAACGCATCCGCAGCACCTTCGCCTCGCGCGGCGTCAGCGAATCGAGCACGTCCTTCACGACGTCTCGCATGCTCGCATGCAGCGCGGCATCCGCCGGCGCGACCGTGTTGGTGTCCTCGATGAAGTCGCCGAGATGGGAATCGTCGTCGTCACCGATCGGCGTTTCCATCGAGATCGGCTCCTTCGCGATCTTCATGATCTTGCGGATCTTGTCTTCCGGCATCTCCATCTTCTCGGCGAGCGTTGCCGGATCCGGCTCGAGACCGGTTTCCTGCAGGATCTGCCGCGAGATGCGGTTCATCTTGTTGATCGTCTCGATCATGTGAACCGGAATACGGATCGTACGCGCCTGGTCCGCGATCGAGCGCGTGATGGCCTGACGGATCCACCACGTCGCATAGGTCGAGAACTTGTAGCCGCGACGGTATTCGAACTTGTCCACCGCCTTCATCAGGCCGATGTTGCCTTCCTGGATCAGGTCGAGGAACTGCAGGCCGCGGTTCGTGTACTTCTTCGCGATCGAGATCACGAGACGCAGGTTCGCCTCGGTCATTTCGCGCTTCGCCTGACGCGCCTTCAGTTCGCCGGCCGCCATCTGGCGGTTGGTTTCCTTCAGGTCCTTCAGCGGCAGCACGACACGCGCCTGCAGGTCGAGCAGGCGCTGCTGCTGTTCGCGGATCGCCGGAACGTTACGCGACAGCACCGCGCTGTACGAATGGCCTTCGGCCATGATCTTTTCGGACCAGTCGAGATCGGTCTCGCTGCCCGGGAAGCGTGCGATGAATTCCGAGCGCGGCATGCCGCACTTGTCGACGACGATGTGCAGGATCTGACGCTCGACCTGACGCACTTCGTCCACCTGCGCACGCAGCGTGTCGCACAGGCGTTCGACGGTACGCGCGGTGAAGCGGATCGTCATCAGTTCGGTCTGGATCGTTTCCTGCGCCTTCAGGTAGGCCTTCGACTTGTAGCCTTCCTTTTCGAACGCGCGGCGCATCTTGTCGAACCACTCGCTGATCTGCGAGAACTTCTCGAGCGAGGCACGCTTGAGGGCTTCGAGCTGGGCGGCGTTGGCCGATGCCTGCGCGGCACCGTCATCTTCCTCCTCTTCCTCTTCTTCCTCTTCCTCTTCCTCTTCGGCTTCCTCGTCTTCGTTCTCGATGGCTTCCGCTTCCTTCGCGGAGAAGCCGTCGGTATCGGCGGAGTCCGAAGCATTCGGATCGAGCAGGCCGTCGACGAGCTCGTCGACGCGGATCTCTTCGTTCGCGACGCGTTCGGCCATCGCGAGGATGTCGGCGATCGTCGTCGGGCACGCGGAGATGGCCATCACCATGTGGCGCAGGCCGTCCTCGATCCGCTTCGCGATCTCGATTTCGCCTTCGCGCGTGAGCAGCTCGACCGTGCCCATTTCACGCATGTACATCCGAACCGGATCGGTCGTGCGGCCGAATTCCGAATCGACGGTGGACAGTGCGACTTCGGCTTCCTCTTCGACTTCATCGTCCGACGACGCGGCGGGTGCGTTGTCGTTCAGCAGCAGCGTTTCCGCGTCCGGCGCCTGCTCGTAGACCGCCACGCCCATGTCGTTGAACGTACCGATGATGCCTTCAAGGGCTTCGGTCTCGGTGAAGTTGTCCGGCAGGTGGTCGTTGATTTCGGCGTACGTGAGGAAGCCGCGCTCCTTGCCGAGCTTGATCAGCGCGCGCAGTTTCACGCGGCGCTCTTCGAGCTCCTCGGCCGTACCCGGCGTGCTCGTCGCGAACGCTTCCTTCAGTAGCGCCTTTTCCTTGGCGCGACGATCGCGCACCTTGGATTTGCCCGGTGCAGCCGGTGCTGCTGCAGGCTGCTCGTCGCTCTGATTTGCGTCGTCTTCGACGGATACTTCGTTCAGCTTTTTGGTCATGGAGTTCGCCGTACCGGCTATATCGACTCGCGGCTGCTGGACGACAGCCGGTTGAACCGTGGGTGCATGAGTAGTACGTACTGCCGTTTCGTCCGCGGCGGCAGTCGTGTCCCTTGCGCTTTTCGCACTTGCCCGCTTCGCCGCCGGCTTGGCCGGCCCGGAGTCGGGTCTGGCGGCAGCCCGTGTTCTGGCTGCCGGAGCCGGCGCAGCCTGAGCAGTGCCGGCCACGGTTTTCTTTCCTGCAGGGGCTGACGTGGCTGAAGACGTTGTCCTGGTGGAAGAAGCAGACTTGGCCGCTGTGACCTTTTTGGTCGGCTCCGTCGAGCCCTTGCCTGCTGCTTTCTTTCCGCCTGTCGTCTTTGCCATCGCGATTCTCGCCTCTGCTTAGAAAACAAACCGCTGGAAACCTTATATTATAGCACGCAGGGGAACCCTCTCTAAGCTCCCCGGCCGCCTACAGCCCGAGCCGACGCTTCATGTCGGTTCGCTGCTGGTTCAATTCCGTCAATTCGGCCAATTCCTCGGGTGTGAAGGTGGATTGCCGCGCCAGCCTGTCAAGCCGGTCGCAGCAGGCGTCGTAACGCATCTTGAGCACCGCCGCCTGCAGTTCCTCCCCCGCGATCCGTTCCTGTTCACGCTGCCGCTCGGGCACCGTCTCGTCTTCCGGATTCTGTAACAGCAAGTCGCGGACGTTTTCATCATAGTCCAGAATTTCGCGGAAGATTTCCTCGTAAGTCGCTCCATTCGAGGACGTCCGCAGGACATCCGACAGCAGCCGGAACTCCGCGCCGTCGCCCAGCGCGCGCGCATGATCGACGACTTCCGCGAACAGTTCGCCGATGCGCGGCAACGCGCGCAGGGTCGCAAGCTGTTCGTCGTCGAGCTGCGACGCGATGCGCGGATGCATCACCAGCGTGCGCAGCGCACGCTTTTCGCTGTCCGTCACGCGGCGGCGCTCGCTGCGCGGGGGCGCCTGGCGCGGCGGTGCCGCGATCCGCGTATCGACGTCGGACAGCCCTGCGACCTCTTCGAACGGAATATCGAGGCGGTCAGCGAACATGTGCATGATCTGCGCGCGCAACGCATTCGCGGGCAGCGCCTGCAACAACGGCTTCGCGTCGAACAGCGCCTTCGCGCGGCCTTCCGGCTGATCGAGCGCCTTGCCGGAAATTGCTTCGTTCAGCAGAAATTGTGACAACGGCATCGCGCGTTCGACCTGCTGGGAGAACGCCTCCTCGCCGAACTCGCGCACATAGCTGTCCGGATCGTGCTCGGCCGGCAGAAAAAGGAACCGGATCGTGCGGTTGTCCCCTGCATGCGGCAGGCAGGCCTCGAGCGCGCGCCGAGCCGCACGCCGCCCGGCCGAATCGCCGTCGAAACTGAAAATGACGGTATCGGTCTGGCGCAGCAACTTCTGCACATGAATCGGCGTGCATGCGGTGCCGAGCGTCGCGACCGCGTTCGGGAACCCGAGCTGCGCGAGCGCGACGACGTCCATGTAGCCTTCGACGACCAGCACGTACTTGCGCTCGCGAATCGCGAGCCGCGCCTCGAACAGGCCGTACAGTTCGCTGCCCTTGTTGAACAGCGGGGTTTCAGGCGAATTCAAATACTTCGGCTCACCGCTGCCGAGCACGCGCCCGCCGAAGCCGATCACCTGCCCCTTCACGTTGCGGATCGGGAACATGATCCGCTCGCGGAACCGGTCGTAGCGGCGCGCTGCGCCCTGCGCATCGGTCTTCTCGCTGACGATCACGAGCCCCGACTCGACGAGCGACTCGTCGCGATAGTCCGGGAACGCGGCTTCGAGATTCTGCCAGCCGTCCGGCGCATAGCCGAGCCCGAAGCGCGCGGCGATCTCGCCGGTCAAGCCACGGTTCTTCAGGTACTGGATCGCGACGGTTGCGCCCCGCAACTGCTTGCGGTAGTAGTCGCACGCCGCGGTCATCGCGTCGGACAACGCGGTCGCGACCGATTTCGACACCGGCGCCGGATAGTCGCCGCCGCCCCCACCACCGCCGCGCATCGACGGCTCGTGCGGCACGGTCAGCCCGACGGATTGCGCGAGATCCTGCACCGCCTCCGGGAACGTAAGCCCCGCGTGTTCCATCAGGAAGCCGATCGCCGTGCCGTGAGCCCCGCAACCGAAGCAGTGATAGAACTGCTTGGTCGGGCTGACGGTAAACGACGGGCTCTTTTCGTTATGGAACGGGCACAGCCCCATGAAATTGGCGCCGCCCTTCTTGAGCTGCACGTACTTGCCCACCACGTCGACGATATCGACGCGGTTCAGCAAGTCCTGCAGGAACGAATGCGGAATCACCGTGGGATCGAGCGAAAAAAAGACAATACGACACCCCGGCGCACGCACTGCGCGCCGGGGAAACGGGTGTTACTTCGTGAGCGCGGCCTTGACCAGCGCGGAAATGGCCGTCATATCGGCACGGCCGGCGAGCTTGCCCTTCAGCACGCCCATCACCTTGCCCATGTCCTGCGGGCCGGCGGCGCCCGTCTGCGCGACCGCTGCCTGGACTTCGGCGGCCACCTCGGCCTCCGACAGCTGCTCGGGCATGTAGCCGCCCAGCACGACCAGTTCGGCCTGCTCCTTCGCGACGAGGTCGTCACGGCCGGCTGCCTGGAACTGGCTGATCGAATCCTTGCGCTGCTTGATCATCTTGTCGATCACGGCCGTGATGCCCGCGTCGTCGAGGGTGATCTGGTCGTCGACTTCGCGCTGCTTGATCGCGGCCATCAGCAGGCGAATCGTTGCCAGGCGCTCGCTTTCCTTCGCGCGCATCGCGGCCTTCATGTCTTCGCTGATCTGCTCTTTCAAACTCATCTTTCACCCGGGAAGGAAATGTGAATCCGACGCCCGCCAAAAGGGCGTCAACACAAAAACCCGCTTGGGACAGTGTCTCAAGCGGGTTGCTCGAATCCGGCATCGGCGGCTCGCCTGATCGGTCGCACGATCATGCTCGATCTTTCGCGATCACCCGATCGCACGGAGTCGCCGGTGCGCCGCTCAGCGAACCGCGCGGCGCCCAATCGTTCAGTACAGCTTCTTCGGCAGCGTCTGGCTGCGAATACGCTTGTAATGACGCTTCACTGCAGCAGCCTTCTTGCGCTTGCGCTCTGCGGTCGGCTTCTCGTAAAACTCTCGCGCACGAAGCTCGGTCAACAGACCATTCTTCTCGATCGTGCGCTTGAAGCGACGCATTGCAACTTCGAACGGCTCGTTCTCTTTAACGCGAATGATCGTCATGATCCGACACGAATAAAGGATTGCAGGGAAAGGCTACCGAGTATAGCAGAGCGATTGCCTAAAGGCACGGGGCCTGATCCCGCCAAAACGGCGCCGGCCCGGCCCCGTCAGGCACCGCGCGAATACTCCGCCGCGGCTTGTCCGGCCGCCGTGCCGGACGCCCACGCCCACTGGAAGTTGTAGCCGCCGAGCCAGCCCGTCACGTCCACCGCCTCGCCGACGAAGAACAGCCCCGGGACGCGCGCGCTCATCATCGCCGCCGACGACAGGTCGCGCGTATCGACCCCGCCCTTCGTCACTTCGGCCTTCTTGTAGCCCTCGGTGCCGTTCGGCGTCAGCGTCCAGCCCGACAGCGCGTCGCCGACCTGGCGCAGCGTCTTGTCGGGCAGGTCCGCGAGCCGCGCGTCGGCCGCGACGCGGTGGGTGTCGAGCCACGCATGCGCGAGGCGCGACGGCACCCAGTCCGCGAGCAGCGAACCGATCTGGCGCTTTGACGTGCGTTTCGCGTCGAGCAGGTCGGCCACCGTGTCGCGCTGCGGCAACAGATCGACGCGGATCGGGTCGCCAGGCTGCCAGTAACTCGAGATCTGCAGGATCCCGGGCCCGGACAGGCCGCGATGGGTCAGCAGCAGGTCCTCGACGAATTCGCCGCCGCGCTTCTTGTCGCCGGTCGATACGCGCACCTCGAGCGACACGCCGGACAATGCCGCGAACGGCTCCCAGTCCTGCTGCGCGAACGTCAACGGCACGAGCGCGGGCCGCGTATCGATGAGCTTGTGACCGAACTGCTTGGCGATCCGGTAGCCGAAGTCGGTTGCGCCGATCTTCGGGATCGACAGGCCGCCGGTCGCGATGATCAGTGCGCGCGCACTGATCGTCCCCGCCTGCTGCGTGTCGAGCGTGAAACCGTCGGCCGGCGCGTGGCGCACCGCGTCGACGACGACCGGCCGGCGCCACGCAATACCGCCCGCATCGCACTCGTGCTTCAGCACGTCGATGATCGCGTCGCTGCCGTGGTCGCAAAAGAGCTGGCCCTTGTGCTTTTCGTGCCAGGTCACGTGATGGCGCTTAAGCAGCCCGAGGAAGTCACGCGGCGTATAGCGCGCCAGTGCCGAGCGCGCGAAATGCGGATTCGACGACAGGTAGTTGTCGGGGCCGGCGTACAGGTTCGTGAAGTTGCAGCGGCCGCCGCCCGAGATGCGGATCTTCTCGGCGAGCCGCGGCGCGTGATCGATCAGCACGACGCGGCGGCCGAGCTGCCCGGCAACCGCGGCGCTCATCATCCCGGCGGCGCCCGCGCCGATCACGGCGATGTCATAAGTTTCCATGGCGCGGATTGTACCTGCCCGGCATCGGGCCCGGGCCTTGGCCAGCGGCAGCAGGCCCTCGCCTGCTATACTTTCCGGTTACGTTGACCTTCCTGCGGCGCGCCCGATACGGCGTGCCCTGCCCGTACCCATGCTCGTTCTCGGCATCGAAAGCTCCTGTGACGAAACCGGCCTCGCGCTCTACGACACGCAGCGCGGCCTGCTCGCGCACGCGCTCCACTCGCAGATCGCCATGCACCGCGAATACGGCGGCGTCGTGCCCGAGCTCGCGTCGCGCGACCACATCCGCCGCGCGCTGCCGCTGCTCGAAGAGGTAATGGCGCAAAGCGGCACGCGCCGCGACGACATCGATGCGATCGCATTCACGCAGGGCCCCGGCCTTGCCGGCGCACTGCTGGTCGGCGCGAGCATCGCGAATGCGCTCGCGCTCGCCTGGAACAAGCCGACCGTCGGCATCCATCACCTCGAAGGCCACCTGCTGTCGCCACTGCTCGTCGACCAGCCGCCGCCATTCCCGTTTGTCGCGCTGCTGGTATCCGGCGGCCATACGCAATTGATGCGCGTAACCGACGTCGGCGTATACGAGACGCTCGGCGAAACGCTCGACGACGCGGCCGGCGAAGCGTTCGACAAGACGGCCAAGCTGATCGGCCTCGGCTACCCGGGCGGCCCGGAAGTGTCGAAGCTCGCCGAAACCGGCACGCCGGGTGCGGTCGTACTGCCGCGCCCGATGCTGCATTCGGGCGACCTCGACTTCAGCTTCAGCGGCTTGAAGACGGCCGTGCTCACGCAGATGAAGAAGTTCGAAGCGGCGAAGCTCGAAGGTGAAGCGCTCGAACGCGCGAAGGCCGATCTCGCACGCGGCTTCGTCGACGCGGCTGTCGACGTGCTCGTCGCCAAGTCGCTCGCCGCGCTGAAGAAGACGAAGCTCAAGCGCCTCGTGGTCGCGGGCGGTGTCGGCGCGAACCGCCAGTTGCGTGCTGCGCTGTCGGCCGCCGCGGCCAAGCGCGGCTTCGATGTGCACTACCCCGATCTCGCACTCTGCACCGACAACGGCGCGATGATCGCGCTCGCAGGCGCATTGCGGCTCGGCCGCTGGCCCGAGCAGGCAAATGCCGACTACGCATTCACGGTGAAGCCGCGCTGGGATCTCGCATCGCTCGCGCGCTGAGCCATGCGACGCGACGCAACGTCGCACCGGCAAACAAAAAGGCCGCTCGTTCGAGCGGCCTTTTTTATCGGCGCGACAAAACGCCGCGGCGTTATGCAGCTTGCCGCTTGTCGCGTTCGATCAGCGCATACGCGCTGTGATTGTGGATCGACTCGAAGTTCTCGGCTTCGAGCACGTACGCCGCCACACGCTCGTCGGCGTCGAGACGCTGCGCGACGTCACGCACGAGATCCTCGACGAACTTCGGGTTCTCGTACGCACGCTCGGTGACGAACTTCTCGTCCGGACGCTTCAGCAGGCCCCACAGCTCGCACGACGCCTCTTCTTCCGCGATGCGGATCAGTGCCTCGACCGGCAGGTCGGCCGCGAGCTCCGCGTCGATCGTCACGTGCGAGCGCTGGTTGTGCGCGCCGTACTGCGAGATCTTCTTCGAGCATGGGCACAGGCTCGTCACGGGCACGAGCACCTTCAGGAACAGGCGCGTGTCGCCGTTGCGGCTTTCGCCCGCGAGCGTCACTTCATAGTCGAGCAGGCTCTGCACGCCCGACACCGGCGCCGTCTTGTTCACGAAGTACGGGAACGTGACTTCGATGCGACCGGCCTCGGCCTCCAGCTTCTCGAGCATCGATGCGAGCATCGCGCGAAAACGCTCGACCGTCAGCGGCGCACGGTTCTCTTCGAGCAGCGCGACGAAGCGCGACATGTGCGTGCCCTTCTGGTCGGCCGGCAGGCGGACATCGAGGTTCCAGACACCGACGGTCGGCTGCACGTCGCCGCTTTCGGTACACACCGTCAACGGATGCCGGACCGCCTTCACGCCCACGCGCTGAATCGGAATCTGGCGGGTATCCACCGTGCTCTGCACGTCGGGCATCACGAAGGCGGGATTCATCTGGTTCATCTTGTTCAATCCTTGTAAGCCGCGCGTTCGACGACGCGCACGCCGCGTCATGCGGCAGCCGGAAAAGCAACATGGGCCCGCAGGCCCATGTTTTCCGCATCAATGAAGACCGGTTGCGCCAGTCGCACCGGCACCGCCCGCGGGCGGCGCCAGCTTATGCGACGCGCTTCGCCTGACCGGCGACGTCAGCCGCCGGATTCAGAAAGCGTTCGCGAATCGATTTCGCGATACCCGCGCCGTCGAGGCCGCATTGCGACAGCAGCTTCGCGGGGTCGCCGTGATCGATGAACAGGTCAGGGAGGCCCAATTGTAGTACGGGTCGGATAACCCCACTCTCCATCAGGGCTTCCACGCAGGCCGAGCCCGCGCCACCCATCACGCAGCCTTCCTCGACCGTGACGAGGTAGTCGTGCGTCTCGGCGAGTTCACGCACGAGCGCCGCATCGACCGGCTTCACGAAGCGCATGTTCGCGACGGTTGCATCGAGTTCCTCGGCCGCGGCGAGCGACGGTGCGACCATCGTGCCGAACGCGAGGATCGCAACGCGCTTGCCTTCCGGCTGCGACGTCTGGCGACGCACTTCACCCTTGCCGAGCGGGATCTCGGTGAATTCCTTCACCGTCGGCACGCCCGTGCCCGCGCCACGCGGATAGCGCACCGCGGTCGGGTTCGGCTGCTGCAGCGCCGTGTGCAGCATCTGGCGACATTCGTTCTCGTCGGACGCCGCCATGATCGTCATGTTCGGGATGCAGCGCATGAACGCGAGATCGTACGCGCCCGCGTGCGTCGCACCGTCCGCGCCGACGAGGCCCGCGCGGTCGATCGCGAACACGACCGGCAGGTTTTGCAGCGCGACGTCGTGGATCAGCTGGTCGTAAGCACGCTGCAGGAACGTCGAGTAGATCGCGACGACCGGCTTGAGGCCTTCGGTTGCCATGCCGCCCGCGAACGTCACCGCGTGCTGCTCGGCGATGCCGACGTCGTAGTAGCGATCCTTGAAGCGCTTCTCGAACTCGACCATGCCCGAGCCTTCGCGCATCGCGGGCGTGATGCCGACGACGCGCGTATCGCGCTCGGCTTCATCGCACAGCCACTCGCCGAACACCTGCGTGTACGTCTTCTTCGCAGGCGTGGTCGACGGCTTGATGCCTTCGGCCGGGTTGAACTTGCCGGGGCCGTGATAGAGCACGGGATCTGCTTCGGCGAGCTTGTAGCCCTGGCCCTTCTTCGTCACCACGTGCAAGAACTGCGGACCGCGCAGTTCGCGGATGTTCTGCAGCGTCGGGATCAGCGAATCGAGATCGTGACCGTCGATCGGGCCGATGTAGTTGAAGCCGAACTCTTCGAACAGCGTGGCCGGCACGACCATGCCCTTCGCATGCTCTTCGAGCTTGCGTGCAAGTTCGAGCACCGGCGGTGCAACGCTCAGCACGCGCTCGACGCCCGCGCGCGCAGCCGCATAGAAGCGGCCCGACATCAGGCGTGCGAGATGGCGATTCAGCGCGCCGACCGGCGGCGAGATCGACATGTCGTTGTCGTTCAGGATCACGAGCACTTTCGCGTCTTCCGACACGCCCGCGTTGTTCATCGCCTCGAACGCCATGCCGGCCGTCATCGCGCCGTCGCCGATCACGGCGATCGAGAAGCGGTCGTCGCCGTTCAGCTGACTGCCGATCGCCATGCCGAGCGCGGCCGAGATCGACGTGCTCGAGTGCGCGGTGCCGAACGTGTCGTATTCGGATTCGCTGCGACGCGGGAAGCCCGAAATACCGTCCTGCTGGCGCAGCGAATGCATCTGGTCGCGGCGGCCCGTCAGGATCTTGTGCGGGTAGGTCTGGTGGCCCACGTCCCAGACGATCCGATCGTTCGGCGTGTTGAACACGTAGTGCAACGCGATCGTCAGCTCGACCGTCCCGAGGTTGGACGACAAATGGCCGCCCGTCTTCGACACACTGTCGAGCACGAACGCGCGCAGTTCATCCGCGAGCGGTTGAAGTTGGCGACGATCGAGGCGGCGCAAATCCGCCGGGTCGTCGATGGTTTTCAGCAAGTCGTACATCGTCGTTCCATTGTAGGAAATCAAACGCGCCCGCATTCTGTTGCACGCACCGTAGCATGTGCGCGGCGGCGGGCTTTCGCGTCAGCTGACCCGGTTCACTACCAGGTCGGCAAGTTCGGCGAGACGCTGTGCGCGTGCGCCGAACGGTTTCAGCGCGTCGTGCGCTTCGGTGCGCAGTTGCGCTGCGAGCTCGCGCGACGCCTCGAGGCCGAGGATCGATACATAGGTCGGCTTGTCATTCGCCGCATCCTTGCCGGCCGTCTTGCCGAGCGTCGCCGAATCGGTCGTGACGTCGAGAATGTCGTCGACGACCTGGAAGGCCAGACCCACGGCCCCCGCGTACACATCGAGCGCAGCCATCGTTTCCGCGGACGGCGTCTCGCCGGCCAGCGCGCCCATCCGCACGGCCGCGCGCAGCAGTGCGCCCGTCTTCATCCGGTGCATCGTCTCGAGCTGCTCGCGCGTCAGCTTGAGGCCGACGCTCGCCAGGTCGATCGCCTGCCCGCCGGCCATGCCGATCGAGCCGCTTGCCAGCGCCAGCTCGCGCACGAGCGCGGCCTGCTGCACCGGCGACAGCGCAGCGGCGTCGGTCAGCGCGACGAATGCCTGCGACTGCAGCGCGTCACCGACCAGCAGTGCCGTCGGCTCGTCGTACTGCACGTGCACGGTCGGCTTGCCGCGACGCAGCGCGTCGTCGTCCATGCACGGCATGTCGTCGTGCACGAGCGAGTAGACGTGGATCATCTCCAGCGCCGCTGCCGCTGCATTTCGCGCTGCTTCCGTCGCGCCGGTCAGTTCGCCTGCTGCATGGCACAGCAGCGGGCGAACGCGTTTGCCGCCGCCGAGGACTGCATAGCGCATCGCCTCGTGGAGTTTCTCCGGCACCGCGGTTTCAGCGGGCAAATAGTGGCCGAGTGCGTCCTCGACACGGTCAAGCACAGACCGCATCCATTGTTCGAATGTCATAGATCGTCGTCTTCGCCGTCCGTGGCGGCCGTTCCGGACGAAAGCGGCTTCAGCGTCGCGCCGTCGAGCACGCGAACCTGCTGCTCCACTTTCTCGAGCTGCTGTTGGCAAAACGCAACGAGGGTCGCACCGCGGCGATACGCCGTCAGTGAATCCTCGAGGCTCAACGCGCCGCCTTCCATCCGGGCAACCAGCGTCTCGAGTTCCGCGAGCGCCATCTCGTAATTGTCCGGCAACGGTTCGGTGCCATTGCCGGGCGGCGTGGCGCCTGGGGATGCGGTTTTCGCCATGGACGAGGGTGTCAAATTTCAAAACAAGTCGGACATTCTACGGCAAAAGAGAATTTTCCGACCTGCCGTCGTGGGCACCCGGCACATATTCCGGCCCCACCTTCGACACACATTGTGCGCCTCCCGATTGTCGCCCGACAAAAAATTGACACAAATCAGGCACTTAATCCTAGCCTTGCGAGGCGAACCGGGTATAATTCCCCGTTTCCCTAAATCGATTTTTCGATGGTTGGGTTGTTCACTGCTTTCACGCTAACACCGGGAGTGGGAATGTCCAATCTGAGCGATGCGCTTCAGTTGAAGTCGGCTCACAGCCAGCTTCCAGTCACTGCATACTTCGATGAGGCGCTGCTCCAGCGCGAGATCGAAACCCTCTTCAAGAAAGGACCTCGTTACGTCGGGCACGAGTTGATGGTGCCCGAGGCGGGGGATTATTTTGCGCTGCCGTCCGAGAAGGAAGGCCGCGTGCTGGTCCGCAACCAGGCGAACCAGATCGAACTGCTGTCGAACGTCTGCCGCCACCGGCAGGCGATCATGCTCAACGGGCGCGGCCACACGCAGAACATCGTGTGCCCGCTGCACCGCTGGACGTACGATCTGGAAGGCGAGTTGCTCGGCGCGCCGCACTTCCCCGACAAGCCGTGCCTGAACCTCGGCAAGAGCCCGCTGCAGAACTGGCAGGGGCTGCTGTTCGAGGCCGAAGGCCGGAATGTCGCGCGCGACCTCGCCAACCTCGGCACGAAGCATCACTTCGACTTCTCCGAGTACCACTTCGATCACGTCGAAGTGCACGAGTGCGACTACAACTGGAAGACGTTCATCGAGGTCTACCTCGAGGATTACCACGTCGTCCCGTTCCATCCGGGCCTCGGCAGCTTCGTGTCGTGCGACGACCTCAAGTGGGAGTTCGGCGACTGGTACAGCGTGCAGACGGTCGGCGTGCACAACGCCCTCGCGAAACCGGGCAGCGCGACTTACCAGAAATGGCACGAGCAGGTGCTGAAGTTCCGCAACGGCGTGCCGCCGGAGTTCGGCGCGATCTGGATGGTCTACTACCCGGGTCTGATGATCGAGTGGTATCCGCACGTGCTCGTCGTGTCGTGGCTGATTCCGCAAGGCCCGCAGAAGACGACCAACATCGTCGAGTTCTATTACCCCGAGGAAATCGCGCTGTTCGAACGCGAATTCGTCGAGGCGGAACGCGCCGCCTATATGGAAACGGCCGTCGAGGACGACGAGATCGCGATGCGAATGGACGCAGGCCGCCGTGCGCTGATGGCACGCGGCGAATCGCAGGTCGGCCCGTACCAGAGCCCGATGGAAGACGGCATGCAGCACTTCCACGAGTTCCTGCGCCGCCACCTCGGCGACATCTGACAACCGGTGCGGCGCTTTGACGCTGCATGGCATCCGGCAGACGAAAAGACGGGCTTCGGCCCGTCTTTTTTTGTTTAGACTTGGAATGTCAGGCCATTCGCACTCCAGGGAGCCGTCATGCCACACACTCACTACACCACGCTCATCTCCGCCGCCAATCTCGCCGAGCGCCTGGCGGCGGCGCCCGGCAGCGTCGCGCTGTTCGACTGCCGCTTCGATCTCGTCGATCCCGCTGCCGGCGAAGCCGCGTACGCGGCCGGTCATATCCCCGGCGCCCAATACCTCCATCTCGACCGCGACCTGTCGGGCCGCAAGACGGGCACCAACGGCCGCCACCCGCTGCCGACCCGCGACGCACTCGCCACGCTGCTCGCGAGCCGCGGCCTCAAGCAGGGCCAACAGGTCGTCGCATACGACGCACAAGGCGGCGCCTATGCGGCGCGCCTGTGGTGGCTGCTGCGCTGGCTGGGCCACGATTCGGTTGCCGTGCTCGACGGCGGCCTGCAAGCCTGGGAAGCAGCTGGCCAGCCGCTGGCAACCGACGTATCGCATCCGGCCGCCGGCGATTTCCGCGCGGCTGCGCCGCTCGAATCGACGGTCGACGCGGCAGCCGTGCTCGCCAATGTGAACGCACCCACGCGCGTCGTGATCGATGCGCGCGCACCCGATCGCTACCGTGGAGAAAACGAAACGATCGATCGTGTGGGCGGCCACATCCCCGGCGCGCGCAACCGCTTCTTCAAGGACAACCTGACCGCCGACGGCCGCTTCAAGACCGGCCATGAACTGCGCGAGGCGTTTTCCGCCGTGCTGGCGGGCACCGAACCGAATCGCGTGATCCTGCAATGCGGCTCCGGTGTCACCGCATGCCACAACGCGCTTGCACTGGAGGTTGCGGGCCTGCACGGCGCGTCGCTGTATCCGGGCTCGTGGAGCGAATGGAGCGCCGACCCGTCGCGGCCGATCGCAACCGGCCCGACACCGTAAGCGCCGTCGCGGCGCAAGCGCAACGAAGCGGCGGCATGTGCCGCCGCTTGCCGTTTACATCACGCCGTACTTGTGGAGCCACGCGATCGCGCGCGTCCAGCTCTCCTCCGCGTCGGCCTTCACATAGCTCGGCCGGTAATCGGCGAAGAACGCGTGACCGGCGTCCGGATACACGACGATCTCCGATTCGCGCGCGAGCTTCGAATCGCTCGCCTGGATCGCCTTGCGCATGTCGGCGAGCGACGCCTGCGTGATATTCGTATCCTTCTCGCCATACAGCCCGAGCACCGGCACCTTCAGCATCGATGCATGATCGACCGGGTTGAACGGCGTCATCTCGTCGGTCTTGCCTTCGACGAACCCGTACCATGCGACGGCCGCACGCACGTGCGGGTTGTGCTCCGCATACAGCCAGCTCTGACGGCCGCCCCAGCAGAACCCGACCACGCCGAGACGCGACAGGTCGCCGCCGTTCTTGCCGGCCCACGCGACGGTCGCGTCGAGATCCTCGGTCACCTGCCGGTCCGGCACCTTGCTGACGATGTGCTCGACCAGATCCTTGATCGTCGGATACTTCGCCGCGTTGCCCTGCCGCGCGAACAGATCCGGCGCGATCGCGAGATACCCGAGCTTCGCAAAGCGGCGGCAGACATCGGCGATGTGCGCGTGCACGCCGAAGATCTCGTGGATCACGATGACGACCGGCAGGTTCGTCTTGTCCTTCGGTTGCGCGCGATACGCAGGCACGCTCGCGTCGCCCGAGCGGATCTCGACGGTGTCGACGTCCAGCCCTTCGCTGTCGGTCGTGACCGTCTGCGCCGACACGGGCAGCACGGCCGCCGCGAAGGCACCGCCCAGCGCGGCCTGCATGAACTTGCGGCGCGAGAACGGAACGTGGGGAACCAGGCTGTCGACTTCGGGTTTCAACATGAATGCACTCCTCGATTGGGCGCCGCCGTCACGATCACGGACACGGCATGACGGGGCATCGCGCCGTCGCGCGGCGCGGATGTTGCGGCGGTTGGCACCCCGCCGCAAACGGAAACCCGGACAAGATGCCTAATAATCCGTTGTCACGTCAACTGTCGGATATGTAAGACTCGATTACGACATGTTGATTCGACACGTCGATCGTCACGCAAAAACCCGCCGGCGGCCCGTCGAATCGCGATGCAACAAACCGCCTGTCGATCGCCGTTGTGCGATCGGATGCTTGCGAATTGAAACGAAAAGCACGCGATCGATATTGCCCGTCACGCACAGGCACGGCAGCCCGGCTACCCGCAAAGAACAACGGGCGAAGACTGCGCACGACGTGCGCACTCCCCGCCCGCTTCCCGCGCGAACGCGCACTCAGTGCAGCTTGACGCGCGGCAGCGTCGTGCGCCGCAGCCAGTGCGCGACGGTGTCGAGCATCATCCGCGGATAGCCGTGCAGCGCGGCGATGTGCATCCGGTACAGCGACATGTACATGAAGCGTGCGAACAGCCCTTCGATCAGCATGTTGCCGCCGATCAGCCCGCCCATCAGGTTGCCGACCGCGCTGAAATGGCCGAGCGACACGAGCGAGCCGAGGTCGCGATACGTGAATTCGGGCAGCGGGCGCCCGTCGAGCCGGCAGCCGATTGCCTTCAGCAGGAAGTTCGCCTGCTGGTGCGCAGCCTGCGCGCGTGGCGGCACGTTGCGCTCGTTGCCGGGCCATGCGCATGCCGCACAATCGCCGAGCGCGAACACGTTGTCGTCGGTAAAGGTCTGCAGCGTGCGGCGCACGTCGAGCTGGCCGAGCTTGTTGACCTGGAGGCCATCGAGATTGGCGAGCACGGACGGCGCCTTGATGCCGGCTGCCCAGACCGTCAGGTCGGCACGCACCGTCTTGCCGCTCGCCGTATGGACGGCACCGGGCGCCACCTCGGTCACGCGCTCGGCGAGCATCAGCCGCACGCCGATCTTTTCGAGCAGTTCGGCCGTCGCCGACGACACGCGCTCCGGCAATGCCGGGAGGATCCGCGGCCCCGATTCGATCAGCACGATGCCGACGTCGTGCCGCGGGTCGAGCTTGTGCAGCCCGTAGGCCGACAACACCTGCGCCGTGTTGCGCAGTTCCGCGGACAGCTCGACGCCGGTCGCGCCGCCGCCGACGATCGCGACCTGGATGCGCGGCTCGGCTGCTTCACCCGGCGCAGTCGGCGCCGGCGGCTGATGCTCGGCGCGCATGCACGCGGCGATCAGCCGCTTGCGGAAGCGCTCGGCCTCGCCAACGGTATCGAGCGCGATCGCGTTTTCCGCCGCGCCCTGCACGCCGAAGAAGTGAGTCGTGCTGCCGATCGCAATCACGAGCGTGTCATATTCCAGCTCGCGCGCCGGCAACAGCTCCTCGCCGTCGCTGTCGTTGATGGGCGACAGCGTGATGCGCTTCGCCGCGCGGTCGAGCCCGGTCAGCCCGCCCTGCTGGAATTCGAAGCCATGCCAGCGCGCCTGCGCCGCATATTCGAGCTCCTGCGTGAACGGGTCCATGCTGCCGGCCGCGACTTCGTGCAGCAGCGGTTTCCAGATGTGGGTCGGATTGCGGTCGACGAGCGTGACAAGCGCACGCGCGGAACGATTACCGCGCGCGCCGTAACGGTCGCCGAGCCGCGTCGCCAGTTCCAGGCCGCCCGCGCCTCCGCCTACGATGATGATCCGATGCATCTGTTCCCCCTTTGCGATTCGAAACTGCTGCCGCCGGACAGTGCGAACGCGATGCATTCGCGCGACCCGGTGGATTAACCGGTTCGGACATCATCGATGTGCAGTTCGAAGCACTTCGATGTTTCCAACCCCGGAACGCGGGGCGCGCATGCCCCCGTGTCAATGACATGCATTGTCCGGGAGCTTGCGCGTTGACCACAAGCAAACCATCTCGATATTCAGCATCCCTGCAACAATATGCCGCAGGAATCGGGAACCGCGCGGCGGTGCGTCAGTGTGCCTCTTCCCAGTTCGCACCGGCGCCCACTTCGGCGACCAGCGGCACCTTCAGCTTCGCCACGCCGCACATCATTTCCGGCAGTTTCTCGCGCACCAGCGACAGTTCGCCGTCGGGTACCTCGAGCACCAGTTCATCGTGCACCTGCATGATCATCCGCGACGCCAGCTTGTCGCGCGTGAGCCAGTCGTCCACCGCGATCATCGACAGCTTGATCAGGTCGGCCGCCGTGCCCTGCATCGGCGCATTGATTGCCGCGCGCTCGGCCGCCTGGCGGCGCGGGCCGTTGCCGCCGTTGATCTCCGGCAGCCACAGGCGGCGACCGAAAACGGTTTCGACGTAGCCCTTCTCCTTCGCCACCGAGCGCGTGTCTTCCATGTACTGCGCGACGCCCGGATAACGGGCGAAATAGCGGTCGATATAGAGCTTCGCCGCATCGCGCGTGATGCCGAGGTTCGACGCGAGCCCGAACGCGCTCATCCCGTAGATGAGCCCGAAGTTGATCACCTTCGCAATCCGGCGCTGGTCGGAATTGACCTCCAGCGGCGTCACGCCGAACACCTCGGCGGCCGTTGCGCGGTGGATATCCTCGCCCTGCGAGAACGCACGCAGCAGCGACGCGTCGCCCGAGATGTGCGCCATGATCCGCAGTTCGATCTGCGAATAATCGGCCGACACGATACGGTGGCCCGGCGAGGCGATGAACGCCTCGCGGATCCGCCGGCCCTCGGCCGTGCGCACCGGAATGTTCTGAAGATTCGGATCGTTCGACGCAAGGCGGCCCGTGACGGCGACGGCCTGCGCGTAGTTCGTGTGCACGCGGCCCGTGGAAGGGTTCACCATGCGCGGCAGCTTGTCGGTATAGGTCGACTTCAGCTTCGACAGCCCGCGATGCTCGAGCAGCAGCTTCGGCAGCGGGTAGTCCTCGGCCAGCTTCTGCAGCACTTCTTCGTCGGTCGACGGCGCGCCGCTCGGTGTCTTTTTCACGACCGGCAACTGCAGCTTTTCGAAGAAGATCTGCCCGATCTGCTTCGGCGAGCCGAGATTGAATTCACCGCCCGCCAGTTCGTACGCCTGCGCTTCGAGCTCGATCAGGCGCGTCGCGATTTCGGTGCTCTGCGCCTGCAGGCGAACGTCGTCGATCAGCACGCCCGTGCGCTCCATCTTGCGCAGCACGAGCGACACGGGCATCTCGATCTCGCGGTACACGTGCAAGAGGCCCGGTTCGCGCGCAACCTGCGGATACAGCGCGTGATGCAGCTGCAGCGTGATGTCCGCATCTTCGGCCGCGTATTCGGCGGCCTGAGTGAGCGCGACTTCGTCGAAACCGATCTGCTTCGCGCCCTTGCCGGCCACGTCTTCATACTTGATCGTCTTGACGCCCAGATGACGCAGCGCAAGGCTGTCCATGTCGTGCGTGCGATGTGACTCGACGACGTACGATTCGAGCAACGTGTCGTGCTCGATGCCGTTCAGCGCGATGTCGTAGTTCGCGAGCACCTGCGCGTCGTACTTCAGGTGCTGGCCGACCTTCTTGCGATCGGCCGATTCGAGCCACGGCTT
The DNA here is from genome assembly GCF_000012945.1 of Burkholderia lata. Lineage (NCBI taxonomy): Bacteria > Pseudomonadati > Pseudomonadota > Betaproteobacteria > Burkholderiales > Burkholderiaceae > Burkholderia > Burkholderia lata. The sequence continues at coordinate 2,543,721 of NC_007511.1, forward strand.
CAGGCGCGCGAGCACTTCGTCGAGCGGAAGCTGCTCGGGCATGTCGGGGCCGCGGTGTGCGACCGGCAGGTACGCGGCCTTGCCCGATTCAACCGAGAACGACAGGCCCACGAGCCGCGCGAGCATCGGGTCGAGCGAGGTCGTCTCGGTGTCGAATGCGGTCAGTGCGGCCGCGTCGATCTTCGCGAACCACGCGTCGAATTGCTCCCAGGTCTGGATCGTGTCGTATTCGCGCACGATGTCGGCCGCCACCACCGGCGCCGGCTCGCCTTCCGGCGCATCGGCGCCGCCGCCTTCCGCCGGCGCGCTGTCGACTTCGCGCAACCAGGTCTTGAAGCCGTAGCGCGCGAAGATGTCGCGCATCAGGTCGCGCGCTTCGCCGTCGCTCTTCAACGACGCTTCGATCGATTCGAGATGCGGCGTGAGATCGCAAGCCGTCTCGACGGTCACGAGCGTGCGGCCGAGCGGCAGGAAGTCGAGCGCGCGGCGCAGGTTGTCGCCGACCACGCCCTTGATGTCGCCCGCATGCTCGATCACGCCGTCGAGGCTGTCGTACTGCGCCAGCCATTTCACGGCCGTCTTCGGCCCGCACTTCTCGACGCCCGGCACGTTGTCGACGGTGTCGCCGATCAGTGCAAGGTAGTCGATGATGCGCTCGGGCGGCACGCCGAACTTCGCGATCACACCGTCGCGGTCGAGCGTCTCGTTGGTCATCGTGTTGACGAGCGTGACGTGGTCGGTGACGAGCTGCGCGAGATCCTTGTCGCCGGTCGACACGACTACGTTCATCCCGTGCCGCTCGGCTTCGCGCGCGAGCGTGCCGATCACGTCGTCGGCCTCGACGCCTTCGACCATCAGCAGCGGCCAGCCGAGCGCGCGCACCGCGCCGTGGATCGGTTCGACCTGCAATGCGAGGTCGGGCGGCATCGACGGACGGTTTGCCTTATAGTCGGCATAAAGGTCGTCACGGAACGTCTTGCCCTTTGCATCGAACACGCAAGCGCTATACTCTGCACTGACTTCCTTGCGCATACGGCGCAGCATGTTGATGATTCCGTAGAGCGCTCCGGTCGGCTCCCCGCCAGGGCCACGCAAATCAGGCATCGCATGGTAAGCCCGATACAGATAGCTCGAACCGTCAACCAATAGCAGGGTCTTACCTTCCAGATTTCGTTCTTCAGGCATTATGAACAAGAGAAAAGTGATTCCGAGTCTGCGTTCGCTCGCAGATCAAGAACGCGCGACGGCCAAGAAGGCGCGCGCATCGTGGCAGATGTTCACGATTATGGCAGAGTTTATCGAGGCGACCGAGTACCTGTCGGAGATCCGCCCGGCTGTCAGCATCTACGGTTCTGCCCGCCTCAAACCCGATACGCCGCACTACAAGCTCGCCGCGCAGATCGCGCGCAAGCTGTCCGACGCCGGCTTCGCCGTGATCTCCGGCGGCGGCCCCGGCATCATGGAAGCCGCGAACAAGGGCGCGCACGCCGGTAAAGCGCCGTCGGTCGGCCTGAACATCGAGCTGCCGCACGAACAGGCCGGCAACCACTACCAGGACATCTCGCTGCGCTTCCGCCACTTCTTCACGCGCAAGGTCACGTTCGTGAAGAATTCGGATGCGGTGATCGTGATGCCGGGCGGCTTCGGCACGCTCGACGAGCTGTCGGAAGTGCTCACGCTGATCCAGACGAAGAAGTCGCGCCTCGTGCCGATCATCCTCGTCGGCAGCGAGTTCTGGAAGGGGCTGCTGCAGTGGTTCCGCGACCAGCTCATCCCGATGGGCCTGATCAATCCGGAAGACATGGACCTGATGCAGGTGATCGACGATCCCGACCAGGTGCTCGACGCGGTGCTCGCGTTCTACGAGGACAGCGGCGAGGAAGAAGGCTCGGACGATGAAGGCCATCCGCCGCGCCCGGACGAAGACCGGATGTTCTACCTGTAATCCATCCGTGACGACTGCCGGCCCGACGGCCGGCGTACCGCTTCCCGCGCGGCAGGCATGGCGATCCCGCCACCTGCCGCGTGTCACTTTGTAACGCGCGATTAATCGCGCTTCGCGACCGTGCGCCGCGGAATGTCAAATCCGCACTGCCGGTGCTGTGCGACACGCGCGCAATCGTCCGCGCACGCCGGCCGCCATTGTCAAATGACGCGGCCCGACGCCCGCACCCCGCGCCTGCCGGCCGCCAATCCGCCGTAACAAACCCGCCTCGCGTTTTCCGTCGCGCGCCAGCACACTGCATGTGTCGGTGCGGCGTTTCCCCCCGGTGGAACGATCCCCCCTCGCTTCCATCGTGTCGCGCCGACCTTCTACAACAACATCACGGAAAAGAACATGCAACGCTCGCTGATCGCCCTTGCCTTCGCCGGCCTCGGCCTTTCGCTGTCCGGCCTCGCCCACGCCGTCAACGTCGACGTCAACATCGGCACGCCCGCACCGGTCGTCGTCGCGCCCGCGCCCGTCATGGTCGCCCCGGCGCCCGCGGTAATCGTCGGCTGGCATGGCGATCGTTACTACGACGGCCACCGCTACTGGGAACGCCGCGAGTGGGAAGACCACCAGCGTCATCGCGGCCACGACGATCGCGGCTATCACTGCCCGCCGGGACACGCGAAGAAGGGTGAGTGCTGAGCAACACTGCGCGGCCGCTCGACCTGCACAAGGCCGCCCGTGCGCTTCGGCGCCGGGCGGCCTTTTGATTTTCGACTGCTAGCCGCATGAATGGGCGGCATTGCCGGCAGCCAAGAATCGCTTGTCGCCCGGTGGTAGCATTGGCCTCGCTCGAGGTCAATTCTGCCACTCATGCCGCTCATCCGAATCTGGGCTGTCGAACATGCCCTTGCATCCGGCGTCGCCGCGCCGACCGACGTCCTCACGGCGGCCAACCATCTCGCCTCGACGACATCGCAGGCCCGCGCGAGCGCACCGTTTCGCTGGTGCGTCGAATCGATCGGCGGGCGGCCGGTGCGCGCGGCTTCCGGCCAGGTCATCCCTGTCGATGGCGTGATCGACGGCAGCAGTCCCGCCGACGCGATCTGGCTCACGAGCCCGTTCGTCGCGGATCTCGAGCGTCTGCTTGACCGGCCCGCCGCACTCGCGCCGCTGTTCGACGCGCTGCGCCGGCAACACGCGCGCGGCACGCTGATCGCGACGTACTGCACCGGCGCATTCCTGCTCGCGGAGGCCGGCTTGCTCGACGGCCGCGTTGCCACGACGCACTGGTCGAAAGCATCGAGCTTTCGCGCACGCTACCCGGACGTGGCACTACGTGCGTCGGACATCCTGACCGAGCAGGACGGCATCCTGTGCGGCGGCGCCATCACCTCGTACCAGAATCTCGCGCTGCGAATCGTCGACAAACTGGCGAATGCGCGCCTTGCCGCGTCGGTCGCCCGGCTCATGCTGATCGACATGAACCGCGTCTCGCAGGATTCGTTCATCGAACTCGACCGGATGGGCCATCGCGGGCACGACGACGCGACCATCGCGCGTGCCCAGCGCTGGATGGAAAAGCACCTGCGCGAACCCTTCAGCCTCGCCCGGCTGAGCGATCACGTCGCGATGAGCGAACGCACGCTCCATCGCCGCTTCAAAGACGCCGTGGGCGCGCCGCCGCTCAGGTATCTGCAGACGCTCAGGATCGAAGTCGCGAAGCGGTTGCTCGCGGAAACCAAGCTCGCGATCGACACCATCTGCGAGCGCGTCGGCTACGCGGACATCAGCGGCTTCCGGCAATTGTTCAAGCGTGAGACCGGCATCTCCCCCGGCGAGTATCGCCGTCGCTTCACGCAATAGCCGCGCGCAACACACTTTGGGCACGGTGTCGGAAACGGCATCGTCGAATGGCAGTTTCGCCACTGCGCGTATCGGCAAGAGGTTCATACACTGGATTCGCGTCGTCCCGCCTTGGAGCGACGCCCTCCCCACCGAACCAGGACACCGTCATGCCGATGATCGACGTCACCATTCCCGAAGGTGCGCTCGCACCGCAGGCCGAAGCACAACTGATGGAAGCGCTGACCAATACGCTGATCCGCCACGAGGGGCTCGACCCCGACAATCCGCGCGTGCGGGACGTGACCTGGATCTTCGTCCATCGGCCGGCAGCCGTGTATCGCGCCGGAGCTGTCGCGCCTGCACCGATCTACCGGATCGTGCCGACCGTGCCGGAAGGTCAGTACACGGACGCCGCACGCGCCGGGCTGATCGCGGACGTGACCGCTGCCGTCGCTCACGCGGAAGGCGTGCCGATTGATGGCGTCGCGACGCGCGTGTGGGTCTTTCCGACGGAAATCGACGACGGCTGCTGGGGCAGCCGTGGTGTGGTCCGGCGCCTGCCGGACATCATGGACTATTTCGGCGGCGCGCCGCTGCGGGCGCTCGGGGAACAGCGGATGGCGATCAAGCGGCGCACGGATGCGATCGTGGCGCTCGAGGCCGTACTCGCCGCGATGCGCGAGACGCATCAAGACGTATCGCGCGTTGGAGACGCCAAGTTGTCGTACTGATGCCCGGCGAGCGCGTGCCGCGTCCCGGCACCCGAACCCGGCTTCAGGTAATGCGGGTATGTGCGGCGCGTGCAACGGCGCGGCGCCCTCGCCCGGCTCGCCATCGGGGTTCGCGGCGGCCGTGACGACTTCGCTCGGCCCGACGAACGCGCCGATCGCGGCCATGCCGACTGTCATTGCCCGCCGGGGTTCCTGAAGATCGGCGAGCACGAAGCGGCGACGCGCAACCGCCCGGCCGGCAAGCCCCCCCCGGAGGCTCGCCCGCGATCAGGCACGTGTCACGCCGACGCTTCCGCAAACGAAAGCGGTGCAAGATCCGGATGCCCGCCAAGCCGGTCGGCGAGGAAATCCATCAGCAAACGGCTCCTGCGCGGCAGGTGCATGCGCTGCGGCATGCATAGATGGAGGCCGTAACGGCAGGTCACGTGCCGGGTCAGCAGCGGCACGAGACGCCCCTCGCGAATGTGCGCGTGAACCGAATAGCCGAAGAACTGGCCGATCGCGGCGCCGCTCAGCACCGTGTCGAGTTCCGCATCGATGTCGTTGGTCGCGATGAACGGGTCGATCTGTCGTGTGTCGACACGACCATCAACCAGGAATTCCCACGGAAACGGCTTGCCCGTGCGCGGATACAGGAACGCGGTGCAACGATGATCGCGCAGCGCGTCGATCGTCTGCGGCTCGCCATGGCGACGCAGGTACGCAGGCGACGCGCAGACGATCAATTGCAGATCGGCGACGCGCCGTGCAACGAGCCCGCTGTCCGGCAGATTGCCGGTCCGCACGGCGATGTCGATCCGCTGTTCGACGATGTCGGCCATGTCGTCGCTGACGATCAGCTCGGCCGTGACGCCCGGCTGCCGATCGCAGAATTCGCCGAGCAGCGGCGCGAGAAAGCGCCGGGCCAGCGAATACGGCGCCGCAACACGGATCGTGCCGGCCGCGGGCGCCCGATCGTCGTCGAGCATGCGCAGCGCGCTCTCCAGTTCCCCGACGGCGCCGCGGCACTGTGCCAGCAGGCGTTCACCCTCGAGCGTCAACACGATCCCGCGCGTCGAGCGCTGGAGCAGCCGCACGTTCAACAGCGCCTCCAGCGCTGCGACCTGCTTGCTGGCCGCTTGCGGCGTCATGCCCAACTCGCGGGCGCCCGCGCTGATGCCGCCCGCAGCCGCGATACGGACGAACACCGTCAGCGCCTTCAATCGATCCATTCGCAGCTCCCGTCAAGCCCGAAACACCCGGGCGATCGTCCACGGCATCGCAACGCCTGTCCGACCGGTTGAATCGGTTTCAACCGGTCAGGTGCTATTCGCTCGGCACGCTGCTTCGCACAATGGCGCTGTCTTCGATACCCGGGGCCAAACGGCCCGCCGCCATGCACACACTTTCATTTTCAGTCGTTTCGCGAACCGTCGTCGCGGCCGCATTGATTGTCGCTGGTTCGCCACGGGCAACCGCACAGGACGCGGACGCAGGTAGCCGTGCGACCGAGACGGTACTGCTGCGAACCACGCATGCGTGGGACGGGTCGCGATATCGCTCCTACCCGCCAGAACAACCGGAGATCACGGTCGTACGCTACACGATTCCGCCTCACGCGGTATTGCCGTGGCATACGCATCCGTCGATCAACGTCGGCTACGTGCTGTCGGGCCACCTGACCGCCGTGCGCCGCAGCGACGGCAAGCGGCTGGCGCTCGGCCCGGGCGACGTGGTGCCGGAAATGGTCGACGGCGCCCATCGCGGGGAAACCGGCGACGAGCGAGCCGAACTGATCGTGTTCTACGCCGGCTCGCCCGGCACGCCCCTGACAGTGCCCGACCACCGGGACTAAGCACCTCGACCATGCGCCGGCCCGCCGGCCAGTTCGCTTCCGTTTACATGGAGCCACACTCGTCATGCCTGATTCACGCAGCTTGTCATCCTCTCCCGCCGCGACGCGGCCCCGGCTCGACGGACGCGTCGCGCTCGTCACCGGCGGCGGCACCGGCATTGGCCGGGCGGCCGCGCTCGCATTCGCGCGTGAAGGCGCCCGCGTCGTCGTCGCCGGACGGCGCGCGGCGCCGCTCGACGAAACCGTGCACGCCATTGCCGAGCGCGGCGGCGAAGCCTTCGCGATGGCCATCGACGTCGGATCCGCCGATGGCGTGCGCGCGCTCGTCGACACAACGATCGGACGCTACGGCGCATTGCATGCTGCGTTCAACAATGCCGGGACGGAAGGCACGTTCGCGCCGATCGTCGAACAGACCGAGGCCGACTTCGACCAGGTGATCGCCACCAACCTCAAGGGCACGTGGCTGTCGATCAAATATGAAATGGAGGCGATGCTCGCGCATGGCGGCGGCGCGATCGTCAATACGTCGTCGTGGCTCGCGAAAGGCGCGCTTGCCGGCTCGTCGACCTATTCCGCCAGCAAGGGCGCGCTCGATGCGCTGGTGCGCGCGGTCGCACTCGAAGGCGGCCCGCACGGCATCCGGATCAACAACGTGAACCCCGGCATCATCGACACGCCGATGGCGCGCCGCTTCGGCGACGACGAGATGTTCCGCCCGTTCGCCGCATTTACGCCCGCACGCCGGATCGGCACGCCCGAGGACGTGGCCGACGCGGCCGTCTGGCTCTGCAGCGACGAAGCGCGCTTCGTGACGGGCGAATCGCTGCTGGTCGACGGCGGCTACACGATCGGCGGCATGCGCTGACCGGCGCCGCGACATAGGAGGAACCGATGGAATACGTGAAGCTGGGAAGGTCCGGGCTGAAGGTGTCGAGGCTTTGCCTGGGCTGCATGACCTACGGCGACTCGTCATGGCGTCCGTGGGTCGCGAACGAGGAGGCGGCCCGCCCTTTCATTCGCACGGCACTCGATGCGGGGGTAAATTTCTTCGACACGGCCGATATCTACTCGAGCGGCGAGAGCGAGCGCATTCTCGGGCGCGCGCTGCGAGATTTCGCGACGCGCGACGATGTGGTGATCGCAACCAAAGCGTTCTTTCCGACCGGCGACGGGCCGAATGCGCGCGGGCTGTCGCGCAAGCATCTGCTCGCCGGCATCGATGCGTCGCTTGAGCGCCTCGGGACGGATTACGTCGATCTTTACGTGATCCATCGGTTCGATCCGGACACGCCGATCGAAGAAACGCTCGATGCGCTCGATACCCTCGTGAGGAGCGGCAAGGTCCGCTATCTCGGCGCGTCGTCGATGCATGCGTGGCAATTCATGAAGATGCTCGCGTTTCAGCGGCACCACGGCCTCGCCCGATTCGTTTCGATGCAGAGCCAATACAGCCTGATCTGCCGCGACGATGAGCGCGACATGCTGCCGCTTTGCATCGAAGAAGGGATTGCCTACACGCCGTGGTCCCCGCTCGGCCGCGGGCTGCTGGCCGGCTCGCGCGATGCCGCGACGACGCGGGCCGCAACCGACCAGCAAATGGTGTCCTGGTACGACGGTCGCGACGCGGTCGCGGCGACCGTCGATATGGTCAGGCAGGTGGCGCAGGCACGCGGGATGGCACCCGCCCGGATCGCACTGGCCTGGGTGCTGAGCCGGCCAGGCATCACCGCACCGATCGTCGGGTTGTCAAAACCTCATCACCCGACCGACGCGCTCGCGGCACTCGACCTGAGACTCGACGATCGCGAGACCGCGTTGCTCGAGGCTGCATTCGACCGGACAGTCGAACCGGTGCAATGGTGACCAAGGCCCCGGCAATCCGATCCAGCCGGGGTTTCGAAGTCGCTTCGCTGATGACAGGTACGCGACCGCACGCTGCCAGCCCGCGAAATCGCATGCGCCGTCACGTCAACCAGTACGGTAAACCGGAAAACGTCAACCCCGGCGGGCCGCACAGGGCCCGCCGGCCATCGCACTTACTGAAACGCCACTTCCGCAAAGCTCCTCAACTTCCGGCTATGCAGCTTGTCGAGCCCGTTCGTGCGCAGGATCTCCATCGCCTTCACGCCGATCTGCAGATGCTGGTCGACCTGCCCGCGATAGAACGTGTCGGCCATCCCCGGCAGTTTCAGCTCGCCATGCAGCGGCTTGTCCGACACGCACAGCAGCGTGCCGTACGGCACGCGGAAGCGGAAGCCGTTCGCGGCGATCGTCGCGCTTTCCATGTCGAGCGCGACCGCACGGCTCTGCGACAGCCGCTGCACCGGTTCGCGATGATCGCGCAACTCCCAGTTGCGGTTGTCGACGCTCGCGACCGTACCCGTGCGCATCACGCGCTTCAGTTCAGCGCCCTCCAGCCGCGTGACGTCGGCCACCCCGCGCTCGAGCGCGAGCTGCACTTCGGCGAGCGCCGGAATCGGCACCCACAGTGGCAGGTCGGCGTCGAGCACGTGATCCTCGCGCACGTAGCCGTGTGCGAGCACGTAGTCGCCGAGACGCTGCGTGTTGCGCAGCCCCGCGCAGTGACCGAGCATCACCCACGCGTGCGGGCGCAGCACCGCGATGTGATCGGTGATCGTCTTCGCGTTCGACGGGCCGACGCCGATGTTGACCATCGTGATCCCGCTGCCGTCCGCGCGCTTCAGGTGATACGCGGGCATCTGCGGCAGGCGCGGCGGCGCGGCGCCCTCGGCCGGCTCGCTGCCGAGGTTCGCGTTGTAGGTGACGACATCGCCCGGCTCGACGAACGAGCTGTACTGGCTCCGATAGGCACGCACCTCGGGATCGTCGCTCTCCGTCATCACCGTGCGGCCGAGCTTCACGAACTCGTCGATGTAGAACTGGTAGTTCGTGTAGAGCACGTAGTTCTGGAAGTGCGTGGGCGACGTCGCCGTGTAGTGGCGCAGCCGGTGCAGCGAGAAGTCGACGCGCGCGGCCGTGAACAGCGCGAGCGGATGCGGCTCGCCCGGCGCCGGCTCGAACGTGCCGTTGACGATGCGATCGTCGAGGTACGACAGGTCGGGCGTATCGAAGATGTCGCGCATCGCGAGCAGGCGGTCGCGGTCGAGCTCGCCCTCGAGATGGATGCCTTCCGGAAACGCGAAATGGATCGGAATCGGCTGCGACGACACGCCGATTTCGATCTTCACATGGTGGTTCTTCGCCAGCAGGCGCAGTTGCTCGCGATAGTAGTTCGCGAAGAGATCGGGGCGCGTGACCGTCGTCTCGAACACGCCGGGGCCCGCGACGAAGCCGTACGAGCGGCGCGAATCGACATGCGTGTTGACGTCGGTACGGATCCGCACGAACGGGTAGCACGCGCGGACGTGCTCGGTAATCGGTTCGTGGCGGCGATAGCGCGCGAATGCGTCGCGCAGGAAGCCGGTGTTCGTGTCGTAAATGGCGGACAGCCGCGCGACGGCGGCGATCGGATCGTCGAAAGCCTCGACTGACGGGCTCTCGGGCGTCAGCACTCGGTGCCGGCGGCTCAAATCGTTCTTCATTTTCATCACCTCGTCTGATCCGACGACATTACCACGGAACCCGGTCGCCCTTATGGCTGCCCCTACGCACGCGAGGGCCGGATGGGCCGCAGTATTTGCTAAAATCGGTGGGTTCACTGGAGACTCATCATGAAGCCGCTCATTCTCGTCGTCGCTGCCGCCGCGTTTGCCGCCGCCAGCGCCGCTTACGCCGCCGGCGGTACGCCTGACGCCGACGCGCAGGCTCGGGCCGAGGCCAACGAGGCCGCCGGCCTGCCCGATCTCCGCAAGATCAACCGGCCGGGCGCCGAAGTCACGTCTAAAGTCGACTTCGACGATATCCGCCGCACGCCGAGCTTCCACGAAAAGAGCAAGAACGGCACCGAAGTCACCGAGTACCGCGATCGCGGCAAACCGGTCGAGATCGACGTGAAGTCGAACTTCGGCACGCGCTACCAGATGAGCTCGACGCCCGACACGTCGCCGAAGCCGCACGACGCGGGCATCCCGATCACGCGCCTGCCGTCGTTGAACCTGCGCTACTGATTCCGGGGCGCGCGGCACCGAACGCCGCGCGCCGCCTCCCTTCACCTGCTGTTGCGACGCACGCCGCCCGCGTGCCGACACCCTGACCTGACGCATCCCGCATGGCCGTTTTCACTGCTGTTTCCGACTCCGATCTCGCGCAATGGATGCGCCACTACGAACTGGGCGACGTGCTCGCGTTTCGCGGCATTCCGTCCGGTATCGAAAACAGCAATTTCTTCCTGACGACGACGCGCGGCGAGTACGTCCTCACGATCTTCGAAAAGCTCACGGCGGAACAGCTGCCGTTCTACCTCGACCTGATGAGCCACCTGGCCGGCCATGGCGTGCCCGTGCCCGACCCGATCCCGCGCGACGACGGCGCGCTGTTCGGCATGCTGCACGGCAAGCCGGCCGCGATCGTCACGAAGCTCGACGGCTCGGCCGAACTCGCGCCGGGGGTCGAACACTGCATCGAAGTCGGGCAGATGCTCGCGCGCCTGCACCTCGCCGGCCGCGACTATCCGCGCAACCAGCCGAACCTGCGCAGCCTGCCGTGGTGGCAGGAGAACGTGCCGGCGATCGTGCCGTTCATCACGGATGAGCAGCGCGCGCTGCTGGAAGGCGAGCTCGTGCACCAGGCCGGCTTCTTCGCGTCGGACGACTACGCGGCGCTGCCGGCCGGGCCGTGCCATTGCGACCTGTTCCGCGACAACGTGCTGTTCGCGCACGCGGCGCCCGACACCGGCCACGACGTGCGGCTCGGCGGCTTCTTCGACTTCTATTTCGCGGGCTGCGACAAGTGGCTGTTCGACGTCGCGGTTACGGTCAACGACTGGTGCGTCGACCTCGCGACCGGCGTGCTCGACGTCGCGCGCGCCGACGCGCTGCTGCGCGCGTACCAGACGGTCCGGCCGTTCACGGCCGAGGAGCGCCGCCACTGGAGCGACATGCTGCGCGCGGGCGCGTACCGCTTCTGGGTGTCGCGCCTGTACGACTTCTACCTGCCGCGCGCGGCCGAGATGCTCAAGCCGCACGACCCCGGCCATTTCGAACGCATCCTGCGCGAGCGTATCGCGCATACGCCCGCGCTTCCCGAGATCCAAACCGCATGCAACTGATCGAAGTGCCCGCCAAAACGGGCTATGTCTGGTTCCGTCAAGGCATCTGGCTGTTCCGCCGGAACCCGCTCGCGTTCATCACGCTGTTCTTCACGTACCTGCTGGCGATCACGCTGATATCGATGGTGCCCGTGATCGGCTCCGCGCTGCCGCTGGTCTTCATTCCCGGCGTCGCGGTCGGCTTCATGGCCGCATGCCGCGACACGGTGGCCGGCAAGCCCGTGATGCCGACGATCCTCGTCGACGGCTTCCGCTCGTACGGTACCGTCGCGACCCAGCGGCTGCTCGTGCTCGGCGTGATCTACGTCGCGTCGATGGTGGTCGTGTTCGCCGCTTCGTCGTTCGTGGACGGCGGCGCGCTGTTCCACGTGATGATGGGCGCGGCCGACGAAGCGAGCACGACGCCGGAGGCGCTCGCCGCGCAAGGCACGCTCGGCGCGCTGTTCTTCGCGACGCTGCTTTACCTGCCGGTCGCGATGCTGTTCTGGTTCGCACCGGTGCTGGTCGCGTGGCATGACGTCCCGCCCGCCAAGGCGCTGTTCTTCAGCGTCGTCAGCTGCTGGCGCAATCGCGGCGCGTTCGTCGTGTACGGCGTGCTGTGGTTCGCCGTCGCGCTTGGCACGTCGCTCGCGCTGTCGCTGCTGCTGCAGGCACTGGGCGCCGGCGCCTATGCGCTGACGATCATGATGCCGGTGACGATCATCATCGTCACGATGCTGTACTGCTCGTTCTACGCGACCTATCGCGGCTGCTTCGGCGTACAGGAACCGGGCGCGACGACCACCACGTCGGGCCGCTGAAGTCTCCCCGGCCGGCGCGCGTCGCCGGCCCGCCGCTCTCCGCGCCGGGTTGCCTCCCCGGCGCATCCGCCCTTCCGCCGCCTCCGTCAGCTACCGGTCCTCGCCGGCCGCCCCTGTTCATCCCGATCTTTTGCGCGCAAAATAATTTGCGTACAAATTGTTCGCGCGTTCGACGCGCCCTCCGAATCATGGACCGCCTGCCCCCGCTGCCCCAGACGCTCGACGAGCAACTCTGCTTCGCGCTCTACTCGACTTCGCACGCGATGACGAAGGCGTACAAGCCGCTGCTCGACAAGCTGTCGCTGACCTATCCCCAATATCTCGCGATGCTCGTGCTGTGGGAGCGCGACGACATCGCGGTGAAGGACATCGCCGCGCGGCTCGACCTCGACCCGGCCACGGTCACGCCGCTGCTGAAGCGGCTGGAGGCGCTCGGTTACGTCGAGCGCGTACGCAGCGCGACCGACGAGCGCATCGTGAACGTGCTTGTGACGCCGGAAGGCCGTGCGCTGAAGGACCGTGCGCGCTCGGTACCCGCCGATCTCTTTTGCGCGATGCAGCAATCGCCCGACTTCCTGGTCAGGCTGCGCGCCGATCTCCAGCAGTTGCGCGACGCACTGTCGGCCGCCAACGAACGCTGACAGGCGAGCCTCGATGAACCGGCCCGGCAGTGCTGGGCCTTTTCTTCAAAAATTCATTTGCACACAAATGATTTGTGTTCTATTGTTTACTCGTGGCCGGCGACACCCCGTTCGACCGGACCGCTTTTCCTCCCTTTTCCAGACAGGAGCTGCACGATGAACATTCTGTACAAGACCAGCGCCACGAGCACGGGTGGCCGCGACGGCCGCGCGGTATCCGCTGACAACAAGCTGGAAGTGAAGCTGGCCGCGCCGCGCGAACTCGGCGGCACGGGCGCGGAAGGCACGAATCCGGAGCAACTGTTTGCCGCAGGTTACTCGGCCTGTTTCCTGAGTGCGATGAAATTCGTCGCCGGCCAGGACAAGAAGGCACTGCCGGCCGACACGCAGGTCACGGCGGAAGTGGGCATCGGCCCGAATGACGCAGGCGGCTTCGGGCTCGACGTCGAACTGCGCGTGTCGCTGCCGGGGTTCGACAAGGCCGACGCGCAAGCGCTGGTCGAGAAGGCGCACCACGTGTGCCCTTACTCGAACGCGACGCGTAACAACGTGCCGGTGCGCCTGACGGTCGTCTGACGCGACACAAGGCCTGCAATGCAAAAAGGGCGCGTGCGGCATGTAGCCGCACGCGCCCTTTTTTGCTGCGTGACTCGCCGGAACGGCGGACCTGACTGCCCGCCCTGCGCGCCTTAGCGCGAACCGAACGTGTACGGGCGGTTCATCGCCGCTTCGCGATCGATCTTGCGCATGCGGAATTCGAGATCATAGATGTCGGTCGCGTCGGCCAGGTACGCCTCGGCGCGCTCTTTCGAGGCCTTTTCAGCGTTCTTGGTCAGCATCAGGAAGAGGTGGCTCAGCAGGTACATGGTTGATCTCGCAATCCAAAGGTTCTTTGACTAGGGTTTTCCCGAATTATAGGGAAAACCCTAGCCTTTGGCCAGCGTCGATCAAGCGATGCGTCGTTCGGTCGCCACAGTGCGGCGATGTGCTTCGAAAAAGGCCCAGATCATCGCGCTTGCATCGGGGCCGACCGCCGCGTGGAACGGCACGGCTTCATCACCGCCGGCCCACGCATGGTCGAGCCCTTTCACATGACAGAGCCGCACGACCGGCTCGCCGTCGCGGCAGACATCGGTGATCTGCGCACCCGCGTCGCGCGTCTCGACGCGTTCGCCGCCGCGCAGTGCGCCGCGGCTGTCGGCGAGCCCGTTCAGGCGCATGAACTGCACCGTCAACTGGTCGGCATTCTTCGGTGCGACCACGTGGTCGCCGTCGCCCTGGACGATCAGCGCGGGCATGCCCGGATACGCGGCGGCATCGACCAGCGCATCGACCGCCGCAGCCGGGTTCTGGCGCACGCCGCGCCGCATCACGTCCATCGCGGTAATGCCCGAACTCGCCTCGCCGAGCGCAGGGCCCGAGTGCAGCGCCACCGCCGCAAAGCGGTCGGGATGGTGCAGTGCAAGAAGCGACGCGAGGCCCGCGCCGGCCGACAGCCCGGCGACATAGACACGCGATGCGTCGAAACCGCGTTCGTCGACGAGCGCGTCGACGAGCGACGCCACCGCGTTCGCCTCGCCGCGGCCAGCGCGGTCGGTATCTTCATACCAGTGCCAGCAACCGTGCGCGTGCGCACGCAGCGACTGCTCCGGATACAGCACCGCGAAGCCGTGCTTGTCGGCCAGCAGGTTCATCCGCGTGCCTTGCACGAATTCGTCGACGGACTGCTGGCAGCCGTGCAGCATCACGACGAGCGGCATCGCGCCGCGTCGGCGGCCCGGTGGCACGTAGAGGCCGTACGCGAGATTCTGGACGAGGCGCCCGAGCGCGGGCGCCATCGGATGTTCGCCGCGCGTCCACTCGCCGGCCGCCCAGGCGGCTGCGCGCGGTCGCACGCGCGATTCGCGCGGCGGGGACAGATCGGATACGGCGGGAGAGGCCGCCGCCTCGAGGGCGTCGCGTGTGATGCGCTGCGCATCGCGCGCCGCGCGCTGGGCGGCCGGAGACAGCATGCGTTTCATGCCGCCCAGCCACACCTTGGTCAGACTTTTGGTCATCGATCGGGCTCGCAGTCAGGAAAAATAGGGGCACCACAACGGATGCAGCGTTCGTCTTTGTGCAATGCACCATAACATTGTTTCTGGGATTTTTCCTGCACGCGGATAGTTCCGGCCGCGCAAAAAACGGGGCTCATGCGCACGCGGCGCTATACTGGGGTTTCGCCGCTTGTATCCGTTGTAGTCGTTCTTCCCGGCTCGCGCGTTGATTTAAGCATCTTCCCCGCCTTCGTTCGTCCCCTTCCCGATGTTCGACCTGTCGTCTCACCTGTGGATCATGATCACCGCGTTCGGCGGCGCCGGCCTGACCTTGCCGCTCGCGATCACGATCGCCGTCTGGCTCGCGCTCGGCTACTCGTGGCAGCGCGCGGCCGCGTGGCTCGGCGTGCTCGCGGCCGCGATCGGGGTGGTCGCGCTCACGAAGATCGCGTTCCTCGGCTGGGGGATCGGTATCCGCAAGTGGGATTTCACGGGGTTCAGCGGCCATGCGATGCTGTCGACGTCGGTGTATCCGGTCGCGATTTTCCTGGCGCTGATCCGCACGCGCACGCCGGTGCGATTCGCCGGCATCGCGCTCGGGCTCGCGGCCGGCGTCGCGGTCGGCGTGTCGCGCGTCGCACTCGACGCCCATTCGCCGTCCGAATCGATCACCGGCTGTATCGTCGGCGCAATCGCCGCGCTCGCGTTCATCGCCGGCTCGTGGCGCGCGGTGCCGCACCGCTGGTCGGTGCCCGCGGTCGTCGCGAGCCTCGCGCTCGTCACCGTGGCGCTGCACGGCATCACGGTGCCGTCGCATCGTTGGGTCACCAAGGTGGCGCTGCAACTGTCGGGCCATGAACGCCCGTTCGTCCGCGCGCGCTGGAAGGCCAACCCGAACTACCGCCCTGCATCGCAGCCGTCATCGCTGCAGCGCACCCAATCGTCGCCGCAAACGCTCCGTACCTGACCGGCCGCCCGGCCGTCACGCCAGTCCGCTTTCACGTCTGACCATTACATGCGCACCGTCGCATGAGCGGTATGTCGAGCGTTATAACCCGCCCTATATTACGATTACGGTTTCCACCCAACCAAAACGAATCCACCATGCGCTCAACCGTCCGCCCGCTTCGCCGCACCCTGCTTCGCCTGCTGCCGATCGCCACGCTTGCCGCTGCCGGTATCGCGTTCAGCGCGCCCGCTTCCGCCGCCGACGAACTGGTCGTGTCGGCCGCCGCCAGCCTGACGAACGCGTTCAAGGCCGTCGGCGATGCGTACGAGAAGCAGCATCCGGATACCAAGGTGCTGTTCAACTTCGGCGCGTCGGACGTGCTGATGCAGCAGATCGCCAAGGGCGCGCCGGCTGACGTGTTCGCGTCGGCCGACCAGAAGGCGATGGATCGGGCGGCCGATGAAAAGGTGATCGTGCCCGGCACGCGTCGCGATTTCGCGGCGAACTCGCTCGTGCTGATCGTGCCGGCGGACAGCAAGGCCGCCGCGCCGACGTCGCTCAACGACCTGACGGCGCCCGGCGTGAAGCGCATCGCGTACGGCGACCCGGCATCGGTGCCGGTCGGCCGCTACACCGAAGGCGCACTGCGCACGGCCGGCGTGTGGGATGCCGTCAGCGCGAAGGGCGTGCTGGCCGCCAACGTGCGCCAGAGCCTCGACTATGTCGCGCGCGGCGAAGTCGACGCGGGCTTCGTGTTCGGTACCGACGCCGCGATCATGCCGGGCCGCGTGAAAGTTGCGCTGACCGTGCCGACGAAGACGGCCATCACCTATCCGATCGCCGTGGTCAAGGACAGCCGCCACGCCGCGCAGGCACAGTCGTTCATCGACTTCGTCGCGTCGCCGCAGGGCCAGGCCGTGCTGTCGACGTTCGGCTTCAAGCCCGCGGGCAAGTGAGCGTAGCGCGATGCAAGACGCCTGGGTACCGCTGCTGCTGTCGTTGAAGGTTGCCGGCTGGGCAACCGCGCTCGACATCGTACTCGGCGTCGCGGCCGCGTTCATGCTCGCGCGCTGGCGCTCGCCGCTGCGCGACGTCGTCGATTCCATACTGACGCTGCCGCTCGTGCTGCCGCCGACGGTGCTCGGCTATTACCTGCTCGTGCTGCTCGGCCGGCGCGGCGTGTTCGGCGCGTGGCTCGACAAGCTCGGCATCGAACTCGTCTTCACGTGGCAAGGCGCGGTGATCGCGTCGATGGTCGTCGCGTTTCCGCTGATCCTGAAGTCGGCGCGGGCTGCGTTCGAAGGCGTCGATCCGCATCTCGAGCGCGCGGCGCGCACACTCGGGCTCGGCGAAGTCGCGGTGTTCTTCCGCGTGACGCTGCCGCTCGCCACGCGCGGCATTCTCGCGGGCGCGCTGCTCGCGTTCGCACGCGCGCTCGGCGAGTTCGGCGCGACGCTGATGATCGCGGGCAACCTGCCCGGCCGCACGCAGACGCTGTCGGTTGCGATCTACGCGGCCGTGCAGGCCGGCGACGACAGCACCGCCAACTTCCTCGTGCTGGTGACGTCGATCACCTGCGTGCTCGTGCTGCTCGCGACCGGCTGGCTCGTGCCGTCGCGTGCCCGGCGGAGCCAGCTGACATGAAGCGCATTTCTCGTCCGTATCGCCTGCTTCGCCCGGCAGCCGGGTTGCGTCGGTGGAGGCCCGCATGAGCCTCGTCGTCGACATCCGCAAGACCTACGCGAACGCCGAGCGCCGCTTCACGCTCGACATGTCGTTCACGGCGACGACGCAGCGCGTCGTGCTGTTCGGGCCGTCCGGCGCGGGCAAGAGCATGACGCTGCAGGCGATCGCCGGCCTGCTGTCGCCCGACGAAGGCACGATCACGCTGAACGGCGAACCGCTGTTCGACGCCGCGCGCCGCATCGACGTGCCGACCCGCGAGCGCCGTGTCGCGTACCTGTTCCAGGATTACGCGCTGTTTCCGCATCTGAACGTGCGCCAGAACATCGCGTTCGGGCTCACGTCGGGGCTGCGCAACCCGCGCGCGAAGACAGTGCCGCCGGAAGTCGCGTACTGGCTGCAGGCGTTCGATCTCCAAGCGCTCGCGGGGCAGTATCCGTCGCAATTGTCGGGCGGGCAGAAACAGCGCGTCGCGCTCGCGCGCGCACTGGTCGCGCAGCCGCGGATCCTGCTGCTCGACGAACCGTTCGCGGCGCTCGACGGCGCAATGCGGCAGCGCATGCGCCACGAACTCGCCGAGCTGCAGGCGCGGCTCGATATCCCGATGGTGCTGATCTCGCACGATCCCGACGACGTCGCCGCGTTCGGCGACCAGGTCGTGCAGTTGAGCGAAGGACGCGTGCAGGCGGCTCCGCCGCACGCCGAGTGGCCGACGCGCGTCACGTGAGCGCGCGAGGCCGTGGTCGTGGCAGGCAGGTTGGAGCCTGAGAGAAGCCGCGCGTAGCGGCATAGGCAGAACGCGGAAACGAAGCCGGTGCCGTGCAGGCGCTGTGCGATGCCGGCTTCACCCCGCCCGTCATACGATCGTCGAAGCGCGCCGTCCAGCCTGAGACGTCAGCCCGTCACCGCAAGAATCACGCTCGACGCCTTGAACAATGCGATCGCCCGCCGGCCGGCGTCGAGTTGCAACGCATCGACGCTGTCGTTGGTCACGACGGCCGTCAGCGTCCCCCCGCCATCGAGCGCCAGCGTCACCTCGCTGTTCACCGCACCCGCCGCAACGGTTTCCACGCTGCCGCGCAGTTGATTCCGCGCGGACACTTTCAGCTCGTGCTCGCCGTCGTCGACCGCGAGCACGACCCACGACGCCTTCACCAGCGCACACGCGTCCGCGCCAACCTGCAGGCCGAGCGCATCGGCACTCTCGTGCGTCAGCACCGCAACGATCGGCTGTCCGCCGGGCAGCGTCAGCGTGACCTCGTCGTTGACGGTGCCGCGCACGATCGATGCGACCTTGCCGAACAACTGGTTGCGCGCGCTGGTCTTCATCCCGATCCGGCCGATCAGCGCCCAGTCGACGTCGAACCCGGACACGGCCGCGCTCGCGGCCTCGATGAACCGGCGATGCTCGCGCTCGATCGTGCGGAACGCGGCAATCAGCGACGTCGCGCGCGGCGTCAGCGTCGTGCCGCCGCCGCCCTTGCCGCCCGTCGAACGCGCGACGAGCGGTTCGCCGGCAAGATTGTTCATCGTGTCGACCGCATCCCACGCGGCCTTGTAGCTGAGGCCGACGGCCTTCGCCGCGCGCGTGATCGAACCGGTGTCGCCGATCGCCGCGAGCAACGCGATGCGCGTGGCGCCGCCGAGCGTCTGCTCGCCTGCGCGCAGCCACAGCTCGCCGCCCAGTTCGAGCGGTTCGGAGGACGGGGAAGATTGCGGTGCGTCGGTCATCAGGATGCGTACGGAAATCGGGGGGCCATTATAGTGAGCGCGTGCCGGTCAACCCGGCTTGCCGTCGAGCTTCGGCGGCCGCAGGCTGGCCAGCAGTGTCTCGGCGTCGCGCGCTGCGCGCTGCTCGAGCGCCGCGCCGTATCCGCGCACGAAACCGAGCTGGTACGGCGGTGCTGCGAGTTTTTCGAGATGATGCAGCGCGACCATCGTGTCGTTCGCTTCGCCGAGCACGCTCTGCACGCGCGTGAGCGTCTTGACCGTGTCGGTGCGCGTGCGGCGCGACGCCAACGACGCGAAGAATTCGAGTGCATAACGCAGCCGCTTCGCATCGATCCGCACCTGATGACGCGCGGCCGTATCGAGCGACGTGAGCGACGGCGACGCGTATAGATGACCGAACAGCCGCCGCACGCGCTTCGTCGCGTGGCGCCGCAGCGAGGGCGCGTCGCCGTCTTCGGCGGGCGGCAACGCAAGCGAGCTCAGCCATTCGAGCCAGCCGAGCGTCAGCCGCGCATAACGGGCCGAATGCAGCGCCTGCCGCAACTCGACCCGCGCGGCCGCGCACTGCGCGCGCGCGGCGTCGAGCGTGCCGTTCCACTCGCCGTCGCCGCCGTCGGCCGCGATCAGCGCGGGCAGGCTTTCGGTCGCGAACACGTCCCAGTCGCGCACCGTGCCGAGCAACGAAGCAAGCCAGCGCAGGTCGACACCGAGCGTGTCGCGCCACTGGCGGTCGGCAAAGAGCGGGAAGAAGCGCATCAGCGTGCGCAGGCGGCGCAGCGCGACCCGCATCTGGTGCACGAATTCGGGATCGTCTTGCTCGAGCACCCCGCCCTCGTTGCCGAGCCATTGCGCGGTGATGTCGCCGGACAGCGCGAACAGCGCGGCGCGCTGCGTACGCACGCCGGTCAGGTCGACGAGCTTTGCCTTGACGGGCCCGTCGGCGGCCGGCTCGGCCGCGCATATGCGATCGATCACGCTCGTCAGTTGCACGAATGCGGGCCACGCGCCGCTCAATTCGCGCGCCGCGACAAACAGCGCATGCAACGCGGCGGTGCGCGCGGGCAAGGTTTCCCAGTCGGGCGCAGTGAGGCGCAGCTCGACGTAGCGTCGCGGCGGCTCGCTCCCGCGATGCAGCGTGACGTCGTCGAGCGTCATCTCGACCACGACGCCGCTGTCGTCGGCCCAGCGCCCGCGCCGCCGTTCGCTGACGAGGCGCAGCGCCGACACTTCGGGCTGGGTACCGTCCTCCTCCGGGCGCCCGGCCGTATCCGGCGCGGTGCCGTCGATTTCGCCTGTCGCGACGACGGCCTCGGCTGCGACGGCCGCCTCGGGTACCGGCAGCGGCATCGCAACGGCAATGCCCGCATGCTCCGCGTCGAACAGTTCGCGCGCAATGACACCGGGCGCAAACGCCTTCGTGCGCGACGCGACGACCCGCCTGCCGTGCGCATTCGACTCGACCCACGTCCACCAGCTCGCGCCGGGGCTCGGCTCGGCCTCCTCGATCTGGCACGGCTCGATCGTCACGCGCTCATGGCCGCGGCGCATCCGGACCTGCGGGCAGATCCGCCACGCGCGCACGAGTTCGGCGCCGAAATCGCGCTGTGCCCCCCGGGCGCGACTCGCAGCCTTGACCGGCCACCCTTCCAGCGACAGCGACAACACGATTTCCAGCACACGCGACATGGAGGCTCCTGCACATGAAGAATCGCCGGCGCATCGATCGCGCCGGCGTCACCCGTGAAGCTGCTTCCATAGTACACGTCGCCAAAACTCGCGGGCGACGATCTGGCCCTGTCGTGCTGTCGCAGGTCAAACGGCGTATTGCGCGAGGCCGTTGCCGAACGACCAGTCCTCTTTCAACACCTCAACAAGACTGATGAATACGTCCTGCTGCCGCACGCCGGGCTGCTGCGCGAGATTGTCCGCGATCGCCCGGTACAGCGCCCGCTTCTGCTCGAGCGTGCGCGTGTTGTTCGCGGTGATCTGGATCATCACGAGATCGTCGCTGCGCTCGATATCGAGGTAGTGACGACCGAACACGAAGTTCTCGGCCGCATGCTCGGTGACGACCATGAAGATATCGTCCTCGGGCACGTTGAACGTGTGCATCAGCGCGCGATGCACGCCGTCGACGAGCGCCGCACGGTAGGCGGCCGGCTTGCCTTCGCGGACTGCGATACGGGTGAATGGCATGGTCCTGCTCCTGTCGGTGAAGTTGACGTTGAAGAACGGAAACACAGCGTCAGGTTAGGCTCGCCGAACTATAATGAACAGTCATCGATGAATATTTCATCCATTTACATCGAAAATGAAAGTCCTGGACCTCGATGCTGTCCGCGCGTTCGTGCTGGTCGCCGATCTCGCCAGCTTCACGCGCGCGGCCGATGCGCTCGGCACCACGCAGTCGGCCGTCAGCCTGAAGCTGAAGCGGCTGGAAACCCACCTCGGCAAGCCGCTGCTCGCGCGCACGCCGCGCGTTGTCAAGCTGGCCGCCGACGGCGAGAATTTCCTGCCGGCCGCCCGCGCGCTGCTCGACGCGCACGATCACGCGCTGGGCGCGATCTCGGCCGGCACGCACCGGCTGTCGCTCGGCGTCAGCGAGCATGTCGCGGTGCCCGACCTGCCGGCCGTGCTCACGAGCCTGCACCGGCAGGATCCGGGGTTGTCGCTCGAAATGCATCTCGGCACGTCGACGAACCTGCTCGCGCAATACGACGAACGCCGGTTCGATGCGGTGATCGTGCGGCACGAGCCGGGCGAAGACCCGCCGCGCGAAGACGGCACGCTGCTGTTTTCCGAACCGTTGGCCTGGCTCGCCGCGCCGGACTGGGTCCCGCGCGCGGGCGAGCCGCTGCCGCTTGCGGTGCTGGCCGGCCCGTGCGGCGTGCGGGCCGCCGCACTGCGCGCGCTCGACCATGCGGGGCGGCCGTGGCGCGAGCGCTTTACCGGCGGCGGTGTGGCGGCGGTCACGGCCGCCGCCGCCGCGGGGCTGGCCGTCTGCCCGCTCGCGCGGCGTGTCGCGCCGCGCACGCTGGTCGACGTCGGTGCGAAATTCGGGCTGCCGCCGCTGCCGCTGTCGCAGGTCGTGCTGTATTCGCGCGTACGCGACGCACGCGCCGCCGCCGCATTGCGCAGGTTTGCCGACAGCCTTGCAATCTCGGCGTAAACTAGCGGATTACGCCGCCCGCAATCTCCAGAAGAATTCCAATGAAGCCCGAAGCCCGCAAGCACCTCCGAGCCAACCTGCTGATGCTCGCCGCCGCCGCGATCTGGGGCTCGGCTTTCGTCGCCCAACGCCTGAGCCTCGACGTGATCGGGCCGTTCCTGTTTACCGGGCTCCGATTCCTGCTCGGCGCGCTGGTGCTGGTGCCGCTGCTGATGCTGAACACGGCGTCGCGCACGCAACTCGCGGCGATCCGCCGTGAGCCAAAGCTGCTGCTGCCGGGCCTCGCGCTCGGCGGGCTGCTGGCAGTGTCGATTTCGCTGCAGCAGATCGGCCTGCAGTACACGCGCATCGCCAACGCGGGCT
The DNA here is from genome assembly GCF_000012945.1 of Burkholderia lata. NCBI lineage: Bacteria > Pseudomonadati > Pseudomonadota > Betaproteobacteria > Burkholderiales > Burkholderiaceae > Burkholderia > Burkholderia lata. Next base: position 2,566,630 of record NC_007511.1, read on the forward strand.
TCATCAGCTCGCTGTACGTCGTGATCGTGCCGCTGATGGGTATGTTCGCCCGTCACCGGATCGGCCCGGGCACGTGGTTCGGCGCACTGCTCGCGGCGATCGGCCTGTATTTCCTCAGCATCAACGAGCACTTCTCGGTGCTGTACGGCGACTGGTTCCAGCTCGCCGGCGCGGTGATCATCGCCGCGCACGTGATGGCCGTCGGCCATTTCGCGAAGCGCCACAATCCGCTCGTGCTCGCGTTCATGCAGTTCGTCGTGTGCGGCGTGGCGTGCCTCGCGGTCGGCCTCGTCGTCGAGCCGGTCAGCGGCACGATGCTGCGCAACGCGCTGCCGACGCTGCTGTACGGCGGCCTGCTGTCGGTCGGCGTCGGCTATACGCTGCAGGTCGTCGCGCAACGCGATGCAGCGCCCGCGCACGCGGCCGTGATCTTCAGCATGGAAGGCGTGTTCGCGGCGATCGCCGGCTGGGCTGCGCTCGGCGAAACGCTGACGCTGCGGGCGCTCATCGGCTGCGCGCTGATGCTGGCCGGCCTGCTCGCGTGCCAGCTGCTGCCGAACGGCGACGCCCGGAAAAAGGACGAGGACGCGCTGCCGGCGTGACACGCACCGTCCCTATAATGGCGGTTCGCGTGACTTCCACGCCAACCGCTTCCGACAGGCCAGCTCCGTGACGTCCACTTCCGTCGATCCCGCCGCCGACCTGCTGCGCGAACGCGCAGCGCATTACGCCACCCAGGCGGCGCTGTTCCTGCGCGACCAGGCGCTCTCCACCGCGTCGCACGACCTGCGCAGCCCGCTGAACGCCATGCATAGCTGGGCGTACGTGCTCGAGCGCCAGCTCGCCAACGCCGATCCGAACCTGCAGCGCGCGCTCGCGGGCATCCGCACCGGCATCGACCAGCAGGTCGCGCTGATCGACGACGTGCTCGACGCGCCGCGCGCCGACACGCGCACGCTCACCCTCAAGCCGCAGCCGTTCGCGCTGCGCGCGCTGCTCGACGACACGATCGCGCTCGTCCGTTTCGCGCTCGCCGACGCACGACAGGTCGCGCTCGATGCGACGCTGCCGGATGGCGAACCGTCGCTGACCGCCGACCGCGAACGCATCGCGCAGGCGCTCTGGACGATGCTGACGACCGCGGTCGAAGCCAGCGCCGCCGGCAGCCGCGTGACGTTCGCGTGCGCCCGCGACGGTGTGCAGTTCACCGCACGCGCCACCTGCACCGTCAACGCCGGTGCGCTCGCCGATCCCGCGCAACCGCACGCGTTCGAATCGTTCGCACGACGCGAGATGCTGCGCGAGCGCGACGCCAAGCGGATTGCCTGGACGCTCGCGCTCTGCCAGCGCGTCGCGCTCGCACACGGCGGCACGTTCTCGCACGACGCGTTCGCCGACGGCGCAACCGCCACCCTCACGTTCTCCGTCCCCGGTGAGGCGCCGGTGTAAGCAATCGGCCGCCCGACACATTACAAATTCCTTTCTGGCTCTATACTGATGGGCCTGTCATAACCGGAGTGTTTCTTTGTTACAGATCTTCGCGCTCATCGGCGCGTTGTTCCTGGTGGCCCTGAACGGGTTCTTCGTTGCGGCCGAATTCGGCCTCGTCAAACTGCGCGCCACGCGCGTCAAGACACTGGCCCGCAAGCACGGCCTGCGCGGCCGCATCCTCGGCATCGTGCACGGCCGGCTCGACGCGTATCTTTCCGCGTGCCAGCTCGGCATCACGCTCGCGTCGCTCGGCCTCGGCTGGGTCGGCGAACCGGCCTTCGCGCAACTGCTCGGCCCGCTGCTCGACCTGATCGGCGTGCAGTCCGAACGTGTCGTGCACCTGATCTCGCTGGTGTTCGCGTTCTCGCTGATCTCGTTCCTGCACATCGTCGTCGGCGAACTGGCGCCGAAATCGATGGCGATCCGCCAGTCGGAGAAGGTCGGCCTGTGGGTCGCGCTGCCGCTCTACGCGTTCTACTGGGCGATGTATCCGGCGATCTGGGTGCTCAACAACAGCGCCAACGCGGTGCTGCGGCTCGCGGGGTTGTCCGCCGACCACGGCGGCGACGCCCATTACTCGACCGACGAGCTGAAGCTGATCCTGCGCAGCCGCCGCAGCACGGCCGGCAATCCGGCCCAGCCGGCGCGCGGCACGTACAGCAACGACGAGTGGAACACGCTCGCGCATTCGCTCGATTTTTCGTCGATGACGGTGTCGGACCTGATGCGGCCGGCCCATGAAATGATCGGCCTGCGCCGCGACCTGCCGCTGCCCGACAACATGGAAATCGTCGCGCGTCACCGCTTCAGCCGCTATCCGCTGTTCGAGGATGCGTCGCGCGAACAGGTGAGCGGGCTGATCCACCTGAAGGACCTGCTGCTCGCGCGTCATGCCGGCGCAGCACTCGAAGACCTGTCGGATTACGTACGCCCCGTGCAGTACGTGAAGCCCGACACGCCGGCACTCGACCTGTTCCGCCGCTTCCGCAAGGGCGCGCCGCACTTCGCGCTGGTCGGCAACAAGGGCGAGAAGCCGATCGGCTTCCTGACACTCGACAACCTGCTCGGCGCGCTGGTCGGCCAGATCCACGACGAGTTCCGCCAGGGCGACGCCGACTGGAGCCGCCTCGACGACGGCACGCTGATGGGCAAGGGCAGCCTGCCCGTCGTATCGCTCGAACAGGCACTCGGCATCGACATCGACGAAGGCCGCGCGGAATCGGTCGGCGGCCTCGTGATCCAGGCGCTCAGCGACCTGCCGACCGAAGGGCAGCGCGTGTCGTTCGACCGTTTCGACGTCGTTGTGAAGAAGATGAACGGGCCGCGCATCGTGCTCGTGCGCGTCTACCCGAAGATCGCGAAAGAGGCCGACGAATGACGGCCGCGCTTCGCGGCACGCGATGAACGCCACGCTGCCGCGCTGCTACGTGATCACGCCGGAGCCGGCGTCCGCGTCGGCAGCCGATGGCGCGGCGTTCCTCGACCGGCTGTCGGCCGTGCTCGCGCGCGGCGAGACGCTCGTGCAACTGCGCGTGAAATCGCTCGATGCAGCCGCGTTTGCGCGACTCGCCGCCGAGGCGCTCGCGCGCTGCAACGCGGCCGGCGCGCACCTGATGCTGAACGGGCCGATCGATGCGGCCGGCGTGATACGGCTCGACGGCGCCGGCTGGCATCTCGACGGCACCGCCTTGCGCGCCGCCGCGCAGCGGCCGTTGCCGGCCGGAAGATGGGTATCCGCCGCCTGCCACACGCGCGACGACCTGCTGCTGGCCGCGCGCGCGGGGGCGGATTTCGTCACGCTGTCGCCCGTGTTGCCGACGCTCAGCCATCCCGGTGCACCGACGCTCGGCTGGGCACAGTTCGGCGCGCTGGCTGCCGAGGCCGCAATGCCCGTCTTCGCACTCGGCGGAATGACGCGCACCCACCTCGACGATGCACGCCACCACGGCGCATACGGCATCGCGGGCATACGCGGGTTCTGGTAATTCGGGAATTTCCTGCAGTGCAGCCGGGCGCGAATGCGCCCGGCCTCTCAGATTCTTTTACTCGCTCAAATCGTCATGCGTTCAGGTTCGGACGCATTCCGCGCCACATGCCGTCGTCGATGCGACGCGCATCGTGCGTGAGCGCATACCGGTTGACGTCACCCGTCAGCCACGCGACGAGCGCATACGGCGGCAACACCCCTTCATCGACCCGGTCGCGCGCACGCGCCGGCGTCTCGAACACGACTCGCCCTCTCGGTGCGTCGAACGGTACCGCCTCGGGCGACAGGTTCAACGCGATCGTCAGCGTCTCGTCGTCGGCGAGCCGCCACGATGCGAGCAGCGCGTCGGCATCGCCATCGCCGTCCGACTTCAGCGCATGCGCCTCCTGCGGCCGGCAATCGGACAATCGCGGCGCGATCAACTTCGCGCGCACCGCGAGCGCCGACTGCACGAAATGCGCGCGATCGGCATCGCGCGCGGTTTCATCGAAGATCAACGGAATCTGCGGCGTGAGCAGCGACAGCGCAAGTGCGGCCAGACCGGCCTCCTGCCCGTGGTCGCCCTGCCCGCTGTCGCGCCACGCGCCATCGGACAGCACCAGCGACGTCAACGACAGCCCGCTGTCGGCAGCCATGCCTTCTCCCGACCCGGCCGGCTGGAATGCGGCCCCGGCCGCGGTCAGCGCGCGGGCAAGCGTGTGGATCGACTGGTGCGTGGAAATGCCTTCGTGGGCCGACGGATCGCGCCCCGTCAGCCGGTGCAGCGCACGTTCGCCGCACCCGTTCCACTGCGCATCGAAATGGGTATCGGCAAGATGCGCCGGATGCCGCTCGCTGCCGAGTACGAGATGGATCAGCCGGTCGGCCGGCACGGCCGCGCGCACGCGGTCCGCGATCTCGCGCAGCCACGACACGCCGATCCGGTCGGCTTCGCGCAGCCGCAGCCCGTCGCAACGGTACTCGTCGATCCAGTACAGCGCGTTGTCGCAGAAGAAATCGCAGACTTCCGGATGATCGAGCGCGAGCGGCGGCGCCTGCAGCGGATCGTCGCGCGTATGGAAGAACGGTGCTGCGTAGTGACGCAGCGCATCGGTGCCGCTGCCGAAGCGCGCATAGTCGAGCTCCAGCAGCACTGCGAGACCGTAGCCGTGCGCGTCGTCGATCAGCGCCTTCAGCGCGTCGGGGCCGCCTTCCGCCGCGAGCGGCGCGAACGGCAGGCTGTCGTGCGGCGACGCGAGCAGCTCCAGCGCGGTCACGCCGAGGCGCGCGAGTTGCGGCAAGCGCCGGCGCACGCCGTCGAAGCCGCCCACCGCGTGCGGACGAATCGCATAGAGCGCGATGTCTTCCCACGCGCGCCCGTGCCAGAACGTGTTGCGCCACGTAAACGCGCGCGGATCGACGACCTGGCTCGGGCCGTTGAGCCCTTCGGGTTGCGAGCGCGACGCGGGATCGGGAATCGATACCGCATCGTCGAGGCGATAGCGGTAAAGCGCACCCGCACCACAATCGGCAAAGACTTCGAACCAGTTCGTGCCGGCCGCCGTCATCGGGACGAGCAACGGGCCGAAGCCGGTATCGAGTTCGAGCTGGACCTGCGTGCGGCCCGGCGCCCACACGCGAAAATGCGTGCGCGGCGACACGCCAAGCGCGCCACAGGGCTGGGCGCCAAACGGCAAGCAGTGAATGTAGTGCTGCGCATACGGATCGTGCGGACAATCGGACATCATGCGCTCCTCGTGCGTACCGAGCGGCATGGCCGCGCCAGCGGGGCGCGGCGCATCGGGGCCCGGCAAGCGACGGCCAGGCGGGGGGAGAGAACCGAGTATGCGCCGGTTTCGCCACCGCGATGCATCGCTCCCGGACATTTTTAAATACGAATCGACCCCGGGAAAACCCGCACGCATGCAGGTCCCGACGAGTCGGGTAGCCGCCATACCGGAATGACTGCTCGCCTTGTTGCAGCGGTCGCGCACGCTTACGCTCTGCGCCATGCTCGCGGACGCGTCGTCCGCGCCCGACCCGAGGAACCCGCCATGTCGCTTCCCGCCAGCGCCGCCAAATTCGATCCGGCACGCGCGCACGAATACGCCGAGCAATCCCGTATCGCGCTCGCCGGCTACGATGCGTGCCACGAGCTCACCGCGTGCGTGCTCGCATCGGCAATCGCTGCACCCGAGGCGCGGATCCTCGTTGCCGGCGCGGGCGGCACCGGGCAGGAAATCTGCGTGGCGGCCGCACTCGAGCCGGGCTGGCGGTTCACGGCCGTCGACCCGTCCGCGCCGATGCTCGCGCTGGCGCGCTCGAACGTCGAGGCCGCGGGCTGCGGCACACGCACGGCGTTCGTCGAAGACGGCGTCGATGCGTTGCCCGATACGCCCGCGTTCGACGGCGCGACGCTGATCGGCGTGCTGCATCACGTCCCCGGCGACGAAGCGAAGGCGGCGCTGCTGCACGCGATCGCGCGACGCCTGAAACCCGGCGCGCCGCTCGTGCTCGCCGGCAACCATCGCCGCTACGCGGACCACCCTCGCCTGCTCGACGCATGGCAGCAGCGCTGGCGCATGAAAGGCGCGACGCCCGACGCGGTGCGCGCGCAACTCGCGAAGATCCTGCAGGGCGCCGATCCGCCCGCGTCGGAGGACGCCGTGTTCGGCCTGCTGCGCGATGCGGGTTTCGATGCGCCGCTGCGCTTTTTCGCGAGCCTGTTCTGGGGCGCGTGGATCGCGGTGCGGCGCGCATGATGAAGCGGGGCGGCCGGCCAGGCGCGGTCGGCTAGGCGCGATCGGCCAGGCGCAGCTCGTCGCGGCGCGCGATGCGTTTCTCGTACGCGCCACGCGCGCTGGGTATGATGTCGTTCCCGCCCCCACTTCCGGCGTCGACATGCTCACCGTCCATCACCTGAACAACTCGCGCTCGCAGCGCGTGCTCTGGCTGCTCGAAGAACTGGATGTGCCGTACGAGATCGTGCGCTACGCACGCGATCCGAAAACGATGCTCGCGCCGCCCGAGTTGCGCGCGATCCATCCGCTCGGCAAGTCGCCGGTCGTCACCGACGACGGCCGCACGTACGCCGAATCGGGCGCGATCATCGAATACCTGGTCGAACGCTACGGCAACGGGCGCCTGGCGCCGCCGCCCGGCACGCCCGAGCGGCATGACTACACGTACTGGCTGCACTACGCGGAAGGGTCGGCGATGCCGCCGCTGCTGCTCAAGCTCGTCGCGCTGCGGATCGCGCATGCGCCGATGCCGTTCTTCGCCCGGCCGATCTCGCGCAAGATCGCGGACACGCTGCAGTCGAGCTTCGTCGATCCGCAGATCGCCCTGCATCTCGGCTATCTCGACGACACGTTGAGCCGCACCGGCTGGTTCGTTGGCGATCGCTTCAGCGCAGCCGACATCCAGATGAGCTTTCCGCTCGAAGCCGCGACCGCGCGCGGGGGCGGCAGCCGGTATCCCGCGATCGCGCGCTTCCTCGACGCGATCCACGCGCGGCCCGCGTACCAGCGGGCGCTGGAGCGCGGCGGCCCGTACGACCTGCTCAAGTAACGCTGTGGATGACCTCGGCCTGCGTCAGCTCAGCAGGCCCGCCGCGACGTTGATCGACAGCCCGAGCACGGCCATGTTGAAGTAGAACGACAGGATCGACTGCGCGAGCACCGAGCGCCGTGCGGAGCGGTTCGTCATCGACACGTCGGCCGTCTGCGACGCGACCGCGATCGTGAACGCGAAATACAGGAAATCCCAGTAATCGGGTTCGGGGTTCTGGTCCGGGAAGCGCAGCGCGCGATCGCCGCTCGGCGAGCCGTAATAGAGCCGCGCATAGTGCAGCGTGAAGATCGTCGGGATCAGGAACCACGCGCCGAACAGCGTCGCGGCCGTGATCGCGTAGTGGCTGAGCCCCGCGCTGAAGCCCACGCTCTTGGCGGTCGCGAGCTCGATCGCGATCGCGGCAACGCTCGCGACGGTCGCGAGACACACGACGGTCAGCACGGTCGTCGCGTTTTCATCCTCGCGGATCGCGACTTCGCGCACCTTGTGATGGTGCGCGGTGACCATGCGCACCCACATCAGCACGAGATACAGCCAGATCGCACAATCCCAGCCGATCAGCGCACGCACGGTCGGACGCAGCTGAAACGGCAGCAGCAGCGCGCACAGCACGCCGGCGACGAACGCCGCGACCATGCGCGGCCGGTTGCGTAATACCTGCGGATAGAGCGTCATCGTGTGATTCCGAAAGCGGATGGAAAGGTTTCGGCCGGCGTGCGGGATCGCCCGCTGCGCCGCACCGGCGGGTACTGCCCCGATTATCGTCATTCCATCGTGACGTGGCGATGGGCACGAGCGCCTAAGATAATGGGATGACTGCCACCGCCCCCCTCTGCCACCATCCGGCGAACACGGTCGGCCGCGACTTCGTCGTCGGCGACCTGCACGGCTGCGTGGATGTGCTGCGCGCGCTGCTGCACGACACCCGCTTCGATCCGGCCCGCGACCGCCTGTTCTCGGTCGGCGACCTCGTCGACCGCGGCCCTGCCTCCGAAACCACGCTCGACCTGCTCGACCGCCCGTGGTGCCACGTGGTGCGCGGCAATCACGAGGAAGTGATGAGCCTCGTGGCGCGCGGCAAGCTGTCGCCCGACGCGTGGCGCGGGATCGGCGGCGACTGGGGCGCCGACCTGCCGCCGGAACGGCTGCACGCACATGCAGCGCGCGTCGACGCGCTGCCGCTGGTGCGCGTGATCGGCGACGGCCCCGGGCGCTTCAACGTGCTGCATGCGGAATTCTTCGGCTCGGACGCCGATCTCGACACCGGCAGCTATGCGCACGACGTGCGCGAGCGGCTGATCTGGGGCCGCGATCTCGTCCAGGGGCTCGCCGATCCGGCGCGGCAGGCCGGGCTGTCGCTGACCTGCACCGGGCACACGCCGGTGCGCGCGCCGCAGCGGATCGGCGCGCAGTGGTTCATCGACACGGGCGCGTTCGCGCCGGCCGGGCGGCTCACGCTCGCCGAGCCGCGCACCGGACGCACCTGGTCGATGACGCAGGCCGAAGCGCGCGAACGCCACGCGGGCGACTGGCCGCTGCCTTGATGCCTTGATGCCTTGATGCCCGCAAGCGCGCGCTAGCCGACCTGGTTCAGCTCGAACACCGCATCGACGGCCGAGCCGTTCCAGTTGTATTCGAGGTAGGCCGCGTGATGGCAGTCGCGCAGCAGCGCGGTGCGGAACGCCGCCAGGCACTCGCCGCGCGGGTCGCGCACCGACGGATAGACGATCCCCGCGCCGCCCGCATTGCGCACCGCGCGGCCGAGCGCCTGCCCGGCGCTGTAATCGAGCGGGTGCAGCAACGCCGGATCGCGTTTCGGCCACGCGCGTAGGTCGGCCACGTCGCCTTGTGCGATCACCGTATAGAGCCGCATCTGCTGGCGCATCGGCGGCTCCTTCGTCGCTTCCAGGAACAGCGCGCTGTGATACCGCGTTTCGGCGATCGCCGTATCGCGCGAACGCGCGCAGTAGAACACGCCATAGCTACCGTCGGAAAAGCGGCTGCCCTGCGGATTCAGGTGCGTGAACGCGGCCATGATCGGCCCCCAGCCCTGCCCGTAGCGGCGCTCGGCGGGCGGCACGAGATCGAGTGCGCCGACTTCATTGCGGATGCGGTCGTTGGTCAGCGATTCGAGCGCGTAAAGCGCGTCGAAATCGTCCGCCGAGGCCACGCGGTCGAACAGGTTGATCGCCGGAAAACGAGTGGGGATCACGCGATAGGCTGGCGCCCAGTCGACCGCCGTCGTGGGCCATTGTTGTGCTTGGATCGGCATTGTCACGCCCAGCCACCTCGCATCGCGTCGAGATATTGCCGGACGGCGACCAGATCGCCGACGTTGCCGGCAAGCATCCGGTCGAGTGCGCGCTTGCCGCCGAACGGCGCCGCGTCGTTGGGCCGCTTGACCCACGCATCGGCCGCGGCCGGCTGCGGCAGCAGGATCTGCAGCGCCTTGTAGATGCCGAGCAGCAGCGACAGGCGCTCGAGCGTATCGCGCGGCAGCCGCGCCGATTCCGGCGTGGCCTTCCACTTGAAGAATGTCGAACGGCCGGGCGACCCGAGCAGCACGATCTGCTCGTCGATCGTCAGTTCCCAGTCGCGTGCGATGTTGAAAAACGCACGGAGGCCGGCCGCCGACATCTGCGCGACCGAGGCCTGCGGCGGGGCGGAGTGCGATTCATAGGCGGGCTGTGACATGACCGTTAGTCTCGAAACGAATTTACTAACAAGATTAGTCCATTTTCGTATTTTTGCAAGGGTCGAGACCCGCCGATCGGTCCGCCCATCCGACGAAACGATATTTTTTGTCCATTCTGGACTCTGATTTTATTTTCTGCGTTAATGGCCGTGCGGACACCGCGCGCAGACGCGGTTCGTGTCCGTGAAACCGTGTCGCACAGAACCCGGAAGCACCCGCCAAGGAACGCACCATGAAGAGACTGATTGCCGCTGTTTCGATCGCCCTGCTCGCGGTATCCGCAGGCCCCGCCGTCGCGAAGGACTGGACCACGATCCGCTTCGGCACCGACGCCAGCTACGCGCCGTTCGAGTCGAAGGCACCCGACGGCAAGCTCGTCGGCTTCGACATCGACCTCGGCAACGAGATCTGCGCGCGCCTGAAGGCGAAGTGCGTGTGGCTCGAGAACGATTTCGACGGGATGATTCCGGCGCTGAAGGCGAAGAAGTTCGACGCGGTGCTGTCGTCGATGTCGATCACGCCGCAGCGCGCGCAGCAGATCGGCTTCACGACGAAGATCTACAACCAGCCGACGCGGCTCGTCGTGAAGAAGGGCTCGCCGCTGCTGCCGACGGCCGAATCGCTGAAGGGCAAATCGATCGGCGTCGAACAGGGCACGACGCAGGAAACGTACGCGAAGGCGTACTGGGGCAAGCAAGGCGCGAACGTCGTGTCGTACCAGAACCAGGATGGCGTGTACGCGGACCTGACCTCGGGCCGCCTCGACGCAGCGCTGCAGGATGAAGTGCAGGCGGCCATCGGGTTCCTGAAATCGTCGCGCGGCGCGAACTACACGTTCGTCGGCCCCGAGCTCGTCGACGACAAGGTGCTCGGCATCGGCGCCGGCATCGGGCTGCGCAAGGAGGACACCGACCTGAAGGCGAAGATCGACGGCGCCATCCTCGACATGGTCAAGGACGGTACCTACAAGCGGCTCGCGTCGAAGTACTTCGACTTCGACATCTACGGCGGCTGAAACGGCGTCGCGCGCGTACGGGCGCCACTCCCGTCGCGCGCGTCCGACCGCCCCTCCCCTCACAACCGGACGGCGAGCGCATGATGCCGTTTGCCGTCACATCGCATGCATCATCCGTCGTCCGTGCGGCACGACGCTGCGCATTTCATTCGGATTGCAGATCGATCGTTCGCGTGGGCAATGCCCGACGTGAACGAATATCGTGCAGCTTCAGTCAATAGGCGAAGATCGGGCGTCGAGGTACCGGCGCCCGTGCGCACATGCCCTTGCGTATCGGGTTCGCGTGCAGGAAAGTGCCGACCCGGCGCGGATGACCGGCAATCAGCCGGATCCGCCTCGCACCGGGCGCGGAGAGATGGCCTGTCGATGCATGCCGGCCGGCTGCGAGAACGACGTTCGACCGGCGATGCTCCGAATCACTGCGATCGCGGCCTGCCGGCCGCGGCGTGTGGCGATCGATCATTTTTCTTCCCCGTATCAGTCTGATGGTTGTTCCAGCAACCGGACGAAGCCGGTGCTCCGACGATCAGGCGACGACGCTCCGTGCTCGCCGGAACGCGGCTGTCGTGCCGCGCTCCGCCGCCGCATCCCCGCGGACTGTGTCCTCACCGGTACTGACAGGGTTCGCTGCCGAACCGGACGGACCGTGCATCGTCACCTTTCGCACGCCCACTTTCGCAAGGAGCGGGCCAGCTTCGCGCGAGCCCGTCCGGACAAGGGTTTGACCGGGCAGCGTGGCGGCCGGAACGGGTGCGGAAGGCGGGAAGTTACGAAACTGAAACACGCGGCGCGCGGCATGCATCGGCCGCGCGGCGGCCCGGCCTTGCCGGATAAGGCTGAACAATGCAGCGCGGCATTTTTACCGATAGGCAGCCGGCCGTTCACCCCGATTTGCCGAGCAAATTGGCCGGGCTGCCGAGGCGAAATGTTTCATGCGCTTTACATGCCGTCGGCGGTACGCGAGCCGCGGGTTGTCCGCGCATCCATCGGCCGGTGCCGGGTTGGCCGACCGCATGGCTATACTGCGAAACCGGCGCGCGTCATGTTTGCGTCGGCACCTGTTGCCGGCGCATGCGGCACCCCGTGATACCGCTCCACACGCCACCACGCCGCCCGAACGACCGCGCCCGATGATCCGCCCCCTCCATACCGCCGAACGCGCCAGGCTGATTCGCTTCGGGGTGTCGGGCGTCGGTTCGACCGCGCTGCATGCGCTGATCGCGACCGCGATGTTCGCGCTATTCGACGCGACGCCCGTGAGCGCGAACGCGGTCGCATTCACCTGCTCGACCGCGTTCTCGTATCTCGCCAACACGCTGTGGAGTTTTTCGTCGCCCGTGACGTGGGGCAACTTCGTGCGCTTTCTCGCCGTCGCGATGGCCGGCCTCGGCATGACGATGCTGCTGGCGCACGGCACCGAGACGCTCGGCCTCGCCCGCGCGTGGAGCATCGTCGCGGTCGTGCTGTGCGTGCCGCCCGTCACGTTCGTGCTGCACCGGCTCTGGACCTATCGCTGAGCCGGTTCACGCGCCGCACGTGCGCCGCTCAGCCGACCCGCTGATGCCCCGCGTCGCCGGACGGCGTGCCGTCGTGACCGCCGTTGTCGCCGTTCCCGCCGTTGTTGTCGTGATCGTTCAGCCCGTGCTCGATCATCATCCGGTAGAGCGTCACGCGTGAAATGCCGAGTTCGGCCGCGGCCTTGTTGATGCGGTGATCGTTGCGCAGCAGCGCATTCTCGATCGCGGTGCGCTCGGCGAGCGCCCGTGCCTGTTCGAGCGTCACCGGCTCGGTTTCGCCCGGTGTGTCGAGCCCAAGATCGTGCGGCGTCAGCAGCCGGCTCTCGGCCATCACGATCGCGCGCCGCACGCGGTTGATCAACTCGCGCACGTTGCCGGGCCACTCGTAGCGGCGCATCGCATCGAGCGCGGCCGACGTGAAGCCGCTGATCTTGCGGCCGCTGTCGGACTTGAATTTCTGCAGCACGTAGTGCGCGAGGATGTCGATGTCCTTGCCGCGCGCGCGCAGCGGCGGCTCGTGGATGCGCAGCACGCACAGGCGGTGATAAAGGTCCGCGCGGAAGCGCCCGCCCTCGACCGCGCCGTCGAGATCCACGTGGGTAGCCGAGATGATCCGCACATCGACCGGAATCGATTCCTGCCCGCCGAGCCGCTCGATCTTCCCTTCCTGCAGGAATCGCAGCAGGCTCGCCTGGCTTTCGACCGGCATGTCGCCGATTTCGTCGAGAAACAGCGTGCCGCCGTTCGCCGATTCGATCCGGCCCGCGCGCCGCTGGTTCGCGCCGGTGAACGCACCGCGCTCGTAGCCGAACAATTCCGACTGCAGCAGGTGATGCGGAATCGCGCCGCAATTGATCGCGACGAACGGCCCCTTGCCGCGGCCGGAGCGCTCGTGAATCGCCAGCGCCGTCAGCTCCTTGCCGGTGCCCGACTCGCCCGAGATGAACACGCTCGCGTCGGTCTTCGCGACCTTGCGGATCGTGCTGAACAGCTGCTGCATCGCCTCGCAGTTGCCGATCATCCCGTGTTCGCCGATCGACGCCGCATAGGCCGCGCCGTCGACGCGATCGAGCGCGGCCATCCCGCGCGCATGCCCGAGCACGTGCGAAATCCATTCGTAGGGCAACGGAAGGGTCACGTAATCGAAGCAATAGCTGCGGATCAGCTCGCGCACCGCGGGCGTGATCGTGATGCCGGCCTGCGCGATGGAAATCCAGCCGATCGACGGCTGGCTCAGGCACGCCTTCAGCGCGGGATAGTCGCGCGACGTGAACCCGGTGAAATCGACCAGGCCGGCGGCAACGCTCACGCCGGATGTCATGTTCTGCGCGGCGCCGGCCGTCTTCGCGACGGAGATTTCCCAGCCGAGCCCGCGCAGTTGCGCAAGCAACGGCTCATCGGGCGAACGCATGATCACGAACAGCTTGCGTCCGTCTTCGGGCGCGGTGACGGACACATGCGTCATCTCGGACACCGCTTGCCCGTTTGCGTCAGGTGACCTAGCAACCATCGTTGTTCCCCGCTTGGCGTTGGTATCGCGCCGGCTCGCCGTCGCGCGCGACGGACCTCGATCGAACCGACATATTGGCCGCATTTCCGTCCGAATAAAATCCCCCCGTGCATGAATCGCGCGTGAGGTGGACATTGTCATGAACGGTATAACGATGCGGCCGGCGCGCGGCTAGATGGGTGTTATCCCGGTGGCGTATGCGGCGAGAACCCTGAACGGGCGGCTGCGCGGCGCGCACAGCCGCGCCGGTGCTGGCGCGTGGCACTCGCGGGCGATGCGGCGCACGCCGGATCGGCTCACCCGCGCATGCGTGCGCAACGGATCGACGGGCCCGCCAGGCGCCCGTGCAGCCGGTGCGAATTGATTTCGGTCAATCGTCAGAGGAACGCGGCTGATGCACGCACGCAACATGCGCGGCCCGATGCCGTGCATGCTGGCGCAGCGGCGGCCTCAGCGGCCCGATGCGAGCGGCGCCGGCGCGTTCGCGCGGCCGCGGCCGGCCGGCGTGCCGCCCTGTTCGCCATAGGTGGCCGCGAGCGCGTCGACGCGCGCCAGATGGTGGTGATTGTCGTGGTCCCACGGATGGAAGCCCGGCCGGAAGAAGCTCAGCCATTCGCCGGCGATGCGCGGGAACAGCCCGCGGCGCGGCCCGTACAGGAACGCGATCATCCGCAGCATGCCGCGCACGTGATGGCCGGCGCCGCGATCGCGCCACAGCAGCGTCGCGTGCATCAGGAACACGGTCGGCCAGAACGTCAGCGTCGTCAGCAGATACACGCCGATGCGGATCAGGTAACGGCGCAGCCCCGGTTCCATCGCGGCATTCCATACGTCGAACGACACGGCCTTGTGCTCGGTTTCCTCGAGCGCGTGCCAGATCCACATCTGGCGGTAGCCCTCGACCGAGCCGTCGAGGCGCGTCGGGTCACGCAGCAGCCAGTCGGCGAGCATCGCCGTGTAGTGCTCCGCCGCGACCGTATGCGCGAGCTGCACCGAATGCGGCAGCTTGCGCTTCATGTAGCCGAGCACCGTCCACACGCGCTTGTCGAGCTTGCGCGCGGGCAGGTGGTTCGCCTGCATCAGCTCGTTGTACTCGACGTGCTCGCGCGTGTGCATCGCCTCCTGGCCGATGAAGCCGAGCACCTGCTGCTTCAGCACGGGATCGTCGATCCGGTCGCGGTAGTTGCGCACCGAATCCATGAAGAAACGCTCGCCGGCCGGGAACAGCAGCGACAGCGCGTTGAAGAAATGGGTCACGTGCGACCCGAGGCCATGCCAGTCCTTCGCGCGTTCGACCGGCAGGTCGAAGCGCAGGTCGCGGCGCACCGGCATGATCCCGGCTGCGGTGGCGGAAGCGGCTGACTTCATGTTCATCGTTCTCCTGGTTCCGGAGCGGCCCGGCGCATCGTCCGACGCCGCCGGCGCGGGCTCGGGCGGCGCGTCACGCACCGCCAAAATCTTGACATCGACAGCTGTAAAGATAGGCCGCCCGCGGCGGCGCACGCAAGCCGCGCGGTAGATGCGCGCTTCCAAACAGGGCACGGTCGAAAAGGCGGAAAAAACGGCGCTCGAACGGCGTCCGGACGAGGCGGGATTCGAACGCGCGCAGTGGCTCGGGAGCGATATGCGCGGCTCGCTGCCGTGTCATGCAGATGGCCCGAAAGCTCCGAGTGGCGGGCGTTTCACGGAAATCGGCGGCGCCGCACGGCACGCTGCCGGGCACCCCGGTAGCACCGATTCATACACGCGTCGCACGCGTACGGTGCAACCGCTGTCGCGAGGCTCGGGAAAAATTCAAACAGGCGTTCCATTTGCATTTCGGGCGACCGCGGCCGTGGGTGCCCGGCGCCGTCCGCGACACGCGCGCGATCGGCCGAAAGCCATGAGCGGCGGCCCGCTGCGCGCTCGCCTACAATAGCGGTTTTACCCATCCTTTTTCAGGAGAAGTCATGTCTGTCATCACGACCGAATCGGGCCTCAAATACGAAGACCTGACCGAAGGCACCGGCGACGTAGCGCAAGCCGGCCAGACCGTCAGCGTCCACTACACGGGCTGGCTGACCGACGGTCAGAAATTCGACTCGAGCAAGGATCGCAACGACCCGTTCGCGTTCGTGCTCGGCGGCGGCATGGTCATCAAGGGCTGGGACGAAGGCGTGCAGGGCATGAAGGTCGGCGGCGTGCGTCGCCTGACGATCCCGCCGCAACTCGGCTACGGCCCGCGCGGCGCAGGCGGCGTGATTCCGCCGAATGCCACGCTCGTGTTCGAAGTCGAACTGCTCGACATCTGACACGGTATTCGAGCCGCCTGCTGACGCCCTGCCCCATGGCACACCTTCCGTCCCCCACCGTCGCACTGCAACGCTACGACACGCTCGAAGCGTCGGACGTGCACGACTTTCACCAGATCGTGCTCGGCATCGACGGTGCGATGGTGATGGCGGTGGACGGCGTCAGCCAGCGTCTCGACCGGCACGGCGCGTGGCTGGTTCCGGCCGGCGCGCGCCACGATTACGCGGGCCTGGGCGAGAACCGCCAGCTCGTGCTCAACCTTCCCCTCGCCTCGCTCGCGGTGCCGCAGCGGCTGTTCGACAGCGCGCGCGCCGTGACGATCGATCCGGCACTGACGTCGCTGGTCGCGCAGATCGCCGCGGCCGCCGCGCAACTCGGCGCAAGCGCCGGCGACGCGCAGCACGCGGCCGCGCACCGTTTCCAGTGGCAGGCCGCCGCGCGGCTGTGTGGCGCGCTGCTCGACGAACGCGCCATCGCCGCACCCGCTTCGGGCCTCGATTTCGCGCGCATCGACCGCTGGCTGCGTGCACGGCTTGCGGAGCCCCTGCGCATCGCCGATCTCGCCGCGCACTGCGGCTACGGGATGCGCCGCTTTCATCAACTGTTCGTCGAAGCGTTCGGCGAAACGCCGCACCGCTACCTGCAGCGGCTCCGGCTCGACGCGGCCGTGATCCTGCTCGCGGACGGCCGGTATCCGCTCGTCGATATCGCCGGGATGGTCGGTTTCGCGGATCAAAGCACGTTCACGCACGCGTTCACGAAGCGCTTCGGCGTGGCGCCGGGACGCTGGCGCGGCGAGCGGCATTGAACGCAGCAGCCGGCCCGCGCTGAGCGCGCATCGATGCCCGTAGCGGCACGGTTCTTCGGCCAATCGCATTCGCGCCGGCCCGGCCGCAGCCTTTTCCGTTCCCGCTGCGCTCCCCCTGCTTCGTATCCGGCGTTTCGACGCTTCACGTCCCGCTGAAACATCGCCTGCCGGTCGCGTCCTACGATTGACACATGGATACGACCGCCCCCACCCCCGCCTTCCCTTCCGCGCTCGCCCGCGTCGTCGCGACCGTCA
The DNA here is from genome assembly GCF_000012945.1 of Burkholderia lata. NCBI lineage: Bacteria > Pseudomonadati > Pseudomonadota > Betaproteobacteria > Burkholderiales > Burkholderiaceae > Burkholderia > Burkholderia lata. The sequence continues at coordinate 2,583,752 of NC_007511.1, forward strand.
GCACCGGTTTCGTCGTCACGCAGCTCGACGTGACGATCGTCAACATCGCGCTCGCGCATCTCGCCGGCGACCTGCACTTGCCGGTTGCCGGCCTGCAGTGGGTCGTCGATGCGTACACGCTCGCGTTTGCGGTACTGATGCTGTCGGGCGGCGCGCTCGGCGACCGCTTCGGCGCACGCCGCCTGTACATCGCCGGCCTCGTGCTGTTCGCGCTGGCATCACTCGCGTGCGGCGCCGCGAGCGCACCCGCGATGTTGATCGCGGCGCGCGCGCTGCAAGGCGTCGGCGCCGCGGCGATGCTGCCCAATTCGCTCGCGCTGCTCAACGACGCATGCCGGCACGACCCGCACCTGCGGGCGCGAGCCGTGAGCGGGTGGACGGCGGCCGGCTCGATTTCGATCGCGGCCGGCCCGGTGGTCGGCGGCCTGCTGATCGCGGCGTGGGGCTGGCGCGGCATCTTCCTCGTGAACCTGCCGCTGTGTGCGGCCGGGCTGGCGGCCGCCTTTGCATGGATCCCCGCGCGCCGTGCAGCGGCAGCGCCGGCCGCGCCCGCCCGTTCCATCCGCTCACTCGACCTGCGCGGCCAGTTCATCGCGATCGCGATGCTGACCGCGCTGACCGGTGCCGTGATCGAATGGCGGCCGCTCGGCTTCACGCATCCGGTCGTCGCCGGTGGCTTCGCGCTGGCCGCACTCGCCGCGCTCGCGTTCGTCGCGGTGGAAGCGCGCACGGCCACGCCGATGCTGCCGCTGTCGCTGTTCCGCCATCGCACGTTCAGCGCGGCCGTGCTGTTCGGGATCTGCGTGAACCTCACGTACTACGGCACCGTGTTCGTGCTCGCGCTGTACCTGCAGCGCGCACGCGGCGAATCGGCGTTGCAGGCCGGCCTCGCGTTCCTGCCGCTGACGGGTGGCTTCCTGCTGTCGAACCTCGCAAGCGGCCGCGTCGTGGCGCGCCACGGCCCACGGGCGCCGATGCTGGCCGGTGCGCTCGTCGCCGCGCTCGGCTACGGGTCGCTGCATTTCATCGACGCGTCGACGCCGCTGGCCGTCCTGCTCGTGCCGTTCCTGCTGATTCCGACGGGCATGGGTTTCGCGGTGCCGGCAATGACGACCGCCGTGCTCGCGTCGGTCGCGCCCGAGCGGGCCGGCATCGCGTCGGCCGTGCTGAATACCGCGCGGCAGGCCGGCGGCGCGATGGGCGTGGCCGCGTTCGGCGCGCTCGCCGGCGGTGGCGGCGCAGCGCAGGTCGTGGACGGGTTGCGGATCGAAACGGGCGTGTCGGTCGCGCTGCTCGTCACCGCCGCGCTGCTCGCGACGCTGGTGCGACCCGATGCGCATCGCGGCGCATCGCCCGCGCATCAGGCGGTGGCCGCGGCCGACTGAACGGGTGCGGTCATGCGTCGCCGGGGTCGCGCTGGATCAGGTGACGCCACGGAAACACGTTGCCCTTGAAGTGACTCACATAGCCGCCGCTGCCGGCCTGGATCACCATGAACGACAGCCGCGGATGCAGTGCCTGCAGCGCTTCGAGCGCCTCCCGATCGAGACAGGTGTTTCTCAGCGTCAGCGTGTGGAGCCGCTGGCCGGCCCGGCTCTTCAGCAAGCGCTCGTAGGCGGCGAACGACGTCACGCTGTTGGCATCGCGCTCGCGCTTCCACGTCGAGTGCAACGCCGTCGATTCGGAGAAATCCAGCCAGCCGAGCGACGACAGGTTGTCGCTGTCCGCAAGACGATCGATGAACTGCTGCGTGTCGTCGCCACCGCCGATGCGCAGCCGCTCGAGATGTGAAAGCGGTACGTCGAAGAAACGCGCGTCGGGTGCATTCGGCACCGTCAGCTCGGTAAGAAACGGCGCCTTCGCGGCAAAGCGGGCAATCTCGCCGCCCTCCTGCATGATCAGGTCGCGGCGCACGATCATCGACTGGTTGTGATCGGCCGGCTCGGTCGGCCGCACATACAGCGAGCGCAGCATCGGGAAGTGCGCACCCGAATCGAGCAGCGGACCGAAATCCCATTCGCGCGTGCCGTTCGCGCCTTCGTCCACACCGCTGAACGCGAGGTCGGTCACGAGATCCGCGACGTCTCGCTCTGCCAGGCATTGCAGCGTCCAGTCGAACGGTTCGTCCCACGCGCCGCCGAAGTACCGGACATGCAGCCCGGCCCGCATCGGCGCGACGGTCAGATGGTTGAAATCGGTCTGCCAAAGCGGCTCCGCCGGATCGGCATGATCGCGCCCGTCCTCGGCACCCTCGCGCTCGCGGTAGTCGTGGATACGACGCTGCAGGTCGAGCAATTGCCGATAGCCGGCAGAATCCAGCGGGTGGGACATGGCGATGCGGCTCCGGTCAACGACGATCGCGACAGTCTAGCGGACGGTGCAGCCGTCGCGCACGACGCTTATCGCCGCGGCGCGTCGGCTTCGTCGCCGACTTTTCTCACGACCGTCTCCGCCGCCTTCAAAGGCCGGCCGTCGTCATGCCGCAGCGCGAGCTTGCGAACGGCGCGCCCGGTGCTGCGGTCGACCAGCACCGAATGCGGCTCGCCGCGCGCGAACAGGTTCGCCTCGCCCCACTGCCGCAACATCACGATCACCGGAAACAGCCCTTCACCCTTTTTGGTCAGCGCGTACTCCTGGTACGCGGTGCCGTCGGATGCCGGCACGACGTCGAACACACCGGCGTCCACCAGCATCTTCAGCCGGTCGGACAGGATGTTGCTCGCGACGCCGAGGCTCGCGCGGAAATCGCCGAACCGGCGCACGCCGTCGAACGCATCGCGCACGATCAGCAACGCCCAGCGATCGCCGACGATATCGGTCGCCCGCGCCACCGGGCACGGCGAATCCGCAAGACTTTTCTGCCTGGCCATGTTCCTCTCCGCAATCTTGCCGGCCGCCTTCGCGGCAACGCCGGCCATCCGTGCACGAGCCACCGCCCGCCACACAACAGGTTGCATTTTAAAACTACTTTTCCTACACTCCATACCAATTTCAATTTGCAACTACTTTGCACGAGGGAACCCGTGGAATCTTCCTGTCATTCCGGCACCGTTGCATCGAACGTGCCGACACATGCTGCGCATCCGGCCGACGGCGGCCGCCTGTCCTCGGCGCGCGTCGCGTTGCTGGCCGTCTGCTGCGCGGCCAGTGTCGCGAACGTCTACTACGCGCAGCCGCTGCTCGATTCGATCGCGCGGGATTTCGGCGTGTCGCAGGCGGCCGTCGGCGGCGTCATCACCGCAACGCAGCTCGGCTGCGCGCTCGCGCTGCTGTTCGTCGTGCCGCTCGGCGACCTGCTGAACCGCAAGCGCCTGATCACCGTGCAACTCCTGCTGCTGACGGCGGCCTGCATCGGTGTCGCCGCATCATCGACGCGCGTCGCGCTGCTGGCGGGGATGGTCGCGGTCGGGCTGCTCGGCACCGCGATGACGCAAGGGCTGATCGCGTGCTCGGCCGCGCTCGCGGGCGCCGGCGAACGCGGGCGCGTGGTGGGCGCCGCACAGGGCGGCGTCGTGGTCGGGTTGCTGGCCGCCCGCTCGCTGGCGGGCGTCGTCACCGATATCGCGGGCTGGCGGGCCGTCTATCTGGTGTCGGGGGCGCTCGCGATCGTGATGCTCGTCGTGCTGTCGCGGTTATTGCCGAACGAGAACGGGCCCCGCGAACGCATCGGTTATGCGGCGCTGCTGCGATCGATGGTGGCGCTGCTGCGCAATGAGCGCGTGCTGCGTGTGCGTGGCGCGATCGCGCTGCTGATGTTCGCCGCCTTCAGCATCTTCTGGAGCGCGCTGGTGCTGCCGCTGAGCGCACCGCCGCACGCGATGTCGCATACGCAGATCGGTGCGTTCGGCCTGGTCGGCGCGCTGGGCGCGGCGGCGGCCGCCCGCGCGGGCCGGCTCGCGGATCGCGGGCGCGGCGAAGCGACGACGGGCGCCGCGCTCGCGCTGCTCGCGTGCTCGTGGCTGCCGCTCGCGTTCGGCGATACGTCGATTGCATGGCTGATCGTCGGCATCGTGCTGCTCGATGTCGGTGGGCAGGCCGTCCACGTCGTCAACCAGAGCATGATTCTCGGCGCGCGGCCCGATGCGCATGCGCGCCTCGTCGGCTGCTACATGCTGTTCTATTCGGCCGGCAGCGGGCTCGGCGCGATTGCGTCGACGATGATGTATGCGCGCGCCGGATGGACGGGCGTCTGCGTGCTCGGCGCGGTTGTGAGCATGGCGGCGCTCGGCGTCTGGGCCGCGACGCTCAGGCGCGCGTGACGCGTGCCGGCGCTGCCGATCGGATGGAGAAGGCCGGCACGCCCTTCGCGGGCGGCCGGCACGCGAACCGGCCGCGCACGCGCGCCGGTTCGGCATTCGGTTCGGCGCGCAGGCTGCGCGCCGCGGCGCACTCAGCCTGCCGCCTGGATCGCCTCTTCGTACACGCCGGCCACGCGCCGCGCGATCACCGCGTTGTCGAAATGATCACGTGCATAGCGCTTGCATGCAGCCTCGTCGGGCAGCGTGATCGCGCCCGACAGCGCGCCACCGAGCCCTTCCGCGATCGCATCCGCGCCCGTGGACGGCAGCACGAGATCGTCGGACAGCCCGGCCACCGCCTCCGGCAGCCCGCCGACCGGCGTGACCAGCACGGGCGTGCCGGACGCGAGCGATTCGACGGTGATCAGCCCGAAGCCTTCGAGCGCGACCGTCGGCACGACGCTGACCGTCGCCGCGCGGTACAGCGCCGCGAGATGGTTGTCGGGCACGAAGCCGAGCAGCTTCACGTTGTCCTGCAGCCCGGCCGCATCGATGCGCTGCTGCAGTTCCTCGCCGATCTTGCCCTTGCCGGCGATCAGCAGCAGCACGTCCGGGTGACGGTGCTTGAGCAGGCCGATCGCATCGATCAGGTCCTCCAGCCCCATGCGCCGCACGAGCCGGCGCACGGCCAGCACGATCGGCCGGTCCTGCGGCAGTTGCAGCTTGTGCCGCGCCTCGGCCGGTGTGAGCGGCGTATCGAACTGCGCGGTATCGACGCAGCCGGGAATCACCCGCACACGCGACGGATCGATCCCGTAGCGGTTCGTCAGGATCTGGCCGAACGCCTGCGACAGCACGATCAGCCGCGACGAACGCGTATAGACGGCCTGTTCGAGATAGCGTTTCGCGCGCTGGCCGAGCGACGCGGCGCCCTCGACCTGGCTTTCGTCGGCCCACGGCCCCTGGAAGTGCGACACCTGCGGAATCCCGCGGGTGACGTCGAGGCCCGGGAACGTGTACAGCGCGAAGTGCGACGAGATCACGTCCGGCCGCTCGCTGCGGATCTCCTCGCGCAGCGCGCGCCGCGCGGCGAGCATCCGGCGCGCGAGCGACTCCGATGCGGGGCCGAAGCCCTGGATCGCACCGTCCGTGTCGTCGGCAACCTTCGGCGAGCCGGCGACGAGCCCGCGCACCTCGACGCCCGCGCCCGGCAGCGCGCCGACGAGCGAGTAGTACATCCGGTCGAGGCCACCCGCGCGTTCGGGGAACCAGTGCATGCCGATTTGCAACGATTTGATCGGCCGGGAAGATTGGGACATCACGTTTGCTCCTGCGTGACTGCATGCTCCGCCCGCTCGAAGGCGGACGGCTGCGTGGGTTGGCCGATGCGCCGGTAGAGCGCGACATACTGGGCGCCCATGTGCGCCCAGCCGAAACGGGTCATCAGTTCGCGGGCGGCTTCGCCCATCGCGCGACAGGTGTCGCGCGACGCCGCGAGCGAGCCGATCGCCTGCGCGAGCGCCGCCGGATCGTCCGGATCCTCCAGCACGATCCCGCACTCGCGCGTGATGATTTCCGCGCCGCCCGCCGTGCGCGCGGTGACGACCGGCAGCCCGGCCGCCATCGCCTCGAGCAGCGACAGGCTCATCGCTTCGTAGCGCGACGGGAACACGTAGGCGTCAACCGAGCGCATCAGCGTCGGCATGTTTTTCACGAGACCGAGGAAATGCACGCGCGAATCGATGCCGAGCGCGCGCGCTTCCTCCGGGTACGGGCTGCCCGGCAGGTAGCCGGCCACCGCCAGGTGCACGTTCGCCGGCAGCTTCGTCAGCGCCTTCAGCACGGTGCCGAGGTTCTTGCGCGGCGTGCGCAGGTCGCCGACGAACAGCAGCAGGAACGCATCGTCCGGCAGCTTGAACGCCGCACGGTCGGCCTGTGCGCCCGCGAACGCGCTGGCGTCGACGCCGTTGTAGATCACGCTGATCTTGCGGCTGTCGATGCCGAGCCCGGCGATCTCGTCGGCCACCTTCTGCGATACGGCCGTGATCGCGCGCGAACGCCGGTACGCCCAGCGTTCGAGCGTGGTGTTCACGCGCGTATAGACATACTGGTAAGCCGACCACAGTCCCTTCGTCGGCCCGAACGGATAGTACGGACTCTTGAACCAGCCGCCATGCACGAAGTGCGCGGTATTCACGTCGGCCTTGATCCACGAAATGAAGCCGTTCACGTGCAGCACGTCGTATTCGCTGCGGTGCGCGCGCAGCCAGGCCGCGCTCTTCAGCGCGAACACCTGCTGCTTGACGAGATTCGACGGCCAGAAGCCGCCGACCTTCACCGGCACCCAGCGCACGCGCGGGTCGGCCAGCAGCTCGGGCGCGACATGCGACGCGACCAGCGTGACCTCGTAGTTCTCGGCCAGCGCCGCGCGCGCGATTTCGTAATTGACGCGGCCCTGCCCGTCGTTATGTCGCACGACGTGCGTGACGATCGCGATTCTCAATGGTCGCCTCCCCGTAAACGCGCGGCGCCCAGCAGGCGTTGTGCCTTTTGCCAGTGCGCCGCGGAAAGAATCGAAAAAATGGCTGTGAACATCAGCAGGCCGCCCGTGCCGATCAGCGAGTTCGTGAACACGAGCATCGCGAAGGTCGACAGGCACAGGCTCAGGCACGCACCGACGAATTTGTCCTTGCGCAGCTTGAACGCCGCGCGCAGCGTGCGGCCGAACAGCATCACGACGCCGGCGAGATACAGCAGCGTGCCGGGCCAGCCGAGCACGAACGGCACGTTCATCACGCCGCTGTCGAAGCTGCCGTACTTGCCGAGCTCGCCGCTGTCGCTCGACAGCTTCGTGGATGCACCCGTCGCGCCCATCCCTTCGCCGGCGACGTCGGTGAACGCGGTCTGTGCGAAGGTGGCGTAGAACTTGTTGCGGTCGTCGTAGCTGCGGTCGTCCTTCAGGTTCGTGATCGACTGCAGACGCGCGCCGAGCCGATCGGCCACCGGCCCGACGGTCAGCAGCGGCACGCACAGCCCGACCAGCACGACACCGCTGATCAGGATCCGCATCCGCACACGGTTGTTCGACTGCGCGAGCTGGATCGCGAGCGCGATCACCCAGCCGCCCCATGTCGAGCGCACGAGACACAGCGCGAACGACACGAAACCGGCTGCCCCGGCGAACCAGCGGATCTTCTGCGGCGCCGCGAGCACGAACACCAGCGCGCCCATCATCGCGAACGCGAACGGCCCCGACGAGTTCATCGTGCTGAACACGCGCACGCCGTACGGCACCGGCTCGCCCTGCGAGCCCATGTCGGAACCGATCATCCACAGCACGTCCCACTGCGGCATCACGAAGTACTGCACGACGCCGTACACGCCCATCACGAGCATGCCCCACATGAACGTCGACAGCAGCACGTCGCGGTACTCGGGGTAGTCGCGTGCATTGACCATGATGTGAAAGCCGATCAGCACCGGGTACACCCAGTTCGCGAGGTCGTAGGTCGCGGCCATCACGCCGCTCGACACGATCCCGACGAGGTACGCGTACGCGAGCCCGAACAGCATCAGCAGGATCGGGATCCCGCGCCGCTGCGCGAGCACGCGGTAATGCCGGATCAGCCCTAGGCCGGCGATCATCGTCACCGCGAGTGGCGCGACCTGGATCAGGCTCGTCGGCGTGAACGCGCCCTTCGACCAGTCGGCGAGACGCCGCACTTCCGGGCTCAGGAACCATACCCACCACATGAAGCCGACGTAGCGCGCCGGACTCTTGAAATACAGCCAGATGCCGACCGCGATGGCCAGCACCGGAAACGCGAGCGTCAGTACCTTGCCCTGGTGAATGGCGATCAGCGCGGCCGTGAACGTCCACAGCCCGGCCTGCCCGACCCAATGCTTCGGCTCGGGCAGCCAGTTGCGTTTGCGCGACGGTGCGCGTTCGGCGGTAATCGTACTCATCGATCCGCTCTCACCGCGACGACGGGCGCGAATCCGCGAGCGGCATCGCCCGGCCCGCGGCTGCCGGCGTCCGGCGCCGGCGCAGCATGTCGCGCGTGATCCGCACGTGCTGCTCGGCGAACGCCTGCGTGGTCAGGTCGCGATCGCGCAGGCACGCGGCGGCAGCCTGCGCGCAGCCGAGCGCAGCGACCGGATCGGCCACGAAGCGATCGGCGGCCTGGCGCATCGCCTGCGCGTCGAACGCCGGCACATAGGCGGCCGTATCGTGCGGGAAATAATCGCTGAGCCCGCCGACGTCCGACACGATCATCGGCTTGCCGACGGCGGCCGCCTCGAGCATCACGGTGATGCCCGACGCATGGAAGTTCGGCCGCAGCGGCACGACGATCACGTCGGCCCACGCGTACAGCTCGTGCTGCTTCGCGAGCCCCGATGCCGAGCCGATCTTCACGTTCGGCGCATGCCACTCGCGCGGCACGCGGCGGCGCGTCGCGAGTCGTACGTCGTAGCGCTCGTCGCCGCCGAACGCGGCGAGGAACGTGCGCCAGTCGCGATCGCGATCGTTGCCGATCGCCGCGATCCGCAGCGGCCGGTTCGGTTGCCATTGCTGCGGCTCGGTGATCGGGAAATCCTGCGTGTTCAGCCCGTAGTAGACGAACTCGGCGTCGCGGCCGAGATAGCGGCGGCACAGGTCGGCGTTGTCGCGGGCCAGCGTGGTCAGCGCGTCGGCGCGCGCGATCAGCTTGCGGTACAGCCAGCGGCGCGGGCCGCCGAAGCTGTTCCACTTGTCGAACAGCCACACGCTCTGCGCGAGCAGCAGCGGGCGCTTGCCCTGTGCGCCGGCGAGCTTCAGGATCAGCGAGGCCGCCAGGTGCTCCTGCTCCGTGTGCGTCCAGATCACGTCGGTGTTCAGCAGCGCGGCGCGGTTGCGCCACGCATGCACGACGTCGAAGCCGAGCGCCGCCTTCAGCGCGCGGCGCGCGAGGCTGGCGACACGGCTCTCACCGCCGTCCTGCGAATAGGTCAGCCGGAATTCGTCGGATTCGGCATGGTGATAGCCGTACAGGCAGCCGATGTTCTCGCCTTTCCGGTAAGTACGCGGATCGGCGCCGTAAAACAGGTGAACGTGGACCTTGGTTGCAGTCATTCGAGCCCTCCTCCGGGTTCGGCCGCGCGGCGTTGCGCGCGCGGCGCGTTCAAGACGTCACCGGCGGCATCGCCGCACGATGGGGGGCAAGGTTGGCGCGGCGAGCGTCGCGCGCGCCGCGGCGCACCGCGCGCCAGTGCTCGCGGATCCGCTCGCGCTTCGCCGTATGCAGCGACAGCAGCACGTGCGCGAGGCCCGGGTAGACGCGCGTACCGACCAGCGTCCACCACCACCACGCGATCTCGCGCCGGACCGGCGGCAGATGCTCGCGCAGGATCAGGTGCATGTTGTACGCGCCGTTGCTGATCGCATTCAGCGACGCGGCATCGCGCCGGTCGTCGTCGAAGCGCTCGGCCGGGAAATGATCGACCGCGATCGCCGGGTCGTAGACGAGCTTCCAGCCGTCGCGCTGCACGTGCATGCTGAAACCCATGTCGTTGTGCACCTGCGCACCGGCCCCGCGCAGCCGCGTGTCGAAGCGCAGCCGCTCGATCGCGGCGCGGCGGTAGCTCATGTTCGCGCCTTTCAGCATGTCGACTTCGCGCAGGCCGCCGACGCCGAGATGATGGTTGCCGACGATCTTGCCGGACAGCGTGAGCTGGCCGACGAGCTCGCGCGATTCGTCGAGCACGCGGCCCTTCTCGTGCACCCAGTCGCGCCCGCCGACCGCGCCCACGCGCGGATCGGCTTCGAACGCCGACTCGACGCGCGCGAGCCAGTCGGGGTGCGGCGCAGCGTCGTCGTCGGTGATCGCGACGATGTCGCCGTTCGCCGAGTCGAGCCCCTTGTTCAGCGCGGCGACCTGGCCCGGCACGTCGACCGGCACGATGCGCAGCGGCAGCGCGCCGCCGACCGCCGGATCGGCGAGCCGTTCGTGCGTGGCGTCATCCTCCGGGCGCGCGACGACGATCACCTCGTCGGGCAGCCGATGCTGCCGCTGCAGCGCCAGCAGGCAGCGCGCGAGGTCGGCGGGACGCCGATAGGTCGGAACGAGCACGGAAATTTTCATCGTTGGTTCTCCTGTCGGCCGGGCGGGCAACGCTCGCTGCCCGGCCGGTTACGTGCGATGCGGATCAGGCGCTCAGGTATTCGTGCACGGCCGCATAGCCGCGGCCGTAGCCGCGCGCCTTCGGCGGCACGCCGTTGAAGATCCCGCCTTCCAGATCGACGCCCGCGGTGCGCAGGCGCTTGATCGCGTCGGCGATCTCGCCTTCGGTATGCATGCCCGAGCGCAGCACGAGGAACGTCGAGCCGGCCATGCGGCCGATGATCGTCGCGTCGGTCACCGCCAGCACCGGCGGCGAATCGATCAGCACGACGTCGTAGCGCTTGCCGAGCCCTTCGAGGTATTGCGGCAGGCGCGTCGACATCAGCAGCTCCGACGGGTTCGGCGGGCGCGTGCCGGCCGAGATGAACGACAGGCCCTGCACCGGCGTCTCGCGCACGGCGTCCTCGAGCGCCGACTGGTCGCTCAGCAGCTCGGACAGGCCCGGCTGCGACGTGAGGCCAAAGTAGCGGTCGAGCAGGCCGCGGCGCATGTCGGCGTCGATCAGCAGCACGCGCTTGCCCGAATGCGCGAGCAGCACCGCGAGGTTGACCGTCAGGAAGCTCTTGCCGATGCCGGGCGTCGGGCCCGTCAGCACGATCACGCGATTCTTCGCATCCATCATCGCGAACTGCATCGCGGTGCGCAGGCTGCGCAGGCTCTCGACGCTGAGATCCTTCGGACGCAGGCTCGCGAGGATCGGCCGCGCACGGCTGCCGCCCTTTTCGGCCTGCGCGTCGAGCTTCACCTGCTCGGCGCTTTGCGGCACCAGCCCGTACAGCGGCAGGTTGAACGCGCGCTCGATGCGGTCGGGATCCTCGATGCCCTGGAACATGTTGCGGCGCAGGAACACGACGCCCGTGCCGAGGATCATCCCGAGGAACACGGCAGCCGACAGGATCAGCACCTTCTTCGGCTTGACCGGATCGCCCGGACGCAGCGCCGAATCGATCAGGTGGATGTTGCCGCCCGTGCCGGCCTTCTGCACCGACAGCTCCTGCACGCGGTTCAGCAGCAGCACGTAGATGTCCTCGGCAACCTTCGCGTCACGCTGCAGCTGGACGGCCTTCACTTCGGTGGCCGGCAGGCTGCGGAAGCGGTTGCTGAACTTGTCCTTCTCGCCCTGCAGCTCCGCGAGCTGCTGCTTCGCGGCGATCACCATCGGGTGCGAATCGGTGAAACGCTGCGCGAGCGACGCGAGCTGCAGGCGCTGTGCGGCGATCTGCTGCTCGTACTGCACGCTGCCCTCGAGGTAGACCTTCGCCTCGTCGCTCGCGTTGATCGAGCCCGACGTGCGCTGGTACTGCGTCAGCGCGGCTTCCGCGCGTTCAAGGTCGGCCTTCAGGCGCGGCTCCTCGCCCTTCAGGAAGTCGAGCATCTTGGTCGCTTCCGCCTGCTTCGCGACCACGTGCTGGTTCAGGTACGACTGCGCGAGCGCATTCGCGATCGCGGCGGTCTGGTCCGGATCCTTGCCTTCGAGCGAGATCTGCACGACGCCCGTCTGCTTGCCCTGCTCGGTCACCTGGATGCCGGTCTGGAAGCCGCTGATCGCGTCGAGATCGTTGTAGCGGACCACCGTGAACTGCGTGCCGGGGCGCGCGACGAGCTTCGACACGAGCAGCGTCACGCCGCCGCCCTGCGCCGATTCACCGACATGGCCCGACAGCAGCCGCATGCCGTTCTGGTCGACGATCGAATAGGTGCCGTTCGGGCCGGCCGTCAGCGTCAGCTTCTTGCCTTCAAGTGCCGGCACGACGTTGATCGAATCGACGTCGGCGACTTCGCCGCCCCAGGCGTACGACTTCAGGCCGAGCCACGGCCGCGCCGGTTCGCCCGGCGTCGCGATGCGCGCGGCAAGGCTGCCGATCACCGGCAGCGTCTTCGGCACGACCGAGAAATTCAGCTTGAACTGCTCGACCACCGGCGCGACGACGCCGCGGCTCTTGATGATCTCGATTTCCGCGTCGGTCGGCGCCTGCTGCGGGCCGCTGTTGATCATCGCGCCCGTCTGCGTCTGCGTGAGCGCCTGCGACGTGTTGTCGTTGCCCTCGACCCGCACGTGCACGTCGGCCTGGTAGACCGGCTTCGCGATGTAGCAGTAGAGGCCGGCGAGCGCCACGACCGTCACCGCGATGCCGAGCAGCAGCCAGATGTCGTCCATGATCACCTGGAGCAGCTGGCCGAGGACGACGTCCTCTTCCTCGGTTTTCGCGGACAGATCCGCGTAGGAGTGTTTCGCTTGCGTGTTCACCATTCGTTCCCGCTTGAGTGGTGCCGGGGCGGAGGCGCCGCCCCGGCGGGCTATCAGCGCGTGATTTGCCGCATGAAGAAGATCGTCTGGATCGTCGGCAGCACCTGCTGCAGCACACGGTTGAACTGCACCGAGCTGGCCGTGCTGACGTAGACCACGTCGAGCGGCTGAAGCGGGAAGCGGCTCGACAGCATCAGCGCATCGGGCTGCGTCATGTCGAGACGGAACACTTCAGGCTTCGTCGGGTTGTCGCGCATCCCGCGCATCACGTAGATCTTGCGCGGGTTCGCGTCGGTATCGAGGATGCCGCCGCCCGCGGTCAGCGCGTCGGCGATGGTCAGGCGGCCCTTGAGCATCGGCACCGTGACCGGCGTCTTGACCTCGCCCATGATGAACACGCGGCTGTCGCTGCGGTCCGGCACGTTGACGATGTCGCCCGGCTGCAGCATCACGTTCTGCTTCACTTCGCCGCGATCGAGCACGCCGTTCGCGTCGAGCGTGTAGAGCTTGCCGTCGCGCGTCAGGCGCACGCGCTGCAGGTCGGCCTCGTTGGTCGAGCCGCCCGAGCGCGAGATCGCGTCGACGAGCGTCAGCGGCACGTCGCTCACCGCGAGCGGGCCCGGCTGCTTCACCTCGCCCGTCACCTGCACCTTCTGGCTGCGGAACGACAGCACGCGCACGTCGAGCTGCGGATTCTTCACGTAGCGCGACAGCGTGGTCGCCATCTGCTCGCGGATCTGCGCGACCGTCTTGCCGGCCACCTTGATGCGGCCGACGAACGGGAAGAAGATCGTGCCGTCGGCGGCGACCGTCTGGCCATACGGATCGGCCTGGCCCGGCAGCGCGGTCGTATACGGCTGCTGCAGCGCACCCGCGACCGTCTGCGTCGTGTTGCCGCCGCTCGAGAACGACTGGCCCTGCGGCGTCGTCAGCTCGGGGTGGTCCCACACGGTCACGCCGAGGATGTCCTGCGGGCCGACGCGGTACACGTACTCCGACGGATCGGTATAACGTCCCGGCGGCAGCGGATGATCGACCTGCGCTTTCTGCAGCTGGTCCATCACCACTTTGGCGTCGATGTAATGAACCGGATAGGTTTCAGCCGCTTGCTGGCGGCCTTCGTCCTTCAGGTTCGACGAGTCGAGGTAGTTGCCGGGCGCGGTTGCACAGGCTGACAGGAAAGTCGTCAGCGCGACGGCAAGCGCCACCGGGCGCATCGGGCGTTTCAGCATAGTTTCTGTAGCCATCCTTGAACCAGACGTTCGATCAGTGAGTAGCTCTCGCGGTAATCGGCCTCGGGGCCGCCGTGCGGATCGGCAATCTCGGCCCCTTCCCACTTGCCAAGCAGGTGGACCTTGCCGCGCGCGAACGGATCGACCGATTCGACGGCCTTGATCTGTTCGCGCTCGCTGACGAGAATCAGGTCGGCGTCGCGCACGATCCGGCGCGACAGCCGCCGCGAGCGATGGGTCGTCGCATCGACGCCCCGCTCGGCGAGCAACTGACGCATCACCGGATCGATGCCGTCGCCGTCGTTCGCATGCACGCCCGCCGAGTGGAACGTCGGGCGCGGGCCGCCGCGCGACGCGGCGTGCGACTTGAACAGCATTTCCGCTGCCGGGCTGCGGCAGACATTCGCGTGGCAGACGATCAGGATGTTCCGGAACATGGCGTCTCGTTACGAGTGACGGGAAACGGGTTACGCGCTCGCGGGCGCGGTGCCCGGCACGCGGGCGGCGACGGCCTGGCGCGAGCCCGGCCGGCCGATCGGGTGGTATTCGATGCCCTGCTCGCTCATCGTCTCCGGCTCGTACAGGTTGCGGCCGTCGAAGATCACCGGCGATTTCCACAAGCGGCCGAGCGCGACGAAGTCGGGGCTCTTGAAGATCTTCCATTCGGTGACGATCACGAGCGCGTCGGCATCGCGTGCGGCCTGCGCCTCGTCGTCGACGAAGCTCAGGCGCTCGAGCCAGCTCGGGTGATCGGCGAGATCGAGCGCGATCACGCGGCGCGCTTCCTGCTGCGCGACCGGGTCGTACGCGGCGATGCGCGCCCCGCGCGACAGCAGCTCGGCGATCAGCTCGCGGCTCGGCGCTTCGCGCATGTCGTCGGTGTTCGGCTTGAACGCGAGGCCCCAGATGGCGAAGGTGCGGCCGGTCAGGTCCTCGCCGAAACGCGCGACGATCTTCTCGGCGAGCACGCGCTTTTGCGTGGCGTTGACCGACGACACCGCCTTCAGGATCTGCAGGGCCTGCCCGTGCTCGTCGGCCGTGCGGATCAGCGCCTCGACGTCCTTCGGGAAGCACGAGCCGCCGTAGCCGCAGCCGGCATACAGGAAGTGATAGCCGATGCGCGGATCGGAGCCGATCCCGCGGCGCACGGCCTCGATGTCCGCGCCGAAGCGGTCGGCGAGGTTGGCCAGCTCGTTCATGAACGAGATGCGGGTCGCGAGCATCGCGTTCGCCGCGTATTTCGTGAACTCGGCCGAGCGCACGTCCATGTACAGCGTGCGTTCGTGGTTGCGGTTGAACGGCGCGTACAGCTTCTTCATCAGCTCGCGGGCGCGCTCGCCCGGCACGTCGTCGTCGCAGCCGATCACGATGCGGTCCGGCCGCGTGAAATCGTCGACCGCCGCGCCTTCCTTCAGGAATTCCGGATTCGACACGACCGAGAACATCTGGTCGCCGCCGCGCTTCGCGAGTTCTTCCGCCACCGCCGCGCGCACGCGCTCGGCCGTGCCGACCGGCACCGTCGACTTGTCGACGATCACCTTGAAGCCGGTCATGTAGCGGCCGATGTTGCGTGCGGCCGCGAGCACGTATTGCAGGTCGGCCGAACCGTCCTCGTCGGGCGGCGTGCCGACTGCGATGAACTGCACGTCGCCGTGCGCGACCGCGGCCTCGATATCGGTCGAGAAGCGCAGGCGGCCGGCCGAGCGGTTGCGCGCGATCACTTCCTTCAGGCCCGGCTCGTGGATCGGCACGCCGCCGTTGTTCAGGATGTCGATCTTTGCCTGGTCGACGTCGAGACAGAACACGTCGTGCCCGATGTCGGCGAGACACGCGCCGGTGACAAGACCTACGTAACCGCTGCCGATGATAGTCAGATTCATGATGTGTCGGGCCTCTTGACCAATGATTCGAAATTCGTAAAACCGGAATGCCTGCGTGGCGCGATCTCGGTGCTCGGTACTTAGTACGCGTTGCTGCCGGTGAAACCTTTCCAGAGCGTCAGCACGACGATCTTGATGTCGAGCCAGAACGACCAGTTCTGCATGTAGTACAGATCGAGCTTCACGCGTCCCATCATCTTCTCGATCTGGTCGGTCTCGCCGCGGAAGCCGTTGATCTGCGCCCACCCGGTGATGCCCGGCTTGATCCGGTAGCGGAACATGTAGCCCTTGACCAGATCCTTGTAGATGTCGTCGTGCGCGAGCGCATGCGGGCGCGGGCCGACGACCGACATCTCGCCCTTCAGCACGTTGATGAACTGCGGCAGCTCGTCGAGGCTCGTGCGGCGCAGGAACCGGCCGACCGGCGTCACGCGCGAATCGTTCTTCTTCGCCTGCGTGACCTGCCCCGCCACTTCCTGGTGCACCTTCATCGAGCGGAACTTGTAGATCTCGAACTCATGCCCGTCGATGCCCTTGCGCTTCTGGCGGAAGAACACCGGCCCGCGCGACGTCAGCTTGATCAGGCACGCGATCAGCAACATCACCGGTGCGAGGCCCGTGAGCGCCACCAGCGCGAACGCCCGGTCGAACACGAACTTCGGCAGGATCCGCACGTCGGTGATCGGCGACGCCGCGAGGTTGATCGCCGGCACGCCGAGCACCTCGACCACTTCCTGGTTGAAGAACGACAGCGTGCGCACGTCCGGGATGAAGCGGATGTTCACGAAGTCGTGGCGGAACACCGTCACGATCTGGTGAATCCGGCGCTCTTCGGTGATCGGCAGCGTGAGCCACAGCTCGCTGATCGCGCGGCTGCGCACCAGCCACACCAGCGATTCGAACTGCCGCTCGATGCGCACGTCGTCGAGCGCGACTTCGCCCGGCGCTTCGCTTTCGTCGTACACGCACACCGGATTGAAACCGGCTTCCGGCCGCGCCCGCATCTGGGCGATCAGCCGCCGCGCCGCCGGCGTCCCGCCGACGATCGCGACCGCCTTCAGGTTGTAGCCGCCGCGGCGCAGTTGCCGCAGCACGACGTGCACGCAGGCCTTCGAACCGACCAGCAGCGCCATCGTCACGAGCGCCCAGTAACCCAGCCACAGCCGCGACAGGTCGCCCGACTGATGAAAGCTGAAGCTCAGCAGGATCCCCGCGAGCTCGACCACCAGCCATGCGAACGCGACCCGCCCCACCAGCCCGACGAGACGCTTGCCGCGCCACGACTGGTAAATGCCGAACGCGGGAAAGCACACGACGACGAGCAGGCAATCGAACAGCATCATCGTGCGCTGCAGGTCGTTGAGCCAGATGCTGCCACCGTGCAGCGTGGCGGCGATCAGCGCCCCCATCACGACCATCGCGATATCGATGACTCTCGCCAGCACGCTCAACATGTCTGCTTCCTCTTTGAACAGGCGTTTGCCGAACAGCTCCTTGTGCGACCCGTGCCGCACATTCGATTCAAACGTTGCATGACGCTATTGAAGCGACAAGAAAATTCCTCCTCAAGCGCACAAGTATTTCGAAAAATAATCGGAAATTCTTGCCGCGAAGTTTTTGAATTAATTCGGCACGTTTTCCCGAAATGCTCGGAAATCGGGAATTTTTCGGAAGCTTTACGATTTCCGCTCACCCTTTGCGGGCGGTCAAGACCAGCCGATTCACGGATTTATTTTTTAATTTTTTATTTGCATCGGATGCTAGCGCGGAAAATTCTTCCTGATGAATGCCTGGCGAATATCAGGCAATGGGTCCGGTTTTATTGTCGATTTACTTCATGCTACAACGACAGGCACTGACTTCAACCGTGGAGAGTGTCCTCATGAATGCTCCGGCCGTGGCTGCCGAAACGCGCCATTCTTCTTCCACCGCCCCCGCCGCCGGCACGCGCGTCGCCGTGCAACCGGTGATTCTCGCCGGTGGGTCCGGCACGCGCCTGTGGCCGATGTCGCGCGAACGTTTTCCGAAACAGCTGATCGGCCTGCTCGGCGAACATTCGCTGCTGCAGTCGACCGCGCTGCGCCTCGACGGCCTGACGGCCGACCATCCGCTGAACGACGACGTGCTGATCGTATGCGGCGAGGATCACCGCTTCACCACTGCCGAGCAGCTGCGCCTGACCGGCAAACCGGCGTCGATCATGCTCGAGCCGATCGGCCGCGACACCGCGCCCGCGCTGACGCTCGCCGCGTTGCGGCTGGTCGCCGGCGGCAACGATGCGGTGATGACCGTGATGCCGGCCGACCATGCGGTCGCCGACCTGCCGCGCTTCCACGCGGCCGTTGCGGCCGGCGTGCACTGCGCGATGCAAGGCAAGATCGCGACGATGGGCATCGTGCCCACGCACGCGGAAACCGGCTACGGCTACATCCGCGTCGGCGCGCCGCTCGGCGACGCCGCCACCGGCAAACTCGACGTGCGCCGCCTCGACCGCTTCGTCGAGAAGCCGCATCTCGAACTCGCTCAGCAGTACGTTGCATCGGGCGAATACTGGTGGAACAGCGGCATCTTCATCGTGCGCGCCTCGGTCTGGCTGAAGGCGATCCGCCAGCTCGAACCGGCGATCTACGCGGCCTGCGAACAGGCCGTCGCCCAGGGCAAGGCCGATGGCGATTTCTTCCGCGTCGATCGCGATGCATTCGCCGCGTCGCCGTCGAACTCGATCGACTACGCGGTGATGGAGCCGATCGCGAGCCTGCCGCAACTGTGCGAGAGCGTCGTCGTGCCGCTCGACGCGGGCTGGTCGGACGTCGGCTCGTGGGACGCGATCTGGCAGATCTCGCCGAAGGACGACGCGGACAACGTCGGCCGCGGCCACGTGCTGTTCGAAGGCGCGGAATCGACGTTCGCGCATTCGGAAAGCCGGCTCGTCGCGTGCCTCGGCACGCAGAACCTCGTCGTCGTCGAAACGCCCGACGCCGTGCTCGTCGCGGACAAGTCGCGCGTGCAGGACGTGAAGAAAATCGTCGGGCACATCAAGGCGCAACGCGGCGCGGAAGCGACCGATCACCGCAAGGTGCATCGCCCGTGGGGCCACTACGATTCGATCGACATGGGCGAACGCTTCCAGGTGAAACGCATCGTCGTGAAACCGGGTGCGCGCCTGTCGCTGCAGATGCACCACCATCGCGCCGAACACTGGATCGTCGTGCGCGGCACCGCGCGCATCACGCGCGGCGACGAAACGTTCCTGCTGTCCGAAAACGAATCGACGTACATCCCGCTCGGCGTGTCGCACCGCCTGGAGAACCCGGGCATGATGCCGCTCGAGCTGATCGAAGTGCAGTCGGGCGCGTATCTCGGCGAGGACGACATCGTCCGCTTCGACGATACCTACGGCCGGCAGTAACGCACGTGCACATGGGGCGCCGCTTCGACGGCGGCGCCCCAGGCAAGGCAAGCATGGAAAGACGGAACTTCCGCGCGGGCGTCGTGGCACACGACGGCCCGCGCGTTTCAGCGGGCCGGCGATCAGCCGACGCGGTAGACGTACTCGCGGCGCTCCGGCTGCACCGGATCGTTGCGGCTTTCGGACAGCGCGCTCGCATGACGCTCGGCGATGAAGCGCTGGATGTCCGACTCGGCACGCGCGAGCGCGGACAGGCCGGCCAGCACCTCGCCTTGCGGCTCGCGCGCCGGCTCGTCGCTCGCGCCATGGCGATCGATCCACTGGCGCGCCCAGTCGAGCGCGAACTGCTCGGCTTCCTCGGCATCGGTGAAGCGCGGGCCGATCAGGCCCGAGCGCTCGACGCGCCGGTCCTCCTGCGAAATCTCGGCCCACGCGCGATACATCAGGTTCTGCACGGGCTGCGCGATGCCGCAGATCGTATAGCCGCGATATTCGTCGACTTGCGGTTCGGCCGCGGCGAAGCTCGCCGACGACGCATGCGCATGGCGCAGCTCTGTCGACGGCGCACCGGGCACCTCGAACGACACGGCCGACGAATCGACCGCTTCGTCGACCGGCATCGCACTCAGCGACGCGCCCTCGCCCTCCCAAACGTTTGCCTGAGCGACCGGCAATTGCCACGATTCGGGGTTTTGCCAGAACACGCCGCGCAAGCGATCGTTGTCGGGCACGGGCTCGGCACGGCGCGCGGGCACGACCGGCACCGGCGGCGGCGGAATATACGCGAACGTGCGCCCGCTGAACTGGGTCAGCACGTCGATCATCTGCAGCAGCGTGCCGGACGCCAGCCACTCCTCGTAACGGCGACGGCACGTCGGCCCGGACGGATAACGACCGGGCAGCTTCGACCAGGCTTCACCGGTCGTCAGGATCCAGAGCACCGCGTTGGCAACGACGCGCGGTTCGGCTCGTGGACGCCCACGACGGTTCAGCCGGATGGGTTCATCGGCGATCAGCGTTGAAAGACGAAACCACTCTTCATCGTTAAGCTCATCGAAGAACATAGTAGATCTCTCCACGCAGCCAGGCCGGGGCTGCGATTGGCGGCGCCGTCGCGACACATCGCGTCGCGGGGCGGCCAGGTTGCACATTATGGTTATCCGGTGTTGTGCATGCCGGTGCAGCACCGCACTTTCACGGTGCCGCCATTCCCGGCAATGACGCACAAATCACGGTCTCACTCCAATGTGGGAATTTTTGTGCACGAAGCATACCATCCTCAGGGTTTATCTCAATATGACAATGACTTAATGTTACGCACTGAAACAACCTGCCATGGGTGCGTAATGTATTTACGCTTGAATTTTTTTGCGAGATCTTTATGCCCGTCGCTGCAAAGGCCCGTCTGGCGGGGCTTCGCAGCGTATGAAGAATACCTTTTTATGGGCATTTTCGGGCCGCTCCGACCCTTGCCGGCAACAATCCCGCGCATTGCTTCCGGACATCGGTAAATCAGGGAAAAAAGCGTAACAAGATATTCACGAATCGGTAAATCATTCAAATTCCGCCGATTTTAATTATCTCCGTGCACAATCTTTTTATTGTTTCTCTGCGAGTGATGAAAGCCCGGTGACGCGCGATGCACATCTTTCGCCACGCGCAAACTCGTGACGTCTGTTACATCTTCGCGGCGGCAGGCGAGCGATCGCGCCGTATCGGAAGCGGAAATCCCGTTTCGGGTCGGAACGAAAAAAGAAACCGGTGGGCAGGTGGTGCCGAACGTACAGCGGACGCGTCAGCGCAGATCGCCGGCCAGCGAGGCGGTCACGTCCGCGTCCACGCGCTGCGCCGGCATCGTGTAGGCCGGGTGATCGCAGCCGATCGACAGCGCCGCCCCGCCCTTGAGCGCCGCCCGCATCGGCGCACCGAGCTCAAAGCGCACGAAGTGCACGGCCGATGTCTTCTCGGCGTTGTCGCGGTCGAGATCCTCGTCGGCGATCGCGTAGACGTTCGCATGCCCGTCGACCTGCAGGTACACGCGATCCTCGACACCGATCAGCCGCGCGAGCGCCGCGCGCCGTTCGATCTCGTGCTCGTACTCGATCTGCATCGTCGCCTTCAGGTTCGTGCCGTCGGGCACGAGCGGCAGATACGCCTCCAGCTCGCCCTCGATGCCGGCCTGGTCGAAGATCTTCTCGATGTGCAGCATCTCCTGGATCTGATAGCGAATCGTCGTCTCGTCCTCGAACAGGAAGCGCAGGTGATTGCCGAGCGCCACCGCGCGGCGGCGCTTGTACGCGACGAGCCGCGCGTGTTCGGCCTTGCGGATCTTCGCGTACGCTTCGAGCGTCAGCAGGGAGTCGCGGGTCAACGTCATGGGAGGTCCTCGTGGGTCGGCTGGCCGTGGCTCAGATGCCGTATGCGCGGCGCAGCAGCGTGAGCGGATGCGCGAGCGGCGCGGACGGCAGCCCCTTGTCCTCGATGCCCTGCACGATGTGATGGCCGGCCAGCGCGCAGTCCGACGACACGAAATCCGGCTGCGGCTCGGCCATCGCCTTGAATACGGGGCCGCCGATCCGCATCGCGTCCGCATGAAATTCCTTCTTCACGCCGAACGTGCCCGCATGGCCCGAACAGCGCTCGACGACATTCACGCGCGTATCGGGCACGAGCGACAGCGCGTCGGCCGTCTTGCGGCCAATGTTCTGCACGCGCGCATGGCACGGCACGTGATACGACACGGTGCCGAGGCCCGTCTTGAAATCGGTCTTCAGCAGTCCGTCGCGATGCCGCGCGATCACGTATTCGAACGGATCCCAGAATGCTTCGGCCACCGCACGCACCGCTTCGTCGCCGGGGAACATCAGCGGCAGCTCGCTCTTGTACATCAGCACGCAGCTCGGGATCGCGCCGATCAGCGCATAGCCTTCGCGCGCATAGCGTTCGAGCACGGGCAGGTTCACGTCCTTCTTCGCGGCCACGCCGGCGAGATTGCCCTGCTCGAGCAGCGGCATCCCGCAGCAGGCTTCGCGCGTGACGAGCTCGTACGGGATGTCGTTGTGCGCGAGGATCGCGAGCAGGTCGTGGCCGATGCCGGGTTCGTTGAAATTCACGTAGCAGGTTGCGTAGATCGCGACCTTGCCGGGCGTGCGTTCGCCGTCGCGCACCGGCAAGCCGTCCGAGGGCTTCGCCGTGCGCCGGAACTTGCGCGGCGCGAATTCCGGCAGCCATGCGTTGCGGTCGACGCCGAGCGTCGCCTCGAGCGCATGGCGCGCGGGCGGCGTGCGGTTCACCGCGTTCACCGCCTGCGTGACGATCGGGATGCCGGCGAAGTGACCGAGCGCGTCGGTGTTCGACAGCACCTTGTCGCGCAGCGTCGCCTCGCCGCGCTTGTAGCGCGCGGCCTTGCCGCGCAGCATCAGGTGCGGGAAGTCGACGTTCCATGCATGCGGCGGCACGTACGGGCATTTCGTCATGTAGCAGAGGTCGCACAGGTAGCACTGGTCGACGACCTTGCCGAACGCTTCCTTCGGCACCTCCTCGATATCGCCCATCGGCGTGTCGTCGACCAGATCGAACAGCGTCGGAAACGCGCCGCACAACGACACGCAGCGCCGGCACCCGGCGCAGATGTCGAACACGCGCGTCATTTCCGCATCGATCGCGGCTTGGTCGTAGAACGCATCGGACTGCCAGTCGAGCGGATGCCGGGTCGGGGCTTCGAGACTGCCTTCCTTGTGGGGCATGGGGCGCTCCATCGAGCGTGGCGCGCATGCGCGCCAGCGCCGCCCGCGCGATGCGGGCAGCGATGAACGAACAGCCGGCCGCTTGCCGGTCGCACGGCCTGCCGTGCGGCCCGCGGCGGCCCGTCAGTCGACGAGACTGTCCAGCGCCTTCGTATAGCGGTTTGCGTGGCTGCGTTCAGCCTTCGCGAGCGTCTCGAACCAGTTCGCGATTTCGTCGAAGCCCTCGTCGCGCGCCGCCTTCGCCATGCCCGGATACATGTCGGTGTATTCGTGCGTTTCGCCGGCGATCGCCGATTCGAGATTCTGCCGCGATGAACCGAACGGCAAGCCCGTTGCCGGATCGCCGACGGCTTCCAGGTATTCGAGATGGCCATGCGCATGGCCGGTTTCGCCTTCGGCGGTCGAGCGGAACAGCGCGGCGACGTCGTTCTGGCCTTCGACGTCAGCCTTCGAAGCGAAATACAGATAACGCCGGTTCGCCTGCGATTCGCCCGCGAATGCGGCCTTCAGGTTCTCTTCGGTTTTGCTGCCCTTGAGTTGAGCCATTTGCGCCTCCGTTCGAGTCGGCGCGGCCGCGTGCGAAGCCGGGCCGATCAGGTATGTGGGGAACGATGCGTGCGCCGGGGCGCGCGCATCGTGCTCTTCAATCTAGGCGCTCGCGTTCGCATCCCCCAATAGGCTTTTTCAATCCGGGCGATAGTGCTTGGCGGGAGGTGGGGCGCTGGGCGCGGTGGCGGGCGCGGGGCTTGGGGCTTGGGGCTTGGGGCTTGGGGCTTGGGGCTTGGTGCTCGGTGCGCGGTGCGCGGTGCGCGGTGCGCGGTGCGCGGTGCGCGGTGCGCGGTGCGCGGTGCGCGGTGCTCGGTGCTCGGTGCTCGGTGCTCGGTGCTCGGTGCTCGGTGCGCGGTGCTCGGTGCGCGGTGCTCGGTGCGCGGTGCTCAGCGCTCGGTGCTCGGTGCGCTGCGTTCACGCGTGCCGCGTAGGTCACGCGTCCGTCGCACGCCTGAGCAGCAATTCGCGTTCGCGCTCGTTGCGCGTCAGTTCCGCCGCGCGGCGGAATTCGGCCTTCGCCTCGTCGGCGCGGCCCAGCTTCGCCAGCAGGTCGCCGCGCACGCTCGGCAGCCAGTGATAGCGCGCGAGCGCGGGATCGTCGCGCAGCGCGTCGACGAGTTCGAGCGCCGCGGCAGGCCCGAACGCCATCCCGACGGCCACCGCGCGATTCAGCTCGACGACGGGCGACGGCGCGACTTCGGCAAGCGCGTCATACAGCGCGACGATTTGCGCCCAGTCCGTATCCGACGCCTGCCGCGCGCGCGCATGGCAGGCTGCCAGCGCGGCCTGCAACGCATACCGCCCGCGGACGCCGCCGAGCTTCGTCGCGCGTTCGAGCGCAGCAAGGCCGCGCCGGATCAGCAGCGGATCCCAGCGGCTGCGATCCTGGTCGAGCAGCAGCACGGGCCGGCCCTGCGCGTCGGTGCGCGCATGCATGCGTGACGCCTGCAGCTCCATCAGCGCGACGAGCCCGAGCACCTCGCTCTCGTCCGGCGCCAGCCCGGCCAGCACGCGGCCGAGCCGCAACGCCTCGTCGCACAGCGCCGGGCGCGTCCAGTCGTCGCCCGAGGTCGCCGCATGGCCTTCGTTGAACACGAGATAAATCACTTCGAGCACCGACGCGAGCCGCGCCGGCCGCGCATCGGCAGCCGGCACCTCGAACGGCACGTGCGCCGCCGCGAGCGTGCGCTTCGCGCGCACGATCCGCTGCGCGATCGTCGGCTCGGGCGTCAGGAACGCGCGCGCGATCTCGTCCGTCGTCAGCCCGCCGAGCAGCCGCAGCGTCAGCGCGACGCGCGCATCGGTCGACAGCACCGGGTGGCACGACGTGAAGATCAGCCGCAGAAGATCGTCGCCGATGTCGTCCTCGCTCGCGTCGGCAAGCGCCTCCGCGATGTCGGGGACGACATGCGCTTCGAGCGCGTCCATCTCGTGGCCGAGCTGGTCGCGCTTCGCCGCGTGGAGCGACTCCTGCCGGACACGATCGAGTGCGCGACGCTTCACGGCCGTCATCAGCCATGCGGCCGGGTTGTCGGGCACGCCGTCGACGGGCCAGTGCTCGAGCGCCGCGACGAGCGTGTCCTGCGCCAGTTCCTCGGCCACGCCGACGTCGCGTACCACGCGCGCGGCGCGCGCGATGATCTTGGGCGCCTCGATCCGCCAGACCGCTTCGATCGCACGGTGAGTCGCCTCACGCGTCACGACGCCTGCCCCTCGGCGGACGCGTCCAGCGGCATGGCCATCAGTTCCCATGCATGGCCGTCCGGATCGTCGAACCCGTGGCCGTACATGTTCGGGTACTCGCGCGGCGCTTGCGGCGCGGAGCCGCCAGCCGCCAGCGCCTTGGCGACGATGCCGTCGACCTCGGCGCGGCTTTCGCACGACAGGCACGACAGGACCTGCACCTGCGTTGCCGGATCGATGATGGTTTTGCCGGTGAACGTCTGGAAAAACGGCCGTACGAGCAGCATCGCGAAGATCGTGTCGCTGATCTTGATGCAGGCGGCCTGGTCGTTGGTATAGGCCGGCACGACTTCGAAGCCGAGCGCCTGGTAGAACGCCTTCGAGCGCGGCAGGTCGGCCACGGGCAGGTTGATGAAGACCATCTTGTGCATGTCGGGTGCTCCCAGTGAGGTTGGATTCAGGTGGGCAATCAATCAGGCGCTGGTGCGGCCGACGTGGAGTTCGCGAAACCGCTCGACCGCGTCGCTCGGCGTGAGGTCGTCGAGCTCGAACAGCGGCCGCACCTCGATCTCGCAATCCATCTCGGCGCCGAACGGCGCGGGAAACCGGCGCGTCCATTCGAGTGCTTCGTCGCGCGAACGCACCTGGATCAGCGTATAGCCGGCAATCAGTTCCTTCGTTTCGGCGAACGGGCCGTCGACCACGGTGCCCTTGCCGCCCGAGTAGCGCACGCGCCAGCCGTTCGCGCTCGGGCGCAGCCCGTTCGCGTCGAGCAGCACGCCGGCCTTGGCCAGTTCCTCGTGATAGACGGTCATGGCCTCGACCAGCCGGTTGTCCGGCAATGCGTCGGACTCGCTGACGGCGTTCGCCCGGATCATGATCATGAATCGCATCGTTCACTCCTTGTCGTCGGTGGAAAGCAGCGCCCGTTCATCGGCGCCTTATCCGGACGACGGCCGGAAGACAGCCGGATCGACATATTCCGCGACATATCAGGGTAAATACCTAGTCTCAGCCTTCACAGAAAGCACGGGCCGACCGCGCGCACCTCGACCGTGCACCACTGCGCGGCCGGGCACTGGCGCGCGATCTCGATCGCTTCCTCGCGCGTGTCGACGTCGACGATGAAGAAGCCGCCGACCATCTCCTTCGCCTCCGCGAACGGGCCGTCGAGCAGGCGCGTCTCGCCGTCGCGCACCTGCACGCGCGTACCGCGCTCGGAGCGCTCCAGCGACTCGACGCCGCGCAGCACGCCGCGCGCCTTCAGCGTCTCGGCGAAATCGACCATCCGTGCGTACAACGCCTGACCTTCGTCGAGCGTGCGTTCGGCGCGCTGGTCGGTCGGCTCGACAATCAACAGCATGTAAGACATGGACTTCTCCTGTGGGAACGGGGCGCGGCGGCGTTCGCTGCGCGATCGGGATGCGCCGGCCGAGGCAAAAGCGTAGCAGCCGCCGTGCGCGTTGCATCGTCGGCCAATCGGCAACTGGCCGGACGGCCAATTCGGCCGCTTCCTGACATTTTGCCGTCAAGATGCTTTCCCGAACCGTCGGATTGTCTTCCTGTGGACCGCCCCATGTCACGCCTGCTTGTGCCGCTTGCCGTTGCACCGTTCGTCGCCTTCACCGCCCTTTTCGCCGTCTTCGCCCGGCCGGCCGCGGCCGCGCCGCCGGTCAGCGCAGGCTGCGGCGGCGCAACCACGCCGATTGCCGACCTTCGCGGCGCCGGCGGCCCGTCGCCGCTGGCCGGGCAGACGACCTCGATCGAAGCGGTCGTCACCGCGGCGTTCGGCGGCGCCGACGGCCTCGGCGGCTTCTTCGTCCAGCAGGCCGACGCGCAGCGCCGGCACCGGCCGGGCGTCCCGGAAGGCGTGTTCGTGTACGCGCCGGACGCGCGTGCGAAGGCCGGCGATCTCGTGCATCTCACGGGCCGCGTCGACGAGCGATACGGCCGGACGCAATTCACGCTGTCGGGCGGCGTGAACGTCTGCGCGCACGGGCAAAAGGTCACGCCTGCCACGCTCACGCTGCCGGTCGCCACGCTATCCGTGCTGGCCGCACTTGAAGGCATGCGGGTGCGCCTGCCGCAAACGCTGACGGTCAGCGATACCCACGAACTCGGCCGCTACGGCAGCGTCGTCCTCAGCAACGGCCGACTGCGCATCCCGACCCACGTTGCACCGCCGGCCGAAGCCGCCGCGATCGCGACCACGAACGCGCGCAACCGCATCGTGCTCGACGACGGTTCGAACCGCCGCGATCCCGCGACCGTGCGCTATCCGCCGCCCGCGCTGAGTGCCGCCAACACGCTGCGTGCCGGCTACACGGTACGTGGCGTCGAAGGCGTGCTCGAACTGCGCTACGGCGCGTGGCGGCTGCAACCGGTGGCCGGCGCGGCGCCGCTATTCGATGCCGCCGCGAACCCGCGTACCGGCGCACCGGCCCGGCATCCCGATGCCGACGTGCGTATCGTGTCGTTCAACGTATTCAACTATTTCAACGGCGACGGGAATGGCGGCGGATTCGATGCCCCGGCCAAGCGCGGCGCGAAAACGCCCGCCGCGTTCGCGCGGCAGGAGGCGAAGATCGTCGCGGCGTTGCGCGCGCTGCGTGCCGACGTGATCGGGCTGATGGAAATCGCGAACAACGGCTACGGCGACGCGAGCGCCGTGCAGCGTCTCGCCACTCAACTCGGCGACGGCTGGCGCGCGATCGATCCCGGCACCGCGCGGCTCGGCCGCGATGCGATCGCCGTCGCGCTGCTGTACGACAGCCGCACGGTCGAGCCGATCGGGCGCGCCGCGACCGTCGCACTCGGCGGCCGGCACCGCCCGCCGCTCGCGCAGACATTCCGGCGCATCGGCGGCACGCGCGCCTTCACGGTCGCGGTCAATCACCTGAAATCGAAGAACTGCCCGAACGCGACCGGCGCCGATCGCGACCAGTCGGACGGTCAGGGCTGCTGGAATGCGGCGCGCACGCGGGCCGCCACACGCGTCGCCGACTGGCTCGGCACGTCGCCTGCCGGCACCGCGGCCGATGGCGTCCTGCTGATCGGCGACCTGAACAGCTACGCGAAGGAAGATCCGGTGCGCGCGCTCGAATCGCGCGGCTACGCGAACCTGGTCGCCCGCTTCGTCGGCGATGCTGCGTACAGCTACGTATTTCGCGGCGAAGCGGGCAGCCTCGACCACGCGCTCGCCACGCCGCCGCTCGCCGCGCGCGTGAAGGCCGTGCACGTCTGGCACATCAACGCCGACGAACCGGTCGCCCTGCAACCCGTGCCCGATTACAAAACGTCTGCTCAACGGGCGACTTATTACGCACCCGACGCGTACCGGTCATCGGATCACGATCCCGTCGTGATCGACGTCGCGCTTGGCGACAGCGGCACGTTCGCCACCCCGGGCACGAACCGTGCTCGTCGAACAAGCGTCGATTAGTGCATTTGCATCAGCACAAGGCCTGCAACGGCACTATTTACCTGATGGCCCTGGCGACGCGATATTTACCGGACCTTCACCGCGTACCGCAGCCCGATATGCCGCTTCGCCCGGAATGCGAATTTTTTTCAATCGCCGTG
Organism: Burkholderia lata; assembly: GCF_000012945.1. Classification (NCBI taxonomy): domain Bacteria; kingdom Pseudomonadati; phylum Pseudomonadota; class Betaproteobacteria; order Burkholderiales; family Burkholderiaceae; genus Burkholderia; species Burkholderia lata. The sequence continues at coordinate 2,612,480 of NC_007511.1, forward strand.
CCGCCCCGTACGGCGGGGCTTCGCGGCAATCTTGCCGACGAATTGAAAATTTGTCTCGAAACAAAATCGGGCCAAGTGAATCACACAGGTTGCTGGGATTCGTCTTATCTTCAAATTTGCCTTGAATCGAAGGAGGATAAACACCATGGCGCTCACCGACTCGATCGAACACAAGCTGGACCGCGGCCTGTCCGACATTCGTCGCACGGGCCGGCGCGTGGGACGCACGACGCGCTCGGCGGCCCGCGACCTGCATGCCGACGTCACCGACGATCTGCGCGGGCTGGTCGACGAACTGGAAGATCTGCTGAAAAACGATGGCGACGGCGATATCGCCGCGCTGCGCAAGCGCGTGCAATCCCGGCTCGATGAAGCACGCAGCACGCTCGACCATGCGTCGGGCAGCGCGGTCGCCCGGCTGCGCGATTCGGCCGAACGCGTGTCGCAGGTCGTACAAGACAACCCGTGGCAAACCGCCGGCGTCGTCGCCGGCCTCGCGTTCGTTGCGGGCCTGCTCCTTGCCCGCCGTTGAACGGAGCCGGCCACCACGCGCCCGCCCCGTCCGTCCTCAATCAGACAAACGAAGGAGAAACGCCATGCAAAAAGCCTTTGCCATGAAAGCCGCCGCCGCCGTCCTGCTCGGCAGCCTCGCGCTTGCCGGCTGCACGACCACGCCCGACAAACCCGAGAACGCGTCGACCAGCGCGTCGAAGCGCCAGTCGATCGACGCCAGCGTCAACGCGACGCTGTCGCGCCTCTATTCGACGGTGCCGGGCTCGCGTGAACTCGTCGCGAAATCGCGCGGCGTGCTCGTGTTCCCGAACGTGCTGCAGGCCGGCTTCATCGTGGGCGGCCAGTCCGGCAACGGCGCGCTGCGCGTCGGCGGCAGCACGGTCGGCTACTACAACACGTCGTCGCTGTCGGTCGGCCTGCAGGCCGGCGCGCAGTCGAAGGCCATCGTGTTCCTGTTCATGACGCAGGATGCGCTCGACTCGTTCCGCAAGTCCGAAGGCTGGGCCGCAGGTGCCGACGCGTCGGTCGCGGTCGTGAAGGTCGGCGCGAACGGCGCGGTCGACTCCAACACGGCCACCGCACCGGTCGAGGTGCTGGTCCTGACCAACGCGGGCCTGATGGGCGACCTGTCGGTGAACGGCACCAAGGTCACGAAGCTCAATATCTGACGATGCGGCACGCGGCACCGCGCCGCGTTTGCTTCCCGGCAGCGCCGCGGCCTCGGCCGCGGCGTTTTCGCATGCGCCACCCGCAGCGGCTATGATGGCGGCACCTTTGCGGGCATACTCCGCTTCGGGCCGCCCCGCAGCGCATTTCGCCGCGAACCCGTGACGATCGCGAACCGATCGTGCGCGGGGCAACGAGATTCAATCAAACCACGCATCAATCTGCGCGAATGTCATCCATGGAAAGCGGACACGACCACCAAAAATTCTTCTATTTCCTGCTGGCCGCGGTCACCGTCGGACTCTGCTGGATCCTCGCGCCGTTTTCCGGAGCCGTGTTCTGGGGCACCATTCTCGCGATCCTGTTCCAGCCCGTGCAGCGCTGGCTCGCTGCACGCTTCGGCAAGCGGCGCAACCTGGCCGCGCTCGTGACGCTGTCGCTGATCGTCCTGATCGTGATCCTGCCGCTCGTGTTCGTCGCCGCGACGCTCGTGCAGGAAATCGCGTACGTGTACCAGGAAATCAAGACCGCGCAGCCGAACTATTCGCAATACTTCCAGGACATCATCCACGCGCTGCCGTCGTCGATCCAGCACCTGCTGCAGAAATACGGGCTGAGCAACCTGCCCGGCATCCAGAAGAAACTGACCGATGGCGCGGCGCAGATCAGCCAGCTCGCGGCAACCCAGGCACTCAGCATCGGCCAGAACACGTTCCAGTTCGTCGTGAGCTTCGGCGTGATGCTGTACATGGTGTTCTTCCTGCTGCGCGACGGCGGCGAGATCGGCCGCCGCGTGCGCCGCGCGCTGCCGCTCGACGACGAGCACAAGAACCTGCTGCTGGCGAAATTCACGACGGTCGTGCGCGCGACGGTGAAGGGCAACATCGCGGTCGCGCTCGTGCAGGGCGCGCTCGGCGGCCTGATCTTCTGGATCCTCGGGATCGAAGGCGTCGTGCTGTGGGGCGCGCTGATGGCGTTCCTGTCGCTGCTGCCCGCGATCGGCGCGAGCCTCGTGTGGGTGCCGGCCGCGCTCTATTTCCTGATGATCGGCGCGCTCTGGAAATGCGCGATCCTCGTCGCGTTCTGCGTGGGCGTGATCGGCCTCGTCGACAACCTGCTGCGCCCGATCCTCGTCGGCAAGGACACGAAGATGCCCGACTGGGTCGTGCTGATCTCGACGCTCGGCGGGATGGCGCTGTTCGGCATCACCGGCTTCGTGATCGGACCGCTGGTCGCCGCGCTGTTCATGGCGAGCTGGGACATCTACGCACGCTCCGAACAGGGCGAATGATGCATCGCGTGGCCGCGTGCCGCGCACCCGCCGGCACACGCTGTCACGGATGACGAATGCGAATCACGACGGGCGCCACGGCGCCCGTTTCTTCATCCGCCGCCAGCATCATCACGCCGCCATACGGACCCACGCGATACGTGCGACCCGATACCAGCGGCACGCTTCGATCGTCGTGCGCATCGCGCCACGTTGCACGCACGCGCGAAGCGACTTCCGGCGCGAACGGCGCACCGTCGGGCCCGACCAGCGCCACATGGGCACCCGGCAATCGCCGGCCATGCGCATCGAATCGCAGCGTTGCCGCTGCCCCGCCGCGCGCCGTCTCTCGTCCTTCGACCGCCACGCCCGATCGTGCGTCGAGCGTCACGTCGTAGAGATCGACGAGCGCACCCGCGAACCGCACGACACCGCCTGACGCGGCGTGCCCGGCCGCCACCGCATTCGACATCGCGAACACCACGCCAAGCCCGATTGCGATCTTCCGCACGGCACCGGCACACCACACCGTTCGATTGCGCATCGCCACCGATGCCGCCCGCTTCGCGTCGTTTCGCATGTTCCCTCTCCTCTGCCGCGTGACCAGAAAAAAAGGCGGCGTGACGCGTCGGTCACGCCGCCTGTCTGCTGGCAATCACTTTAGGGAGAGACGTCCGGACAATATATGGGACAAGTCCGAAACTAAGACACGATCGATCGAACGCCCCGCGTTCGACACGCGCTCGCGGCAGCGTGCGAACGGCATCGCACGCCGTACCGCGGGCCGGTCACGCGTCGGGATCGACACGCAGCACGAGCTTGCCGCGATGGTCGCCGTCGAACAGGCGATTCAGCACGTCGGGCGCGTTCTCGAGACCGTCCGCAACAGTCTCCTCGGCCTTGAGGCGGCCATCGCGCAGCCAGCCCGCGAGCGTCTGCACGGCCTCGCGGCTCTTGCGATAGTCGAGGATCAGGAAGCCGCGCATCGTCAGCCGCTTCGAGATCAACACGCCGACATCGTCCGCCGCGCGCCCGCTGTTGTAGTTCGAGATCACACCGCACAACGCGACGCGCCCGCCGATCACCATCCGCGACAGCACCGCGCGCATCACCTCGCCGCCGACGTTTTCGAAATTCACGTGCACGCCGTCCGGCGTCGCCGCCTTCAGCTGCTGACGGAAATCGTCGGCCTTGTAATCGACGGCCGCGTCGAAACCCAGCGTCTCGGTCAGGTAGCGGCACTTGTCCGCGCCGCCCGCGATGCCGACCACGCGCGCGCCGTGGATCTTGCCGATCTGCCCGGCGATCGAGCCGACCGAGCCGGCCGCCGCCGATACCACGAGCGTCTCGCCCGGCTGCACCGGCGTGATGTCCGTCAGCCCGTAGTACGCGGTCAGCCCGCTCATCCCGCACGCGCCGAGCAGCGTCGGCAGCGGCAGGCCCGACGCCGCGGGCAGCTTCACGAGCTGCGCGGCCTGGTCGGCCGGCACGACCGCGTAGTCCTGCCAGCCGACGAGCCCCTGCACGAGATCGCCTTCCGCGAACCCCGCATTGCGCGACGCCACCACGCGCCCGATGCCGAGCGCGCGCATCACCTCGCCGATCGCGACAGGCGGCAGGTACTGCGGCACGTCGCTCATCCACACGCGGTTGGTCGGGTCCATCGACAGGTACAGCACGCGCACGAGCACCTCGCCGTCCGCGAGCGCCGGTACCGGCGTCTCGACGAGCGAAAAGTGTTCACGGCCGACCCGCCCTTCCGGGCGCGTCTTCAGCAGCAGTTGGCGGTTCACGGGTGTGGACACGATGTTCTCCTCCAGTCGTTGTAGTTCGGGATGCGCGTCAGACCGCGCACATGCCGCCGTCGATCACGAGTTCGGCGGCTGTCACGAAGCGGCTCTCGTCGGACGCGAGATACACGGCCGCGTGCGCGACGTCGTCCGGGTCGCCGAGCCGGCGCAGCGGAATGCCGCGCGCGAGCTTGCGCGTCGCGTCGCGTTCGCCGATCGACTGGAACAGCGGCTCGACGATCCCCGTGCGGATGAACGCCGGGTGAATCGAGTTGCAGCGCACGTCGATCTCGCGGCGTGCGCAGTCGATCGCGACCGACTTCGTCAGCGACGCGACCGCCGCTTTCGACGCGTTGTATGCGGTGAAATCCGGCTCGACCTTGAACGCGGCGACCGACGAGATGTTGATGATCGATGCGGGATGGCTTTCGGCCAGATACGACAGCGCATGCTTGCAGCCGAGCACGATGCTCTCGACGTTGATCGCCATCACGCGCCGCCATTCGTCCAGCTCGATCTGCGCGGGCGAGCCGATCGAGCCGACGCCCGCGTTGTTGACGAGCACCGACAGCCCGCCCATCGCATCGACCGCCTGCGCGAGCAGCGCCTGCCAGCGCGCTTCGTCGCGCACGTCCTGCGTCGCGGCGAACGCGACCGGCGTGGCGTGGCCCGCGTTGAGTTCCTGCGCGAACGCGTCGAGCACCGCCGCGTCGGCTATGTCGGTCACGAACACGCGCGCGCCCTGCTCGACCATCCGGCGCGCGATCGCGCGACCGAGGCCGCCCGCGGCGCCCGTGATGTATGCGCACTTGCCGGCAAGGCGCGAAGAAACGACTGTCATGTGACCTGCTCCTATCGTGAATCGTCGTCGCGGATCGCTGCCGCGACGGGTTTGCCGTGCCTGCCCCGGCCGCCACGGGCCGGTTGACCGTGCCTCGACATCACGCGAGGCGCCGCACGGTTTCCACGAGTATATCGAGAGGAACCTGACGCGTGCCGGACGGGCCGGGCAGCCTGCCCCGGTTGAACGACAGCCAGCGTACGCGAATGCCGCCAATCGATGAAATGAATAATCGTTATGGCCGGTCATAGACATGGTTCATGACATTCGTGTGCCGGCGCGCATGCACGGGCCGGCGGCTCCCGCGAGTCGTGTAGACCGGCCGGCTCGTTGATTCACGGAATGACGGAGCGCTGCGTTCCGCGCAGACGCGACAGCAATCGGGAAGATGAACCGTGTGGAATCGTGCAACCGCCGGGAGAATGCCGGCGGCAAGAAAGCGGCGCCGGGGCGCCGCGACCGGTTATCGTCAGAATCCGTCGCCCGACGGCGCGCGCACGAACGCGCAGAGTTGCGGCGAGTGGGTATCGATCATCTGCTGGAACGGCGCACGATGCCCGTACGCGATGCCCGACACGAGCAGCAGGCAGACGGCCGCGACGCGCGGCGAGAACGCGCGCTGCCGTGCGCGGTCGTAGCCGCGCAGGAACAGCAGCGCGACCAGCGCGCCGAGCATCCAGCCGACGATCACTTCCGGAACGGTGTGCGAATGATCGAACACGCGCGCGACGGCGGTGACCGCGCCGACGGCCAGCCCGGCCGCGATGCCGGGCGCCTTGCCCGGCCGGAACGCCAGCCACAGCATCGACAGCGCGACGGTCCACACGGACGTCGACAGCATCGTATGGCCGCTGATCACGCGGAAATCGAATTGCGGCAGCTCGATGCCGCACCCGGCATAGAGAATCTTGGTGGCGCCGACGAGGCCCATGCCGGCGGCGAGCAGCACGCCCCAGCGGACGGCGAGGCGCCAGTCGGACAGCGCGAACCACGCCGCGCACGTCAGCGCGATCGGCAAGGTCAGCGCGGCATCGCCGATGTTGCTGATTTCACTCCACATAACGGACTTCGGACGACGATCGAAAGGCCGCAGTTTACCGCATGCGCGCCGCGCGACTGTGTCAGCCTGTGACAGGCTGTATCAGCCCGCGACACCGGTAATCAGCAACAGGTTCGTGCCGGTGATGACGGCGAACAGCGCCCACGCGGCGATTTGCATCCCGCGCCCGATCGTGTGCTCGCCCATCGTGTTGCGATCGCTGACCGAGCGGATCAGCGGCCACATCGCGAACGGGAGCTGCAGGCTCAGCAGCACCTGGCTCCACACCAGCAGTTGCCCGACCGAGCCGTCGCCGAGCCACAGCACGCCGATCAGCGCCGGCACGAGCGCGAGCCCGCGCGTGATCAGCCGGCGCTGGTAGCACGGGATCTTCGTATGCAGGAAGCCGTCCATGATCACCTGGCCGGCGATCGTGCCGGTCAGCGTCGAGCTCTGCCCCGACGCGAGCAGCGCGATGCCGAACAGCAGCGCGGCCGCGCCGCCCGCGATCGGCGTAATCAGCTTGTAGGCCTGCTCGATGTCGGTCACGTTGTGCTGGCCCGTCGCGTGGAACGCCGCGCCCGCGACAACCAGGATCGCCGCGTTGACCAGCATCGCGACGAACAGCGACACGAAGGTATCGATGCGCACCAGCGCCAGTGTGTCGCGGATCATCCCGCGCGCCCCGCCGACCACGCGCCGCGTCTGCACGACCGACGAATGCAGGTACAGGTTGTGCGGCATGATCGTCGCGCCGACGATGCCGAGCGCGAGCACGATCGCGTCCTTGCGGTCGTGGCCCGGATCGCCCGGCACCAGCCCGCCGACCACCGCGTGCCAGTCGGGCGGCGTGATCGCGACCTGCGCGACGAAGCAGAACGCCATCGTCGCGATCAGCGCGAGCACGATCGCCTCGATCTGCCGGAACCCCTTGCCCTGCAGGCCGAGCACGATCACCGTGTCGAGCGCGGTCAGCACGATCCCCCACGCGAGCGGCACGCCGAGCAGCAGCTTGAATGCGAGCGCGCAGCCGAGGACTTCCGCGATGTCGCACGCGATGATCGACACTTCGGCGGTCACCCATTGCACGATGCGGCCGAACCGGCCGTAGCGGTCGTAGCTGGCCTGCGCGAGGTCCCTGCCGGCGACGAGGCCGAGCCGCGCCGCGAGCATCTGCAGGAAGATCGCCGCGAGGCTCGAGAACGCGACGACCCACAGCAGCGAATAGCCGAACTGCGAGCCGGCCTGGATGTCGGTCGCCCAGTTACCGGGATCCATGTAGCCGATCGCGACCAGCAGGCCGGGGCCGAAGAAGCGCTTGAGCTTCAGCCAGCGCGGCGCACCGGCATCGATCGTGATGCTGCCCTTTACTTCCGACGGGCAGAACGGGGCGGTGGCGGTAGTGGGGAGGAGGGACATGGAAACCGGGGATCGAGATCGCGACAGGACGATTCTACGGGTATCCGCCCGGTTTTCTTCCGCGTGGCCGCTCACGCGGCGCAATGCTCCCCGGTGCCGTCGCTGGCCCCGTCGCCCGCATCGGCCGGCCTCACGCCACGGGTGAGGATCCTTTCGCGCTCGCTGACGCGGAATTCGGTCGGCGACATCAGCATGCGCTGGCGAAACAGCTTCGCGAGCCGCTCGCCGCTGCCGAACCCGGTGCGGCGCGCGACTTTATCGGCCGGCAGCGTCGTGTGGACCAGCATGTGGCAGGCGCGCTCGAGCCGCACGTGCTGGACGAACTCGGTCGGCGTCACGCCGATCTCCTTCTTGAAGCGCCGCAGGAAATTGCGCTCGCTCATCGCGGCGGCCTGGGCGGCGTTCGCGATCGAAATGCGGTTCACGCTCTGCGCGCGCAGCCGCTGCGCCGACATCCGGATCGACGGGCTCGCACTCAGCTCGCGAAAGGCCCACATCGACTGCGTGTAGCGTTGCTCGACCGGCCGCAGCATGTTGCTGGCGATCTCCTGCGCAGCGCCGTCGCCGAGGTCGACGCGGAACATGTCGAGCACGGCTGCGAACACATCGGCTTCGCCGGCCTCCAGCTCGACCGTCGTGGCGACCCGTCGCCCGCCCCGGCCCGGCCGCCCTTCGATCGCCGCCGACGGACGCTGCATGGCCGCCAGCGTGGGCAGGTCCATCCCGTCGACGATCCAGCGCGCATGACGGCGAATGTCCGTGAGGCGACGCTGCAATGCGTCGTCCCAGTTGATGGCCGCGCGGTCACCGTGGAGATGAAAGAACGCGAGCGCGCGGCGGCTGTGCTCGTCACCGAGCGGATCGGCCGCGATGCTCACGCCGGAGGACGACTGCAACAGCCCTCCGCTTTCGGACACGTACTTCAGCTGGTAGTCAGCACTGTATGCGTGCAGGCGATTCGCCAGGTTGAAAGCCTCGCCAATACGCGCGGCCTGGGCCAACGAAAATCCCGTACTCAAATAGATAACGACCCATCTCTGATCTGCTGCATTCACTGGCCAAGCCCCCGACTTGTTCGACTTCTTCTAATACCGTCGAACTGTCAGGCTTATATTTGGTTTGAATGCGTGCGACAGGACGGCTATCCCGAAATATGAAGCGACGGCATCTTAGCCGAACGGGTCGCGCCTTTGGCGCGAAATGGCCGACGTGGACAGCATGATGGCGGATTACTACAGGCTGTCAGGGGTGACAGGCAGGCCTGCGCGGAATTACCCGGGCCGATATCGTCAATTATTGCGATTGTGTGCGGCGCAATCGGCGCATTTCATTGCGACTTATTGCGGCGGGTATCCGGATAAATGCACAACCGAATATCGGCTCAAACGATAACGACGCTTATCCAATGCCATCCGTCGCCAAGCAGGAAAGCCCGCGTATCCGTTGCCTGCGCATCCTTTAGAATCGGTCCACCTTTCACCACGCCGCCCGCGCCCGTGCCCGTGCCCGCCGATCACCGTCTCGACCTGAACCTGTTTCGCGTGCTCGACGCCGTCTATGTACACGGCGGCATCGGCGCGGCCGCCCGCGCGCTGCACCTCACGCAGCCGGCCGTCACGCATGCGCTCAACCGGCTGCGCGCGCACTTCGACGATCCGCTGTTCGTGCGGCAGGGCAACCGCGTCGTCGCAACCGAGCGCACGCGTTCGATCATCGCGGACGTACAGTTGCACCTGAAAGGCCTGCAAGGCACCGCGCGCGCGCCGTCGGCATTCGATCCGGCGACGCTCGACCTGAGCATCGCGGTCGGCATTCGCGACGTGCTCGAATCGATCGCGCTGCCGCGGATCGTCGCCGCGTTCGCCGACGAAGCGCCGGGCCTGCGGCTCGTGAGCCGCCGCATCGCGGTGGCCGACATCGAGCGCGAACTCGCATCGGGCCATCTCGATCTGGCCATCGATCGCCGCGTGCCGACCGGCCCGCGCATCGCCACCGAACACCTGCTCGACGATTCGCTCGTCGTCGCGCTGCGCGCCGATCATCCGCTTGCGCGCGACCCGCTGCGGCGCGGCGACTATTTCGCGGCGCAGCATGTCGCGGTGTCGTCGCTCGGCGCACCGCAATCGCTCGACGTGCTGCTCGGCAACGACGGACGCTTCCGCGATATCCGGCTCACCTGCCAGCACTATTTCGCCGCATGCCAGATCGCCGCGACCGGCAACCTGCTGGTCACGCTGCCGCACACCTATGCGTTACGGATGGCCGCGCTGCTGCCGATCGTCGTGCGGCCGCTGCCGTTGCGGCTCAAGCCGTTTCCGCTCCTCGCGTACTGGCACGAGTCGCGCGACGCCGATCGCGCGCATCAGTGGGTGCGCGAACGTATCGCCGCGCTCGTGCGCAGCAGCGCCGGCGCCGCCGACGCGTAGCCGCGCGGCGCGCGTCGTCACGATCGGGACGGTATGCTGGCGGCTGCACGCCGCCACGCGGCGCCCGCTTCCTTCTTATTGCTGACCGGAGACTTGCCATGTCGCTCATCCATGCCGCCGCCGTCCTCGACGCCGATGCGCCCGACTACGTCGTCCAGCTGCAGGCCGGCACGCACGCGCTGACCGGTGACGAAGCGCCACGCGAAGGCGGCCAGGATCGCGGGCCGGCGCCGTACGAATTCGTGCTGGCCGGCCTCGCGCAATGCACGGCCGCGACGCTGCGCATGTACATGCAGCGCAAGACGTGGCCGGCCACGCGCATCGACGTGCGCACCGAGCTGCATGCCGATCGCGACGGCACGCAGTACGTGCGCCGCGTCGTGACGCTCGACGGCCCGCTCGATGAAGCGCAACGCCAGCGCCTCGCCGAAATCTGCGAGAAGACGCCGGTCACGCAGTTCATCAAGCGCGGCACGCGGATCGATACGACGTTGAACTGACACGCAACGCACGAAAGCACGCGGCGCACGATCGCCGCGCAAAAAGAAACGGGGGGCCGCGCACGATGCGCGGCCCCCCGTTTCGTCGAACCCGTCAGGCGCTTACAGTCCCAGCGCGGACAGGTCGAGCTTGCCGTCCTTCAGCGGCGGGCACCAGAAATACGCACCCGTCAGCGGCCGCGTGAAGCGGAACAGGCCGTCGACAATCCCGTCATCCGCGCCGCTCATGCGGCGCATCTGCACGTCGAACGCACGGAACGAGCAGCCGAACGCGACGAAGTAGAGGCCCGCGCGACGCGCGTCCGACCACGGCGACGAACGGCGCAGCATGAACGCCTCAGGCTCGAAGCTTTCCTGCGCGGTGCGCTTCACGTGCGCGAACTCGGGTGCGTCGTCGAGCTCTTCGTTGTCCGAGCGGCGGCGCCCGATGATGTTGTCCATGTCGCCCGACGGAATGCGCTCCATCTGGTCGAAGTCGTGCAGCCATTGCTGGACCGCGACGAAGCTTGCCCCGTCCAGCCCCGCGCCCTGCCCCGTCACGATCGCCGCGGCCACCGCGTCGTCGCCTTCCGGGTTCTCGGTGCCGTCCTCGTAGCCGGACAGGTCGCGGTCGTTCGAATAGCGGAAACCATCGACCGCATCCTGCAGCGCGAACGCCGGTGCCAGCGCGCGCTCGATCGCCCGCGCGCGCAGCACGATCTCGCCTCGGTCGTCGCCGCGCAGCCAGACCCACACGTCGGCCGGCGTCGCCGGCAGCGTGCGGTCCTTCACCGCGAACGCCGGGAATTCGGTCAGGCCCGGCACCGGGCGCCCGAGGTGCGCCGCCAGCGCATGCCCGAACCCGACCACCGTGTCGCGTCCGTCGACGATCTCGCGCAGCGCGGCCAGCGCCGCCGCCACATTGCCGTCATTCGACATCGTGAAAGTGAGGTATCGGGCCGCCGTATCGATCGGGGTCAGGATGCCTTGCTGAACGTCGCTCATCGTTTCCTCAGGAATGTATCGTGGTGAATCTGCGAGGGCCGCGGCGGCGTGCGCCGCAGACGCTGAAGTGTAATCGATGCGTGTGCCGGCCCTTGCGCTGCCGCACTGGGGAAAGGCCGCAAAAGAAGGGCCGAAACCCTGAATACTAACCGTATCGACGCTGCAACGCCGCATTCGTCAGACGTTGCGGCGCGCCCGACACTGCTGATAGAAACTTTTCACGTCTTTTCGGCGTCCTTTCAACCGTTCACTTCAGGGGAGGTGCAGATGTTCCGAATGCCAGCAACCTTCCCGAACGTGGTCCCACGGCGCAGCTGATCCAGCCCGCCGTCCGCGCCGGCTCCCGAGTTTTCCGCTAACCCGTCAGCCGCGCCGTTTCCCGACAGCCCGTTTCGTTTTCCGCCCGCGATTTTCGCGCGGCCCGGCTGTTGCGTTTTCGATGTTCTCCGAACCGGAAAGTCCCGTCGCGCGATGCGCCGGGCAACGATAAATGACCAGAAAAACCTCCCGTCTGGGCGGCCAGGCATTCCAGGCCGTCTTCGGCTTCACCTTCCGTTACTGGCGCAAGCAGCCGGCCCGCACCGCCACGGTCGCGAGCCTCGCGCTGCTCGCCGCCCTCGCCGACGTGCTCACGCCGCTGTTCGCCGGCCGCCTCGTCGACGCACTGTCGACCGGCCTGACCGACCGCGCCGCCGCGTGGCATGCGGCCCTCGTCGCGTTCGGCACGCTCGCCGCGCTCGGGCTCGGCGCGACGATACTGCGGCAAGGCGTCTACCTGAACATCATCACGCTCACGCTGAAGATGATGAGCGAGATCGCGGCCGCGTCGTTCCATCGCGTGCAGCGCTTCTCGACCGACTGGCACGCGAACAGCTTCGCGGGCTCGACCGTGCGCAAGATCACGCGCGGGATCTGGGCACTCGACCTGCTGAACGACACCGTGCTGATCGCGCTGCTGCCGTCGGTCACGATGCTCGTCGGCGCCACCGTGCTGCTCGGCACGCACTGGCCCGTGATGGGGCTCGTCGTCGGCGCGGGTTCGCTGCTGTACATCACGGTGACGGTGGCGGTGTCGCTCGGCATCGTCGCGCCGGCCGCGCGGCTCGGCAACCTGTGGGACACGCGCATGGGCGGCGCGCTCGCCGACGCCGTGAGCTGCAACGCGGTCGTCAAGGCGTTCGGCGCGGAAACCCGCGAGGAAGCGCGGCTCGCCCGCGTGATCGGCAAGTGGCGGCAACGCACGCGCCGCACGTGGGTGCGCGGCACGTTCAACGGCGGGTTGCAGGGCGCGATGCTCGTCGCGATGCAGGCCGCGATGATCGGCGTCGCGCTGCGGCTGTGGGCGAACGACGAGGCGAGCGTCGGCGACATCGCGTTCGCGCTGACGATGTTCTTCATGCTGCAGGGCTACCTGCGCGACGTCGGCATGCACATCCGCAACCTGCAGCGCTCGGTGAACGACATGGAAGAACTCGTCGCGCTCGAACGCCAGCCGCTCGGCATCGACGATCGTCCCGGCGCGCCGGCGATCCGGATCGGGCAAGGCGAGATCCGCTTCGAGCACGTGACGTTCCGCTACGACAACCATCCGGTGCCGCTGTACGACGATTTCTCGATGCGGATCGCGCCGGGCGAGCGCGTCGGCCTCGTCGGCCACTCGGGGTCCGGCAAGACGTCGTTCATCAAGCTGATCCAGCGCCTGTACGACGTGTCGGGCGGCCGCATCACGATCGACGGCCAGGACATCGCGCAGGTGCGGCAGGATTCGCTGCGCAGCCAGATCGCGATCGTCCAGCAGGAGCCCGTGCTGTTCCACCGCACGCTCGCGGAGAACATCGCGTATGCGCGCCCCGACGCGAGCCGGGCCGACATCGAGCGCGCCGCGCGGCTGGCCAGCGCGCACGACTTCATCGCGACGCTGCCGGACGGCTATGACACGCTCGTCGGCGAGCGCGGGATCAAGCTGTCGGGCGGCGAGCGCCAGCGGGTCGCGATCGCGCGCGCGTTCCTCGCCGATGCGCCGATCCTGATCCTCGACGAAGCCACGTCGAGCCTCGACAGCGAAAGCGAGCTGCTGATCCAGCAGGCGATGGAGCGGCTGATGGTCGGCCGCACGACGCTCGTGGTCGCGCACCGGCTGTCGACCGTGCGCGCGCTCGACCGGCTGCTGGTGCTCGATCGCGGCAAGGTGATCGAGGAAGGCAGCCACGACGCGCTGATCCGGATCGACGGCGGCATCTATCGCCGGCTGTTCGAGCGGCAGGCGCTGGAACTCGCGAAGGGGCTCGCCGATTCGCCGCGGCGCACGGCGGACGACGCTGCCGGGCCGCTGGGCGAGCCGGCCGAGGTGTGACGCAAGCGTGTCGCAACGCGCGCCGGCGGTGCGGTCATCACCGCTGGCGCACGTCGATAAACGGATCCGGATCGAGGCCGTGCCAGGTGCACGGCCTTTTTTTGCGCCCGCGAATCGGGCCGGGCACCCCGACGCCACGCGCCGCAAGGCCGCCGCTTCCCGGATCACTTATCATGTCGACCAGGAAATTTGCGACTAGGGATCGACCATGTTTACAGGAATTGTCCAGGGCGTTGCCACCATCAAGACCATCGCCGATCACGGGGAACTGAGAACCTTCAGCATCGAATTCCCGGAGCGGTTTACCGACGACATCGAGATCGGCGCCAGCGTGTCGGTCGACGGCGTCTGCCTGACGGTGACGACCATCCATTCGCCGGAGCTGATCGACTTCGACGTGATGCTGCCGAGCCTGCGGATCACCACGCTGGCCGATCTCGCGACGGGCGCGCACATCAACGTGGAGCGGGCCGCGAAGGACGGCGCGGAAATCGGCGGGCATCCGCTGTCCGGCCATGTCGACTTCACCGGGACCATCCGGCACATCGCGATGTCCGAACACAACCGGATGGTGCGCATCGGCGTGCCGGAGGCGTTCAAGCGGTATGTGTTCGCAAAGGGTTATATCGCGATCAACGGCTGCAGCCTGACGGTGTCCGACGTCAACCGCGAAGAAGGCTGGTTCGATGTCTGGCTGATTCCCGAAACGCGGCGCGCGACGACCTTTGATGCAAAGGGTGTCAACGACACCGTCAACATCGAGATCGAGCGCAGCACGCAGGTGGTCGTCGACACGATCCGGGAAGCGGTCAAGGAAACGCTCGGCGAGCTGAACGGCGTCGTCACCGCATTGCTGGCGGAAAAAGGCATCGATATCGAGGAACTGCTGGCGCGGCATGTCGCGCGGCTGCCGAAGCAGTAACGGACCGGGGGTTTCAGGTCAGTCGCCGAAGCACCGGGATTGGCCGCCCGCCCGCGACCGGATCCGCGACGGCATCGACGCCACGATGAAGCGTTCGATGTCGGCCGCCACCTGTTCGGGTGGTCCGTCGCTCTCAAACCGCTTGCAGTTCAGGCGCATGAACGCAGGGAACCGATCGCGGATCTTGCGCATCTCGTCGGCTTCGTTCGCATTCAGATACGGCCGTGACATTTGCCGGCCCACGATCACTTTCGCGCAGCGTTCGAGGTCGAACGACGGCAACAGGAGCGCGGTGAATCCGTCCGCCTCGATCCCACGGCGAAGTGCCGGGTAGGTCGGCGCGACATCGTCCGGATACAGCATGAAACCGGACGAAACCGCGCAGATCGTGGGCACCGACATGTCGCGCTCGAGTTGCTCGTACAGCCCGACGTTGTGCGATGCGTACTCGGCATAGCCACGATCCCGGATGAACTCGGCGATGTTCCCGTGCGTGGCGAGGAAGCATTGATCCACATCGACGAACCGCCAGTTCAGGCGCGCCGCGACGAGCGCCCCGGCCGTGGTCTTGCCGGCGCCGCCCGGCCCGATCAGATGTACCCGCAACGACACGCTCTCCCTCCGACATCGCATGCGTCGCGTTCCCGGCGGAACCGCGACGAACCTGCCTTCCGCGCCCGCCTCACTCCGCGTCCGCCCGCGCGCCCTTCCCCACCGCCACACGCTGCGCGCGATAGATCCCCGCGTGCCCCGAGAACAGATACGCGACGACACACGCGACGATCGCATACACGCCGATATCCGCGCCGAACAGTTCGATCGCCATGATCGTCGACGCGATCGGCGTATTGGCCGCACCGGCGAACACCGCGACGAAGCCGAGCCCCGCGAGCACGGGTACCGGCAGCGCCAGCACCTGCCCGAGCGCGTTGCCGAGCGTCGCGCCGATGTAGAACAGCGGCGTCACTTCGCCGCCCTTGAACCCCGACGCGAGCGTGACGACGGTAAACGCGAACTTGCCCGCGAAATCGTAGAGCGGCAGCGGGCCATGAAACGCCGCCTCGATCGTCGGAATGCCGAGGCCGAGATACTGCGGCACGTTCAGCGCGGTGGCGGCCGCGGCGACCAGCAGGCCGCCGAGCACCGGCTGCAGCGGCGCATAGCGGACGACGCGCCTGAACCACGCGGTCAGCGCGTGCGTCGCGAACGCAAACAGCCGCCCGACCACGCCGAACGCGATGCCCGCGACGACCGTCACGGCCAGCCCCGTCGCCGACACGGCCGGCACGAACGGAATCGCATAGGCCGTGTGATGCACGCCCCACGCGCGGCAGACGACGTCCGCGACGATCGCCGATGCAACGCAGGTCAGCAGCGCGTCGTACCGCACGCGCCCGATCGCGAGCACTTCGAGCCCGAACACGGCGCCCGCGAGCGGCGTGCCGAACACCGATGCGAAACCGGCCGCGATGCCGCCCATCAGCAGCACGCGGCGATGCTCTCGATCGAGACGGAACACGTGCGTGATGCGATCGGCGAGCGCGCCGCCCATCTGCACGGCCGTGCCCTCGCGGCCGGCCGAGCCGCCGAACAGGTGCGTGACGACGGTCGCGACGAGCACGAGCGGCGCCATCCGTTTCGGCACCAGCGCCTTCGGGTCGTGGATCTCGTCGATCAGCAGGTTGTTGCCGCGCGCGACGGACTGGCCGAAGCGATGGTAGATCCAGCCGGTTGCGAAACCGGCGGCCGGCAGCCCCCACAGCAGCCACGGATGCGCGACGCGCGTGCCGGTCGCCCAGTCGAGCGCGATCAGGAACAAGGCGGAAGCCGTGCCGGCCAGCGTGCCAAGCAGGGCCGAGAGCGCGAGCCAGCGGCACACATAGCGCACGGTCGCGAGAAGATCGGCAGAAGTCGTGAAAAACATGATTTCCAGATTCGACGGAACATCAAAACCTGGGCGGCAGAAACCCGCATGGACGGCCTGCGACCTCCTGACGACCCAGGAACACGCAGGCATCATCAGCCGGGCTAACCGGCGGTTGAGGGCCGCACCGCGCGCAACGCGCCGCATACGACCGCAGGGAGGCATGCCATCTCCGCAGGCCGCCATTGTACGCGACGCCCCGCGCCGCCCGCAATGCGGCCACGGGATGGCGCCGCGCGCCCCCAGGACGCCGTCAGTCGCGCAGCGGGCGCGTGATGCGCGAGATCAGTTGGGGCGCGATCCGTTCGAGCGGCAGGATCGCCGACGCCGCGCCGATCGCCGCGGCCGCCTTCGGCATCCCGTAGACGGCGCTGGTCGCCTCGTCCTGCGCGATCGTGTAGCAGCCCTTCGCACGCATCGCCTTCAGGCCGAGCGCGCCGTCGCGCCCCATGCCCGTCAGCAGCACGCCGAATGCCTCGCCCTGCCAGCCGTCGGCGACGCTGTTGAAGAACACGTCGATCGACGGCCGGTACGGCGTCTCGACCGGATGCCGCGTATAGCCGAGCACGCCGCGCGGCGACAGGTACAGGTGGTCGTTGGTCGCCGCGAGCAGCACCTCGCCGGGCTGCGGCACGCTGCCCTGCCGCGCGACGCGCACCGGCAGCCGCGTATAGCCGTCGAGCCACTCGGCCATCCCGAGCGCGAACGCCTGGTCGACGTGCTGGACGATCACGATGGCCGCCGGAAAATCGGCCGGCAGCGCCCGCAGCAGCGCGGTCAGCGCGGTCGGCCCGCCTGCGGACGCGCCGATCGCGACGAGCGTCGGCTGGCCGCGCTCGGGCGCCGGCCCCGGCGGCACGAGCGCCGCGGTGCGGCTTTCGAGCAGCCGGCCGATCTGGTCGATCTTCGCGAGCAGCGCCTGCGGCGACGCGTCCGTCGACAGCCCGAGCGCGAGCGTCGGCGTGTCGACCGCGTCGAGCGCGCCGGCGCCCATCGCTTCGTAGACCGACGACGTGTTCGCGCTGACGCTTGCGGTCACGACCAGGATCGCGCACGGTGCGCGCGCCATGATCCGGCGCGTCGCGGCCACGCCGTCGACCTTCGGCATCACGAGATCCATCAGCACGAGATCGGGCGGATGCGCGACGCAGAAATCCACCGCCTCGTCGCCGTCGGTTGCGACCCACAGCACGCGGTGGTCCGTGCGCAGCGCGAGCACGCGGCGCAGCGCCTCCACGGCGAGCGGCAAGTCGTTGACGATGCCGATGTTCATCCGCGCGCGTCCCCGATCAGGTCATGCACGGCGTCGAGCAACGCCTCGTCGTGGAAGCTGCTCTTCGCGAGGTAGTAGTCGGCGCCCGCATCGAGCCCGCGACGGCGATCCTCGTCGCGATCCTTGTACGACACGATCATCACCGGCAGGCGCTTGAGCATCGGATCGCCCTTGATCAGCGTGACGAGTTCGATGCCGTCCATGCGCGGCATGTCGACGTCCGTGACGACCAGATCGAACGCATCGCTGCGCACCGCGTTCCAGCCTTCCATCCCGTCGACCGCGACCGTCACGTCGTAGCCGCGCTTTTCCAGCAGCTTGCGTTCGAGCTCGCGCACCGTCAGCGAATCGTCGACGACGAGCACGCGGCGGCGCCGGTCGGCGAGCGCGAGTTGCGGGTCACGCGTGAGCCGCGCGAGTTGCCCGCCGCGCACAAGCTTGTCGACCGAGCGGATCAGGTCCTCGACGTCGACGATCAGCACCGGGTCGCCGTTCTCGAGCAGCGCGCCGGCCGCGATGTTCTGGATCTTGTTCAGGCGGCTGTCGAGCGGCTGCACGACGAGCATCCGCTCGCCGAGGAAGCGGTCGACCGCGACGCCGTACAGTTCGGGCTCGCCGCCGACGACCACCACCGCCGTGCTCGTGCGCGCGACGTCGGGCTCGCCCGCATCGAGCAACTGGTGCGCGGCGACGAGGCCCGCGCGCCGGCCGTCGAACGGAAAATGCGGCTGCCCTTCGAGCACGTCGATATCGTCGTGCGCGAGTTCGAGCGTGCGGCGCACGTGCGCGAGCGGGAACGCATACGGCTCGCCACCCACTTCGACGAGCAGGCTGCGGATCACCGACAGCGTGAGCGGCAACTGCAGCACGAAGCGCATGCCCGCGCCCGGCTCGTTGAAGATCCGCACCGCGCCGCGCACGCCGCGCACCATCTCCTGCACCGCGTCGAGCCCGACGCCGCGGCCCGACACGTCGGTCACCGCATCGCGCATCGAGAAGCCCGGCAGCAGCAGGAATTCGAGCAATTCGGGATCGGACAGCCGCGCGGCCGTCTCGTCGTCGGTCAGGCGCTGGCGCACGACGGCCGCGCGCAGCGCGTCCATGTCGACGCCCGGGCCGTCGTCGATCACGCTGACCAGCAGCGAGCCGGCGCTGTGACGCGCCTCCAGCGTCACGCTCGCCTCGGCCGGCTTGCCGCGCGCACGCCGTGCGTCCGGCGAATCGACGCCGTGATCGATCGCGTTGCGCAGCAGGTGGCCGAGCGGCGCGTCGAGCAGGTCGAGGATGTCGCGATCGACCTGCGTGCCCTCGCCGACGATCGAGAAACGCACCTGCTTGCCGAGCGAGCGCGCGAGATCGCGGACGATGCGCGGGTACGCACGCGTCGCGTCGCCGAACGGTCGCATCCGGCACTGCAGCGCCTCGTCGTAAAGCTGCTCGGCGATATGCGTGCTGCGCCGCTCGAAGCGGTCGAACTCGTCCATACGCTCGGCGAGCGAACGCTGCAGGTCGTTGAGCATGTGCCGCACTTCGTTCATCGACGCGAGCATGCCCGCGTCGAGATCGTCGGCGAATTGTTCGTACATCAAATCGAGCGAGCGGGCCGCGTCGCGCTGGGCACGCTTCACGCGCAGCATCGATTCGGCGAACGGCTTGAGCCAGCGCGATTCGACCAGCGATTCGCCGGACAGGCTCAGCAGCCGGTTCAGCGTATCCGCACGCACGCGGCGCATCGCGCCGGCGCCGGCCACGCGGCCGGCCTGGGCCGGATCGGGCACCCCGCCCGATACAGCCAGCGGCGGCACCGCGGCGCTGGCCCCGACGGGCTCGTTCGCGGCGCCTTCGTGCTCGCGATACGGCACGACCGACGGCGGCATCGGCGGCGGGACGGCGGACGGCGCCTGCATCGTCTGCGCGCCGTCGGCGCCGGTCAGCGCCGCCGCGAACACGTCGATCTCCGTCGGCGTCACGGGTTGCCCCTGCGGATCGCCGACGCGCACCAGCAGATCGACGCCCGCCAGCAGCACGTCGACGTGCGTGGCCGTCAGCGCGATCGTGCCGGCCTGCGCGGCGACGAAGCACTCTTCCATCCGCCCCGCAATATCGACGCCGAGCGGCACGCCGACGATGCGCGCGGCGCCCTTCAGCGAATGCGCGGCGCGCATGCATGCCTCGAGCGCAACGGAATCGGGCTCGCCCGATTCGAGCGCGAGCAGCCGCTCGGACAGCGCCTGGGTCTGCGTGCGCGTCTCCTCGCGATACAGCTCGAGCAGCGACAGGTGGCTCAGGTCGTCATCGCCGCTCATCGCATACTCCGTGTGACTGCGTCGAACAGGCGGTCGTCGTCGAGCAGGCCCACCGACTTGCCGCGCCACGACAGCACGCCGCGCGACAGGCCGGCGCTCGCGCGCCCGACCGTCGCCGGCACGGGCACCCAGTCGGATGGGCCAAAGCGCAGCACGCCTTCGACTTCGTCGACCGGAAACACGACCGGCTCGCCCTGGTGCGCGGCCACCAGCAGCCGCGTGAAGCGGCCATCGTCACCGCCGCTGCCGCCCTTGCCCGCATCGAGGCCGAGCAGCGCGCCGATCGAGATCGCGATGCGCAGCGTGCCGCGGATGTTGACCACGCCGCGCACGGCCGAATTGCGGCGATGCGGCAGCGAATGGATCGGCCGCGTGCCGGCGATCTCGCGCAGCACGCCGATCGGCAGCGCAAGCCATTCGTCGGCCACGCGGAACGCCAGCGCCGCGTGGTGCGTATCGGCATCGGCGTCGTGCACGTGCGGCGCACCGGTCGCGCTCATCCGGCGCGTGGTGTCGGCCATCTCGGCGCCATCGAGCGGACGCTCGAGCAGCTTCGCCGCGTGATATGCATACACGGAGCAGTTCAGGCAGCGCAGGCAGTCGTTCAGCCGCTCGCAGGTGCGGTCGCCACGCGTGCCGATCCGGTTCCAGCAGTCGTCGACGTCGATCGTCGTCTCGTCAATGGCAGCGGCGGCGCGGTTCATGAAGTCCTCTGGTCATCGCGGTGTCGGTTCCCAACCCGTAGTCTTGTCAGCCGGCCGAGCGCCGTGCGCGCTCGAGCAGCCATTGCGCGCCCGCACGATCGCCGCCGACGTCGAGCAGCGTCGCGAGATGGGTCAGCGCTTCGTGGTGCGTGGGCCGCAGGTACAGCGCCTTCCGGTAGAAGTCGCCGGCTTCCGTGGCGCGTCCGCGCGCATCCGCGATCAGCCCGTTCAGGTAGAACGCATCGGCATGCGGCCCGACGCGCGCCGAGAACTGCGCGAGCACGCGCTCGGCCTCGTCGAACGCGCCGGCATTCGCCAGCGCCTGCGCATCTTCCAGCGTCGGCGCGGCGCTTTCGGCGACCGGTGCGAGCGACGACGCCGGTTCGGCCATCGCCACCGGCAGGTCAGCCCGTGCGTCGAACGCCGCCGTGTGCATGGCCGGCGGCGGCGCCGCCGCGAACGGCTGACCCGCATCGCCGAGCCAGGCCGGCGGTACGACCGCCAGCACCGGGCGCGTTGCCGCGAGCGGCGCGACCGTGAAGCGCTCCGCGCGCCGGTACGGCGCGGCCGCCGACAGCGGTGCCGCCGGCCGGGCCGCGAATACGTCGGCCGCCGCACCGGCGGGTTCGCGATGAAACGCGAATGCCAGCGGCACGCGGGCCGAGCGCATCCCGTGCCGCATCGCGACGCCCGTTTCGGCCGGCCCGACGAACAGCATGCCGTCGTCGGCCAGACGCTCGTCGAGCGAGCGGATCACGCGATCCTGCGCGTCGCGATCGAAGTAGATCAGCACGTTGCGGCAGAACACGAAATCGTAGCGAATGCCGGTATCCACGGCCGGTTCGACGAGGTTCGCCTGACTGAACTGCACGCACGCGCGCACGCGCTCGTCGAGCAGCCAGCCGTCGCGGGTCGGCGTGAAGTGCCGCGCGCGAAACTCCGTCGCGGTGCCCCGGAACGCATTGCGCCCGTAGCAGCCGAGCCGCGCCTGCTCGATCGCTCGCGCGCTGAGGTCGATCGCGTCGATCGTGAAGCTGGCCGGGTCGAGCCCCGCGTCGAGCAGCGCCATCGCCGCCGAATACGGCTCTTCGCCGGTCGAGCACGGCGCGCTCAGCACGCGGATCACCCGACCGGGCAGCGCGGCGAGCCGTTCGGTCGCGAACCGCGCGAGCGTCGCGAAGGCCTCGCGGTCGCGGAAGAACCAGGTCTCGGGCACGACGAACAGCTCGATCAGCGCCCGCCTTTCATCGGCCGACGCATTGAGCTGCTGCCAGTAGGCATCGAGCGCGTCCTGCGTCACGGGCGGCCGCGCCGCCGACGGCAGGCGCTCGCCGTCCGCCTGCAGCGCGTGCACGCGTTCCGTCAGCGCACGGGTCAGGAAATCGTTACCGAGCGAATCGGGGTCGATGCCGGTCTCGCGCAGCAGCCAGCCGCGAAATCGCGATTCGGACTCTTTCATGCTGACTCTCCCCCGTGGCCCGGCAGGCCGTCGAACAGATACAGGCGCGCGACGTCGTCGATCAGGTCGGACACCGATACCTGCTGCACGACGCCGTCGGGCGTATTCGCGACCGGCCCGAGCCAGCGCGTGCGCGCGGTCGAGATGCCGCTCGACCGAAACGCCGCGCGGTCGATCCGCATCGTCTGCGTCGCACGCTCGACGATCAGCCCGATCGTGCGCTCGCCGCCCGCTTCGTCCGCGCGGTAGCGGACCATCACGAGCCGCGTCGAGCGCAACGCATGCGCGCGGCGCCCGAGCGCCAGCATCGGCACGTCGATCACCGGCACCGGCTGGCCGCCGCGCATCAGCAGCCCGGCGATCCATTCGGGTGCGCCGGGCACGGCCTTCGTGACCGCGAGCGGCAGCACCTCGTCGATGCCGGCTGCGTCGAGCGCATAGCGCTCGCCATCGAGCTCGAACATCAGGAACAGCGCGTGGGCGCCGTTCTGCGGGTCGGCGCGCGTCACGCGTCGACCTTGAAGCGCGACACGCTGGTGCGCAACTGGTTCGCGACGAGCGTCAGGTCGTCGATCGCC
This sequence comes from Burkholderia lata, assembly GCF_000012945.1. Taxonomy (NCBI): domain Bacteria; kingdom Pseudomonadati; phylum Pseudomonadota; class Betaproteobacteria; order Burkholderiales; family Burkholderiaceae; genus Burkholderia; species Burkholderia lata. The sequence goes on from NC_007511.1 coordinate 2,635,447, forward strand.
TGCGACGACTGGCGCAGCGACTCGGCCGTCTGCTGCGCGGCCTCCGACAGCTGCGACAGCGCCTGCGTGATCTGCTCGGCGCCGTTCGCCTGCGTCTGCATCCCTTCATTGACCATCTGGAAGCGCGGCGCGAGCGTCTGCACCTCGGCGATGATCTGCGACAGCTGCCCGCCAACCTGCTGCACGTCGAGCATGCCGCGGCGCACTTCCTCGGAGAACTTGTCCATCCCCATCACGCCCGCCGACACCGCCGACTGGATTTCCTTCACCGTCTGCTCGATGTCGTAGGTCGCCACCGCCGTCTGGTCGGCGAGGCGGCGGATCTCGGTCGCGACGACCGCGAAGCCGCGGCCGTACTCGCCGGCCTTCTCGGCCTCGATCGCCGCGTTCAGCGACAGCAGGTTGGTCTGGTCGGCCACCTTGGTGATCGTCGCCACCACCTGGTTGATGTTCAGCGCCTTCTCGTTGAGGATCGCGAGCTTCGCGTTCACCGAACCGGCCGCGTCCATCACGCTGCGCATCGTCTCGCCCATCCGCGTGAGCCCGCTCTGGCTCACGCCCGCGAGCGTCGCCGACTGCTCGGCCACGCCGGCCACTTCGTTCATCGTGCGCAGCAGGTCGCGCGACGTCGCGAAGATCTCGCGCGACGTCGCGCCGATCTCGGTCGTCGTCGCCGCGGTTTCGTTCGCGGTCGCCTGCTGCTCGCGCGACGTCGCCGCGATCTCGGCCACCGACGTCGTCACCTGCAGCGACGACTGCTGCGCGCGTGCGACGAGCTCGGTCAGCTCGTCGGCCATCCGGTTGAAGCCCGTCTCGAGCGTGCCGAATTCGTCGCGGCGGCGCAGGTCGAGGCGGTGCGTCAGGTTGCCGGTGCGCATCACGTCGTGCACCTCGACGAGCCGCGCCATCGGCACGGTCACCGAACGGTACAGCACGTAGCCGAGACCGAGCGCGGACAGCAGCACGAACGCCACCGCGACCGCGAGCACGACTTCGGTGTCCTGCACGGATTCGCGGATCAGCTTCGCGGATTGCTCGGCGAACTTGCGGTTTTCCTGCACCAGCACGTTCGCGTTGCGCACGACCTCGGTCCACGCGGGCAGCGTTTTCGCGTATGCGGCGACGGCCTCCTCGCGCGACACGCGGCTCTTCTGCACGGCTTCGTTCAGCAGCGGCACGTAGCGGTCGTACGCGCCGCGGAACGCCGCGAAGCGCTGCCGGTCGTCGTCGCGGAACGTCGTGCTCTGGTAGTCGACCGACAGCGATTCGATGTCCTTCAGCGCGTCGGAGATCTTCGCGAGATCGCGCTGCACGGTTTCGGCCTCTGTGTCGACGAAGGTCGCCTGCTGCAGCAGCGTGAACGATTCGTTGACCGAACCGCGCAGCGACGACGCGAGGTAGACGCCGGGCAGCGAGTCGCGCTCGATGCTGACGGCTTCGCTATTGATCGCGCGCAGGCGCTCGTAGGACACGCCGGCTGTCACCAGCATCAGCACGAACAGCACGCCGAAGCTGAGCAGGATGCGATTGCCGAGCGTCAGCCGGGCAGCGCCGATCGTCGGATGCAGGCTTTCATTGGTCGCGCGGGGCGTCACGGTGGCCATGTTCGTTATGGGCTTTATAAAATCTGCGTTGAAAAAATCCGCGCCCGCCTGCGCGCCGGACGGCGCGCCACGAGCGCATCGGGGTCTGCGGGCAGCGCGGCGCCGGCAGGCCGCGCCGCGAAATCACCGCTCCGCTTGCGCCGGCAGCCGAAGCGCGACCATGAAGCCGCGCGCCGTATTGCGCATCAGGATCTGGCCGCGATGCCGCGCCGCCGTCGCGCGGACGAACGCGAGCCCGAGGCCGAAGCCGCCGCGCGCCGCGCCATGCGCGGATTCGAGTTGCACGAACGTCTCGGTCGCGGCCGTGCGCTGCTCCGGCGCGATCCCGGCGCCGGTATCCTCGACACCGATCAGCCATGCACCGTCCTCGCTGCTCAGCGTACAGTGCACGTCCGTGCCGGCCGGGCCGTACTTCAACCCGTTGTCGATCAGGTTCGCGACCGCGCGCGTCAGCATCATGCGGTCGCCCATCGTCACGCATTCGGTATCGGGCACGTGCGCGGCGACCCGGCTGCCGAGCCCGGCCGCCTTCTCCCACAACTGGTCGACGGCGTCGAGCACGATCTCGTTGAGACTCACGACCTCGTGCGCGCGGCGCTCGGACTGCGCGCGGGTCAGATGGATGAAGCCGTCGGCCAGCGCGAGCGCGCGCCGCGCATGGCCGGCAATGCGCTCCATGATCGCCGGCATCTCGCCGTGCTCGGTCCGGTAGACGTCGAGCAGCGCGAGAATCGAGGTCTGCGGCGAACGCATGTCGTGCGACAGGAAATCGAGTGCCTCGTCGCGCTGCCGGGACATCAGGTAGGAATTCGAGTGATAGCGGATGCGGGCGGCCAGCTCCATCGCGTCGGGGAGCTTCACCAGATAGTCATTCGCGCCGGCGATGAACGCCTCGCGCTTGACGATCGGCTCCTCCTTCGCGGACAGCACGATGATCGGCACGCGAGCGGTGCCGGCGTCCGCACGCCACGCGCGGACCAGATCGAGGCCGTCGATCTCCGGCATCACGAGATCCTGCAGGATGACAGTCGGCTTCACGTCGCGCGCCACCGCCATCGCCCGGTGCGCATCGGTGCACACATGCAGGTCGATGTCATGTTCGCTGCGCAGCGCGCGGCGGATCACCTCACCGACGAACGGTTGATCGTCGACGAGAAGGACCGATAACCCCGATTCAAGACAATCCGAGGCATTATCACCGCTCGATTCTTTCATAAATACAGTTTCAAACGCCGATTCTCCAATCGATTCTTTCATAGGAGTTGTTTATCAGACTTGGACGCTATCTTATTTTGGCGGTTGAAAAACCCGCCTGATTCCGCCGATATGGCCTGTCGGCGCTGCCTTGCAGGGCTCCGGACGCCGATTTCTCCCCGTTGGCGGCCGCATTACCTCCGCATCCTTTCTCTCAATAAACATAACCGGCTGATTCTAAATGAAATTAGAACACAGCATCTATCTCCTTCCGGTTTAGTTTTGCCAAATATGCAGAATGAGACGGAAACAGTTAAATCAGATCATTTCCGGATTCGAAAGACGATAACGTTTGCGACACCGGCGCGATAAGGTTTGCATGCGCTGCAAGGCTGGCTGCCTGCCGCATTCAAGGGCCGGATTAAAATCCGCGCAATCGGCGGGTGCGGGAAAGAAAAAAAGCGCGCCGGGCAGCGATCGGCCCGGGCGCGCTTCGGGCCGGCTGGCACCGGCTGCTCGATGGCGGAATGACGAAGGCGTGCGGCCTTACCCGCGCGCGTGCTGCGCGGACACTTCCTGCAGGTCGAGGTCGCGTTCGAGCGCGTGCAGCATCTCGTCGTGGATGTGGCCCGAACGGTGCAGGCGCAACAGTTCGGTACGCCCCGCCTTGATCGCGGCCAGCACGACGTCGTAGTGTGCGGCACGCACTTCTGCCGGATACGTGGGCTCGTTCTTCGCCCGCTCGGTCAATTCCGCGCGATACGTGTACTGCTCGAGCAGGCGCGGATGGATCACGACCCCGTTCTCGTCGCGCACGAGCGGCTGGATCGCCGCGAGCTGCGCCGCCTCGATGTACGCCCACGTCTGCGGCTCGGTCAGGTGGTGCGCCGCGCGTTCTTCGCGCTGCGGCAGGCGCAGCAGCCGGATCAGCGGCCCGATCGTCGTGCCCTGCAGCAGCACGGTGACGAGGATCACCGCGAACGACGCGACCAGGATCACGTCGCGGCCGGGCATTGCCTCGGGCAGCGACAACGCGATCGCCAGCGTGACGACGCCGCGCATCCCGGCCCAGCTCATGATCGTCGCGGCTTTCCAGTCGGGCGCTTCGCCGCGCCGCGCGATCCCGCGCACCGGCCACTTCAGCGCCTCGACCGCGTAGATCCACACGAAGCGCGACACGATCACCGCCGCCAGCACCGCGAACATCGGCGACACCATCGTGGCGAGCACCTGCTCGAAGCCGCCGAGCCGGTGGATCGCGCCGCGCAGCGACAGCCCGATCAGCACGAACACCATCGCTTCGAGCAGGAACACGATGACCTGCCAGAATGCGGTGCCGCGCGTGCGCACGGCTGCCGAGAACACCTCGTGCTGGTGCCAGCCGACGATCATGCCGGCCGTGACGGTGGCGATCACGCCGGACACTTCAACCATTTCCCCGGCGATATACGCGATCCAGCCGGCGATCACCGCAACGGTGATCACGAGATAGTCGTCGTCGAGCAGCTTCAGGAACCACACGACGAGCTTGCCGACCACGATGCCGACCACCACGCCGCCGAGCCCGAGTTCCGCGAAACCCACGACAGCGTGGCCGAGGCTGAATGTGCCCGACAGCGCCGCGACAACCGCAAAGCGGAACAGCACGAGGCCGGCCGCGTCGTTCAGCAGGCTCTCGCCTTCAAGCAGCACCATCAGCCGGCGCGGCAGCGCGACGCGCTCGAGCACGGCCTTCGCCGCAACGGCGTCAGGCGGCGACACGATCGCGCCGAGTGCAAAGCATGCGGCCCACGGCAGCGACGGCGCCACCCAGTGCACGGCGAAGCCGACCGCGAATGTCGTGAACACGACCGCACCGATCGCCAGCAGCAGGATGCCGCCGACGTTGCGCTTGAACTCCTCCCACACCGAGAAGTACGCGCCATCCATCAGCAACGGCGGCAGGAACACCAGCAGCACCAGTTCGGGATCGAGATTGATCGGCGGCAGGCCGGGGATGAACGCGATGCCGATGCCGCCGATCAGCAGCGCGGCGGCGGGCGGCAACCGCAGCCGCTTGGCGATGCATTCGAGCGCGACGATCGCAAGGAATGACAACAAAACCAGCTTGAATGCCGAGACGGGAGACATGAATCGACCTCGTGAAGAATGAATTCGCGCTTTCCGGTGTCGTACCCCGGTCGGCAGTTTGGCGCGATTACATCACGAGGCGCGACCCGCAGTCGAGCGCGTTCGGGCAGCGCGCTACGGGCACATGGCAAGCCCGGTGCCGGCCCGGTGCGTGCGGCGCCATGAAAAACGGCACGCGGGCCGGCCCGATCGCCCGCCCGAGTGCCGTCGCGGCACCGCGCTGCCTGCGCGTTACCGGCGTGTTACCGGCGCCGCACGACCATCAGCCGCAGCTCTGTCATGTCCTCGATCGCGTAACGGATCCCTTCGCGGCCAAGGCCCGAATCCTTCACGCCGCCGTACGGCATGTTGTCGACGCGGAACGACGGCACGTCGTTGATCACGACGCCGCCGACCTCCAGCTCGTCCCACGCACGCTGCGCATGCGTGAGTGAATCGGTAAACACGCCGGCCTGCAGCCCGAAGTCGCTATCGTTCACGCGCGCGAGCGCATCGTCGAAGCGGTCGAACTTCTCGAGGATCGCGACGGGGCCGAACGCCTCCTTCCGGTACAGGTCCTGCTCGTGCCCGACGTTTTCCAGCAGCGTCGCCTCGAACATCGCGCCATCGACCTTGCCGCCCGCGACGATCTTCGCGCCTGCCGCGACGGCCGCGTCCATCCAGCCCGACAGCCGGCGCGATTCGGATTCGGAGATCATCGGGCCGACGAACGTCGACGGATCCTTCGGATCGCCCATCTTCAGCGAACGCGTCTTCGCGATCAGCTTCTCGCGCAGCGCGTCGTACAGATCGGCATGCACGAGGATCCGCTGCACGCCGATGCAGCTCTGGCCCGACTGGTAGTACGCGCCGAACGCAAGACGCTCGACCACGTAGTCGAGCCGGTCGCGCTGGTCCGCATCGACGATCGCGGCCGCGTTGCCGCCGAGTTCCAGCACGACTTTCTTCTTGCCGGCCTTCTCCTTCAGCGCCCAGCCGACGGCGGGCGAACCCGTGAACGACAGCAGCTTGAAACGCTCATCGGTCGTGAACAGGTCGGCGCCGTCGCGATGCGCGGGCAGCACCGAGAACGCGCCCTTCGGCAAGTCGGTTTCCGCGAGCACCTCGCCGATGATCAGCGCGCCGATCGGCGTGCGGCTCGCGGGCTTCAGCACGAACGGACAGCCGGCCGCAAGCGCCGGTGCGACCTTGTGTGCGGCGAGATTCAGCGGGAAGTTGAACGGCGAGATGAACGAGCACGGGCCGACCGGCACGCGCTTCGTGTAGCCCGTATAGCCCTGCGCACGCGCGGAGATCTCGAGGTTGATGATTTCGCCGTCGATGCGCACCGATTCTTCGGACGCCACGCGAAACGTGTCGATCAGCCGCGTGACTTCGCCCTTCGAATCGTTGATCGGCTTGCCGGCCTCGATGCACAGCGCCTCGGCCAGCTCGTCGAAGCGCTCGCGAAAGCGCGCGACGCAATGGTCGAGCACGGCCTGCCGCTTGAAGGCCGGCAGCTCGCGCATCGGCTTCGCGGCATCCACCGCCGCGCCGATCGCCGCGTCGATGGCCTTCGCATCGGCCAGCGCGACACGCGTTGCGACCTTGCCGCTGAACTTGTCCGTCACTTCCAGATCGGTGTTCGCGTAGACGGCTTCGTTGGCGAGGTAGTACGGATAGGTTTCCTTCAGCATGGAACGACTCCTTCCTGTGAACGGGACATTCAGAGTTGCGCCGACAGGCGCTTGATCTCGCGGTTCAGCACGCGCTCGTTGTCCGAGTAGTCGATCGGCACGTCGATCACGTGCACGCCCGGCGACGAGAAACACTCGCGCAGCAGCGGCTCGAGATCGTCGGCCGTTTCCACGCGATGCCCGTGTGCACCGTAGCTTTGCGCATACGCGACGAAATCGGGGTTCTGCAGCGTCATCGCGAAATCGGGGAAGTTCATGTTCTCCTGCTTCCAGCGGATCATCCCGAACGCGTCGTCGCGCACGATCATCACGACGAGGTCGAGCTTCAGCCGCACGGCCGTTTCGAGCTCCTGCGAATTCATCATGAAGCCGCCGTCGCCGCACACGGCGATCACCTTGCGCTGCGGATGCACGATCTTCGTCGCGATCGCCGACGGCAGGCCCGCGCCCATCGACGCAAGCGCGTTGTCGAGCAGCAGCGAATTCGGCTCGTGTGCGCGCCAGTAGCGCGCGAACCAGATCTTGTACATCCCGTTGTCGAGACAGACGATGCCGTCGACCGGCATCGCGTTGTACAGATCGTTGACGATCCGCACCGGGTACATCGGGAAGCGCGGGTCGTGCTGGCCCTTCTCCAGATGGGCGTCGAAATGCTCCTTGATCATCGCGAAGCGTGCGAAATCCCAGTGCGGCTGCGGCGCGAGCGCCTCCTTCATCTGCCACACCGCGTTCGCGATGTCGCCGACCACCTCGATCTGCGGGAAGTAGACGGGGTCGACCTGCGCACCGAGGAAGTTCACGTGGATCACGGTCTTGTCGTCGGTACGCATGAAGAACGGCGGCTTCTCGATCACGTCGTGGCCGACGTTGATGATGCAGTCCGCATGCTCGATCGCGCGGTGCACGAAATCGCCGTCGGACAGCGTCGCGTTGCCGAGCCACAGCGGGTGCGTCTCGTCGATCACGCCCTTGCCCATCTGCGTCGTGAAGAACGGGATGCCCGTCTTGTCGACGAATTCGAGCAGCATCTTGCAGCTGGTCTTGCGGTTGCCGCCCGCGCCGATCATCAGCAGCGGATGGCGCGCGGCCTGGATCGCGTCGACCGCATGCGCGACCGCCTTCTCCTCGGCCACCGGCCGCCGGCTGTAGCTGCGCGGGATCGGCTTGCCGTCGCCCTCCTCGTGCGCGATGTCTTCCGGCAGTTCGAGGTGGGCGGCGCCCGGGCGCTCTTCCTCCGCGCGACGGAACGCCTCGCGTATGGCCGACGGGATGTTGCCGATCGACACGATCTGCCGCGTGAACTTCGTGAGCGGCTGCATCATGTCGACCACGTCGACGATCTGGAAGTGGCCCTGCTTGCTGGATTTGATCGGCTTCTGCCCGGTGATCATCAGCATCGGCATGCCGCCGAGCTGTGCATACGCGGCGGCCGTCACGAAGTTCGTCGCGCCGGGCCCGAGCGTGGCGATACACACGCCGGTGCGGCCCGTCAGGCGGCCGTAGGTGGCGGCCATGAACCCGGCCGCCTGCTCGTGCCGGGTCAGCACGAGCTTGATCTTGGATCGCCGCAGCGATTCGAGCAGATCGAGGTTTTCTTCGCCGGGAATGCCGAACACATACTCGACGCCTTCGGCTTCCAGCGCCTTCACGAACAGATCCGATGCTTTCATGGGGACTCTCGGTTGATGCCGCCTGCCCGGCCTACGGACACGCAGCGTTCAGAACGCGCGCCGGCCTACGGCACGCGGACGCTTTACCTACTGGACACAAACCACGGCACTGCCCGCCGCGCAACGCGCGCTGCACGGCGGCGCCTCCGGAAGCCGGAGGACAAACGGACCCGCCCGCGCGCGGCAAGCACGCACGGGCGGCAAAGACGTTTTTGATTGTAGACGGATTCGGAAGATCCCGACTTCGGCCGAACGGCCAATCGGCACGCAAACGAAGCGCGCGGCCCTACTGTAGCGGCAACGAAACTCGACACATCAGACATGTGAACCATGGTTGACACACTGCAATCCATGCCCTACAGTGCGCCTACGTTCAGCATCCGGACCACCGACGTCTTCGACGCCTGGTTTTCCCGCCTGCCGGATCGCGTCGCGAAGCGCCGCATCCAGGCGCGCATCGACCGCCTCTCGATGGGCAATCCGGGCGACTGGAAGTCCGCCGGCTCGCCGGTCGTCGAGATGCGGATCGACCACGGCCCCGGATATCGCGTCTACTACGTGAGGCGCGGAACGATCTGGGTCATCCTGCTCTGCGGCGGCGATAAATCGACACAGCAGGCCGACATCCGCGCCGCGCACGCGATGCTCGCGCATCTCGACATGGAGTAACCGATGGACAAGATCAGCACCCGGCCGTGGGATTCGGCCGATCACCTGAAAACCGAAGACGACATGGCCGACTACTTCGAAGCGTGCCTGCAGGAAGGCGGCGACGATCCGGCCTTCATCGCGCACGCGCTCGGCGTGATCGCGCGTGCACACGGCATGTCGCAGGTCGCGCGCGATGCGGGCCTGTCGCGCGAAGGGCTGTACAAGGCGCTGTCGCACGACGGCAACCCGAGCTTCGGCACGATCCTGAAGGTCATCAAGGCGCTCGGCCTGCAACTGCACGGCTCGAAAGCGCACGCATGATGGGCGGGCGCGGCCCGTCGCGGCCACCGCGCGATGCCGATGGCCGCGTCAGTGCAGCCAGCCGGCCGCCCAGCGCGGCACCAGCGACACCAGGTACAACCCGAGCCCGATCAGCCCGCCGACCAGCGTGCCGTTGATGCGGATGTATTGCAGATCCTTGCCGATGTTCAGCTCGATCTGCCGCGACATCTCGCCCGCATCCCAGTTACGCACCGTGTCGCGGATATGGCGCATCAGGAAATCCGCGAAATCCGGCGCCATCTCGTGCACGGCCTTCTCGACGTGCTCGTTCAGCGACGCGCGCAATGCCGGGCTCTCCGAGAGCCGCGCACCGAGCCAGCCGCCGAGCATCGCGGCCTGCCGGTGCAGCGTCGAATCGGGGCGCGCGAGATCGGCCTTCAGCCACGCGCGCAACTGATCCCACAGGTCGCGCGCATACTCGTTGAACGCGGCGCCGTCGCGGATATAGCGCTTGATCTCCTCGCCCTTCTCGATGAAGGCGGGATCGTGCTTCAACCGCTCGGTCAAGCGCACGACCGTCCGGTCGAAGCGCTGCCGCAGTTCGTGCTCGGGATCGGCCGCCACGCCTTCCAGCACGCGGCTCACCGCGCTCGCGAGCATCCGCGCGCCGTTCTCGCCGAACCACTGCGTCGGCATGATCTTCTCGACCTTCGGGTACTGCGTCTTCAGCCATTCGACGATGAAGCCCGCGATCACCTCGCGGTTCTCCTCCTTGTCGAGCACGTCGACCACCTGTTCGATCGCATCGTCGAGCAGCGCCTGGTGACGGCCGTCCTTCGTCAGCGTGTCGAGGATCGCACCGGCCGATTGCGACAGGTCGACCCGGTCGATCACCGCGCGAAACGCGTCGTGCACGAACGACTGGATCCGCGCGTCGTCGGTCATGTCGAGCGCGAAACTCATCAGCTTCGTCACATAGCCGCCGAGGGCCTCGGTGTTCGCCGGCTCGCCGAGCCACGCACCGAGCTTCTGCGCGGGATCGTGCTGGCGGATCTGCGCGGCGAGCGCGTCCGGGCCGAGGAATTTCTCGCGCACGAACACCGCTAGGTTGTCGGCGATCTTGTCCTTGTTCTTCGGAATGATCTCGGTATGGCGCGACACGAACGGGATCGGGACGCGGCGAAACAGCGCGACGACCGCGAACCAGTCGGCGAGCGCGCCAACCATCGCGGCTTCGGCCACGGCCTTGACGCCATCGACCCACGGGCCGCGCGGCAACAGGATCGTCGTGACGAATACCGCGACGGCGGCCAGCAGCAGCCACAGTGCGCGGCGCTTGCTGCGTTTCAGTTCGAGGGCTTTGTCTGGCGTCATGGGCAACCGGTCGGGCGAACGATGCCGCCAATATGCACCGAGTCGGCGGCCGCCGACAAATGACCGGCCCTTTTTAATGGCCTGATCGCAGCAGCCGCCAGCCAGGCGGTCGAGCCATTCCCCCCCGTTTTTCAGGCGACGCCCCACCCGCCTCCGGCTGGCTTCCTCCCTTCACAACGACCGCCGGGACACGCCCAGTCGCCCGCTCAGCCTTGCCAGCCGGACTGTCTCTCAATCTCGCGTTTACCCGGATAGCACGACGTCGTCGCGTCCGCTCAGACTGTATTCACATTTCGAGACACTGTCTCTCATATAGAGACGAACATCATGCTCAAGACACTCAGCAGCGCGCTGCAACTGATGCAGTACTTCACCGCCCAGCAGGCCGTTTGGGGCGTCCGCGAACTCGCGAAGGAAAGCGGCGTGCATCACGCGATCGTCCATCGCGTGCTTGCGACGTTCGCGGCCGAGGGCTACCTCGTCCAGGACGACGCGGGCCGCTACGCGCTCGGGCTGCGCTGGTTCGAGATGGGCGAGATCGTGCGGCGCTCGCTGTCGCCGTCGCAGATCGTCGAGCCCGCGCTGCACCGGCTCGCGCAGCAAAGCGGCGAGACCGTGTTCCTGTCGCTGCTCGACGGTTACGAAGGGCTGTGCCTCGACATCGCGCATGGCGACCAGCAGTTGCGCTTCTCGATCGAGGAAGGCCAGCGCTTCGCGCTGCATGCGGGCGCGCACGGCAAGGCGATCCTCGCGTTCCAGCCCGATGCGATGCGCGACGAAGTCTTCGCCCGTGCGACGAAGGCCGGCCAGACGGTCGACCGCGCGGCCATCGAGGCACGCCTCGACGTGATCCGCGAGAACGGCTGGGTCTATACCCGCGAAGAAGCGGCCACCGGCGTCGCGGGCCTCGCGGTGCCGCTCACCGCAAAGGGCAGCCGCTCGGTCGCCGGATCGCTCGCGATCTCGGGGCCAATGCAGCGCCTCGACGAATCGGCCGTGCCGCGCCTGCTCGACGCGCTGAACGACGCGCGCCGCAAGATCGAAAGCGTGCTCAGCCTGATGCGCTGAGCACGTTCCACCACCCGTTACCGCTGTCGCACACCACAACAAACGACAGGCATCCGGAGGAGAACCCATGAACGCCCTTCAAGACGCGCCGGCCGGCGAACCCGCCGCGCCCGCCACCCCGCCCGGCGCCACGCGCGTCCGTTTCGCCGAACCCGTGCTGCTGATCGTGTCGGTCGTGCTGTCCGTGCTCGGCGCGATCATCGGCATGCAGCTGATCGTGTCGCTCGGCATCTCGGCAAACACGTCGATCATCGGTGCGCTGATCGCCATCGTGTTCTCGCGCATCCCGCATGAACTCGCGCGGCGCTTTCGCGTGCTCGAACGCCAGAACCTCGTGCAGACGGCCATCTCGTCGGCCACGTTCGGCGCGGCGAACTCGCTGATGATCCCGATCGGCGTGCCGTACGCGATGGGCATGCCCGAACTCGCGACGCCGATGCTGATCGGCGCGCTCGCCGCGATGCTCGTCGACGGCACGATGCTGTACCTGCTGTTCGGCAGCCGGATCTTCCCGGCCACAGGCAGCTGGCCGTCGGGCGTCGCGACCGCCGAAGCGATCTGGGCCGGTGACCGTGGCGGCCGCAAAGCCGCGTTCCTCGGGATCGGCGTCGCGGTCGGCGTCGCCGGCGCGTGGCTCGGCATTCCGATGTCCGCGTTCGGCGCGGCATTCCTCGGCAACCTGGCCGCACTGACGATGTTCGGCCTCGGCCTGCTGATCCGCGGCTACTCGGTCGCGCTGACCGGCGTCGACATCGCGAAGGCCTACATCCCGCACGGCGTGATGATCGGCGCGGGCATCGTCGCGATGCTGCAGGTGTCAACCGAGATCCGCCGCGCGCGCCGCGCGCCGATCGACGAAGCGGGCACCAGCGACGTGTCGCCGCTGCGTGCTGGCCGCATCCTCGGCCTCGGCTACGTGGTCTACATGCTGATCGCGCTCGTGATCGTCGGCTGCACCGGCGGCTTCTCGGAAATGTCGACCGGCATGCTGATCGTGTTCGTGCTGTATGCGGCGTTTTCGGCGTATATCCACGAGCTGATCGTCGGCATCGCCGCGATGCACTCGGGCTGGTTCCCGGCCTTCGCGGTCGCGCTGATCACGCTGACGATCGGCATCCTGATCGGCTTCCCGGCGCCCGCGCTCGCGGTGCTGGTCGGCTTCTCGGCCGCGACGGGCCCCGCCTTCGCCGACATGGGCTACGACCTGAAGACCGGGTTCCTGCTGCGCGGCTCGGGCCAGGACCCGGCCCTCGAAATGGCCGGCCGCCGCCAGCAGTTCCTCGCGGCGACGCTCGGCTTCGTCGTCGCCGGCATCGTGGTTGTGCTGTTCCACCACGGCTTCTTCAGCCGCGACATGCTGCCGCCGGTCGATCGCGTCTACGCGGCGTCGATCAAGGCGGGCTCGTCGTGGGACATCGCGCGCGACCTCGCGATCTGGGCCGTGCCCGGTGCGCTGCTGCAGTGGCTCGGCGGCGCGAAGCGCCAGCTCGGCGTGCTGCTGTCGACCGGCATGCTGCTCACGTCGCCGCTCGCGGGCTTCGCCGTGCTGATCGGCCTCGCGATCCGCTTCATCCTGCTGCGCACGCGCGGCGAACGCGACATCGCCGAGATGAGTGCGTTCGCGGGCGGCGTGATCGCGGGCGATGCGCTCTTCAGCTTCACGCGCTCGCTCATCAAGCTCAAGTAATCCGTTTCACCAACAGGACTTCAGATGGACATCACTGCAATCCGCGCCGATACGCCGCTGACCGCATCGACGATCTACCTCGATACGGCCGCCGCGTCGCTGCCGCCCGAGCCCGTGCTCGACACCGTCAACGACTATCTGCGCGACACCGGCCGCGTCGGCATCTACCTGCCCGCGTTCCGCAAGGCCACCTATGCGCGCGTCGATGCCGTGCGCACGCAGCTCGCCACCTTCCTCGGCGCACAGGCCGACGAGATCGCATTCACGAAGAACGCGACCGAAGCGATCTCGCTCGTCGCGCAGGGGCTGCGCTGGCAGCCGGGCGACGAAGTACTCGTCGCCGATACCGAGATGCTCAGCAACCTGCTGCCGTGGAAGCGGCTCGAAGCGACGCACGGCATCGTCGTGAAGATGATCGCCGCGAACGACGAAGGGCTGCTCGCGCCGGACGCATTCGCGCAGGCCATCACGCCGCGCACGCGCCTGCTCACGTTCTCGCACGTGCCGAACTCGTCGGGCGCGCTGCAGGACGCCGCCGCGCTGTGCGCGGTCGCCCGCGCGAACGGTGTGCTGTCGCTCGTCAATGCATCGCAAAGCGTCGGGATGGTCCAGACCGACGTGCGCACGCTCGGCTGCGATTTCCTCGCGGGCTGCGGCCGCAAGGCACTGCGCGCGACGGAAGGATCCGGCTTCCTCTACGTGCAGCGCGACCAAATCGACACGCTCGAACCGGTGCTCGCCGGCTGGTGGAACGGCGCGTACGACCGGACGACCGGTGCGCTGTCGTTCGTCGCCGGCGCGAAGCGCTTCGAAGCCGGCTGCCCGATCGTGCCCGCGATCCTCGGCCTCGGCGCCGCGCTCGACTATGCGCAGCGCATCGGCGTCGCGCAGATCGAGGCACGCGTGCGCGACCTCACCGCCTATGCGGTCGAGCGCTTCGCGACGCTGCCCGGCTTCGAGCTGTACGGCCCGCGCGATGCGGCGCGCCGCATCGGCATCGTGCCGTTCAACCTGCGCGGCATCGATCCCGCGACGATCGTCGCGGCGCTCGAGGCGCAGCACTGCATCATCGAAGCCGGCAACTTCATGGCCGACGCGATCCTCGCGCGCTACGGCGTGTCGACGATGGCGCGCGTGTCGCTGCACTACTTCAATACCCGCGAAGAAATCGACCGCGTCGCCGAGCTGATCCGCGCGGCGGCCTGCTGACCCCCGCCCTACCCGACCCGACTACCGATACAGAAACAGGAGCCACCATGAACCAACGCTTTCTGCTGATGAGCAGCTCCCGCAAGGACGCGCTCGGCTATCTCGAACACGCGACCGAACAGATCCACGCGCTGCTCCGCCACGAAGTGCGCAAGATCGTCTTCGTGCCCTACGCCGGCGTGTCGTTCAGTTTCGACACCTACGAAGGCATGGTGAAGCCGGTGTTCGAGAAGCTCGGCTATGCGCTCGAATCGCTGCATCACAGCACCGACCCGCGCAAGACCATCGAGAACGCCGACGCCATCGCGGTCGGCGGCGGCAACACGTTCGCGCTGCTCAAGCGCATGTACGACGCGAATATCGTCGACGCGATCCGCGCGCGCGTGCACGCGGGCGTGCCGTACGTCGGCTGGAGCGCGGGCAGCAACGTCGCGTGCCCGACGATCCGCACGACCAACGACATGCCGGTCGTGCAGCCGCCGACGCTGCGCGCGCTCGGCCTCGCGCCGTTCCAGATCAACCCGCACTTCATCAGCGGCAAGCCGGCCGGCCACAACGGCGAGAGCCGCGAGGAACGTCTCGGCGAATTCCTCGACATCAACGCGCCCGAGCAGGTATTCGCGTTGCCCGAGGGCTCCGCGCTGCTGTCCGACGGCACGACGGGCACCGTGCTCGGTGAGCGTGGCGCGCTGCATTTCGCGAGCAAGACCGACGTGCGCACGCTTGCGGAGAACGCCACCTTCCCGCTCGCGTCGATCACGGGCCCGGCCGGCATCGACTCGTGGCCTGACTTCCAGAAATAAGCGCCGGTTACCCCTTTTAAAAAAACAGTCCCATATCGGTTAGGAGACCTTTTCATGAAGAAGCAGCTTGCCGGACTCGCGCTGTTGGCCGGCGCGACGGGTGTCGCGCATGCCCAGTCCACCGTGACGCTGTACGGCGTCATCGACGTCGCAATCGGTTACCAGACGCACACCAATCCGTCCGGCGATCGCACGATCGGCCTGCAGCAGGGCAACGAGGGCTTCCTGTCCGGCAGCCGCTTCGGCCTGAAGGGCAACGAGGCGCTCGGCAACGGCTGGAAAGCCGGTTTCACGCTGGAGAACGGCTTTCTCGCGAACAACGGCAAGCTCGACCAGCAGGGCCAGCTGTTCGGCCGCCAGGCGTTCGTGAAGCTCGGTCACGAGCGCTGGGGCGAGCTTGCGCTCGGCCGGCAGTACACGACCGGCAACACGATGCTGTACTACGTCGATCCGCTCGGCGTAGGCGCCGCGCCGACCAATTCATGGCAGGTCTACCTGGTCGGCCAGCGCTACGACAACGCGGTCAGCTACACCGGCACCTACGGGCCGATGCAGGTGATCGCCGAGTACGCGTTCGGCGGAATCGCAGGGGACACGCGGGCACGCTCGTCGATGTCGCTCGGCGTCGAGTACGAATCGGGCCCGGTGACGCTGATCGGCGATGCGCAGCAGACACGCGACACGCAAAGCCGCCGCGCGCGGATCTACCTCGCCGGCGCGAAGGCCGCGATCGGCAGCGTGAACGTGTTCGCGAACTACCTGCACAGCGATCGCGATGCCGGCTTCGATTCGTCGAACGGCGGCGCCGACACCGCGTCGATCACGAGCATGGCGTCCGGCTCGCCGACCGCCGCCGTCACGATCAACTCGGTGTTCGACTCGCATCGCCGTGACGACTTCTTCACCGTCGGCGCGAGCTGGCGCGCGACGCCCGTGTGGAACTTCGTGGTCGCGGGCATGCACAACCGCACGCTCGCCGACGGCTTCAACGGCGCGCGCAGCACCGTGTACGGCGTCGCCGACTACAGCCTCAGCAAGCGCACCGACGTGTACGTCGCAACGTCGTACGAATGGACGCGTGGCGGCTGGTCCGGCCTGTTCGGCAACACGACGACCAACGCGGCAGCCGCGAAAGGCTCCGCACTCAACGGCCGCAACGAGCAGCTTTCCGTGCTGCTCGGCCTGCGGCACTTCTTCTGACCCACCGCGCATTCGACCGATGCGGCCCGCGGCGCGGCGCACGACCGCCGCATCGGCAACCTGAATCAAGAGGCATTCGATGGCACTGAAACAGACCCTCGTCATTTTCGACGCGCTCGATGGCGCGATCGTCAACGGGCAGCACATTGCCGCGCTGTTTGCGCCGTATGCGGCGCATGGCGTGACGGTCGAGGTCACCACGGTCAATAACGAACCGCCGGAAGACCCGACGAAGACGACCGACTTCATCACGATCGTGATTCCCGGCTCGCGCGGCAAGACGGCCGGCGGCGATGCCCGCACGCTCGGCATCGTCGGCCGCAACGGCGCGATCGGCGCGCGGCCCGCGAAGTTCGGGATGGTGTCGGACGCGGACGGCCCGATCGGCTCGCTCGCGGCCGCGCTGAAACTCGCGGAGATGAAGGCGAACGGCGACGTGCTGCCCGGCGACGTGATCGTCACGACACACCTGTCGACCGATGTATCGATGAGCGAGAACAACGGCGTGCCGTTCATGGGGATGCCGGTTTCGTCGGCCACGATGAACCGCCATGAAGTGACGCCCGACATGGATGCCATCCTGTCGCTCGATGCGTCGAAGGGCAACCGGATCGTCAAGCAGCGCGGCTTCGCGCTGTCGCCGACCGCGATGCAGGGTTACATCCTGCGGATGGCGCCGGATCTCGTGTCGATCATGGAATCGACGACCGGCATGCCGGCCGTCACGTTCCCGATCTCGCTGCAGGACATCACGCCGTACGACAACGGGCTGTCGCACTTCAACAGCATCATGCAGCCGCACGTCGGCACCGACAAGCCGGTGGTCGGCGTCGCGATCACCGCGCGTGCGGTGGTCGGCGGCAGCGATTCGAGCGCGAGCCACGAAGTCGATCTGGCCGAAGCCGTGCGCTTCTCGGTCGAAGTCGCGAAGCGCTTCACGGCCGGCGCGTGCGAGTTCTACGATGCGAACGAATGGCGCAAGATTCGCAACGTGTATCCGGACCTGAGCGTGTTCCAGGGGTACGGCAAGGCCGCTTGACGAAGCAGCGCGCGGCGCGGCCGGATGATCGGGCCGCGCCTTCCCTGTTACATGAACGCCTTCAGATTGACCGCCGGATCCGCAAGCTTCACCGGGTCCGGCACCGCCCCCGCCGCAATCAAACGACGTGATGCGCCGATGTCGCGCCCCAGGTTCGCCGCGGCCACCGCGACGATCTTGCCGTCATCGCCCAGCCCGAACACCGTGAACGGCCCGTTTGCGGGATCGCCGCGCACGACGATCGTGCGCTCGCTGCCGAACAGCCCGAGCATCTGCAGGTTGCAGTCGTACTGATCGGACCACAGCCACGGCAGCTCGGCATAGGTGTCGTCGGCGCCGAGCACGTTCGCGGCCGCGACAGCCGGCTGGTTTTCGGCCACCTGCCACGATTCGATCCGAACGTGACGCCCGAGCAGCGGATTGAAGTGCATCGTCACCTCGCCCGCCGCAAAGATCGCGGGATCGACCGTGCGGCAGCCCGCGTCGACGCGTATCCCGTTGTCGATATCGAGTCCCGCCGCCTGCGCCAGCTCGACATTCGGCACGACGCCGATGCCGACCACGACGAGGTCGGCCGGCACGTCGCCACGATCGGTCTCGACGATCGCGCCGCCGCCCGGTGCGCGACGAATCGCGCGCGGCAGCGTCGCCATCTGGAAGACCACGCCGCGCGCATCGTGCAACTGATGCGCATACGCGCCGACCACTTCCGGCAACGCGCGCTGCAGCAGGCGCGGCGCCGGATCGATCACCGTCACCTCACAGCCGAGCTGGCGCGCCGCCGCCGCGACCTCGAGGCCGATGAAGCCGCCTCCGAGCACCGCCACTCGACGCCCCGGCAAAAGTTGCGCGCGCAACGTACGTGCATCGTCGACCGTACGGACGTAATGCGGCTTGACGCCTTCGTCGATCGCACCATCGAACGTGCGCACCCGCGAACCCGTCGCGAGCACGAGACTCGCATAAGGGAGCGTCGTGCCGTCGTCGAGCCGCACGCGCTGCGCATCGCGCTCGATCGCGTCGACA
Organism: Burkholderia lata; assembly: GCF_000012945.1. NCBI lineage: Bacteria > Pseudomonadati > Pseudomonadota > Betaproteobacteria > Burkholderiales > Burkholderiaceae > Burkholderia > Burkholderia lata. Next base: position 2,654,060 of record NC_007511.1, read on the forward strand.
CGCGTGCCGAGCCGCAGCTCGATGCGTTGCGCGTCGTACCAAGCCGCATCGCGCACGAACGCACGCTGCTCGCCGCCGTCGCTCAGCAATGCGTCCTTCGACAGCGCGGGCCGGTCGTACGGCAACTCGCGCTCCGCGCCGATCATCACGATGCGCGCCGCCGCATCGCGCTCGCGCAGCGCTTCGGCGGTGCGCCGCGCCGCATGCCCGGCGCCGACGATCACGAACGGATCAGCCGACATTGACTTCCACCTGCCCGCCGACGATCCGGATCGGATAGGTCCGTACCGGCTCCGTGATCGGCGCGCATTTCGGCGCACCGGTGCGGATGTCGATCAGCCCCTGGTGCAGCGGGCATTCGACGCAGCCGTCCTCCACATAGCCTTCGGACAGCCGCGCATGGCCGTGCGTGCAGAGGTCGTGCATCGCGAACAGTTCGTCGCCGATCCGGAACACGGCGATCGGCTTCTGGCCGGCGACGCGCGCCGCCGGTTCGTCTTCGGAGAATTCGTCGAAAGCGCCAAGCGGATGCCACTCGGCGAGCGTTGCTTCGGTCATGTCTGTTCCTTGCTTCCGTTTCAGATCGGGGTGGCGAGCAGCGTCTGCACGCGCGACGTGTCGTAGATCACCCGCTTGGTCTTGTAGCGCAGCCCGTCCGGCGTGCGCACGACCGTGTCGTAGTACTTGCCGGCCTGGTACACGTTCGACTCGCCGTTGCTGCGCGTCTGCACGACGACGTAGTTGCTCTCGGTGTCGATCTCGCCGTCGCGTTCCGCGACGATCGTCAGGCCCGACGTCATGTGCCGGTACGTGTGCTCTTCGTAGATGTTCGCGTGCCGCAGCGACACCACGCGGTCGCGCAGCATCCGCTGGTTCGTGCAGTGGACGATCCCGACCGGCAGCCCGAGGTCGGCGTTTTCCTTCGGCACGATTTCGTACGTGCAGTCCTCGGTGAACATCGTCGGCCATGCTTCGAGCCGGTTGTTGTCGAGGTGCCCGATATAGCGGTTCTGGAGCATGTAAATCTCGAACCACGTCTTCATGTCTTCCGTCAGGTTTTCCATCATTCCGCTCCCGCTTCAATAGCCCATCAGCTTCTGGTAGCCGACCCAGAACTTGCGGATCAGGCTTTCGGTGATCACCGTGTCCTGCTGGTCCGGATTGCCGCGCGACATCTCGATCACCGACGTCGCGTCGCCGTCGCGCACCGTGCCGCGCTGCACGAGCTCGGTCGCCTCCGTGTCCTCCATCGAGATGTAGCCGGCCGGCCCGACGAGGTTCGCCTGCTTGATGCGCAGCGCGCGCAGCTCGGGCGTATCGTCCGTGTAGCCGAAGAAGTGGAAGATCAGTTCGAAGTTGTCGGGGCCTTTCGGCAGGATCTGCCGTGCGACCAGCGTGTTGTGGATCTGCTGGATCACGAGCTGCGGGAAGATCGGCTGGATATGGTTCGTGCAGTCCTCGTCGTATTCCGACACGAGGTCGAGAATCGATTCGTCTTCCAGATGGAAACCTTCGTCGAACGAGCGGATGTTCTGCTGCTTGTACGCGGCCGACGTGTCGTCGCCCGTCTTCGTCACCGTGATGATGCTGTGCAGCCCGTGGTTCGCATCCGGGATCGAGCGCGCCTTCATCCCGACGCGGAAGATGTTGAAGGTCGTATGGAACAGGTGCAGCATGCTCGCGTGATACGGGTCCTTCACGTTCTCCATGTACAGCTTCCAGTTCGACTTCGAATACTGGCGCGTACAGCCGAGATACTCGATCGGCTTGTGGAAGATCCGGTCGATCCACGGCCGCATCTGCTCGCCGAGATAGTCGGGCAGCGGCATCACGTCGTCGCTGAAGGTGGCGAACACGAGCCCGCGATAGCTGTCGACGCGCAGCTTGCGCAGCCCGTGCTGCTTCGGGTCGAAGTCGGCCGGCATCCCGGACATCCCCTTCTGGCCGCGCCGGAACGGCACGCCGAGCAGGTTGCCCGAATTGTCGAAGCTCCACTGGTGATAGACGCACGTGTGCGAGTTCGCGTTGCCGCGCGACTTGCGGCACACCTGCGCGCCGCGGTGCGCGCAGCGGTTCACCCATGCGGACAGCGTGCCGTCCTCGGTGCGCGTGACGACCACCGGCGTATCGCCGACGAACGTGCTCTTGAAGTCGCCGGCGTTCGGGATTTCCGCTTCCAGCGCGACGAAGTTCCACGTCGGGCCGCGGAAGATGCGTTCCTGCTCGCGATCGTAGACCGCGCGCGAGCTGAACACCTTGTACGGCACGCGCGAGCCGTCTTCGTGCGGAAAGGTCACGTCGGATGCGTCGTCGCGCGTGGCGAAAACGACGGGCGATTCTGTCTGCTCCATGTCGGACTCCTGGTCGATCCGTTTCGTTGAATGCATGGAGCCGATTTTTGAAAAGCTAATATTCGCCGTCTATCCGGAAAGTGCGATTGCGGCGGTGCAATATCCACTTTCGGCGGATTTCTGCGCTAGCATGACGGCACATACGACCCCGCGCACGATCGCGACCCATTGATCGGATCGAAGCGCAGGCCGTCTACACCAAGGCTGATGCCCATGTCCCCAACGTCGTTCGAGCCGCTCGCGCTGCGCGCGCACCGGCTGTTCGAATCCCGCGATCTCGACGAGACGCGCGAGCGGATCTCGCGCGTGATGCAGCCGCATGCGCTGCTGCCGAGCGGCCGCACGCGTGGTGCGTCGCACATGGATTTCGTCAGGCTCGGCGGGCTCGGGATCGGCACGATCGCGTTCGGCGACGCGATGCGCGTGCAGGTCGACGCGGTCGACGGCTACTACCTGCTGATGTTCTGTTTGTCCGGCCAGGCCGAGGTGCGCGCGATGGGGCGGCAGCTCGGCGTCGACGGCCAGACCGGCGTGCTGTGCGCGCCCGGCGAGCGCTTCGACGCGGTGCTGTCGGCCGATTGCGAGCAGTTCGTGCTGCGCATCGACGCGGCGACCGTCGGCTCGCTGACCGGCGACCCGCGCGCGACGCTCGATCCCGTGCTGCACGTCAGCGACGCCGCGCTTGCCGCGTGGCGCCAGCAACTGATGCTCGTCGCACGGTCGCCCGAACTGCTCGAACGCGCGAACGCGAACCCGCGCGTCGCCTCCCAGCTCGAGCACCTGCTGATCGACCTGCTGATCGAAGGCCACCCGCCGTCCGTGCTGCGGGCGTCGCACCGCGACCCGGCACCGGGCTTCGTGCGGCGCGCGCAGGAGTTCGTGAACGCGCACTATGCGCAGCCGCTGCAGCTCGCCGATATCGTTCAGGCCGCCAACGTGCCGGAACGGACCCTGCGCGACGCGTTCCTGCAGTTCCGCGGCATGAGCCCGATGCAATACCTGCGCGCGACGCGGCTCGACCATGCGCGCGAGCTGCTGCGCGGCTCGGCGTCCGACCGGCGGATCGCCGATGTCGCGCTCGATTGCGGGTTTACGCACCTGGGGCGATTCGCGATCGCGTACCGGGAGAAGTTTGGCGAATCGCCGTCGGAAACGCTCGACGGGAAGCGCTGACGCCGCGTACGCTCGCGCGGCCGGCGGCTTGCCCGGCCGGGTCTCGACCTTGCCCGGAACGATATGAAACCGCGACGCGCTCCCCGCATTTGCGGGTGCCTGCCGAAACAGACCGTTAGTTGCGATTTATAGAAACAACGACGATCGTCATCCTGCCGGCACGATCATCTCCCGCGCGATCGCGCAAAACGCCGCCGTGACGGCGCTTTCGCCGTGCAGCCGGCGGCTCATGATGATCGGCGACGTCGCGGCCGGCTCCGGCAACCGCCGGTAGACCACGCCCTTCACGCGCACGCCTTCCACGCTCTCCGGCACCAGCGACACGCCCACCTGCGCGGCCACCAGCCCGAGCGCCGTCTGCAGCTCGCGTACCTCGTGAACGGCCGCCGGCACCAGCGCGCCGTCGCGCAGCGCGGACAGCTGCTGATCGGCGAAGCTCGGCCGCGGCGTGCTCGGATAGACGATCAGCGTCTCGTTCGCGATATCCGCGAGCGTCAGCGGCCGGGCCGGATCGGCCAGCGGATGCCCGATCGGCAGCGCCGCGATCAGCTTTTCCTCGATCAGCGCCTCGCGCACCAATTGGTCGTCGTCGAAACGCAGCCGGCCGAAACCCACGTCGATCCGCCCGCCCTTCAGCGCGCCGAGCTGTTCGAGCGTGAACATTTCGATCAGCGACAGTTCGACGTCCGGCTGCGCCTCGCGAAACGCGCGGATCACGTCCGGCAGCGCGCCGTACAGCGTCGACGGCACGAAGCCGATCACGACCCGCTCCGACAGCTGCGCAAGCCGCCGCGTCAGCGGGCCGAGCTCGTCGGCCTGGTCGACGAGGCGCTTCGCCTGCGCATAGAACACGCGCCCCGCATCCGTCAGTTTCAGCGGCCGCGCACCGCGCTCGAACAGCGGCAGCCCGATCTCGTCCTCGATCGCCTGGAGCTGGCGGCTGAGCGGCGGCTGCGTCATGTGCAGCCGCTCGGCCGCCCGCGTGATGTTCATTTCCTCGGCGACGGCGATGAAGTAGCGGAGCTGACGCAATTCCATTTCATGCCTCAAAGGTATGGAAGTAGTCGGAAAGAGTGTTGGACGACGCGGGGCGGGAATTCCTACCATGTGCACCAACAGGAGGAATCGCATGATAGCAACTGCCGCCACCATCGAACGCATCGAGACGCTGCTCGTCGACGTGCCGACGATCCGGCCCCACAAATTGTCGGTCGCCACGATGAATTGCCAGACCCTCGTGCTGGTCCGTGTTCGATGCACGGACGGTATCGAAGGTGTCGGCGAGGCGACCACCATCGGCGGCCTCGCGTACGGCGAGGAGAGCCCCGAAAGCATCAAGGTCAACATCGACACCTACTTCGCGCCGCTGCTGCAGGGCATGGACGCGACGCGTCCGGGCGCTGCGCTGGCGCGCGCCCGCAAACTGTTCCAGGGCAACCGCTTCGCGAAGTGCGCGATCGAGACCGCGCTGTTCGACGCGCAGGCGCGCCGCCTCGGCGTACCGCTGTCCGAGCTGTTCGGCGGCCGCCGCACGGATGCGGTCGATGTCGCATGGACGCTCGCGAGCGGCGACACGCAGCGCGACATCGCAGAAGCCGAAGCGATGCTCGACGCGCGCCGCCACCGCGCGTTCAAGCTGAAGATCGGCTCGAACGCCGTGGCCGACGACGTCGCGCACGTGATCGCGATCAAGCGCGCGCTCGGCGAGCGCGGCGACGTGCGCGTCGACGTGAACCAGGCATGGAGCGAAACCGACGCGATCTGGGCCGGCGCACGGCTCGCGGAAGCCGGCGTGAGCCTCGTCGAGCAACCGATCGCCGCGACCAACCGCGCGGGGCTGAAACGCCTGACGCAGCTCGCACAGGTGCCGATCATGGCCGACGAAGCGCTGCACGGCCCCGTCGACGCGTTCGCACTCGCGCAGGATCGCGCGGCCGACGTGTTCGCGGTGAAGATCGCGCAATCGGGTGGCCTGCAGGGTGCGGCGAGCGTCGCGTCGATCGCGGCGGCGGCCGGCATCGAACTGTACGGCGGCACGATGCTCGAGGGCGCGGCCGGCACGATGGCGTCCGCGCAACTGTTCAGCACGTTCGACTCGCTGAAATGGGGCACCGAGCTGTTCGGCCCCCTGCTGCTCACCGAGGAAATCCTCGTCGAGCCGCTGCGCTACGAGGATTTCAAGCTGCACCTGCCGGCGACGCCCGGCCTCGGCATCACCTTCGACTGGGCCCGCATCGAACGGATGCGACGCGACGCCCGTTGACCCCACACGACAACCGAAACCGGAGACACAGATGAACAAGCAAGCCATCGACGCACTGCTGAAGACCTTCGACGACGCCGCCGAGCAGCCGGGCAACCCGCGCGTGCGCGCGATCGTCAACCGGATCGTGAAGGACATCTGCTACACGATCGAGGACTTCGACGTGCAGCCGAGCGAATTCTGGACGGCGCTGAACTACCTGAACGAAGCGGGCAAGGAACTCGGCCTGATCGCCGCCGGTCTCGGCCTCGAACACTTCCTCGACGTGCGAATGGACGAAGCCGAAGCGAAGGCCGGTATCCAGGGCGGCACGCCGCGCACGATCGAAGGTCCGCTGTATGTTGCCGGCGCACCGGAATCGGTCGGCCATGCGCGTCTCGACGACGGCACCGATCCGGGCCAGACGCTCATCATGCGCGGCCAGGTGCTCGGCCACGACGGCGCACCGGTCGCGAACGCGCTGGTCGAGGTGTGGCATGCGAACCATCTTGGCAACTACTCGTACTTCGATCAGTCGCAGCCCGCGTTCAACCTGCGCCGCTCGATCCGCACCGATGCCGACGGCCGCTACAGCTTCCGCAGCGTGCTGCCGGTCGGCTACAGCGTGCCGCCGGGCGGCAAGACCGAGCAACTGCTCGACCAGCTCGGCCGCCACGGCCATCGTCCGGCGCACATTCACTTCTTCGTTTCGGCGGACGGTTATCGTAAGCTGACGACGCAGATCAACATCGATGGCGATCCGCATCTGTGGGACGACTTCGCCTTTGCAACGCGCGAAGGGCTGATCCCGGCAGTGAAGCAGGCCGAAGGCGCGGAAGGCAAGCCGTATGGCGTCGACGGGCAGTTCGCGCTGATCGACTTCGACTTCTCGCTGCTCAAGGACAAGCAGGACGTGCCGGGCAGCGAAGTCGAGCGAGCCCGCGCGCAGGCGTGAGTGGCCTTCCGATTCGACGAACCGATAAAGCAAGGAGTGCAGGATGCTGTTTCATGTGGAAATGACCGTCCGTCTGCCGACCGACATGGATCCGGTCAAGGCGGCCACGCTGAAGGCCGAAGAAAAGGCGATGTGCCAGCGGCTGATGAACGAAGGAACCTGGCGGCACCTGTGGCGGATCGCCGGGCAGTATGCGAACGTCAGCATCTTCGACGTCGAAAGCGTGCAGCAGCTGCATGACCTGCTGAGCCAGCTGCCGCTGTTCCCGTATATGGAGATGGAAGTGCGGGCGCTGTGCCGGCATCCGTCTTCGGTGCGGGAAGACGATCGCTAAGCAGGCGGTCGAGCACTGACAGGAAAAACGGGCGGCCTGCGATTGCCTCGCAGGCCGCCCGTTTCATTGCGTCATCCGCAGCGGCGGATCAGGTTGCCGCGCGCCCTACTTCTGCTTCTCCGCCTCCATCTTGTCGGCGACTTCGTCGCCATACACCTTCGCGACGCGTCGCGCGACGATCGCCTCCATCAGCGTCTTGTCGAAATCGTCGGCGGTTTTCCAGCCGCTACCGTCCTTGACGAACGTGAAATCGCCCTTCAACTGCAGCATCGACGGCGCACCGATCGCGCCGAGCAGCCGGTCGCGATAGTCGATCAGCAATGGACACGACACATGGTCGCCGTCGATCTGCTTGCAGTCGGCAGCCGGCATGACGCCCAGCACGTTGCTCGTCAGCGTCGTCGGCTTGTCATCGCCGAACATCGGCTTGCCATAGCTCGGCATGCGCGCCGACACCTCCTTGTCGAGTTGCGCGACGCCCGCCATGAAAGCCGTGCTGATGACGTCACGGCCGAGCGGTGCGCCGAGCTTCGGATTCAGGCCCTGCGCACTGTAGCGAACCGTCACGTATTCGGGCGGAAACATCTGCACGACAAAGGCGCTCTTGTCCTTGTCGTCGTGCCGAACCACATAGCCGAGCGTCGCGTGCTCGTCGGCGATACTCACGTCCGCCAGGCAACCGCGCGCGCGATTGGCCTCGTCGTAGCCGACTTCACGGGGGTTGCTGACGTGCGGAAACGACTTGCTGCCCTGGTCGAGCATCTGCATCGGGTTCTTGCGCATCATGTCCATGCGCGCGTCGAACATCAGCGAGTTCAGTGCCTTGGTCGTGCTCGACGCGCTGCACGCGGGCGCCGATGCGGGCCACAACAGGTAGGCGCCCACCGCCAGCGCGGCAGCCAGGCCGCCGAAGCCGATCAGCATCTGCTTCTTCTTTTGCTCGCGCTGCATCGATGCGACCGTTTCGTTCCGACGCTGTTCGAACCGGGGCGGATCGATCTCCTCCAGCACCGTCAGCAGGACGATTTTCGCGTTGCCGCTCGCGTAGCGGCCGTCCAGCAGTTCATGCGTGGCTTTCGCCTCGGCTTCCGCCGTCGTGTAGCCCTCGGCGATCAGCCAGTCGAGCAGTTTGCGCACGGAATCGGTATCGGGAAACTCGGCCGGTGCATCCCTCAGACGCTGGGTGGCACGCGCCGCCTGCTCCTCCGTCAGATAACCGCCGGCTTCGAGTTCGATCAGCAGGACGGCGCGGTTGTCATCGATCGGTTCTGCCTGGCCCGGTTGTTCGAAAGTCATCGTTGTTGTTCTCCGTCGAGACCGATTCGCTGCGCGGGCCATGCCGGCCTATTGTGCAGACGAATCGCGTCGATCTCCGGAAACTACTTGATTCCGGCGCAGGTGTCGATACGCCCGCGCGTCGCTTTCTCGCGCGGGCCGGCCATGCATCATCCATGTTCGTGCGCCAGATGCGCCGCATACCCCACCTTCCCCGGTGCGATCTCGTCCTTCAGCGTCAACGCCGGAATCGCGTAATCGCCCGCGTTCTGCCGCCGGAACGGGATCGGCTGCGTGGTCCAAAGCGCATCCAGCCGCTTGCCGAGCGCCGCACGCGTTTCGTCGAAGCGCGCGTCGTTCATCTTCCCGGTGCGATAGATCACGAACGGCGGCAGCACGTCGAAGCCCGGGTAATACAGCATCCCGTGCTGGATCGGGAACAGCACGTCGTCGATCGGCCCGTTGATCCCGCGCGGGCTGTAATGCGATTCCCACCCGCCCGCCGTGACGATCACCATCGCGCGCTTGCCGGCAAACGAGCCTTCACCGTAGCGATCGCCCCAGTGCGTATCGGAATGCTCGCCGACACCGTACGCAAAACCGCAGGCATACACGCGCTCGAACCAGCCCTTCATGATCGCCGGCATCGAGAACCACCACAGCGGGAACTGCAGGATCACCGCATCGGCCCACCTCAGCTTGTCCTGCTCGCGCACGATGTCTTCGCGCTGCGTGCCGGATGCAAACGCGTGCTTCGAGTCGTTCGACGGATCGAAACGCGCATCCGGCTCGCGCCCGGTCAGGTCATCCGCATCAAACGCCGCCTTCCAGTTCATCGCATACAAGTCGGTCACCTGCACCGTGTGGCCGGCCGCTTCGAGATGCTCGACGGCAAAGTCGCGCAACGCGCCGTTCAGCGAGCGCGGTTCGGGATGGGCATAGACGATCAGCACGTTCATGTTCGGTACTCCGTTGATTGAATGACTGCAGGATGCCGTGACCAACGGTATATTTGAAATGAATTCCTGATATCCCAGGTATAGCCATGAATAATCTCAGACGACTCGATCTCAATCTGCTCGTCACGCTGGACGTGCTGCTCGCCGAGCACAACGTCACGCGCGCGGCCGAGAAACTGAACATGTCGCAGCCGTCGGTGAGCGTGCAGTTGCAGAAGCTGCGCGACCTGTTCGGCGATCCGCTGCTGCTGCCGGGGCCGCGTGGAATGCGGCCGACCGCGCGCGCGGAAGCGCTGCGCGAGCCGTTGCGCGAAGCGCTCGAAGCCGTCGAGCGTGCGGTCATTCCGGCCACGCCGTTCGATCCCGCGACCGCGACGAACACATGGCGCGTGGCCGCGACCGACTACGGCGAATCGACGATCGTGCTGCCCGCGCTGAGCACGCTGCGTTCGGCCGCGCCCGCCACACGGCTCGCCGTGGTCGAACTGGTACCGCCGCGCATCGAGCAGGATGCCGAACGAAATGGCATCGATCTCGCCTTCCATACGACCGAAGGGTCGCCGCCCGGCATGCGGCGCTTGCCGCTGTTCGCCGAGCGTTACGTGCTCATCGGCCGCGCCGGGCATCCGAAGCTGAAGCGGCGTCCGACGCTCGCACAGTTCGGCACGCTCGAGCACGTGATCGTGTCGCCCGACGGCGGCGGCTTCTTCGGCGTGACGGACGAAGCGCTCGCGAAGGTGGGTGCCACGCGGCGCGTCGTGCTGTCGGTGCCGCACTTCCTGTTCGTGATGTCGGCCGTGGCCAGCACCGATCTCGTCGCGATGCTGCCCGAGCGGCTGGTGCGCGACGTGCCCGCGCTGCGTGTCGTGGAAGCGCCGGTCGAGGTGCCCGGCTATGAAATGTCGATGCTGTGGCATGAACGCGTGCATCGCGATCCGGCGCATCGGTGGTTGCGGGAGACGATCGCGGCAGCGGTGTAGATCGGTCGACCGCCTGGCGCGGCCGCCCGCGTCGATCGCCATCGCACGAAATCCTTCATCCGGGGCTTGAAACCGCGCCGAACACTGTATATATTTACAGTGCTTTTGCACCATTTGACCCGAATTCCGTCATCCACAGACGAACGGACTTTTGTGAGGCGACCATGTTCCAGGCATCCGCATTCGATCCCGAGCAACCCGGCTTCAACCCCGTCCACTTCGAGCGCGCCGCGCAGCGGGCGGTCGTCGATCTGCAACGTGTCGCGGGCGGTCCCGCGCAGCGGGCGCTTGGCCTGCGGCGCCGCACCCATCCTGCGGCCGTCCGCACGATGAGCTGGCAGGCGCTGCTGAACGTCGAAGAGCTGGCATTCTCGAATGCCGGCTTCCTGAACCGCAACGAGCCGGCCGTCGTCGACGCGTTCATCCGGCTGCGCGACAGCCGCCTGGTCGCGGCAGACGTCGAGGAGCCGGTCGACTGGCGCCGCGACGATGACGACCTGCCGGCCATCTACCTGATCGTCAAGGCGATGCTCGACGCGGAAGAGGAAGAACGGGCCGAAGCGGCCTGAGCCGGATGATGACCGTTCGCGGTCACGGTCTGTCGGGGTAGCGCCGCCACGTTGCGTGGCGACGCGGCCAGCGCTGCGGCTCTTCCCGGTCCTGCGCCAGCGAATCGGTGCAGCGGACGGTGAGCCACGAACCGCCGTGCAGACGGATCACCGCCTCGCGCAGTACGTCCGAGTGCCCCCCGTTGCAGCGACCGCCCGTTACAGCCGTGCCGCGAGCCGTGAACCCTGATCGATTGCGCGCTTTGCGTCGAGTTCGGCCGCCAGTTCCGCGCCGCCGATCAGGTGCACCGAACGCCCGGCCGCCTGCAACGGCGCGAGCAACGCACGCTGCGGCTCCTGCCCCGTGCAGAGCACGATCGTGTCGGCTTCGATCAGCTCGTGATCGGTGCGCTGCTCACCGTACGACACGTGCAGGCCGCGCGCATCGATCAGTTCATAGTTCACGCCGCCGATCATTTTCACCTGCTTCATCTTCAGCGTCGCACGGTGAATCCAGCCGGTCGTCTTGCCGAGCCCCTTGCCGAGCGGCGCGGCCTTGCGCTGCAGCAGCGTCACTTCGCGCGCGGGCGCCGTCACCTGCGCACGCGTCACGCCGCCACGCGTCGCGGCCGGGTCGGTCACGCCCCACTCGGCCTTCCACTCGTCCAGATCGAGCGCCGGCGATTCGCCCTCCTGCACCAGGTACTCGGCGACATCGAAGCCGATCCCGCCCGCACCGACCACCGCGACACGCCGGCCGACCGGCTGCCTGCCCGCGAGCACGTCGATGTAGCTGAGCACGTTCGGCCCGTCCTGCCCCGGGATCTTCGGATCGCGCGGCGCCACGCCGGTCGCGAGCACGATCTCGTCGTAGCCGCCGGCGATCAGGTCGCTCGCGTCGACGCGGCGGTTCAGGTGCAGGTTCACGCCGGTCAGCTCGACCTGGCGGCCGAAGTAGCTCAGCGCTTCGTGAAACTCTTCCTTGCCGGGAACGCGCTTCGCCATGTTGAACTGGCCGCCGATCTCGGCCGCGCCGTCGAACAGGTCGACCTGATGGCCGCGCTGCGCGAGCACGGTCGAGCAGGCGAGCCCGGCCGGTCCCGCGCCGACCACCGCGATGCGCTTCGGCTGCGCGGCGGGCGTGTATTTCAGTTCCGTCTCGTGGCACGCGCGCGGATTCAGCAGGCACGACGCGATCTTGTTCTTGAATGCGTGATCGAGACACGCCTGGTTGCAGCCGATGCAGGTGTTGATCTCGTCGGCACGGCCCTGCGCGGCCTTGACCACGAACTCGGCATCGGCAAGCAGCGGGCGGGCCATCGACACCATGTCCGCGCAGCCGTCCGCGAGGATCTGCTCGGCCACTTCGGGACGGTTGATCCGGTTGGTCGTCACGAGCGGAATGCCGACCTCGCCCTTCATCTTCTTCGTCACCCACGCGAACGCGCCGCGCGGCACCGACGTTGCGATCGTCGGCACACGCGCCTCGTGCCAGCCGATCCCCGTGTTGATGATCGTCGCGCCCGCGCGCTCGACGGCCTTCGCGAGCTGCACGGTTTCGCTCCAGTCGCTGCCGTCCGGAATCAGGTCCAGCATCGACAGCCGGTAGATCAGGATGAAATCGCGGCCGACCGCTTCGCGCGTGCGCTCGATGATCTCGATCGGCAGCCGGATGCGGTTCTCGTACGAACCGCCCCACTGGTCGGTGCGCTTGTTCGTATGCATCGAGATGAACTGGTTGATCAGGTAGCCTTCAGAGCCCATGATCTCGACGCCGTCATACCCGGCTTCCCGCGCAAGCTTCGCGCAGCGGACGAACGCGCGGATCTGCCGCTCGACGCCGCCTGCGCTCAGTTCGTGCGGCGCAAACGGCGAGATCGGCGACTTGATCTTCGACGGCGCGACCGCAAACGGGTGATAGCCGTAGCGGCCCGTATGCAGGATCTGCAGTGCGATCTTGCCGTCCTCCCTGTGCACGGCGTCCGTGATCTCGCGATGTCGCCGGGCGGCAGCCGACGTCATCAGCGTGCCGCCGAACGGCTTGGTCCAGCCGGCCACGTTCGGCGCAAAGCCGCCCGTCACGATCAGGCCCACACCGCCGCGGGCGCGTTCGGCGAAATATTCGGCGAGCCGCGGCAGCGTCTTGCGGCTGTCCTCGAGGCCCGTGTGCATCGAGCCCATCAGCACGCGGTTCTTCAGCGTCGTGAAGCCGAGATCGAGCGGTGCAAGCAGGTGGGGAAAGGTCGTGGTCATGATGAGCGTGCCAATTCGTGCCGGTAAGCGATGCGTGACATCGTAGGCGCGCGCCGCCTTGAACGTGAGGGGGCAAACAGCCATAATGCTTGTCATTTCCGGCCAAAACGACATGACCTCCCCCCTCGCCAAGGACCGCCTCGGGCTGCGCCGGCCGACGATTCCGGTTGCCTATACGCGCCTGCTGCTGCAGGCGCTGGCCGCGCGCGGAGTCGATCTGGCCGCCGTGCGCGCCGGCACGGGCCTGCGCGATGCGGTGCTGGCCGAACCGGACGCGCGCGTCGCGCCCTCGCAATGGGGACGGCTCGTGCTCAATGCGATCGAGATCGGTGGCGATCCGGGCATCGGGCTCGCGTTCGGGCTGCTGCTGAAGCCGACCGTGCACGGCTTTCTCGGCTACGCGACGCTGACCGCGCGGGACATCCGGGAGGCGCTCTCCGTCACGCAGCGCTACTTCCGGATGCGCAACCGCCAATACCGGCTGACCTATGACGAAGACGAACGCGGCGCGACGCTCGAACTGCACGGCGTGCAAGCGAGCCCCGTGCTGCAGCATCACGTGATGTTCGAGTTCGTGCTGACGGGGCTCGCGCAGAACATCTCGCAATGGTCCGGGCACACGTCACCGTCGATCAAGCTGCAATTCGCGTGGCCCGAGCCGCCCTATTTCGCGCGCTATCGCGACCAGTTGCCGCCGGTCGAATTCGGCTGTGCCGCCAACGCGCTATGGATCGCGCACGACGTGCTTGACTGGCCGCTGCCGCTCGCCGACGAAGTCGCGCACCGGCAAGCGCTCGTGCAGGTGGAGCGCGAGTATGCGCAGGTGCGCCAGGAGGAAGGTGACCTGGTCGAACGCGTGCGGGCGGAGCTGGCACGCGGAGCCGGCGATTACCCAGGGCCGGAGACGCTCGCCGACGCACTGCTCGTGTCGACGCGCACGCTGCGGCGCCGGCTGGAAGACGCCGGTTCGAGCTATCGGCAATTGCTCGATGAAGCGCGGTTTCGTGACGCGAAACAGTTGCTTGCCGCATCGGATCTCGACCTGAAAACCATCGCCGAGCGGCTGCAATTCACCGACCCGGCGAATTTCACGCGCGCGTTCCGGCGCTGGGCGGGGCAGACGCCGAGTGCCTATCGGGAGGCGGCCGCGGGGCTGACGGTACAGAAGCCGGAAAGCGCACGCTAATCCGGTTCGATCGCGGAATCCAGGCTCGTCGACGAACGCGCCGTCAGGACCTCGACGAACATCCCGACGAGCGGCTCGACGACGGGCTGCGTGGCCGGGTCCTCACCGATCACGGCGACTTCGGACGCGGGCAGCGCCGGCCATTGCGCGGACGTCGGCAGGATTTTCATGCCGGCCTGCAGGAACGACTTGCCCAGCGCGGTGACCCCCAACCCGCCCGCGACGGCGGCCTGCACGCCGACGAGATTGCTGGCCGTGCAACCCACCGACCATTCGCGGCGTGCCGCATCCAGGCTTTCCGTCATCACTTCGCGATAGGCGCAAGGCGGCGGCATCATGACGAGGCGCGCGGGGCGGCCCGGGTCGTTCCGGTAGTTTTTCGCAGCCAGCCACACCAGCGGCTCGCGCCAAATTACGCGACCGCGCACTGGCGCGCCGTCGTGCTTCTGCCGGGCGAAAAACACGTCGAGCAGGCCGGCCCGATGCGCGTCGACGAGTTCCGGGCTCGATCCCGTGACGAGTTCCAGCTGAACGGCCGGGAAGCGCTCGCCGAAGCGCGCCAGGATGCGCGGCAGTTGCGCGTGCACGAGATTTTCGGACACGCCGAGCCGCAGCCGCTCGACTTGCGGCGGCTCCCGCAATTCGTGCATGAACGCGTCGTACTGCGCCAGCAACCGCCGCCCGCCGGCGAGCACGCGCTCACCTTCCTGCGTCAGCCTCAGCGAGCGGCTCGTGCGCTCGAACACGCGCACGCCCAGCGCATCCTCGAGCCGCAACACTTTCTGGCTGACGGCCGATTGCGAACGGCCGACGACGTCGGCCGCCGCCGTGAAGCTGCCCGTCTCGGCCACGGCAACGAACGCGTGCAGCAAATCCAGATCCAGCATCGTGCCCCATCCATTCGATAATCTTCTAGATGCAAGAAAGATTATTCGTTTGTCTTCTTGTTCGCAACTTCACACAATGGCTTCGTGTCAGCCGGACTCGATGGCGAGTCGCGGCAGGAAACGGATCAACGTCGTTGTTTCAACGGAGCAGGAAGATGAGCAAACGCAATTCGGTCGAGATCGTCGAGCACTTCTGGCGGGAAGTCTGGCAGGCGCGCAACCCCGACGCGGTGGACGCACTCGTCGCCGAGGATTTCGCGATCACGTCGGGTGGTACGGTCATCCGCTCGCGCACGGCATTCAAGACGTGGGTCGCGGCGTTCCTCGCGAGCATCGACGACTTCCGGTTCGAAGTCGTCGAAACGTTCCAGAACGAAGCAGGTGACCGCGTCGCGAGCCGCTGGCGCGTGACGGGGAAGAACAACGGGTTCATGGGATCGGCCCCGTGCGGGTCGCCCATCGACATGACGGGCACGGCCGTCTGGCACGTGCGCGACGACGGGCTGCTGCAGCACAACTGGGTCGAACGCAATGCGCTCGAAGTGCACCGCAACTTGAAGGGGTCGCAGCTGTAGCGCCCGGGCGGCGGCGAACGGGAACGCTCGCCGTGCCGCGCGCGAATCGGTCAGGCCGAACGCGCCGCGTCGCCCAGATCAATCCTCGCCCCACCATCCCCCTCGCCCGCCTCGATCCGCACCTCCCCCGTCGCGGCGACGATCGCGTCATACACGTCATCGGTCACGCACACCACCGGCACCGCGATCGCATACAGCTCGGCCGCCACGATCGCGCCGATCGAGATGATCAGGTCGCGCTCCTTCAGCACGATCGCAACCGGCCCCGTGCCGTTGCGCACGGCTTCCGCGAGCACGCTGCTGCTCGAACTCGAGCCCTTCGCGTGCGGCATCACCATCACCTTGCCGGCGAGGCTCGCACCGGCCTGAGGGTGCCCGCGATCGACGATCTTTCCCGCGCCCGAGTCGTAGCCG
This sequence comes from Burkholderia lata, assembly GCF_000012945.1. Classification (NCBI taxonomy): domain Bacteria; kingdom Pseudomonadati; phylum Pseudomonadota; class Betaproteobacteria; order Burkholderiales; family Burkholderiaceae; genus Burkholderia; species Burkholderia lata. The sequence continues at coordinate 2,670,192 of NC_007511.1, forward strand.
CCCCAGAAGCTGAGCGGCTTGTCGAGCACGAACGGGCGCGCGCATGCGCTGCCCGGCACGAGCGTGTCGCCCGTCAATTCTTTGCGCGCGGCCTCAGTCATCGAATCGCACCTTTCCTTCGTACGCCGAACGCACGCATTCGCGCATGCTGCCGTACGCGACCGTCACGCCGATGTTCGCGGGCGCATACGACGCCCATTTCCCCGAATTGGTCATCACGAGCCCCGACAGTTGCTTCATCACCGGCGTGATGTACGTGCAGGTATCGACGACGATCTGGATGCCGCGTGCAGCGAATTTCTCCGCGAGGCCGGCTTCGTCCAGTTCCCACAAGATGAACCGGCTCGTGTTCACGTAGAAATCGCAGGCCGGCTTGCCGTCGAATGCATCGAGCAACGCATCGAGCGTGCGGAATTCGGCCAGCGAGAAATGCGGCGTGCCGAGCGCCACCGCGACGAGCGCGTCGCCGGCCGCGCCGTGGTTCAGCGTGCGGCGAATCTCGTCGAGATCGGCCATCGCGACATCGACCGTGCGCTGCGCCGCTTGCCCGTGCAATGCGGCGTCGAGCGTGGGCGCCTCCGGCGTCACGCCGACCGCATGGAACAGTGCGACGGCGCCGCTCGACGCGGCGGCCGCGCCGAGTGCCTTGAGTTCGTCTTCGGTGGTGTCCGCCGGCAACCCGACGATCGCCGGCACGACCGCGCCCGCGATCCTGCCGATCAGCAGCCCGAGCGCGGCGAAATAGATGTCGCGCGACGGCAGGCGGCTGAAGTCCGGCGCGTTGAACACGATCCGCGCGGCGCGGTTCGCTTCGACATGCAGCCCCGCATACGGCGCACGCCCGGTGATCGCGGCGGCCAGGTCGAGAAAATCGCCGTACCGGCTCGTCCGCGCGCCGAGCACCGAGTTCGCGAACACGATCGCGTTCGATTCGGCCCACGCGATCTGCTCGCCCTTCGCGGGACGGTTCTTCAGTTGATACGGCGCGCACGTGAAGCTCGATTCGCAGCCGAGCTGCAGATGCGCGTCCATCAGGCGCTGCGCATCGCGCTGGATCGTGCGGTCGCCGTGGTACAGCTCGGGATGGATCAGGTCGAGCGACCCGACGTTCAGCGTGGTCGGCACCGCGACCTTCGCGCCGGTGTCGACGAAATACTCGACGAAATCGAGGCTGGTCTGGCCGTGATAAAGGCAGCCGTCGATATGCGCGGACGTGATGTCGATCAGGTGCGGCGCGGACATCACTTGCGCCGTGCGCGCGACGATCCGCATCGCGCGTGCGACGCCATCGCCGAAATCTCCGCGCAGCATCGCGCTGTCGCGGTCACTCAACTGCAGCATCGGTTGCTCCTCTGACGCGTACCGGCGGCGCCGGCCCGTGAAATCTGTCAGAGGACTCTACAACTGGAAATAAAAACTGTCCAGATCGCGATCGATCCGGACAGTTTAAAAACCAATTCCCACTCTGGAACGCCAATGAAGTGGCCAATGGCTCGAATTCCGCTCCAGTTTGCCGCCAGCCCGCCGTCTAGCGTTCCGCGGTCACACTGAACAGTTCGTCGCGCAGCGCCTTCGCGCGGTCGCGGCCGAACTGCGTCTCGAATTCGTCCTGCGCGGCCTGCCACGCGACCTTCGCTTGCGCGAACGTGCGCTCGCCCAGCTTCGTGAGGCTCAGTGCGTGCGCGCGCGCATCGTGCTCGGACGCGGCCGTTGCGACGAAGCCGTCGCGCTGCAGCGGCTTCAGCGCGCGCAGCAACGTCGTGCGGTCCATCACGAGCGCATCGGCGAGTTCGCTCATCAGCAGGCCGGGTTGGCGCATCAGGTTCGCCATGATCGAGAACTGGGCGGGCGTGACGCCAACCGGGGCCAGATGGCGCTCGTACAGTTGCGTGACGAAGCGCGCCGCCTGACGCAGCGCGAGACAGTTGCACGCGTGGGCAATCGAGGTGTCGTTCATGCTTCGCAATTTATATGTGCATATGCATAAAGTCAATGTACACTCCGCCGTAACAAGGCCGGTGGCCGGCCTCGCGTCAAGGAGACGGACATGGACTACATCGACAAGCTGCGGATTTTCCGGTCGGTGGTCGAGATGCGCAGCTTCACGCGCGCCGCCGACATGCACGGCCTCGCACGGCCTGTCGTGTCGCGCGCGGTTGCGGATCTGGAGGCGCGTTTCGGCAGCCGGCTGCTGCACCGGACCACGCGCCAGGTGTCGCTGACCGAAACGGCCGAGCGCATCTACGAGCGCTGCGCGGCCGTGCTCGACGAACTCGACTCGCTCGAAGCGGAAGCGCAGGCGCCGACGCGCGAGCCCGAAGGCCTGCTGCGGCTCGTCGCGCACACGACGGCCGCGCTGAACCGGCTGGTGCCGCTGATCGCCGGCTTCAAGGCCGCGCACCCGAAGGTGCGCCTCGACGTGACGCTGACCGAGCGGCCCATCGATCTCGTCGGCGAAGGCTACGACATCGGCATCGTCGTGCCGTACATGTTGACGAACGAATCGACCGTCGTGCGGCTGGTCGAACGGATTCCGCTCGTGATCGTCGCGACGCCCACCTACCTGCGCGCCCATTCGCGCCCGGTCATGCCGGCCGATCTCGCCGACCACCCGTTCGTGCCGATGTCACCGTCGCTGCGCCGGCCCGCGCTGTCGTTCCGCGTCGACGGCGACCTGCTGACCGTGCCGTTCCGCTTCGACATCTCGTCGAACAGCCCAGTCTTCAACCGCGAAATGGTGATGCACGACTTCGGGATCGGCGTCGTGCCGAAAACGCTCGTCCAGGCCGAACTCGCGTCGGGCGCGCTCGTGCAGTTGCTCGCGGATGCCGATCTCGTCGACAAATTCGTCGAGATCAAGCTCGCGTACGCGAACCGCGCGCTGCTGCCCGCGAAGGTCAAGGCATTCATCGACTACACGGCCGCCTACTGCGACCGCGAAGGCTGGATCGTTCCGGCGGCAGCCTGACGCCGATTGGTACAGCCATGACAACAATCTGATCGCGCCCCGCCGCTCGCTTCGCGCGGTATTGCCCCCTAACATGTGTACATGCACAAGACCACGCTCACCGATGACGATTGCTTCGCGGTCCGGCAAGCCGCCCGCCGGATCTCGCAGTTCTACGAGCGTTATCTGTCGCGGGCGGGCGTGACGTCGTCGCAGTACAGCATTCTTGCGCTGCTGCGCGACCGGCCGGGCCTGACGATGGCGACACTGTCGGCCGTGCTGGTGATCGAACGCACCGCGCTGCTGCGCGCGCTCAAGCCGCTCGTCGGCGCAGCGCTGGTAGCCGGCCGGATCGAGCCGCGATGCCGCCGCCAGACGTTCGCGCTGACCGCGCACGGCGAAACGAAAATCGCCGACGCGCAGGTGCACTGGCTCGCCGCGCAGGAAGCGTTCGAGCAGCGGTTCGGGTCGACGCAGGCGGCCCGCCTGAGAGACGAATTGTTCCGGATCACGCACAACCTGCCGGAACGCTAGCCCCTTCCCCGATCGACGACCCGTCGTCGATCGACTTGATAAGTGCATATACATAGGTGAATCGATGGATACGACCCAAGCCGCTGCCACATCCCGTGAAGCAGCCACACTCGACCAGCCCGCGAAGCAACAGCGCCGCGTGCCGTGGATGCGCATCGCGGTGGGTGCCGTCGTCATCGTCGTCGTCGCCGCCGCGCTCGACTGGCTGTTCGTGCTGCGCTTCCAGGAGAGCACCGACGATGCGTATGTCGGCGGCGACGTGACGGTGCTCGCGCCGAAGGTCAACGGCTTCGTCGACAAGATCCTCGTGACCGACAACCAGCGCGTGAAGGCCGGCGACGTGCTCGTGCAGCTCGATGCGCGCGACTACGACGCAAAGCTCGCGCAGGCCAGTGCCGAAGTCGACAGCGCCCGCTCCGCCGTGACCGAACTCGCGGCGAAGCAGCAACTGCAATACGCGGTGATCGGCCAGCAGGCAGCCGACAAGAACGCGTCGTCGGCCGAGCTGACACGCGCCGCATCGGATCGCGTGCGCTATCGCGAGCTCGTCAAATCCGACGCCGTGTCGAACCAGATCGTCGAACGCGCGGACGCCGACTACTCGAAGGCCGGCGCCGCCGTCGAGCGCAGCGACGCCGCGCTGCTCGCATCGAAGCGTCAGCTCGACGTGCTCGGCGCGCAACTCGCCGATGCGCAGGCGCGAGTGAACACCGCGCTTGCCGCGCAGCGTGTCGCCGCGCTCAACGTCGAATACACGACGATCCGCTCGCCGGTCGATGGCTACGTCGGCAACCGCACGGGCCGCGTGGGGATGCTCGCGAACGTCGGTGTGCCGCTGCTGACGGTCGTGCCGGCTGCCGGACTGTGGGTCGACGCGAACTTCAAGGAAGACCAGCTTCGCAAGATGCACGCGGGCGATCGCGTCGACGTGTCGCTCGATGCGTCGAGCACGAAACTGCACGGCCGCGTCGACAGCCTCGCGCCCGCCACCGGCGCAACCTTCAGCGTGCTGCCGCCCGAGAACGCGACCGGTAACTTCACGAAGATCGTCCAGCGCGTACCGGTGCGCGTGCATCTCGATCCGCAGCCGGGACTCGACCACGTGCTGCGCCCCGGCCTGTCCGCGGTCGTGACCGTGCATACCGATCACGCGAACTGAACGGGAGACGACGATGACCACCGCGTTTTCCGGCGACCCCGCGTCGCAACCCACCAAGCAGCGCGTGTTCGCTTTCGCGCTGATGTGCGTCGGCTTCTTCATGGCGACGCTCGACATCCAGATCGTCGCGTCGTCGCTGCGCGACATCGGCGGCGGGCTTTCCGCCAGCCAGGACGAATTGTCGTGGGTGCAAACGGCGTACCTGATCGCCGAGATCATCGTGATCCCGATGTCGGGCTGGCTGTCGAAGGTGATGTCGACGCGCTGGCTGTTCGCTGCATCGGCGGTCGGTTTCACGATCACCAGCATGCTGTGCGGCGTCGCCTGGGACATCAACTCGATGATCCTGTTTCGCGGGCTGCAGGGCGCCCTCGGCGCCGCGATGATCCCGACCGTGTTCACCACCGCGTTCGTGCTGTTCCCCGGCAAGCAGCGGCTGATCGCATCGACGACCATCGGCGCGCTCGCGTCGCTCGCGCCGGCGATCGGCCCTGTGATCGGCGGCTGGATCACCGACCAGTGGTCGTGGCACTGGCTGTTCTACCTGAACCTCGTGCCGGGTATCGCTGTGGCCGCGCTCGTGCCGCGCTACGTGCACATCGACGAACCCGACCTCAGCCTCATCAAGCGCGGCGACTATCTCGGCATCGTGCTGATGTCGGGCTTCCTCGGCTGCCTCGAATACGTGCTGGAAGAAGGCCCGCGCAAGAACTGGTTCGGCGACGACGCGATCGTGATCTGCGCGTGGATCTCCGGCATCTGCGGCTTCCTGTTCATCGTGCATGCGCTGACCGCGAAGGATCCGATCGTCGACCTGCGCGCGCTCGTCGTGCGCAACTTCGGGATCGGCAGCCTGCTGTCGTTCGTGACCGGCATCGGGATCTTCGTGACCGTGTTCCTGACGCCGCTTTTTCTTGCGCAGGTGCGCGCATTCAGCTCGCTGCAGATCGGCATGGCGTTGCTGTCGGTCGGCGCGTTCCAGCTGGTCGCGCTCTGTGCGTATGCGTTCGCCGCGCGCTTCTTCAGCCTGCGCGCGCTGCTGGTGTTCGGGTTGATCTGTTTCGGGCTCGGCTGCTACCTGTACACGCCGATCACGCACGACTGGGGCTGGCGCGAACTGCTGCTGCCGCAGGCGCTGCGCGGCATCGGCCAGCAGTTCAGCGTGCCGCCGATCGTGACGATGGCGCTCGGCTCGCTGCCGCAGTCGCGCCTGAAATCGGCGAGCGGCCTGTTCAACCTGATGCGCAATCTCGGCGGGGCGATCGGCATCGCGGTGAGTGCGACGATGCTCAACGACCGATTGAATTTTCACTACCTGCGCCTGAACGAGCACGTGAGCGCCGGCCAGCCGCAGGTCGCATCGCTGCTCGATCGCCAGGCCGCGTACTGGACGTCCGTGGCCGGCAACACGCTGGACACCGCGCAAGCCGGGCTCGCGAACCTGCACCACCTGATCTATCGCGAAGCGCTGACGCTCACCTACGCGGATGCGTACTACGCGCTGTCGCTGTGCTTCGTCGTCGCGTTGATCGCGGTCGTCTTCTCCAAACCCATTTCCCTGAACGCGCCGCCGCCGGATGCGCACTGAGGTTGAGGTCATCACCATCATGAAAAAACTTCTCGTCGCCCTCGCCGTCAGCGCACTCGCCGCAGGATGTGCGGTGCAGCCCGCGCAGCATCCGGCGCTTCAGGATTCGGTTCGAACGCTCGCGCCGGATGGTTGGGATACCGATGTGCCGCGTGCGGACATCGACGCCGCCGCGTGGTGGGCGCAATTCCGCGATCCCGTGCTCGACCGGCTGATTGCCACCGTGCTCAATGACAACCTCGATCTGCAGGCGGCCGCCGAACGCGTGAAGCAGGCGCAGGCGCTGACCGTGCAGAAGCGTGCGGTACTGCTGCCCGAACTCGATGCGACCGCGCATGCGGCCGACGCACGCCAGAACACGCCGCCGCCGCTCGGCTATGTGCGGCAGGCCGGTGCGGGGCTCGCGCTGAGCTGGTCGCCTGATGTGTTCGGCGGCGAACGGCTCGATCTGCTTGCCGCGCAGGCCGAACTCGTCGGGCAGAAGCATGCGGAAGATGCGATGCGGCTCGCGCTCGCGGCCGATGCGGCTTCCGCGTATGTCGATCTGCGCTGGGCACAGCAGGAATTGAAGATCCTGCAGGACAACGCGAAGATCCGGCAGCATGCGCTCGAACTCACGCGCAAGCGGCAGGCGTTCGGGCTGTCGACGGAGCTCGACGTCACGCGTGCGCAGAACCAGCTCGATGCACTCGAAGCGCGGATTCCGCCGACGCAGGCGCAGGTTTCGCATCAGCTCAATCTGATCGCCGTGTATTCGGGGCGCACGCCGGAATCGGTCGATCGGCTCGTGCTCGCGCAGGCTGGGGAGATTCCGGCGCCGCCGGTGGGCTCGCCGGGGACGTTGCCGTCGCAGGCGTTGCTGCGGCGGCCGGATGTGCTGACCGCGTATGCGCAGGTCGAGCGGCGTGCGGCGCAAGTCGGGGTGGCGAAGGCCGAGCGGTATCCGAAGTTTTCGTTGAACCTGACGGACGGGATTCTGGCGGCTTCGTATCTCGGGTTGCCTACGTTGACCGATAACCTGTTCAGCGCTGCGTTGAGCGCGACTAGCCCGATCTTCAATGCAGGGCGCATTACCGCCGATATCACGCAGAGCGAAAGCCGGATGCGCGAGTCGGAACTCGGGTTGCGACAGACGATGCTGCAGGCGTTGAGGGAAGTCGAGGATGCGCGGGCGAATCTCGTCAGTTCCGATGAGGCGTCGCGGAGGCTTGGTAGTGCGCTGGCTGCTTCGGATAAAGCGCTTGGGTTGGCGAATCAGCTTTATAAGGGCGGTGCGACGGATTTTCTGGACGTGCTGTCGGCGCAGGAGGTGTATCTGCGGGATTCGGATTCACTGAATCAGGTCAAGCGCGAGCATGCGCTGGCGGCGGTGGCGCTTTATCGGTCGCTTGGGGGTGGGTGGAGCAGGAATGAGGCCGCGGGTGGGCCGGAGGTGGAGGCGGTGGCGAAGAACTGAGCGTGATCACGATACGGCGCCGGCATCAACACTTGCCGGCGCCCCGCCCGTCAGCCACACGATCCCAGACATTGGACCGACGACAACGCGATCAGATAAACCGCCGCCCACGCAATACCCAGTCCTGCGATAACGGCGACGATAACGGTGAAGATACGCGTGATGGGTTTGTGCCAGAACCGGATCGCTACGAACACGCCTGCAGCCAGCAGGAGCACGATGAGGATCGGGCCGAGCACACTCATTGCAGCGTTATCGGTCGAGTGCCAGCTTCGCGCCGAGCCCCAGCAGGATCGTCCCCATCACCGCGTCGATCGGCTTGCGCAGTTTCGCGTAGCCGACTTGCACACGGTTCGTCGAGAACAGCACGGCGACCGTGCAGAACCACGTCAGCGATACGGCGACGACCACGGCCAGCGTCGCGCCATGCACCCATGCCGGCGCATGCGCGGGCAGCAGCGTGACGAACAGGCTGCCGAAGAACGCCGCGGCTTTCGGGTTGGTCAGGCCGACCAGCAACCCTTTCCGGTAGGCGTGCACGCCGCCGCGAACGATCGGCTGGCTTGCAGCTTCAGCCTGCTGTGCCGACTGGCGCAGGCCCGACAGCGTCTTGATGCCCAGATAGATCAGGTACGCGGCACCGGCGATGCGGATCGCCTCGTACAGCCACGCGAGCTTCGCGACGATCAGCCCGAGCCCGAAAATCGCCATCGCCGCCCAAACCGCATGCGACGACGCGATGCCCAGCGCGGCCAGCAGGCCAGCGCGGCGATTGCCGAGTGCATGGGACGAAACGGCGATCAGGTCGGGACCGGGGCTGACGCACGCCAGCAACATCACGCCGCCGACTGCGGCGAGTTGGGGAAGATAGCTCATGGCGGTTCGGGAGGATTCGAGTGAAGGGGGAAAGCCGGCTTACTCTAGCACGCCGATTTTGGTTGCATGCGGGACGGTCTGAGACGCGGCGCGGCGGCAGCCAGCCCCGCTCTTTCGAGCCGCCGCGCTCGTTGCACCCACGAATTACAGCGGCGGCCGCTTCAACTTCACCCAGCGCTGCACCGACGGCCGCTCCCACTGCGCACGCGCATAGTCGGCGAGGCGCTGCGGCACCGGATCGTCGTTCAGCACCAGACGGTTCAGCATCACCGCCAGGTCAACATCGGCAATGCTCCACTCGCCAAACAGGTTTGCCGCACCCGGCGCGAGCAATTTGTCGGCGGCTGCGAACAGCTTCTGCGCGGCGGCCTGCGCCAAGCTCGACAGCGGCTCGCTCGACGGCCCGTAGAACAGCACTTCGGTCGACCGCTCCGTACGAACCGGCATCAAGTCGCTGCGCAGCCATGCCTGCACCTGGCGCGCACGTGCGCGCTGGCGCGGCTCGACCGGATAGAGCCGCGTGCCCGGGAAAGTCTCGTCGAGATACTCGGTAATCGCCGACGATTCCGACAGCGCGAAATCATCGTGCACGAGCGTCGGCACGCGTTGCGTCAGGGATGTCGCCGCGTAGTCGGGCGCGAAATGCGCGCGGTTGCCGAGATCGACGGTCACCAGTTCGTAAGGCAGCGATTTTTCCTCGAGCGCAACGAAGACCGACATCGCGTAAGGGCTCGCGTATTGCGTATCTGCGTAGAGACGGAGATTACCGGTTTGCACTGCTGGCTCCTTGTGGGTGCGGAGGTCGGCGGTTGCTCGTTGATGCACCGACGGCCTCCGAGTGGGTCGTTATTTGCGTGATTGCGTGACAGATTAGCAGCGGCGGAAAAGGCAGTGTTTGCTGTTTTGTGACCGCTATCGCGGCGAGATCATCCTGCGACGGGCCAGCGGTAGCCGATCACTTCGTCCAACGGGTACGCGAGTTCGCGCACTTCTTCCAGCTGGTTGCCGCCGAAGAGATACACCTGTTCGTCGTCGTGACGCAGATAGAAACCGACATGCCCTTTCCAGCTCGCGGGATCGTCACGCGTCAGGATCGCGATACAGCCGTAGACTGGGCGTTCCAGCGGCCTCCCCCATTCGAGCCACGAACGCGCGAGTGCAGAGCCCGTGCCGCGAATACCGGCGTGCGTCATGCACCAGTTGACGAACGACGAACACCAGGAAATCTTGTCGTCGTAGCCGACCAGGTTCGTCTGGTTGTTGTATTCGACAATGCGCGGGTTGATGCTGCCGGGCGGATGGCGGCGGATGCCGAGTTCGGCCATCGCGACGGGCATCCACGGCGGATGGGCGGCGTCCGGTTTGCTCTCAGGGTTGAATAGGGTCACGTCGTTCTCGGGCGAGTGTGTTGTGCGGTCAATCTTCGCATGAATGCGATCCGCGACGGACGCAATGGCGTGAAGCCCTCAAAAAAAAGCACGGGGAAACCTCCCCGTGCCTTGCTCCTACGTCCGCATTCGTCGCGCAGGCATTCCCGCGCGACCTCACTTTAGCGCCAGCCGCGATGCCAACCGTAGTGCGGATGCCACCATCCCCACCCATAGTGCGGGTGATAGCGCCACGAATAACCGGGAGCCGGCATCACGCCGACCGGCGCAACGTAGACGACGCCCGCGGGAGCGACCGCCGGCGGTTCAGCCGGCGCCACCACGCAGCCGGACAGCGACGCGCCCAGCAGCAGCGACGCGACCAGGGTGTAACAGGTTTTAGATTTCATGATCGATCATCCAAACGTCGTGGCCATGTGAAGCGAACAGGGGTTACTGCCAGCCGGGATGTCGCGCGCGGTAGTACTCGAGCGCGGCATTCCGTTCCTGCTCGGCTTGCCGGGCCAGTTGCTCCGCACGCTGCATGTGGCCACCGAACTCGCCGCCATGCTCCTGCTGGATCACGTGCATCTCTTCGATGGACCGCTGAAGATCGTGCGTGGCGGCCATCGCCTTGTTGTGAAGCTCGTCGGCGAACGCGGCATTCGCCATCAAAGCGGCGCACAGAATCACGGGGATGGATTTGAGTTTCATGAGTGCAGTTCTTCCGTCTTGTCGTGAAAAGGATTGTTGCTGCAGTAGTGAACGCCGCGTCCCCGCCCACTGTTGACGCCGCATCACCCGGACTTTGTAAATCTGTATTACGCCCCGGACGGTCGGGCTTTCCCCCATGCGTCAGCTTGTGATTTCCTTTCGATCCGCGCTTATGATGTCGCGAGCCACGAGACCTTCACGCCCGCCATGCGCATCACGCCCCTGCCGCCCCTTCAGTGCCTCATCGCGTTCGAAGCCGCCGTGCGGCATGCGAGCTTCACGCGCGCCGCCACCGAGCTGCACCTGACCCAAAGCGCCATCAGCCGGCAGATCCAGCAGCTCGAAGAATTCCTCGGCCGCTCGCTGTTCGTGCGCGAACATCGTTCGCTGCGGCTGACGATCGCCGGCGAGCAATACGCAGAGCAGGTGCACCGTCTCCTCACGCAATGCGCGGAAGCCACGCACGACGTGATGAAACCCTACGGCGATCTCGAACTGACGATCGCGTGCTCGTCCGGTGTCGCGCTGCTGTGGCTCACGCCGCGCCTGCCCGAGTTTCGCGCCGCGTATCCGGACATCAAGCTGCGGCTGATCGTGCGCGACGGGCTCGCGTCGATGTCGCCGGCGGAGTTCGACGTGGGCGTCTACTATGTGCGCCAGCAGGCGCCCGCCGAATACACCGCGCGCCGTCTGTTCGACGAGGAAGTGTTTCCCGTCTGCGCGCCGGGTTACCTGGCCGGCCGCACGCTCGACGCGGCCGATCTCGCGAACGAGACGCTGCTGCGCCTCGAGGACGGGCAGCGTCAGTGGATGTCGTGGTCCGAATGGTTCGACCAGAACGACATCGACCGGCAGAAAGCGCAGCCGCAGGACATCACGATCAACTCGTATCCGCAGATCGTGCAGATGACCATCCTCGGCCAGGGCATATCGCTCGGCTGGCGCTACATGATCGACGCGTGCATCGAGGCCGGGCTGCTCGTGCGCGTGACCGACGCATCCGCGAGCCACGGCGGCGGCTACTACGTGATCTCGCCCAACGACCGCGCGCAGAACCATGCCGCGCGCCTGTTCACCCGCTGGCTGTTCGAACAGGCGGAGCGGCAGACGGCGCCCTGACGCATCCAGAACACGACGCATGCGTCCAGCGCATGCGTGCATGCGAATCTTTCGTTTCAGAAAAAAATCGCGCTGTCCTTAGCATGGGGTTCACGCGGGGCGCCCGTCCCGTCTTCTGACCAAGGAAGAGACCATGCAAGGAACGCTTTCCCCGCGCGCCGCGCCTGCCGTCGATGCGGCGGTGCAGCAGCGCCGCCGCGCCATCGTCGCGACCGTGATCGGCAACGGTCTCGAATGGTTCGATTTCACCGTCTACAGCTTCTTCGCGGTCATCATCGCGAAGTTGTTCTTTCCGACCGGCAACGAACTGACGTCCGTGCTGCTGACCGTCGCGACGTTCGGCGTCGGCTTCTTCATGCGGCCCGTCGGCGGCATCGTGCTCGGCATCTACGCCGACAAGGTCGGGCGCAAGGCCGCGCTGTCGCTCACCATCCTCATGATGGCCGCCGGCACCGCGCTCATCGGGCTCGCTCCGACCTACGAACAGGCCGGTATCGCCGCGCCGCTGCTGATTGTCGTCGCGCGGCTGCTGCAAGGTTTCTCGGCCGGCGGCGAGATGGGTGGCGCCACCGCATTCCTCACCGAATACGCACCGCCGGAGAAGCGCGCGTACTACTCGAGCTGGATCCAGTCGAGCATCGGCTTCGCCGTGCTGCTCGGTGCGGCAACCGGCACTTTCGTCACGACGTCGCTCGACGCGCAGGCGCTGCATAGCTGGGGCTGGCGGCTACCGTTCCTGCTCGGGATCATCGTCGGGCCCGTCGGCTACTTCATCCGCAGCCATATCGACGAGACGCCCGCCTTCAGCGCCGTCGAAGCGCAGGCGAAAGAGAGCTCGCCGCTGAAGGAAGTGCTGTCCACCTACCCGCGCGAGACGTTCGCGAGCTTTTCGATGGTCATTCTGTGGACAGTCTGCACCTACGTGCTGCTCTTCTACATGCCGACGTATTCCGTGCGCACGCTGCATCTGCCGCAATCGACCGGATTCGCGGCCGGCATGGTCGGCGGGCTGATGATCATGTGCTGCTCGCCGATCGTCGGCCGGCTCGCCGACGTGTGGGGACGGCGCGTGTTCCTGTCCGGATCGGCGCTGGCCATCTTCGTGCTCGCGTGGCCGATGTTCGCGTGGATCAACCATGCGCCCGGGTTCACGTCGCTGATCGTGTTCCAGGCCGTGTTCGGCGTGCTGATCGCGATCTACACGGGGCCGATCCTCGCGGCGTTCGCCGAACTGTTCCCGACCAAGGTGCTGTCGACCGGGCTGTCCGTCGCGTACAACTTCGCGGTCACGATCTTCGGCGGCTTCGCGCCGTTCCTGATCACGTGGCTCATCGCCCGCACCGGCAGCAACATGGCGCCGGCCTTCTACGTGACCCTCGCGGCGGCCGTCAGCTTCATCGGGACGCGCTTCGTGAAGGACGCCAAGCGTGCCGCTTCCGTCAATCGATAAGGATCTCTCTCCATGACCATTACCGTGCTTCAAGGCGGCAACGTACTCGATCTCGAACGGGGCGTGCTGCTCGACCATCATCATGTTGTGATCGACGGCGACCGGATCGTCGAAGTCACCGATCGGCCGGTGGATTTTCCGAATGCGCAGGTGATCGACGTGCGCGGCAAGACCGTGATGCCGGGGTTCATCGATTGCCATGTGCATGTGCTGGCGTCGAATGCGAATCTCGGCGCGAATGCGACGCAGCCGAATATTCTTGCCGCGATTCGGTCGTTGCCGATTCTTGATGCGATGCTGTCGCGCGGGTTCACCAGCGTGCGTGATGCTGGGGGCGCGGACTGGAGTTTGATGCAGGCGGTCGAAACCGGGCTGGTGTCGGGGCCGCGGATTTTTCCGTCAGGAAAGGCGTTGTCGCAGACCGGCGGGCATGGGGACTTTCGGCCTCGTGGGGATTTGCTGGAGCCTTGTTCTTGCTGTTTCAGGACGGGGGCGATTGCTCGGGTGGTGGACGGGGTCGAAGGTGTGCGGCTCGCGGTTCGTGAAGAAATTCAGAAAGGCGCGACGCAGATCAAGATCATGGCGTCAGGGGGCGTGGCTTCGCCGACTGATCCGATTGCGAACACGCAGTACTCCGAGGATGAGATTCGGGCCATCGTGGATGAAGCCGAGGCCGCGAATACTTATGTGATGGCGCACGCGTATACGGGGCGGGCGATTGCGCGGGCGGTGCGGTGTGGGGTCAGGACGATCGAGCACGGGAATCTTGTGGATGAGGCTGCGGCGAAGTTGATGCATGAGCATGGGGCGTTTGTGGTGCCTACGCTTGTCACTTATGACGCGCTTGCCAAACACGGCGCGGAGTTCGGGATGCCGCCGGAATCGGTGGCGAAGGTGGCTTCCGTTCAGCAGAAAGGACGCGAATCGCTGGAAATCTATGCGAACGCCGGCGTGAAGATGGGGTTCGGGTCGGATCTGCTCGGGGAAATGCACGAATTTCAAAGCGGAGAGTTCCGGATCCGGGCCGAGGTGCTGGGGAATCTGGAAGCGCTCAGGTCGGCAACGACCGTGGCAGCGGAGATCGTCAACATGCAGGGGCAGCTCGGGGTCGTGGCGGCGGGAGCGATCGCGGATCTGGTCGTGCTTGATGGGAATCCGCTTGAGGATATTGGGGTGGTGGCCGGTCAGGGTGAGCGAGTTGAATATGTATTGCAGCGAGGGAGGATCGTGAAGGCACGTGAGTTCCGGCGAACCATGGCTCGGGAGAGAATCTGATGCAATCTGACGGGGTACTTCGCCTTCGTCTCAGAACCGCAGCTGAAGGAGAGCGAAAGGGCCCGTTTTCGTAACTCCGGGCATGCACTTCGGTTGCCCGCTGGTCATCGAGGGCCGATTCTTCGACTACCGCTGATTGGTGGGGGCCGAGTTCTCGCACTTGGCCACGAACATGATGTACCGGTAAAGTTTCTGTCCGTCGCCCTGGTTGCCCTACTTCTAGCTGTCGGCAAGGAAATCGAGATGTAGGAGGGCACCCCTATCAAACTTCCTCGCCGTCACATTCAGATCAAAGGCTCATCGATCAGCCAGCGGACCGCACCACAACCAAAAAAGCAGATATGCAAACACAACAAAAACAAACACGTATTGCGCAAAATTAATTACATACAAAACCATGACCTTCGACATCAAGTACCGACGCCTCAACCATCCGAATGAATAATTTTCAGGCATATCAAGTTGCGCACGAACATAATCCGCCCGAAAATCATTGATGGCCGCCGTCTCATACAATTTTAGTATGGAATGGTATTCATCTTTAAAATCATCATATTGATCCACAGTCCCACTCTCCATATGTGGATATATTTTTTGCTTCAGCTCACCAAGCCTAGCCGCACAAGCATACATCTTCTCCGACAGACTTGAGAAATCATTCTTGTCGATCAATAAAGAGTATACCAACACCGTTATCGACGAAAAAACTTGTATCAGCGCCAAATATTTAGACTTTATATTCACACCCAACTCATACGCCTGCATAAGAGATGTAAATATCAAAACCAACGAAATAAATACTATTGTCGCAGTGGACAGCTTTGTATGCAACTTTAATCGTCTCGAGGAGTGAAATCGCGTCTTCGATGTCGCATCAATTTTTTTATATAAATTTGAAAAATCAGCCTCTTTTTTCACATCCCCTCCCCGTTTCCTCAGTTATTTTCATCGAATTTTACTGCATCACACACACCCAAGCCAAATCACCAGCAGAATCGAGAGGCTATGATCTACTCAACAACGTCATCCACAATTGCTTGCACATCTGACACGAGCCTCGAATAGCTCCTCTGTATCGGTAAGTGTTTAGCAAAACACTTCTGTCGCGCCTCCTCATCCACCCGCCCCACCCCACAAGCCGCAATCCCCGGCACCTTCACCTCCCGCCAGAGGACATAAACCCTCTCTCCTCGCTTGACAGAGACAGCCAACGTATTCGGCCCCTCCGGCACCCCATCCTGGCTTTCCCCGAGCAGCAACGCCTTCACAACCGCATCAGCCGGCTTCCGCTTCACCGGCAACTCGGCAAACCGAAACGCCGCTGCATCATCGGCGAACACATCCGTATAAAAGGTCTCGTTATCGAAGATAACGGCAACATCATCCGTGGACTTGATCCCCGCATCCGCCCTCTTCACCCAAGCCTTCAAAAGCGGAACTGTCGTAACTAGAAGACTCACCTTCCCGTCATCCGACTTCAAGAACAGCCCATCCGGCCCGGGCGTCATCCCATCATCGGGCATAACGCTTTGCACGTTACTCCCCGTCTTCCGGGAAAACCCTTTCGCCTTGACCGCGCCAACGAGCTTGGCCAGCCGCGCATTCACCTCGGCCGCATATTTCTTGTCTAGATCCGCCCGATCTTCCATCTTGGCCCCGCTCACCTCCGCCGCAACCTTCTCCCGATAAGCAAGATAAGAATCCGTCGGCGACCCAACAACCTTCGCCCCCACCGCAGCCGCCACCGCGACGAACACCGCCGCCCCCACCCCGATCTTCCACTTGGAAATGCGTTTCATTTTTATAGACGTCACCAAATCCCGCACCAACATGCAAAAACGGCTGCCGTGAACCCACGGCAGCCGTCCCTCAGAAACGCCCTATTCTAAATCGCGAATCAGACTTTATTCATCCACCTTGAAAGCCGACACCAGCCGTGTCAATTCCGCCGCCTGCTGCTTCAAGCTCGCCGCGGCCGCCGCGCTTTCTTCCACCAGCGCCGCATTCTGCTGCGTCATCTGATCGAGCGACTGCACCGCGTCGCCGATCTGATCAATACCAGCACTCTGCTCCAGGCTCGCTTCGGCAATCTCGCTCATCATCGCGCTCACGCCCTGCACTTGCGACACGACATCACGCATCACCTTCCCGGCTTCACTGACCAGCCGCGACCCGGTATTCACCGTCCCCGCGCTATGCTCGATCAGCACCTTGATCTCCTTAGCCGCCTGCGCGCTGCGTTGCGCCAGATTCCGCACTTCCGAAGCCACCACCGCAAACCCGCGCCCCTGCTCCCCGGCCCGCGCCGCTTCCACCGCCGCATTCAGCGCCAGAATATTCGTCTGGAACGAGATGCTATCGATCATCACGATGATCTCGGAGATCCGCTGCGACGCGTCGCTGATCTCCTGCATCGTGGTCACGACTTCACCCACCACCTGTCCGCCGCGCGCCGCCGTATCGGAAGCGCCGTTGATCATCTTCGCGGCCGTCGTCGCCGTCTCGGTGTTGTTCCGCACCACAGCCGTGATCTCTTCCATCGACGAAGCCGTGCGCTCCAGGTTGCTCGACTGCCCTTCGGTGCGTTCGCTGAGGTCAGCATTCCCGGTTGCAATCTGCGCCGACCCGGTGGCAATCGACGAGGAAGCCGCGCGAATGCTGTGCACCAGCGTCGACAGTGACGACACGAACCGGTTGAACGCATCCGACAACTGCCCGATCTCGTCCTCGCTCTCAACCGTCATCCGGCGCGTCAGGTCACCCTGCCCGCTGGCGATCTCCGACAGCAGCGTCGCCGCGCGACGAATCGGCGCGGCAATCGCACGCCCCACCAGCCAGATCACGAGCAGTGCAACACCCAGCCCCACCACCGCAGCAACCAGCGCAGCGCTACGAATCGCACGCGTCACCGGCCCGAGCAGTTCCGCCTGCGGCACCTCGACGACGACATACGCATTCAATTCCGGAATGAACGACGTCGCAATGAACCGCGCACCGCCGTCGCCGTTGTAGCTCAGATACGCATACGGCTGCCCAGCCAACAGCGTCGACGACGCATCACCCGGCAGCCCCTGCTGATCCTTCATGAAATGCTTGCCGTCGATCAGAGCCGTATCGCGATGCATCATGATCGCGCCATCGGGACGCACGAGATACGCAAACCCGGTCTCACCAATCCGGTACGCAGCAATACCCTTCGCAAGCGCATCGACCGACAAGCTCATACACGCCGCACCGATCGGCACGCCATCAAGCTCGACGCGGCTGTTGATGAACATCATGTAGCCGCCGACCGTCACCTCGCGGTCCATGTTCACGTCGAACGCCTTGCCGGACGACAGGAAGCCGGTCAGCCACTGATCCTTGTCGGTCACCTTCCGCTGCAGGCCGGATTCGTTGTAGTAGTTGCCGCTCTTCACGGACACCCACTGCACCGACGCCGCCTTCTGCTCGTCCTTCACGTTCTTCGCGAGCTGGATCCAGTTGCGCGTGCCGGCGTCGGGTTCGCCGTCGGCTTCCCATTGCAGCAGGAACGCGTCGCGCGCGAGAATCCGCGACGCGGCGATCGGCCCGGCCATCTGCCGCTGCACGTCGGCGCGGATGCCGTTCACGGCCGTCGGCAGCTCTTCGCGGACGACGCGATCGCGCACCGCGTTGCCGATCAGACGGATGCTGAGTCCGCTCGAGATCGCGACGAACACGAGCAGGCAACTCGTCATGCTGAGAATCAGCTTGTTCTGTATGGAAAGCTTGCGCCAGAAATGCATGGGGAACCCTCGATAGCCGCTCGGTCTGAGCCAGCTTGGGTTATCGGCATGCACGCGCAGAACCGCATCGCTGATTTCACATGTTCATCATGCGAGATTAGTTATGTTGTTGTCAGGCGGACATATGCGGCCGCTTATAGATGCGCGAACAACGAAAATTCAGCGCGAATCAGTATGCAACGAAGATCGTGACACGCCGGTTTCGCGCCCGCGCGGCCGCATCGTCGCTCGCGACGAGCGGCTGCGTATCGGCCCGTCCGATCGCGGCGAGCCGGTGCGGTGCCACGCCACGCTCGGTCAGGTAGCGCACGACGCTCCCAGCACGCGCCGACGACAGCTCCCAGTTCGATTCGTATTTCGCGTTCGCGATCGGCACGCTGTCGGTGTGGCCTTCGACGAGAATGTCGCCGGTCGCGTGATCGCTCAGTGCCTGCGCGATCTGGTTCAGCACGGGCGACGAATCGGGTAGCAGGCGCGCATCGCCGACGTTGAACAGGATCTTCGCGTCGATGCCAATCTCGACGCCATGCGGCGCTTTCACGAGCGAGATCCGGCCGTTCGATTTCAACGAATCGAGCAACGCGAGCCACGGCGGTGCGTGCTCAGGCGTCACGGCAGCGGTAGCAGCAGCGGATGCGCTCGCCGCGCTTTCGGCATGCCGCGCGAGCGTCTGGTACCGCGCATCGAGCGCGTTGTATTTCGCGAGCTGGAGCACGTACAGCGCGAGAAACAGCACCATCAGCGTCGTGATGAGATCCGCGTACGAAATCAGCCAGCGGCCGGATTGCGCGCCTTCGAGTTCGTCGTCGTCGCGATCGACGGCGGATGCACCGTCAGTTCGAGCAGTCATGCGAGTGGAATTCCGGGTTCGTCGTATGACACACGCGCATCACGCGAGCGATTCGACCGCGCGCCCGCGGACGTCACCGGTCAGGCGCGTCTCGATCGTATGCGGCGACTCCTTGCGCGAAATCGCCAGCAAGCCGTCGAGATACAGCTTGCGAAACCGCAGCTCGCTGTCGATCTGCGCGCGCAGCTTGCCGTACAGCGGCAGGAACACGAGGTTCGCGAACGCCAGCCCGTACAGCGTCGCGATGAACGCAACCGCGATGCCCGGCCCGAGCTGCGCCGGTTCGAGAATATGGCTCGTCACCTGCACGAGCCCGAGCACCGAACCGAGAATGCCGAACGTCGGCGCATACCCGCCGGCCTGCTGCCATACACGCGCGGCGGCGAGGCGGCTGCGTTCGTAGGCATCGAGTTCGCGCTGCAACGCGTCTTCGAGCACGGCGGTCGACACACCGTTCGCCAGCAGTTCGAGCCCACGGCGCGCGAACGGATGGATGCCGCTCACGTCCATCGATTCGAACGCGAGCAGCCCGTCGAGCTTCGCGCGGTCGCCCCATTCGAGCAGGTCGGACAGGTTCTTGCGATCGACTTCGCGCGCACGCACGAACGCGAGCCGCAATTGCTTCACCGCGTCGAAAAAGCGCGCCCAGGTGTTCTGGATCATCACCGCGCCGAGCGTGCCGCCGAGCACGATCACGAGCGCCTCGAACTGGAACAGCATCGAAAAATGGCCGCCTTCCAGCGCGAAACCGAACACGATCGCCGCGCCGCCCAACACCACACCGGCCAGGGTCAACAGATCCATACGCGCCTCCTCGTCATGCATCCGATGCCGATGCGACAGGCGCAGTGCCCGCCGCCGGCGCCTTCGCCGCGCGAACGGCATCCAGCACGCGCCGCTCGATGTCCTCGATCTCGATCGGATCGAGCTTGAGCTCGCGGCGCATCACCCACGACACCTCGTTGCGCCGCGCCTCGGTCATCACGGAGAACAGCTTGTCGGCCACCGCGCGATCGTCGAGATTCGCGATCAGCTTCGCGAGATCGTAGGTATCGAACGCGCTGATGACGTCGAACAGCGTGCGCTGGTCGATCCACACGAGATCCTCCAGCGCGCGCACGTCGCCGCCGCGACGCGCATTGCGTCGCGAGAAGTACGTCACGCCCTTCTGTTCGACGTAACTGAGGACCTTCGATTTGCGGAACGCGAACAACTCGTCTGCAATCTCGCCGTTCGACAACTTGTTAAGCAGCATCGTCTTCTCGACGCCGATCAGCGCTTCAAGATCGGCCAGCTCGATGAGCTCGAGCTCGCTGTTGATCGACAGGTCGAGATCGTGATCGGCCACCTGTTGCGCACGATCGATCACGCGCGCGGCATCGAACGTGACGACCTGGCGCGCATCCGACGACGCCGCATAGTCGACCGCCCCGCCTGCATGGTCCGCCTGCGCCGCTTCGATCGTGACGAGATTGAGCTTCTCCATGCGTCGAAGCATCGCGAGCACGTGCGGCCGCGAGTGGCCGGCAATCGCGCGGCATTTGCGGATCACTTCGGCAAGCGGCACCGAGGTTTCGGCCGCATGGGTCTGCATCGGCCGGCGCGCCCAAGAGTCGCCGCCATCGCGCGCTTCGGCGCCCGCCATCAGCGACAGCACATGCGCATACGACAGCACACCCGGCATGAAGTCGGCATGCGTGTAGGTGGCGAGTTGGTCGTCCTTGCGCTTCACGCGGCGGATCATCGTCCGCACGATGTGGCGCAACAGCGCCGACACGCGCTCGATTTCCTCGTCGAGCATGCCGGCCGGCACGACCGTCAGCTGACAGAATGAAAGCGCCTTCGCGGTATGGGCACGCGGCTCGGCCGCGAGCAACGCCGATTCACCGAAGAACTCGCCGCGGCCGAGCGTCGCGACGACGACGCGCTTGTCGTCGCATCGCGTGGACAGCTCGACCTTGCCGTCGGTGATCAAGAAGATGACGGGCTCACCCGCAAAGCCCTCGGAGTAAATGATTTCTCCGGGCGCCGCCGTACGCGTCCACGATTGCTGACGATTCAAGTCGATTCCCCTGCTGCGCTTGCTTTCTTGTGCGGCGGCGCGTCGCGCTGCATGCGCGATCGTCGCCGCCGTTCCCCGTGCTCCCGTTTACGACACGCGCAGTGGAGTTCTTTAACCTCGTCGCAGGGGTCAAGTGAGCAGAATTTGATGCAAAACGTTTGCGCTGCGGAAACGGCTTGATGCATTCGGGAAAACGACAGGCTGCGGCACGTTCCTCGAATCGGCCGGGCCCGCCGCGATCCTTACTTTCGGCCTTCAATGCGCACAAAAAATCGGCTCACTCGTGCAAGCCCCACGACACGAGCACCGCGTGGATGTTTCGCGCGTATTCGTCCCGATAGCGCGGCGTTTCCGAGTGATAGGCGCCGATCGCCTGCCAGGTGTTCCCGTAGCGGACCATCTTGCGTTTCAGCATCCAGGCCGCGACGTAGATGTTCACGCAGGCATCCTTCAGCGCGCCCGGCGGTACACCGTAACGGCGCAGCTCGCCGAAGTGCACCGAGTTGATCTGGGTCTGGCCGACGTCGATGCTGCCGTCCGCGTTGCGATGCACGGCAGCCGGATTGCCCTTCGATTCGTACCAGGCGATCGCGCGCAGGATCTGCGGGTTGACGCCCTGATAGCCGGCCGCGCGCTCGAAGCATTCACTACCGGGCACGGCGTCGTCCGCACGCGCCGGCGCAACGAAGAGTGCGCTCAACAACAACATCGCAAACCACAGCCATGGCGTGCAGCGTCGTTGCATCGAGGCGACCCCGGTGCGGGCCGTCACGTATCCGCCGCTTCGATGCCGCGGGTTCATGGCGTCATCGCCAGCGAAGCTGCACCGGCTCCCGTCGTGCGCCGCTCGTGCGTGCTTTTCGCCAGCGCGTCGTCGAGCTTCTTGTCTTCGGCGGCGAGCGCCGCGCGCGACTCGTCGGTCACGACGAGACGCACCTGAAATTCCGGCGCCTTCTTCACGGACGGTGCGTGGCGCAGCTTCTTCGCGTGACGGCTGCCCGCCGGCGCGGGGGCCTGCACCTCATCGTCGCCGCCCGCTCCCGGCGGCAGCGACGCGAACGGCGGCAGCGGCGGAAACACCTGATTGGATGCGGCAGGGGCAAACGGCGCACCGTCGCCGGGTGGTGCCGCAAACGCGGCGCCGCACACGAGCATGGCGGCACAGATCGACAGTCGTAGCATCGCGGGGGCTCCTGTTATTGGGTCGGTCCGACCTGGACGCTGTACGGCCGGCAACTGCCGGCCGCGACGTTCTCGACGCGTACCGATGCGACACGCGGCGTCGCGATGCCACGCCGGATCGACTGGTTCAGGTAGCTGAAATCCTGCGGTAACGCGGCCACGCGTATCGTCATCGGTTGCGTCTGCTTCGATGCCAGCGCGCCGACTTTCGCGAGCAACGCGGTCAGTTGAGGATCGCGTGCGCCGAGGGCATCGGCTGGTATGACGAAATCGACGAGCGACGTCGACGCGGAAGGTGCGTCGGTGTGCGCATTCGCATCCTGGCGTCCGGGTTGAAGTTGGGCGCAGCCGGCTGACATGACGAGCGCAGCGGCAAAGACAAGCATGACGAACGGTTTCACGTGTTTCTCTTGCGGTCACTGGACCTGCGTTATCGGCACCGCGCCCGGGATGTTTACCCCGATTGCGTGCGAGGCCCGCCGCACGGGGCCTCACGCCGTGCGGCGATTCGTCCGATTTAAGCGCGCTTTGGTCAGACGCCATTCGTCCGATATTTGAGCGCGTCATGCGTTACGACGCGTGCGCCGCACGTGATCCGGCGCGTCAGAACTCCATGTCGAGTTCGTCGATGTCTTCGTGCTCCGCCTTCGCCGCATCGATCCACTCGGCCACGAACGGATGCGCAAGCACCTGCATGCAGTACTCGGCGATATCGGGTTCCAGCTTCACGTCGTAGGTCAGGAAGCGCGTGACGACCGGCGCATACATCGCGTCGGCAATACCGATCTCCGCGCCGAACAACCAGGGGCCGCCGTACGCGGCCAGGCACTCGCGCCAGATCGTCACGATCCGCTGGATGTCGTGCTGCGCGCGCGACCAGATCCGGAAGCCGGGGAAATGCGCGCGCAGGTTCATCGGCAACGCGGATCGCAACGCGCTGAAACCGGAATGCATCTCGCCGCAGATCGACCGGCAATGCGCGCGTGCTTGCCGGTCTTCAGGCAGCAGCCGAGCCTGCGGCCGGATTTCGTTCAGGTATTCGGCGATCGCGAGCGTGTCCCACACCGTGTTGCCGTCGTGCGTCAGGCACGGCACGAGAATCGACGGCGACAGCAGCAGCAACTCTGCGCGCGACGCGGCATCGATCGGCACGCTCACCGTCTCGAACGTGAGCCCGCTCAGCTTCGCGAGCAGCCAGCCGCGCATCGACCACGACGAGTAGTTGCGGCTGCTGATGGTCAACGTCGTCTGTCCGGTGACTTCCATATCGCTCCCCTGTTCAAAGCCGTTCGTGCCCCTGCACCGAAACGGACACCACGCGGCATCGCCCGCACCATGCCGGTGCCGCGCATTCGCCGAACTGGCGCAGCCCCGCACGCTGTCGCGGCACGTGTCGCACGCCGGATCGGCTCGGCCACGCATTGCGTGCGGCTGCCGGTTGTCGCATGCTGCCTGCATCGCAGCGTTCCCGAACCGCGTGCAACGCGCGTGCCAGCCGCAGGCTGGCACATCGCTTGCCTCGTTCGATACAACGCGGCACAACGAGTGACGGCCATGAATCTGCTTGCCTATCCGTTCTATCAATGGTCTGCCGAATGCACGCGCCCGGCGCGCGCATGGGCCGCCGCCGCACGCGCGACGATGTCGCTGTGGCCACCCGCCACCGCAACGCCGACCGGCCGCATGCTCGACGCAGTGTGCGAGCTGCTCGAATGCTGCGCGTTCTCGCATCGGCGTCCGCCGTTCGGCATCGCGTCGATCGTCGCCGACGGCGAGACGGTGCCGATCGTCGAGGAAGCCGCCGCGGCCACACCGTTCGGCACGCTGCTGCATTTCCGCAAGGCGCTGCCGGTCGCGCGTCAGCCGCGTGTGCTGATCGTAGCTCCTATGTCCGGGCATTTCGCGACGCTGTTGCGCGGCACCGTGCATACGATGCTCGCTGACCATGACGTGTACATCACCGACTGGCACAACCCGCGCGACATCCCGCTGACGGCCGGACGCTTCGGCTTCGACGAATACGTCGCGCACGTGATCGACTTCATCCACCAGATCGGCCCGGACGCGCATGTGCTCGCGATCTGCCAGCCGACCGTCGCCGCACTCGCGGCGGTCGCGCTGATGGCGGCCGGCGGCGATCCGGCGCAGCCCGCGAGCCTGACGCTGATGGCAGGGCCGATCGATTGCCGCGTGAATCCGACGAAGGTCAACGCGCTCGCGACGAGCCAGCCGATCGAATGGTTCGCGCGGAACCTGATCAGCGTCGTGCCGGCGGGCTTCGTCGGTGCGCAGCGATGCGTGTATCCGGGCTTCGTGCAGGTCGGCGCGTTCATGTCGATGAATCCCGATCGCCACGCGGCGTCGTTCGCCGACCTGTATTACGAACGCGCGAAAGGCGATCCGGAGAAAGCCGACACGCTGCGGCACTTCTACGACGAATACTTCGCCACCGCCGATCTCACTGCGGAGTTCTATCTGGAAACGGTCGAGAAGGTGTTCCAGCAATACGCACTCGCACGCGGCGAGCTGACGGTCGGCGAGCGGCTCGTCGAACCGGCGGCGATTCATCGCACCGCGCTGTTGACGATCGAAGGCGAGAAGGACGATATCTGCGCGGTCGGCCAGACGGTGGCCGCGCAGGAGCTGTGTTCGGGGTTGCCGCCGTACCTGAAGACGCACCACGTGCAGACGGGCGCAGGCCACTACGGCGTGTTCAACGGCAGCCGCTGGGAAACGCAGATTTATCCAATCGTGCGTGCGACGATCCACGACAACGAGCCATACGATCGCACCGCGGGTGCGGAAGGCGATGCGAACGGCACGCACTACGTGACGCTGCGCGCGCTGCTCGATGCCCGCGCAACCGCACACGATGCAGCGACCGATACGGAGTCGCATCACACCCACTGAAGCTGTACGGCGCAGAAAATGAAACGCCCCGCCGGGGGTGGCGGGGCGTGAGGTGCTGCGGCGGGCGGACGACGCGCGAAGGAGCGGCTCGCGCGTCAGCCTGCGTTACGAACAGGCCTTGCCGTGCGACGCGTGATAGCCCTTCGCCTTCGCGTCGGCTTCCGACATGTAGCTGCCGTGCTTCGTCTTGCCGTAGTACTTGTCGGTCGAGCAGTGATAGACCTTCGTGCTGTCGTTGGCCCACACCTTGCCCGGGCCGCCGCCCGGCGCTGCGGCCGTGGTCGCTGCGGTCGTTGCAGCTGCGCTCTTCGCCGGCGCGGTGCCCGATGCGGGGGCTGCCGAGGCGGCCATGGCCGGCGCGGCGGCCGGTGCGCTCGCGGCGGCCGCCGACGATGCGCCGTACCAGGTCTTCACACCCTTGTGGCCCGCGCATGCGCCCTTCTTCGACGCGCCCGAGTAGAACGAGCCGTCCTTGCACAGACCGGTCGTGCCGGCCGGCGCGCTGGCCGGAACCTGCGCGAATGCACCGATCGACATACCCATGCCGGCGACCAGCGCGGCGATCAACATCGTCTTTTTCATAGTCCTCTCCTGATTTGCCTGAATAAGGAATGCGTTCCGGGGATCCCCGGGAAAGTCGCGATTACCGCACCCAGCGGCACACGCGATGGTGGTGATGATCGACGTGGCACACACGGTGCGAATGCGCTTCGGCCAGTGCCGGAGCAAGGACGGCACATGCCACTGCGGTGGCCGTCAGGATCTTCGCGATGCGCTTCATGAAACTCTCCCGGGTAAGTCAACCGGTGATCCGGCTGGTACCTCCTTAACGCCGGTCGTCGACAGGCCGTGCACCGCATCCACCTGCAATTGACGATCTTTGACATCGCGGCGCCGCCAAGGCTTCGAAGCTGACGAATGTCTTTCTTTTCTTTCCGGATCTTCAGCTTCTCGACCGTTCGGAATTCGAAAGAATGTGAAGCACGGAAAGCGGATCGCACGGAAACCTTCGTGGAAGGTCCAACAAAAAACCGCCCGAGGGCGGTTTGTCACAAACAGGCGTACCGATGGTGCATGTCTCGGGGAACCAGGCAACTACGCCCCCGCCTCTCCCCACGGTGTCGGCGGCGGCACCGCGCACGGCCCTTCGACATCGATCGACTTGAAATCGGCGGGCCCGACGATCTCCAGGTACTCCATGTCCGGCGAATAGTCGAACAGGTAATGGACGATCCCCGGCGCCTGGTGCACGCAGTCGCCAGCGGCCACCAGCGTCTCGAGTTCACCGTACATGAAGCGCGCCCAGCCCTTCAGCATGATCACGATATGGAACTCGGCCTCGTGACGGTGCCAGCCGGTGCCCGCCTCCGGTGCATGATTCGCCCTGACGAGTTGCGCGACGACCTTGCCGTTCGTCGCGGCCGCGATGCCGAGATCGCGGTACAGGAAGAAGTCGCGCAGGCCTTCGCCTCGATACGCGGTGTCCTGCGGCTTCACATGGGAAAAAGCGGTGGGGGTCGGTGTGCTCATCGCGGTGCTCCTTCATCGAAAGGATCCCGCGTGACAAGCATTTAGCGTTCCAGTGTGCGGCAGCGCGAAGCCGCGCCCGATCGCTACCGCTTGCGCCGCTTCCCGGTGAGCAGCGTCTGCGCGATCACCGCGAGCAGCAGGAACGCGCCGCTCGCGAGGTTCTGGTAGTACGGGCTCAACGTCCCGACCTGGTTGATCACGTTCTCGATCACGCCGAGCAGCAGCACGCCGGCAAGCGGCCCGAACAGCGTGCCGACGCCGCCCGTCAGCAGCACGCCGCCGATCACCGCCGCGGCGATCGACTGCAGCTCATAGCTGTTGCCCGCGCCCGGCAGCCCCGAATCGAGCCGCGACGCGAGCAGCGCACCAGCCAGCCCGGCCAGCGCCCCGCTCAGCCCGTACGTGACGATCTTGAGCCCTTCGACGTTCACGCCGAGCATGCGCGCCGCCTCTTCGTTGCCGCCGATCGCGAACACGCCCGCGCCGTAGCGCGTGTGATTCAGCACGAACGCGGCGACGAGATACGCGACGACCACGATCCACACCAGGTTGCCGATGCCGAACAGCGAACCGTTCGCGATCGTCGCGAAGAACCCCGGGTTGGCGATCAGCATGTCCTGGCTCGCGAGCACGAGCGACAGCCCTTTCAACCCGAGCAACGCGGCGAGCGTGACGATGAACGGCGCCATCCGCGCCCGCGCGATCAGCCAGCCGTTCACGAGCCCGACGATCAGCCCCGCGCCAACAGGCGCGGCCAGCGCGGCGCCCCAGCCGTACGGCGCCGCATACGCGGCGATCACGGTGCCGAGCCCGACGAGCGAGCCGACCGATAGATCGAAGCCGCCGAGGATGATCACGAAGCTCTGCCCGATCGTGATCAGCGCGACGAACGCGGCGGCCGCGACGATGTCGAGCAGGTTCGGCGCGCTCAGGAAATGCGGGAACACGCGGCCGGCGATCAGGCACACGAGCACGAGGATCGCGATCGCGCCGCGCGCCTGCACGAGCCGGACAACCTGCGCGCGTCGCGCGCGGCTCGCGTCCTGCGCGGTGTGCGTGGAAATCGGCGCGGTCGACATGTCAGGCCCCCGAGCGCTGCAGGTACAGCGCGCCGAGGATGAACGCCGCCTTCAGGATCTGCGCATAGGTGAAGCTGATGTTGTTCATGATGAAGCTGGCATCGAGCAGTTGCAGCAGCAGCACGCCGAACACGGTGCCGACGATCGACACGCGTCCGCCGGAGAGCGGCGTGCCGCCGATCACCGACGCGGCGATCGCATCGAGTTCGAAGTTCACGCCGACGTAGTTCGGATCACCCGCACCGAGCCGTGCGGTGGCGAACAGGCCAGCGAGCCCCGCAAGCGCTCCGCTCGCCGCATACACGGCGAGCAACGTGCGCCGTACCGGCACGCCGGCGAGATGCGCGGCATCGCGGCTCGCGCCAACGAGAATGGTGTAGCGCCCGAAGGTCGTGTTGCGCACGACGAAGAACACGATCGCCGCGCAAGCGAGCGCGATCAGCATCACGACCGGCAACCCTAAAAACGTACCGATGCCGATGAAATCGAATGCATCGGAAGGCGGCAGGCTCACGCGCGAACCGCCGAGCAATGCCTGTGCAAGCCCACGCGCGGCAACCAGCAACGCCAGCCCGGAAATCAGCGGATCGATGCCGAGACGCGCGACGAGCCCGCCGTTGAAGAGGCCGACCGCGAGCCCGATCGCAATCGCCGCGGCGAACGCGGCGCCCGTTCCGTATGGCAAACACACGGCAATGATCGCGCTCGACAGCGCCATCACCGACCCGACCGACAGGTCGATCCCGCGCGTCGCGATCGCGAGGTTCTGCCCGAGCGCGATCAGCACGATCGGCGCGGCCTGGAACAGCAAGCTGCGCGCGGCGAGCGGATTCGAGAACCCGGGCGTGACGATCAGGTTGAAGACCGCGAGCGCGATGAACGCGAGATACACGCTGTGGTCGCGCGCCTGCACGAACAGCGAGCGGCGCGACGTACGGCGTGCGCCTTCCGGTTCGCTCATCAGGTTGGCTAGATTCACGCTTTCCTCATCCTCTGGTCGATGTCCGGCGCGTTACGCCTGGTTCGCGAGCAGCGCGGTCACGTCGTCGGGGCTCGCGCCACGCGTCGACAGCTCGCCGCTCGTCGCGCCTTCATGCAGGATCACGAGCCGGTCGGCCAGCTCGAGCAGTTCTTCCATCTCCGACGACGTCGCGACCACCGCCAGCCCCGCATCGGCGAGCCGTTTGACGAGGTCGTGTACTTCCGCCTTCGCGCCGACGTCGATGCCGCGCGTCGGATCGTCGAGCAGCAGCACCGTCGGCTCGGTCGACAGGCAGCGCGCGATCAGCGCCTTCTGCTGGTTGCCGCCGGACAGCGTCGAGATCGGCGCGCCCGCATGCGACGTCTTGATGCCGAGCTCGCGGATATAGCGTTCGACGAGCGCCTCCTGCTTGCGCACGGAAATGAAGCCGAACCGCGCGATACGCGGCAGCACGCACACGACGATGTTCTCGCGCACCGACAGCTTCGAGAAAATGCCTTCCGAGCGGCGATCCTCGGACAGGAACGCGAGCCCCGCGCGAATCGCCCGCGCCGGGTCCGCGCCGTCGAGCACACGGCCGCCGACGCGCACCGTGCCGCCGTCCGGCTGCTGCGCGCCGAACACGGCCTTGAAGGTTTCGGTGCGGCCCGCGCCGAGCAAGCCCGCGAGCCCGACGATTTCCTTCGGCGCGACACGGAACGTCACGTCGCGCAGGCGCGTGCCCCAGCGCAAGCGGTCGACGGCGAGCGCCGGTGTCTGCGTCGTATCGGCAGCGGCCGCTTCCGCCTGTTCGCGTGGGCCGTGCGCGCCAACCTCGCGGCCGAGCATCGCCGAGATCAGCGCCATGCGCGGCAGCCGGTCGGGCGTATCGCTGCGCACGACCGCGCCATCGCGCAGCACGGTGAGCCGGTCGCACATCCGGTAGCACTCGGATAATCGATGGCTCACCAGCACGATCGCAATGCCCGTCGCACGCAGTTGATCGACGACACCGAACAGCACCTCCACTTCCGCCCCGCTCAACGCCGACGTCGGTTCGTCGAGAATCAGCACGCGTGCGCCGAGCGACACGCCGCGCGCGATCGACACCATCTGCTGCTGGCCGAGCCCGAGCGACCCGACCTTGTCTGCCGGGTCGACCGCGAGCCCGTAGCGCTCGACGATTTCGCGCGTGCGCGCCAGCATCTCGCGCCGGTCGATCCACGGGCCGAAGCGGCGCGGCTCGTGACCGAGAAAGATGTTCTCGGCCACGCTGCGCTCGGGGATCAGGTTGATTTCCTGGTAGACCGCGCAGATGCCTGCACGCTGCGCGGCACGCGGACTGTCGAACGACACCGGTACGCCATCGACGAGGATCTCGCCCGCATCAGGCTGGTGGAAGCCGGTGAGGATCTTGATCAGCGTCGACTTGCCGGCGCCGTTCTCGCCCATCAGCCCGTGCACCTCGCCCGCACGCAGCGACAGCGAGACGCCGTTGAGCGCGCGCACGACACCGAAGGTCTTGCCGACGCCGCGCGTCTCGAGCACGACGGGCTTCGCTTCGCCGCCATCGGCGGCATCGGTTGCGGCGGGAAGCTGTGCGTCCATCGCGCCTCGCGTTCAGGGTGGCGCGTTGGCGCGCCGGTCGATCAACAGGTCAGTAGACGAGGTTCGCTTCGAGCGAATGCTTCGCGTTCGCCTTGTCATACAGCGCGTCGTCCATGATCTGCTTCTGCGCAACCGGCTTGCCCGCGAACCATGCTTCGAGCGACTTGAACGCGAGCGGGCCGAAGCGCGGGTTCGTCTCGACGCTCGCGGCGGCCGAGCCGTTCGCGATCGCGGTGACGAAATCCTTCGTGCCGTCGATCGACACGACCGTCACGCCGCGCTGCTTGCCGGCCTGCCGCAGCGCGGTCATCGCGCCGAGCGCCATCGTGTCGGCCTGCGCGTAGACGGCGGTCACGTCGGGATGCGCGAGCAGCACCTGCTCCATCACCTTCTGCGCTTCGGTGGCCGACCAGTTGGCCGTCTGCGATGCAACGATCTTCATGTTCGGGAATTTCTTCAGGCCGTCGGCGAAGCCGTCGGTGCGCTGGCTCTCGACGGTATTGCCGTAGCCGCCCTGGATCTCGGCGATCGTGGCTTTGCCGCCCGTCGCATCGGCGAGCGCCTGCGCGGCGCGCTGCCCTTGCCGGAAGAAGTCGGAACCGAGGAACGTGATGAAATCCTGGCACGGGGTGCCGGCCGTCTGCCGGTCGATCGTCACGACCGGGATGCCCTTCGCGCGCGCCTGTGCGAGCGCGGGCTGCAGGCCGGTCGAATCGTTCGGCGCGACGATCAGCGCCTGCGCGCCCTGGTTGATCATGCTTTCGATATCGGCGACCTGCTTCGCCTGGTTCGCGTTCGCATTCGTATACAGCAGCCGCTTGACGCCGGCCGCCTTCGCCGCCGCCCGCACCGACGCGGTTTCGGTCGCGCGGAACGGGTTCTGCTCGTTCTCCGACTGCGAGAAGCCGACTACGAGATCGCTCAGCTTCACGCTGCCCGGCTTCGGGTTCGTGCAGGTCTGCGCGGAGCTGGACCCGACCTTCTGCGCATTGTCCTGCGCCTGCGCGATCGCGACGCATCCGAGCGTCACACCCATCGTCACCACGATACGTTGCAGCTTTGCACGGCTCGGCATCATCGTCTCCAAGTGTTGTGATCGGTCCGTACGCCGTCGCACATGGCCGGCATCGGCTTCACGAACTAATATTATTACTCGATATTATCGCTCGCCCGACTCGGGATAATCCCGTACCGCCGCACCCGTCAGGCGGGGCCCGGCGTCCATCGCAACGTCGCCTGCAGCGACTCGCCGGGCGCCAGCACGCAGCCGCCGACGAGCGAGGCAGGTTCCTTCGCATTGAAGCTGTCCGTCGTGTTCGTGACGGGCTCGACGCACAGCGCGTCGGCGCCGGCCGGTGCGTACACGACGAGCTGGTCGAACGGCCGCTCGGCCCGCAGCACGACCTGGCGACCGCGCTCCGGCCAGATCACCGTGGCCTCGCGCGACCAGCCGACGAAATTGTTGTCGAGATCGAATGCGTCGGCCGGCATCCCGTTGCGCAGTGCGTCGACGGCGGGATGCGCGCCGACGCGGAGCGGCAGCACGTCCGCATCGGCGTGCCACATCGCATCGACGTGCGCCTTCACGACGGTGTGCGGCGTGCGCAGGTAATACGGGTGATGGCCCATGCCGAACGGCATCGGCAGCGCGCCGAGGTTGCGCGCGGAAAGCGTGATCGACAGCGTATCGCCGTCGAGCCGGATCGACTGGCGCGCCTCGTAATGGAACGGCCAGTCACCGGCGCGGCCTGCTTCAGGACGATGCTCGAAACGCAGGTCGACCTGCGTGTCGTCGAGCCGTTCGACCTGCCAAGGCCGCCGCCAGCCGTGGCCGTGCAGCGCATGACGATACGCATCGTCCGGGCCGGACAGGTCGATCGTGCGGCCGTCGAAGTCGAACTTCGCGTCGCGGATGCGGTTGCAGTACGGGAACAGTGGAAAGCTCGCCATGCCGAGCGGATCGCCGCTCGCGAGCGCCGCGTCGGTAGCCGGCCGGAACCAGTGTCGCGGGCCGTCGGGCGCGGCTTCGTAGTACGCGGCGATCGAGCCGCCGGCCTGCGGCGCGACGCACACGCGGGTCGCGCCACTGGCGAGTTCGATCAGGTCGGCGTTGCGGGGCGTTCCCATCGGCATCGTTCATCCCGGGATGACACTGGCGACCCCGTCGGCAGGATGGCAGCACCCGGCCGCGGGCATGTGCGGCAAAGCATGGCACGGTGCGGCACGCGCGGTCAATAATATTTGTTGATATTATTATCTGGGAAACGGCGTGCCTGGCGGGGCACGCGTAAAGCTTGATTGCCGGCCTGGTTGGCCGATGTTACCGTCGGTCAGATTGATCCGACCCGCTGTTTATCGCCGTCGTTATTTGTTCATCCTGTCGAGGCCGGACCGCGCTCCTACCGTGAAACGCTCTACTCAACGTCGCCCCACGATGACCGACATCGCCAAGCTTGCCGGCGTGTCGCAATCCACCGTCTCCCTCGTGCTGAACAACGCGGCGGGCACGAAGTTCTCGGACGCCACGCGCGACAAGGTCGTGAAGATCGCGCAAGAGCTCGGCTACCGCTTCCTGCCGCGCGAAGTGGCGATGACGCACGACGGCGAGCGCGACCTGATCGTCTATCTCGCCGACGAAATCTCGACGAGCCCGCACCCGGTCGTCAACATCGACGGCGCGCGCGACGCGGCCTACGCGAACGGCAAGCTGCTCGCCGTGTACTCGACGCACGGCAACGTCGACATCGAGCGCCAGGTGCTCGAATCCGTGCTCGCGATGCCGAACCTGCTCGGCGTCGTCTATGCGACCGTCTACACGCGCAAGGTCACGCTGCCGTCCGAACTGCTGCGCGTGCCGGCCGTGCTGCTCAACTGCTACACGGCGGAAAGCGGGCTGTCGTCGATCGTGCCGGCCGAAGTCGCGGGCGGGCATGCAGCCACCGAATACCTGCTGCGCGCGGGCCACCGGCGCATCGGCTACATCAACGGCGAGCCGTGGCAGGACGCCGCGAAGGACCGCCTGAAGGGCTATCGCACCGCGCTCGCGACGGCCGACATCCCGTTCGCGCCGGAACTCGTGCGCGACGGCGACTGGGGTTCGGATACCGGCTTCGAGCAGACGCTGTCGCTGCTACGCGAGCCGCATCCGCCCACCGCGATCTTCTGCGCGAACGACCTGATGGCGCTCGGCGCGATCGAGGCCGTCAAGCATCTGGGGATGCGCGTGCCCGACGACGTATCGGTGCTCGGCTACGACGACCAGGAAATCGCGCGACACACGCACCCGCCGCTGTCGACGATCGTGTTGCCGAACTATGAGCTCGGCCGCTGGGCGGTCGAGATCCTGCTGCAGGAAGAGCAGAACCGCGCGGTCGGGATGCCCGTGCGCCGTCGCGCGATCAAGCTCGACGGCCCGCTGGTCGAGCGCGGGTCGGTGCGCGCCGTCGAGACGGTCACGCAGTCGGCGAACGCGTAAGCCACACCCTCCCCTGAATACGGCACGGGCAGCGCATGCGCTGCCCGTGCTTCGTGTTGCCGTACGCCCGCCATTCCTCCCCGGCCATTACCCCGCCCCGCTCGCCCCTGTTCCAACGCCAGCTTCAGGGTAAACACCATCACTAAATTATTAGTAATAATTTAAAAGCATTTCTATACTTGCGTCGGCGTCGGGCACAACCCCGCGCCACGACACAGCAGCACGACGAGACGGTGACCGGAAGCGAATGCGCGCGAACCCGCCGCGCTGCCCGCTCCGCCCGTCCGCACCTCACACGCCTACCGTCCCGTGACGCTTCCTGTCCGGACACCGTTTCATCCGCATCGAGTCACCAGTCGTCCGCTTCTCCTCATTGATCCGGAGTCCAGAATGACTATCACGTCTCGTCTCAAGCCCGCCGCACTGGCTATCCTCGTCGTGCTCGCCTCGTGCGGCGGCGATGATTCGTCCGCGCCATCGGCCTCGGCGCTCGCCGCACGCGCGTCCGTCGACGCCGCGTCGAGCGACAGCGCCGCCACCACTGCCGCCGCCTCCAGCGATTTCATGAATACGGGCTACGGCGGCCCGTCGCGTTTCCCGAACCAGCTCGTCACGCTCGGCCTGCCGGGGCCGACGCCCGCGTTGCGCGTGTCGTCGCGCGGGGTGCCGCCGTATGCGCCGCCGGCTCCGCCCGTCGCAATCGACACGCAAACGCTGACGCTCGCCGACTTCGATACCTACGGCCCGGCCTGGACGAGCGGCGGCGGCAACACGATCCAGATCAGCGGCACGAGCACGGACGGCGCGAAGCTCGTCACGAACGCGCAGCATCCGGCTTACGGCCACGCATCGTATGAAGCGGACGTCACGATCGGCGCACCGGCACCGGGCGCGACCACCGCGAACGCCGGCTTCATCGTGCACGTGACGAACCCGACGGTCGGCACCGACGCGCTGACGGGCTACTACATCGGGCTCGATGCGGTGCGCCACGTGGTACAGGTCGGCCGCGAACAGGACAACTGGACCGACTTCATCGACTACCCGGCGCCCGCGGTCGTCGCGGGCAGCACGCATCACCTGAAGGTCGTCACGCGCAACAACGCGATCGACGTGTACGTGGACGGCACGCAGGTGATAAGCGTCAACGACGCGACGAGCGGCCTGACGACCGCGCTGCGCGCGGGTGCGTTCGGGCTGCGCCGCTTCGGCGCGAGCGTCGCCTTCAGCAACGTGACGGTCAGCCGCTATCCGGATGTCGCACCGAAAACGTACGACTTCTCGCGCGTGGTCGGCGCCGTGTACAACCCGTGGAATGCGGTCAACGCGATCGACTTCTGGGAAAACTACGATCCGGCCACCGTCGACCGCGAGCTCGACTACGCGCAGACGTACGGGATGAACACGATCACCGTGTACCTGCACTACCTGAACTGGGTCAACGATCGCGACGCATTCCTCGCGAAGTTCGACAGCCTGCTCGGCATTGCCGCGCGCCACGGGTTGAAGGTCGCGCCGATCTTCTACGACGATTGCTGGCACGTCGATCCCGCGTACGGCCCGCAGGCCGCGCCGATCTTCGGCGTGCACAACAGCCGCTGGGTGCAGTCGCCCGGGCAGTCGGTCGAGCAGCAGTATCTGCAGCCGATCGCGGCCGGCGCATCGACAACGTTCAAGCAGGATCTGCAGCACTACATCGCCGACTTCGTGTCCGCGCACCGCAACGATCCGCGCATCCTGTACTGGGAACCGATGAACGAGCCGGGCTGCAGCGGCAACGGCGCGCTGCAGCCGACGCGCGCGCTGATGATGAACGACGCGCGCATCGCGATCCTCAATGCGGGCGCAACGCAGCCGATCAATTCGCCGAACGTGCAGGAACCGGAGGGTGACTACTTCTCCGATTTCCACGCATTCCATCCGTACGCGAAGAATGCGACGACGCCCGACTACTCGCTGCCGCCGAGCCTGCTCGACAGCCTGAATTCGGAAACATTGCAGCGCGGCTGGCCGGGCGGCCAGGCGGGACAGACGATGGCCGGCATCGCGTCCACTTACGGCGGCAAGACGGGCTTCCTCGTGTGGGAACTGATGATCGGCCGCACGAATACGCGCTTCCACTGGGGGCAGACGGCGTCCGCGCCCGCGACCGTCGAACCGGCGACGCCGTTCCAGGGCACGCTCTACCCCGACGGCCATCCGTGGAGCACGGCCGAGGTGCAGGCGCTCGCGAGCGCATTCAGCTCGAGGCTGCGCGTGCTGAACGCGACGTACTACAACGACACGACGTTCACGACACCGGTGTTCTCGTCGATCACGCCACTGGTCGATTTCGACCTGAACACCGAGCGCGGCACCGATTCGCCGGATGCGTCTAAGGGGATGAATGCGACGAACTATGCGATCCGCTGGACCGGCGCGCTCGACATTCCGAAGGCCGACAACTACACGTTCAGCGTGACGAGCGACAACGTCGCGCGCGTGTGGATCGACGGCCGCAAGGTGATCGACAAGGAACAGCCGGGGCTCGCGACCGCGAAGGGCCGCATTCACCTGGCGCAGAAGCGCAACGTGCCGATCCGCGTCGAGTACGTGCATGCGAGCGGGCCCGCCAGCATGCATCTGCAATGGTCGAGCCCGAGCGCGGGCCGCGACAATCTGGTGCGGGTCGCGCAGCGGCCTTTGACGGACGCGCTTGCGCAACAGTAGGCGTCGTTCGCATCAACGCCCGTGGCGCCCTTGCGGCGTCACGGGCGCTAAGGCAATGCTCACGCGCGACCTTACTTCAACCGCCCCGACAGGAACTGCCCGAGCCGTTCGCTCTTCGGATTCACGAGAATCTCCTGCGGATTCCCTTCTTCCTCGATCTTCCCCTGATGCAGGAAGATCACGTGGTTCGACACGTTGCGCGCGAAGCCCATCTCGTGCGTGACGACGACCATCGTGCGGCCCTCCTCCGCGAGCTTCTGCATCACCTTCAGCACTTCGCCGACGAGTTCCGGATCGAGCGCCGACGTCGGCTCGTCGAACAGCATCACTTCCGGCTCCATCGCGAGCGCGCGTGCAATCGCCACGCGCTGTTGCTGGCCGCCCGACAGGTGCGACGGATACATGCCCTCGACACGCGGCGCGAGGCCGACTTTCTCCAGGTACTTGCGCGCCCGCGCGATCGCTTCGTCCTTGCTGACCCCGAGCACGGCCATCGGCGCTTCGATGATGTTCTCGAGCACCGTCATGTGGGCCCACAGGTTGAAGTGCTGGAACACCATCGACAGCTTCGTGCGCATCCGCTGCAGCTGCTTCTGATCGGCCACGCGCAGCGAGCCGTTGCGGTCGCGGGTGGTCTGGATCGGCTCGCTGCCGATCGTGATCTGCCCGGAGCACGGCTGCTCGAGGAAGTTGATGCAGCGCAGGAACGTGCTCTTGCCGGAGCCGCTCGAGCCGATGATGCTGATCACGTCGCCGGCCTTCGCCTTCATCGACACGCCCTTCAACACCTCGTTGTCGCCGAACTTCTTGTGCAGGTTGTCAACGGTAAGCTTGTACATGCTGGGTCCTTCCTTGCGAATCTGCGAATGCATTAATGGCCGCGCGGCGAGAGGTACGCGAGCCAGCGCGTCTCGAGCTTGCGGAACGCCCAGATGAGCGTGAACACGACGACGGCGTACAGCACGGCTGCAATGCCGTAGGCCTGGAACGACATGTACGTCGCCGAATTGACGTCGCGCGTGACCTTCAGGATGTCGGGCACGGTCGCGGTGAACGCGAGCGTCGTCGCGTGCAGCATCAGGATCACTTCGTTGCTGTAGCTCGGCAGCGAGCGGCGCAACGCGGAAGGCAGGATGATCCGCGTATAGAGCTTGAAGCGCGACATCCCGTACGCCATGCCGGCCTCGATCTCGCCGGCCGACGTCGCCTTGATCGCACCCGCGAAGATCTCGGTCGCATACGCGCATTCGTTCAGCACGAACGCGAGCAGCGTGCAGTTCATCGCGTTGCGGAAGAACGTGTCGAGCAGCACGTGGTTGTGCACGACCTGCAGGCTGTAGATGCCCGTGTAGCACATCAGCAGCTGCACGTAGAGCGGCGTGCCGCGGAACACGTACGTATAGAGCCACACCGGGCCGGAGATCCAGCGGTTCGACGACGCGCGCGCGATCGCGAGCGGCACGGCGAGCGCGAAGCCCAGTGCGATCGACACCACCAGCAACCACAGCGTGATCGCGAGGCCGCTGAAGCGGTAGCCGTCGGTGTAGAGATAGCTTTGCCAGTACTGGCTGACGAGTTCGATCACAGTGCGAGCCTCCGGACGCCGACGGAATAACGCTTCTCGAGGTGATGCAGCACGACGTTGGAGACCGTCGTGATCGCGAGGTAGATCGCGCCTGCAGCCAGCGTGAAGAAGAAGAAATCGAGCGTGCTCTTGCCCGCGTCCTGCGACGCTTTCACGACATCGGCGAGGCCGATGATCGACACGAGCGCGGTGGCTTTCACGAGCACCTGCCAGTTGTTGCCGATGCCGGGCAGCGCGAAGCGCATCATCTGCGGGAACAGGATGCGGCGGAACACGCGCCAGCCGCTCATCCCGTACGCGAAGCCCGCTTCGAGCTGGCCGCGCGGCACCGCGAGGAACGCACCGCGGAACGTCTCGGTGAAGTACGCGCCGTAGATGAAGCCGAGCGTGATGACGCCGGCCACGAACGGATCGATGTCGATCTGGTCCCAGCCGAGCATGTCGGTGACGTTGTTCAGCAGGATCTGGATCCCGTAAAACAGCAGCAGCATCAGCACGAGGTCCGGCACCGCGCGGATCAGCGTCGTGTAGAAGGTGCCGATCGACTTGAGCATGCGGTTCGTCGACAGTTTCGCGCTTGCGCCGATGAGGCCCAGCACGAGCGACGCAGCGAGCGACAGCACCGCGAGCTTCACGGTTTCCACCGTGCCGGCCCACAACAGCGGGCCAAATCCTTGGAAGATCATATGAGGGATCCAGAACGATGTGGCTGGATTTTCGACAGCCATTAACCCCGCATCAAACGATATCTGCGCACTACCTGATGCAGCCTGCTCATCAAGTCGGACGCATCACGCGACGCGGGTTGCACCCACGACCGACGCGGCGCGCCCCGCAACCGATGCGCGCCGCATGGACGGTCAGCCGCCGTAGACGTCGAACGCGAAGTACTTCTTCTCGAGCTTCTTGTACGTGCCGTCCTTGATGATGTCGGCAATCGCGTGGTCGATCTTCGCCTTCAGGTCGGCGTCGTCCTTGCGCAGCCCGATGCCGGCGCCGTTGCCGAGCGTCTTCGGATCGTCGATGTCCTTGCCGGCGAATTCGAAGTTCGCGCCGCGCGGCGTCTTCAGGAACCCGATGTCGGCCTGCACCGCGTCCTGCAGCGCCGCGTCGAGGCGGCCCGACATCAGGTCCTGGTACACGCCGTCCTGGTTCTGGTAAGGCACGACCTGCACGCCCTTCGGCGCCCAGTAGGCTTTCGCGTAGGTTTCCTGGATGGTGCCCTGCTCGACGCCGACCGACTTGCCCTTCAGCGATTCGGCGGTCGGCTGCAGGTTCGCGCCCTTCTTCGTGACGAGGCGCGTCGGCGTGTTGAACAGCTTGTCGGAGAACGCGATCTGCTCGGCACGCGCCGGCGTCATCGACATCGACGACAGCACGCCGTCGAACTTCTTCGCCTTCAGCGCGGGGATCATCCCGTCGAAGTCGTTCTCGATCCACACGCATTTCGCCTTCAGGCGCGCGCAGATCTCGTTGCCGAGATCGACGTCGAAGCCGACGACCTTGCCGCTTGCGTCCTTCGATTCGAACGGCGGATAGCTGGCGTCGACGCCGAACCGGATCGTCGACCAATCCTTGGCGTGGGCACCGACCGCGATGCAGGCAAGGGCAATACTGAGCGCGAGTTTCTTCATGGCGTTCCTGTCAGAGGCGAACTGGGCAGGGGTCCCGTCGGGCGATCCGCACCGGTGTGGCCGGCACGGCGCCCCGCCGTGAACCCTTCCAACCCGGAAATCGCCCTTTCCGGCGACACTCCAAGTTGTACATACAACTTTGCCTTTTCCGCAGGTTAGCCAGCAATCCGTGTTTATCACTAGTTGTCGGCGGATTGTTTCACTAATGGCATTTTTCCTTAATTTTCAATTAATTACGAATTACGACAAGCTAAACAACAGCTTTCTCCACCCGTACGCGCGCCACCCGGCGCGAGCTTTCACTTGTCTAGACCTGGCAATGCCGCACCGCGCTGCCCGTCCGCCATGCCGACCGTTTCCAGACCGACCAGACGGTAGCCGAACTGCAACTCGGTCAGCAGGTGCCGCGGGCGTGCCGGCACCGGTTCGAGCTTCTGCCGCAGGTTCGTCATGTACACGCGCACGTAGTGCGCGCGGTCCGCGTCGTGGATGCCCCAGACCTCGGCCAGCAATTGCCGCGCGGCGATCACACCGCCGCGCGCGCGAATCAGCGCGGCGAGCAGCCGGAATTCGAGGCGCGTCAGATGGACCGGATCGCCGCCGCGGGCGACTTCGTGCTTGCCGAGATCGACCGTCACGTCGCCGAACCGCACGATCGACGACGATTGCCCGTCGGCCGACACGAACGCCGCGCGCCGCAACTGCGCGCGTGCCCGCGCGAGCAGTTCGGGCACGCCGAACGGCTTCGGCAGGTAATCGTCCGCGCCCGCATCGAGCGCCGCGACCTTCTCCACCTCCTGCTGCCGCGCCGACAGCACGATCACCGGCACCGTCGACCACTCGCGCAGCTCGCGGATGAAGGTCTTGCCGTCGTCGTCCGGCAGCCCGAGATCGACGATCACGAGATCGGGCTTGCTGCTCGACGCATACATCCGCGCCTCGCGGGCCGTCGACGCCTCGCAGGTGTCGAGCCCCTCCTGTTCCAGCGCCATCCGCACGAATCGGCGGATGTCCGATTCGTCCTCGACGATAAGTACGCGCGATCTGATCATGTCCGGCTCTCGTGTTCGATATCGGGCGGCGCGCCCAGTGGCAGGCGAATCTCGAACCGCGCGCCGTGCGGATCGAGCGGCACCGCGCGGATCGAGCCGCCGTGCGCGTTGACGATGCTGCGGCACAGCGCGAGCCCGAGCCCGACGCCGCTGATCGACGACTCCTTGCGTTCGCGCTCGAACGGCTCGAACAGCGGCTCGGTATTGCGCGCAATGAAGCCGGGGCCGTCGTCCTCGACGAACACGTAAAGCGTTTCGCCGAACACGCGGGCACGCACCGCCACGGCCGCGTCCGTACCCGCGTACTTCGACGCGTTGTCGAGCAGGTTCATCAGCACGCGCTCGATCAGCAGCGCGTCGACATCGATCAGCGGCAGGTCGGCCGGCAAGTCGGCGCTCACGTCGCGGCCGGCCAGCACGCCGGCCGAATGCGCGAGCGCGCTGCCGACGATCTCGTCGAGCATGTGCCACTCGCGATTCAGCCTCACGCCCTCGCTCTGCATGCGCGCGAGATCGAGCAGGTTCACGACGAGCCCGTGCAGCGCTTCGGCCTGGTTGCGGATGCCGTGTGCGAGCGCGGCCGGCTGACCGTCGGCCAGCCGCTCGGGCCGCTCCAGCGTCTCGGCGAGCCCGCGGATCGCGGTCAGCGGCGTCTTCAGGTCGTGCGACACCGCAGCGAGCAGCGCATTGCGCATCCGCTCGCCTTCGATGCGGACCAGCGTGTGCTGCGCGACGCCGACGTAGTGCACACGTTCGAGCGCCATCGCAATCGACGAGCACAATGCGTCGATCAGGCGGCGATCGTCGGGGTCCGTGGGGACCGGCTGCGCGTCGCCGAACAGCACGAGCACACCGCGTACGCGCATCGGCGCCTTCAGCGGCAGGTACTGCGCGGCCGCGCGCTCGAACGGCGGCAGCCCGCACCCGGCGCCGCGCGCATTCTCGTAGACCCAGCGCGCGATCGGTGCTTCGACGAAACGTGCGTGCTGCGCCGGCATCAGATGGTCATCCGCATCGGGCAGCACGAGCGCGACGCGCACGCCGAGCAGCGCCGCGATCGTGCCGGTGCAGATCGACGCGATCTGCTCGGTCTCGATCGCGGCCGACAGGTCATGCGCGACGCGCGCGA
This sequence comes from Burkholderia lata, assembly GCF_000012945.1. Classification (NCBI taxonomy): domain Bacteria; kingdom Pseudomonadati; phylum Pseudomonadota; class Betaproteobacteria; order Burkholderiales; family Burkholderiaceae; genus Burkholderia; species Burkholderia lata. The sequence continues at coordinate 2,712,210 of NC_007511.1, forward strand.
GCGCCGCCGAGCGTTTCTCGTTCGCGCGCGCGGCGCGTGCCTCCGCGCGCAAGCGCGCCGCGAGCTGGCCGATCGCCAGCGCGACGGCCAGCATCAGCGCGAACGTGAACACGTACTGCGTATCGGACACCGCGAACGACAGCCTCGGCTCGACGAAGAAGAAGTCGAAGCAACCGACGCACACGAACGCGGCCCACGCGCCGGCGAGCCGGCCGAGCCGCAGCGCGATCAGCACGACGGTCATCAGGAACAGCATCACGACGTTCGACAGGTCGAACACGCGCAGCAGCGCGCTCGCCGCAAGCGTCGCCAGCGCGCATACCAGCGTGGCGAGCAGTAGCGGCACCGCATATTCCGACACCCACACGTGCGTACGCGGGTGCGCTTCGCGTACGGCAAGCGTCGGCTGCTTGTCGGGCCCGGCACCTGCGATGCGGTCGGCCAGCGTCGCGCACGCGCGCAGCACGCCGCGCCAGCGGTCGCGGCGCACGCCGGCCTCGCTGCGGCGGGCGGCGGTATCCCGCTGCCCCGTTGCCCGTCGATTCGCTTCGCTCACGTTCACATTCACATCCATGATCGCTTCCGGCAATTGAAACGCCGAACGGCCCCGCGCACGCCGCGAAGGCGTGAGCGGGGCCGCGACGGCGCGTTCGGTCAGATAAACGGCGTCAACAGCATGTCGATCAGCTTGATGCCGATGAACGGCGCGATGATCCCGCCCACGCCATAGATCAGCAGGTTGCGCCCCAGCAGCTTCTCGGCCGGCTCCGCGCGATACTTCACGCCCTTCAGCGCGAGCGGGATCAACGCGACGATGATCAGCGCATTGAAGATCACCGCCGACAGGATCGCCGACGTCGGGCTGTGCAGCCCCATCACGTTCAGCGCGCCGAGCGCCGGATACGTCGCGACGAACGCGGCCGGGATGATCGCGAAATACTTCGCGAGATCGTTGGCCACGCTGAACGTGGTCAGCGCGCCGCGCGTCATGATCATCTGCTTGCCGACCTCGACCACCTGCATCAGCTTCGTCGGGTTGCTGTCGAGGTCGACCATGTTGGCCGCCTCCTTCGCCGCCTGCGTGCCGCTGTGCATCGCGACGGCCACGTCGGCCTGCGCAAGCGCGGGCGCGTCGTTGGTGCCGTCGCCCGTCATCGCGACGAGATGGCCCTTCGCCTGGTGCTCGCGGATCAGCCGCAGCTTGTCCTCGGGCGTCGCTTCGGCGAGGTAGTCGTCGACGCCGGCTTCCGCCGCGATCGCGGCCGCGGTGAGCCGGTTGTCGCCGGTGATCATCACGGTCTTCACGCCGACCTTGCGCAGCTCGGCGAAGCGCGCGGCGATCCCGTGCTTGACGATGTCCTTCAGCTCGATCGCGCCGAGCACGCGCGAGCCGTCGGCGACGACGAGCGGCGTGCCGCCGCGTCGCGCGATATCGTTGACAGCCGTCTCGACCGCTTGAGGAAACACGCCGCCGAGCGCATCGACGTGCGCGCGGATCGCCGACGCCGCGCCTTTGCGCACCTGACGCTCGCCGATGTCGAGGCCGCTCATCCGCGTACGCGCGCTGAACGGCACGGTGACACTGCCGGCGGTCGCGGCCACGTTCAGCGAGAAGCGCTGCTTCGCGAGCGCGACGATCGAGCGCCCCTCGGGTGTCTCGTCAGCGAGCGACGACAGTTGCGCGGCCTCGGCCAGCGCACGCTCGTCCACGCCCGGCGCCGGCCGGAACTGCACGGCCTCGCGGTTACCGAGCGTGATCGTGCCGGTCTTGTCGAGCAGCAGCACGTCGACGTCGCCGGCCGCCTCGATCGCGCGGCCCGACGTCGCAAGCACGTTCGCACGCATCATGCGGCTCATCCCCGCGATGCCGATCGCCGACAGCAGCGCACCGATCGTCGTCGGGATCAGGCAGACGAGCAGCGCGATCAGCACGGTCAGGCTCACCGCCGTGCCCGACGCGTTCAGCAGCACGCTGAACTGCGAGAACGGCAGCAGCGTCACGCACACGAGCAGGAAGATGATGGTCAGTGCGACGAGCAGGATCGTCAGCGCGACTTCGTTTGGCGTCTTGCCGCGCTTCGCGCCTTCGACCATCGCGATCATCCGGTCGAGAAATGCCTCGCCCGGTTGCGCGGTGATCTTCACGATGATCCAGTCGGACAGCACGCGCGTACCGCCCGTCACCGACGAGAAATCGCCGCCCGACTCGCGGATCACCGGCGCGGATTCACCCGTGATCGCCGATTCGTCGACCGACGCAACGCCGTCGATCACTTCGCCATCGGCCGGAATCGTGTCGCCGGCCTCGACGAGCACGATGCTGCCGGCGGCGAGCTCGTCGCTCGGCACGCGATGGCTGGTGCTGCCGAATTGCTTCGGCTCGTCGAGCACCTTCGCGTACACACGCTTGCGCGCCGCACGCAGCGCGTCGGCCTGCGCCTTGCCGCGCCCTTCGGCCAGCGCCTCGGCCGCGTTCGCGAACAGCACGGTGAACCACAACCAGCACGCGACCGCGAAGATGAAGCCGGCCGGCGCGTCGCCCGTGCCGGTCAGCGCCTGCAGCCACAGCACGGTCGTGACGATGCTGCCGAGATACACGACGAACATCACAGGATTCTTCAACTGGACGCGCGGCGCGAGCTTGCGGAATGCCTCGCGCAGCACGGCCGTCCAGCGCATCGACGGCACGCCGCCGACCGGCATCGCCGCTGGATTGATCGGGGTTTCGATATGGGACATGAGTGACTCCGTGGTTCCTGCTATTGCTTCGCGCCGGCCGCGTGGCCGAATGCGCGGTCCAGCGCCAGGTTCAGGTCGAGCACGCGCACGCGCGGTTCGCCGAGCACACCGAGCTGGCGCGGCAACGCGATGCGGTCGACGAGCGCCGCGACCTGTGCGGCATCGACGCCGCGTGCCTGTGCGACGCGTGCCGCCTGCAGCCGGGCGTTTGCGACCGAGATCTCGGGATCGAGCCCCGACGCCGACGCGGTCACCGCATCCGCCGGCACCGGCGTGCCGGCGGCGAGCGCGTTCTCCTGCCGATAGGCGCGCACCCGCTGCGCGATATTGGCGAGCAGCTTCTTGCTGGTGGCGCCCTGGTTGCTGGCGCCGCTGCCGGCCGCGTTGTACGGCTGGTCGACCGTCTTCGACGGATCCGCCGGATCGGTGCCGACCGTCGCGCTCGGCCGCCCGTGGAAGTAACCGGCGCGCGTGAAGTTCTGCCCGATCACCGCCGAGCCGACCGTCGCGCCGTTCTGCTGCACGAGACTGCCGCGCGCCTGCGACGGGAACAGCACGTTCGCGACGCCCGTGGTGAGCAGCGGATACGCGACACCCGTGACGAGCATGAACAGCACCGACGAAGCGATCACGGGCCGTACAAGGCCGCGCGTCGCCGCGCCGAACGAAGAACCGGGTGCCGGCGCGGCGGCGGCCGCTGCCTGGCGATTGCCTTGCATCATGATGTTTTCCTCAGAACAGTTGGCCGCCCGACATCATCAGGTGCTCGACGACCGGGCCGAGCGCGAGCGCCGGCAGGAATGTGAGGCCACCGACGACCAGGATCACGAAGACCAGCAGGCCGGCGAACAGGCCCGTCGACGTGGACAGCGTGCCCGCGCTTTCCGGCACGCTCTTCTTCGCGGCGAGGCTGCCCGCGACCGCGAGCATCGGCAGCAGCGTCAGGTAGCGGCCGATCAGCATCGCGAAGCCGATCGTCGTGTTGAAGAACGGCGTGTTCGCGTTCAGGCCCGCGAACGCGGAGCCGTTGTTGGCCGTGCCCGACGTGTACGCATACAGCACTTCGCTGAAGCCGTGCGGGCCGAGGTTCGCGAGGCTGTCCAGCGTCGAGTGCAGCATCGCTGCCACCGCGGTGAAACCGAGGATGCTGAACGGATGCGCGAGCACCGCGAGCATCACGAGCTTCATCTCGCGTGCCTCGATCTTCTTGCCGAGGAACTCCGGCGTGCGCCCGATCATCATCCCGACCAGGAACACCGTGAGTATCGCGAACGTGAACAGGTTGATCAGCCCGACGCCGTCGCCGCCGAACACGTTGTTCAGCATCATCTGCGCGATCGGCACGAGCCCGCCGAGCGGCGTCAGCGAGTCATGCATCGCGTCGACCGACCCGGTGGTCGCGGCCGTCGTGACGGTGGCGAACAGGCTCGTCTGCGCGATGCCGAAGCGCATCTCCTTGCCTTCCATGTTGCCGCCCGGCTGCGTGGCGCTCATCTGCTGGTCGACGCCCAGCCCGGCCACGAGCGGATTGCCATGCTGCTCGGCCGAATAGATCACGGCCAGGAAGCCGACGAACATCACGACGAACGCACCGAGAATCACCCAGCCCTGGCGGCGCCGGCCGATCATCGTGCCGAGCGCATAGGTCAGCGCGGACGGAATCAGCAGCATCGACAGCATGTGCAGCGTGTTGGTGAGCGGCGTCGGGTTCTCGAACGGGTGCGCTGCGTTCATGCTGAAGAAGCCGCCGCCGTTGGTGCCGATGTGCTTGATCGATTCGAGGCTGGCCACCGGCCCCGTCACGATCTGCTGGCGCGCGCCTTCGAGCGTGGTTGCCCACGCATCGGCGGCGAGCGTCTGCGGCATGCCCTGCCACACGTACACGAGCGCCATCACGAAGCTGAGCGGCAGCAGCACGCGATAGGTCACGCGCGTGAAGTCGACCCAGTAGTTGCCGATGTCCGTCGCGCTCTTGCGGCTCAGCCCGCGGATGAAGCCGCCCGCGGCCGCAACGCCGGTCGCCGCGCTAACCACCATCAGGAACGTGATGACGGCCATCTGCGAGAAGTTCGACAGGCTGCTCTCGCCTGCGTACGCCTGCCAGTTCGTGTTCGTGATGAACGACGCGGCCGTGTTGAAGGCGAGGTCGGGGCTTTGCGACGCGCGCTGCAATGCGTCGAACGGCAGTGCGTCCTGGATGCGCAGCAGCAGGTAGCCGACCAGCATCATCCCGGCATTGCTGAGCAGCAGCACCATCCCGTAGCGCTGCCACGACATCGCTTCGTCGGGGTTCACGCCGAGCAGCACATAGGTACGGCGTTCGACCCACGCGTGGCGCGGGCTCGTAAAGGCGTGCGCGAGCCATTTCCCGACGACGGGCACCAGCGCCAGCATGATCGCGAGAACGATCGCGAATTGAATGAGATTGTTGAACATGTCGACGCTCGCTCAGATCCGGTCAAGGCCGGTGATGAAACCCGCCGTCAAGACAAAGAACGCGAGCGTGAACAAAATGAAAAGCAGATCGCTCATGACATTCACCGATATTTTCGAATTCCTGTTGAATCGCGCCGATCAATACCGCTCGGGTTTGATCAGGGCATGAAACAGATAGATAAAGAGCGCGAGCGACAACGCGCCGGTGATCCACAACATGGCTTTCCCCTTTTTTCGTATGCGCGGCAACGCCGCGCGATCGTCGGCGTATCGGGCCTTGCCGTATCGGCGCAAGCCCGTGTGACGCCCCCATGCTCATCTGGCGAATGGGATGCGACAGTGTAGAAATCCGCGTATCAAAGCGGTGTTCAATTTCTTTACAAGGAATAAAAAAGCTGTAAAGACGAAAGCTGGTGGCGATGGCGTTTTTACAGGTTATTTTCAGGGCCGGTTCGAGTCTATACACCGTATCGTCACCTCGATTCCTAGAATGGGCGGCATGTCCAAGACGAGATCTCCGCGGTGCGGAGCACGATGCGACCCGGGGTGCCAGCATGAAACCGACCAGAATCGAATCCGCCGCTTCACGCGCTCTGCCGCCCGTTCGTTCGCGGCGCCGGTACCCGGCCGACGAGCTCGTGCTGCTGTCGATCCGCGTCGAATCGGACAACCTCGCCGTCGTGCGGCGCCTGCTGCACCAGGCGGTCGGCACCGCGCTCAATTTCTACACGGCCGCGATCGACAACCGCACCGGGCGCGCGTGCATCGAGCTTGAAGTCGCACGGTCGCAGGCGTCGCCGGCGATCCTGTCGATCCTTCGCCTGCTGCCCGCCGCCGAATTCGGCACGATCCGCCTGCTGCAACACTAGCCGGCGCCCGTTGCGGCCGCGCGTGACACGGATCACGCGCCCGCTCCCCTTTCATCGATTCGAACGCGCGTTGCCGACGCGAACGCGTGCGGCTCGTCACGAGCCGCGCCCGTTCGCCACCGGTGCGCGCGCCGGATCGTCGTTCCCGTCGCTACGGGCCCTTCCAGGAAGCACTCACAATGAAAAAAGCAGTCGCCGGTACCCTCTCCCTCGCATTCCTCAGCGCCGCCGCGCACGCGCAAAGCAGCGTCACGCTCTACGGGATGCTCGATGCGGGTATCGTCTATACGAACAACCAGTCCGGTAAAAGCGCGTGGCAACAAGGCAGCGGCCTGCTGTCGAATACGGTCTTCGGCCTGAGCGGCAACGAGGATCTCGGCGGCGGCCTGCATGCGCTGTTCCGCCTCGAAAACGGCTTCAACCTGAACAACGGCACGCAGTCCTACAAGAACACGATGTTCGGCCGCCGCGCGTACGTCGGCCTGCAGAGCGACCAGTACGGCGCACTGACGCTCGGCCGCCAGTACGACGCCGTGGTCGACTACCTCGGCCCGCTCGCGATGGCGAACAACGGCGACGGCAACAACCTCGCCTCGCATCCGTTCGACAACGACAACCTCGACGATTCGTTCTACATCAACAACGCGGTGAAATACACGAGCCCGACGCTCGCCGGCTGGCAGTTCGGCGGCCTGTACGGGTTCAGCAACGCGGCCGGCGGCTTCGCGAACAATCGCGCGTACAGCGCGGGCGTGTCGTATGCGAACGGGCCGGTGAGCCTCGGCGCCGCGTACCTGCAGCTCAACCGCGGCGGGCTGACGGCCGGCGGTGCGCTGTCGACCAACGACGGGCCGAATTTCCCGGCCGTGCGCCAGCGCGTGATGGGCGCGGGCGGCAGCTACGCATTCGACCGGCTGACGGTCGGCGCGCTGTGGACGCATTCGATGTTCGATGAAACGGCTGCGTCGTCGCTGCCCGGCGCGCTGAACGCGCTGCGCTTCGACAACTTCGAGGTCAACGCGCGCTATGCGCTGACGCCGGCCGTCTCGTTCGCGGGCGCCTATACGTTCACCAACGGCCGCTACGACGACGCAACCGGCAGCCATCGGCCGAAATGGCACCAGGTAACGCTGATGGCCGACTACGCGCTGAGCAAGCGCACCGACGTGTACGCGGAAACCGTCTACCAGCACCAGTTCGGCGTGCCGTCGGGCGCGACGCTCGGGTTCGCGAACGTCACGGGGCTCGCGGCTTCGTCGACCAACACGCAGGTGGTCGGGACGGTCGGCATCCGGCATCGGTTCTGACCGCGCGCCGGCCATCGAAAGCCGGCCGCTCTGTGCAATCCCGCATGGACGCGCGCCGGCCGAACAGGGATCATTCGGGAAATCCGGGCCCGCGCGTCCGCGAAACCGGTACACTCGGCGCCGGGCGCGCGCCGGATCGGCATTCGGCGGCGGGCCGCTGCCGACTCTGGAATCGTGATCCCATGACCACACCGATCTATCAGGAAATCAAGGACTTCATCCTCGCGCGCATTCATGCCGGCGAATGGGCGGAAGGCGACCAGGTGCCGTCGGAGAATGAGCTCGCGCGCGAATTCAACGTCGCGCGGATGACCGTCAACCGCGCGCTGCGCGAGCTGACCGCCGAGCAGGTGCTCACGCGCACGCGCGGCTCAGGCACGTACGTCGCATCGCCGAAGTACGAATCGACGCTCGTCGCGATCCGCAGCATCTCGGACGAAGTCGCCGCGCGCGGCCACGACTATCGCGCGCAGGTGCTGCAGGTGGGCGCAGCCGTCGCCGATGCGAAGCTCGCCGACGAACTGCGAATCGACACGGGCAGCCCGATCTTCCATTCGCGCGTGCTGCACTTCGAGAACGACACGCCGGTGCAGCTCGAGGAACGCTGGGTCAATCCGGCCTGCGCGCCCGAGTATGCGTTGCAGGACTTCACGACGACGACGCCGAACCAGTACCTGACGCGCGTCGCGCCGCTGCAGCGCGTCGAATACCGGATCGAGGCCGCGATGCCCGATACCGAAACGCGCCGCCACCTGACGATGGACGACCGCGAGCCGTGCCTGCTGCTGCATCGGCGCACGTGGTCGCAGGGGATAGTCGCGTCGGTCGCCAATCTGTGGCACCCGGGCAGCCGTTACCGGTTCACCGGGCATTTCTGATGTCGATGGGCGGGCTCACCGCGCTGCGGCACGCCCCCATCGCTCGATCGCACTGACGGCCCGCTTCAACCCGTCCTCCTGCGCGATGCGCGCGCCGAGTTCGATCGCGCGCGCTTTCGCTTCGTCCCGTTCGGCAAACGCGATGGCCCGCGCCAGCGCGGCAGCGTCCACACGCCGCCCCGCCACCGGCGCATCCGCCACGCCGAGCCGTTGCAGCCGGTTCGCCCAGAAGAACTGATCTCCGGCAAACGGCACGACGACCGAAGGAATACCGGCCCGCGCAGCCGAATGCGTGGTGCCCGATCCGCCGTGATGAATCGCCATCGATACGCGCGGGAACAGCCAGTCATGCGGCGTATCGCCGATCGCGTGCACGTTTGCCGGCAGCATCGATGCGTCTATACCACTCCAGCCCGGGTAGAACAACGCTCGCCGGCCTGCGAGCGCGTGCGTCAGCGCATCGACCATCGCAGCGCGATCGAAGCCGGCCATGCTGCCGAAACCGATGTACACGGGCCGATCGCCCGCGTCGAGAAAATCCGAAAGTTCAGGCGACGGTTCCCAAGCATGCGCATCGATCCGCCACTGGCCGCATGCCAGCACATTCGACGGCCAGTCGCCAGGGCCGGACAGCAGCGCCGGCGACACGCCGTACAGCATCGGATGATCGGTCCACACATGCTTGCGCGGCGGCAACCCGCACACGCTCGCTCGCGCCGCATTCGTCGCCTTCTTGAACGCCTGCCACAACAGCGCGTTCACCAACCGGTGGCTTGCGCGGTTCAGCCAGCGCGGCAACCTCCCCGGCGGCAGGAACGGCGACGCGAATTCCGTGGTGGGCGTGATCGGAATCATGCCGGTGCCGATCGCCGGCACGCCACGATACTCGGCGACCGACAAGCCGACGAACGATGCGAGCCCCGACACGAGGATCGCGTCGCAGCCTTCCGACGCATCCGAGATTTCGCGCATCCACGCAGCCGTGTTTGCATTGGCGATCGCCGCGAGCGCCTTCGACGTGTCGTTGAAACCACCGCGCCCGCGCACTGCATCCGCCAATGCGCCATCCGGCACAATCGCACGACGGATATCGCCGGACAACGGCGCCGACGGCACGCCGAGCGCAGCGGCCGACCCGAGCGTCGCCGCATCGGCCAGCAGCCGGACATCGTGGCCGGCATCGATCAGCGCACGGCCAAGCGCCGCGAGCGGGCGCGTGTCGCCTTCGGTGCCGTAGGTGGCGATGACGAGCTTCATGCGTGACTCCTCGTGCACGGCGGCAATGGGTGGATTCAGAAAAGTGCACGTCGTATACTAATGCAACTCGTGCACTTTCAGTCAATCCCCCGACATGACGACTCCCACCGACGATCCGGGCCGCCGCGCGCGCAAGCGCATCCAGATGCTCGCGCATCTCGCCGCCACCGGCGCACGCCTGTTCGACGCGCACGGCTACGAAGCCGTCACGATGGAACAGATCGCCGCGCAGGCCGATGTCGCGAAGCGCACGCTGTACAACCACTTTGCAACGAAGGAAGCCGTGCTCGCGCACTGGCTCGAAGGCGAACTCGCGCGCGATCTCGCGCATTTGCAGCGCGACGTCGCGCGACGCAAGACCTTCGCGTCGCGCATCGGCTGCGTGCTCGATGCGTCGGCCGCGTGGTGCGAGCAGCATCCCGCGTACCTGCTCGCGTATTTGCGCCATCGCTTCCTGAGCATCGGCGCGGTGGAGTCGGAAAGTAGTGGAGAGAGCGGCAGCGATATCGCGCTCGTGTGGCAGCAACTGATCGCAGCCGGGCAGCAATCCGGCGAACTGAACGGCACGCTGCGGGCCGACCAGCTCGCGACGTGGTTCCATCACCTGTATCTCGCGGCGATGCTGCGCTGGCTGACCGTGCCGGGGTTGTCGCTGAAACGGGAGTTCCAGGCGGTCGCGAAACTGTTCGTCGAAGGCGCGGAAGCGAAAGGCTGAAGGGAGCCGGTGGCCAGTGGCCGGTCACGCGCTCACTGGATCACAAGCGCCCGAACACGACCGCAAGTAGCGAGCGCCCGAAGCGGACGACCGCCACTCCACATGCGACGAATGCGCGCTTCATTTCTTCCGCGCCGATTTCGCGGCCGGTGCGGCAGCGCTGTCGCCCGACGGCCATTGCGACTCGTCGAGCAATCGGTCAAACAGTCGGGCCCGTTCGTCGGCCGACAGCGGGCACAGCCCGAACATCGCCGAGAGCGCGAGCCCCCAGGCCGCCTTCCAGCGCAGCAACGCAAGATCGGGATCGCCGGATTCGGCCGCGATGCGCTTCGCGTTCTCGGCGTCGATATCGCGCACCTGCTGCAACGGCGCGGGATCCTCGACCAGCGCTGCCATGATCGCGAGCGCGGCCGACGGTTGCTGGTCGATCACTTCGCGCATCGTCGCGATCTGCGCGGACAGCGTCGGCTGGGTCTCGCCCGGATCGCGCGCGGCCAGATACTCGCGCTGGAATCGTTGGTAGTAGTCCTGCTGATGTTCCATCAGCGCGTTCAGCACATCGCCTTTCGTGCGGAACTGATGCATCAGCCCGCCCTTGCTGATACCGCTTTCGCGTGAAATCGCATCGAACGTGAGCTTGCCCGGGCCGTCGCGCTCGAGGATCGCGAGCGCCGCCTGGATCGCGGCAGTGCGCGTTCGCTCGGAACGCGTCGGGTTGTCCATGAACTGTCCCCGCTATGGAGTCGTGCAATGCGACCGCGCCGGACCGGCACGATCGTATGAAGGAAGTGCGCGGAGTCTATCACAAACAAACCGCCTGGTCGGTTTACATCCGGAAATGGCGGTGCTACGATCGGCTCCCGCATCGGCCCCGGCCTGATGCCGGACCGCACCGCGCGTCGCGCGGCGTGATGCAAGCGCCGCATGCAGCCTGGCTGTCCGGTCGATAACCCCTGCCCGACGGCTTCCCGCCCCTGAGATTCACGGGGGCATTGCGCCTCAAAAACAAACCGTCTGGTTGGTTTTTTTCATAAACCCGAAAGCGGCGATGCCGCCCTGTTTCACCACCCTTCGCCCGGCTCCACCGGTGCGAACCCCGACCCGGAGCGTCAGATGAACCCCTTGTTCAAGTCCAGCCACCTGCTCAACGTCGCGCTTTGCGTCGCACTCGCCGGATGCGCCGGCGTCCAGCCCGCCCGCTACAGCAGCATCGAATCGTCGCCGTACCTGCGCAGCGATCCTCAGGACAAGTCCGGCCGCGTGCCCTATCGCTACGCATTGCCGGCTGACTGGCACTCCTACCGCAAGCTGATCCTCGACCCCGTGGCCATCTATCACGGCACCGACCACCAGTTCGGCGACCTGACCGACCAGGACAAGACGACGCTCGCCGCGTACATGGGCGACACGTTCGCGAAGAAGCTCGGCAAGCGCTTCGAACTGACGAACACGCCGGGCCCCGGCACGCTGCGCGTGAAGCTGACGCTGACGGGCGCCGTGACGACGACGACGTTTGCCGGCGCATTCGCGCACTTCGATCTCGCGGGCAACGTGTACAACGGCGTGCAGGCGATCCGCGGCCGCGAAGGCGCGTTCACGGGCTCGGTCATGTACGCGGTGGAGATCCGCGATGCGGCGACGAACCGGCTGATCAACGCGTACGTGACGAAGCAGTATCCGAATGCGATGAACATCGGTGCGAGTTTCGGTGCGCTCAGCGCGGCCAGGACGGGCATCGACAAGGGCGCCGATGCACTCGTCGCGCAATTCGACTGAAACCCGCCGGCACACGTTGGCCCGTGTTGCGCAGACGCGTGCCGGCTCGCGCGCGAGCGGCGCGCTTCTGGATCGTGCCGCTCGTGGCTGCTGCGCTCTGCATCGCATGGGGCATCACGTCGCTCGGCAGTCGCGGGCCGACGATCACGATCGTCTTCGCGAGCGCCGACGGGCTGGCAGCCGGCCGATCGACGCTGCGGCTGCGCAATGTCGACATCGGCCGCGTCACGCGCGTTCGCGCATTGCGCGGACAACCGGGCGTGACGATCGATGTGCGACTGAACGCCGACGCGCAGGCACTGGCGGTGGCGGATTCACGCTTCTGGATCGTGCGGCCGCGCATCGGGGCCGGTGGCCTCTCCGGTCTCGATGCGGTGTTGTCCGGTTCATACATCGCGGCCGCGCTTGGCCATGCGCGCGAGCCGCGCACGACGTTCACCGGGCTCGACGCGCCACCGGTCGCCGAAGAAGGCGGCCGTCACTACACGCTGCGCGCGACATCGCTCGGCTCGGTCGCGATCGGTTCGCCCGTCTATCACCGGCGCGCACGCGTCGGCCAGGTGACCGGCTATGCGCTCGATGCCGACGGGCACGGCGTCTCGATCGACGTGTTCGTCGCCGCGCCGTTCGACCGAACCGTCGACGTCGATGCGCGCTGGTGGCAGGCAAGCGGCCTCGGCCTGCGGCTCGGTGCGGGCGGCATGACACTCGACACGCCGTCGATCGCCGCGTTGCTCAGCGGTGCCCTTGCGTTCGCGTCGCCGCCTGGGCGCGCATCAAGCGTCGCGGCACCAGACGGCGCACGCTTTCGCGTGGCCGATGACGAAATCGATGCGATGCGCACGCCGAACGCACCGGCCGCGCCCGTCGTGATGCGTTTCGATCGTTCGCTGCGCGGCCTCGAGGTCGGTGCGCCGGTGGAGTTTCGCGGCATCGAACTCGGCAACGTGACGGCCGTCGGTACCGAATACGACGCAGCACGCGGCGACGTCACGATGCGCGTGACGATGGCGCTCTACCCCGATCGCCTCGGGCAGCGCTACCGCGACGTACTCGGCAACGGTGCCAGCGAAGCCGGCAAGGTGCTGCTGCGCACGCTCGTCGCGCGCGGTTTGCGTGGCCAGTTGCGCGTCGGCAACCCGATCGCGAACCGCTCGTATGTCGCGCTCGACATGTTTCCGCATGCACCGCCCGCATCGGTCGACACGAATCGCGAGCCGATCGCGTTGCCGACCGTGCCCGGCACGCTCGACGTGCTGCGCGTCCAGATGACCGATATCGCCGGCACGCTTTCCCGGTTGCCGCTCGATCGCATCGGCACGGACATGAATGCGGCACTCGTGAGCACCGATGCACTGTTCAAGCAACTCGATACCGAACTCGCACCGCATGCACGCATCGCGCTGGGCACCGCACGGCAATCGTTCATGGCCGCGCAGACGATGCTCGTGCAACAAGGTGCCGATACATCGAACGTGCGCCGCACGCTGACGCAATTCGCACGCACGTCAAGCGCGCTACGCGCGTTGGCCGACGATATGGAGCAGCATCCCGAGTGGTTATTGCCGAATGCATCGAGCACCACGCAACCAGCCGGTGCAGCGCATCCGGCGAATACGGCGAGTGCGGCGAATGCGGCGAATGCGGCGAATGCGGCGCGATAGATGCGTCGCACGGCGCAGATGCATTTTTACGACGAACGCACGCATCGCATGCCAAATTTCCCGCGCAGCAGTATGCTGATGTCGTACGGCCGCGCACGACGCTTCGGGTAATCCCTTCGTTTGCACGTTGTCGCGCTGCCGTCGCGACCGCAATCATGCGTTGCAAGGAGGGATTCGTGATGGCAACCACGCATCAGCATTTCCACCTCGAACTACGGCACGCCACCGCGCCGACCTATTTCATCAGCTACCTGTTTCCCGCCTTGCTGTTCGTTTACGAACTGCTGCGCGTCGGCCAATGGATCCGCGATCACGGGATGCAATTCGCCGCGTTCAAGCAGATGGGTTACGAGTATCTGCTGATGCTGCTGTTCGTCGGGCTGCAGATCGTCGTCGAGGCGATCTTCCTGCTCGGCGCCGCGATGCGAAAGGATCATCGCGATTTCGAGCACCGGCTGCCGAACGTGGTCCTCGGTATCGGCTGCTCGATCGCGCTGCTCGCGATCGACCTCGCGATCCAGCTCGCGTTCTGATAGCCGGCGGGCGCACGCCCGCCGGTGGCAGCAGCGCTCAGGCGAGCGCGTCGCGCAGGAACGTCGTCACGGCGGCCAGCACGTCGTCGGTTCGCTCGCGGTGCGGCATGTGCCCGCACCGGCCGAGCAACAGATACGACGACGGCCCCGCGACGCGCGCGGCGATCCGCTTCGGATGCACGTCGGATCCATATTCGTCGTCTTCGCCGTGAATCGCGAGCGTCGCGCATTGCACGCGCGGCAAGTCGTCGTCGAGACTCCAGTCGCGAAACGCCGGCGACAGCCACGTGTCGACCCACGCGCGCAGCACCCATTCGGCCTTGTCGCCGTGATAGCGCGCGAGCCGGTCGAGCTGACCCGGTTCGTCGAACTGCTGCCCCGCGTCGCGAATGCCGGCCAGCGTGCGATCCTCGACGAACGCCTGCGCGGCGATCGTCACGAGCGCGCGGCAACGCTGCGGATGCGCGGCCGCACACCCGACCGCCATCCCGCCACCGACGCTGTGGCCGAGCGCGACGAACGCGTCGACGCCCAGTTGTTCGAGCAGTGCCGCGAACGCGTGATCGGCCTCGTCGCGCACGAACGTCGTGCCGAGTTGCCCCGGATGACGATCGGAACGACCGAAGCCCAGGCGATCGTAGGCGATCACGTCGCGCTGCGTGGCGCTCGCGAGTTGCGCGGGGAAGTCGCGCCATAGGTCGACGCAGCCTAGCGAATCGTGCAGCAGCACGATCGGTGCGGCCGGCGCAGGTGCGAGCGACTCAGGTGCGGCCGGCTCCGATGCGTGCTGCTTCGACGCCCCCGCCGCCTGTTGCGCCACCCCACCACGCCAGCGTTTCGCAAAGAGGCGCCCTTGCGGCGTCTCGACAGTTGTCTCCTCGATCAGGATATCGGTCATGTGTGTGTCGTCTGCATGAAAGCGGCCGCCACTCGGCGGCCTTATCGGATCACGCGATGGTGGCCCGCGCCCGCGCGCAGCGTCAAGCAAGCCCCCACTGCCCACGCGTTCATTCGGGTTGCGGCGGCAGATACTCCATCTGCGCCTCGTCGTACAGCCGGTAGATCAGCGCCTGCATCGCGCGGAGGTCCTCCGATTCGTCGAGCATCCGCATGCTCATGATGATCGGCGACACGAGGTTCGGATCGTCGAGCGGCTTGTAGCTGATGTCGTCGCGCTTCAGCCCGTACACGCTGTGCGGCACGACCGACACGCCCTCGCCCATCGCGACGAGACCGAGCGCGATCTGCAGTTCGCGCGTCTCGTAGATCTTGCGCGGCTGCAACGCGCGATCGTGAAAGGCCGCGAGCACCTGGTCCGCATAGCTCGGGCGCGGCGCCTTCGGAAAGATGATCAGCGTGTCGTTCACGAGATCGTGCAGCGACAGCACGGGCTTCGCGCTGTCCAGCGGATGGCCGACCGGCAGCGCGACGATCATCCGCTCCTCGCGCAGCACGACGCGCCGCACGCTCGGATCCTCGTGGCGGATGCGCCCGAACCCGACGTCGATGCGCCCTTCCTTCAGCGCCTTGATCTGGTCCATCGTCGACATCTCGTGCAGGCTCAGCTCGACGGCCGGATACTCGCTGCGAAAGCGCCGGATGATCTTCGGCAGCATCCCGTACAGCGTCGAACCGACGAAGCCGACCGACATGCTGCGCTCGATCTTGCCGACCCGCTTCGTCATCGATTCGAGCTCGGTCGTCTGCGCGAGCAGCTGCACCGCGTGCGAATAGAAGAAGCGGCCCGCGTCGGTCAGCTTCAGCGGCCGCGCATTGCGCTCGAACAGCGGCACGCCGAGCGCTTCCTCGAGTTGCTGGATCTGCCGGCTCAGCGGCGGCTGGGCGATATGCAGCCGTTCGGCCGCCCGCGTGAAATTCCGCTCCTCGGCAACCGCGACGAAGTAGCGGAGGTGTCTCAACTCCATGTTCGATGCCTCCCGGACAGCGATCCGGCGTTCAATCCCGGCCGGATGATGTCGTCACGATACCGCAGGCGGCGCAAACCGCCACGTGCGCGGCCCCGCGCCGCCCAAAGCAAAACGGGAAGCCCGCGAGCTTCCCGTCAGTTTCATCGACGCCGCGGCGCGGCGGCGTCACGACCGCCCGTCACACTTCGGTCGCGTAGAGCGCGTCGCGCTGCTCGTCGCTCAGCGAATCGAGCGGCACGTCCGGCAACTTGTAGCAAATCATCGTGCCGTACAGTTCCGCGAGGCAATTGCTGCCGGCGTCGAGCGCGTAGCCGTCCTCGCCGTCCGGCGCCGGCGGGTACACTTCGCGCCACGCGTTGATCGCGGCTTCGAGTCGCACGATGGAAACGGGTCCGGCCTTCCGCTCGGCGGGTGATGCGCTCATGGATTCCTCTGGGTTGCGCGCTCCGCGGGCCGTATCGGCCCGGATGGAACGATGAAAACGCCGGGCATTTCGCCGGCCGCCGCACGTCGCGCGCGCCGGATGCCGATCCGCGCTGCGCGCCTCGCGCCGGCCGGGCCGCAGCCCGGTAGGGTCGGGCAATATAACCGGCTTTGACCCCGTGCAGGCAAAAGCCGGGCAAAAAAAACGGGAAGCGCGCGGCTTCCCGTTTCATCGCACGTCGCGCGGCCACCGGCCGCGCCCGCGTCAGCCCGCGGTTTCGCGGTTCGCCACCGGCTGCTGCTGCGCACCGCGGCCCGCGGCGATCCACGGCGCGATTTCCATGTCTTCGTAGCGCACCAGGCGGCTCTTCTTCAGGAACCGGAAGCCGAGCCACACGACGAGGAACAGCGGAATGCCGACATAGGTCGCGGCCACGCCGGCCCAGTCGATCCGGTTCGCGAGGAATGCCTGATAGTCCTGCCCGAGCGCGATCACGAGACACAGCACGAACGCGAACAGCGGGCCGAACGGGAACCACTTCGACTGGTACGGCAGCTGGTCGAGCGAGTAGCCCTGCTTCACGTAGCCCTTGCGGAACCGGTAGTGGCTGACCGCGATGCCGAGCCACGCGATGAAGCCCGTCATCCCCGACGTGTTCAGCAGCCACAGGTACACGGTCTTGTCGCCGTACAGCGACGTGAAGAAGCACAGCGCGCCGACGGCCGTCGTCGCGTACAGCGCGTTGCGCGGCACACCACCGCGCGACAGCTTCGCGAAGATCTTCGGTGCACGGCCTTCGGTTGCGAGGTTGTAGAGCATCCGCGTGGACGCATACATGCCCGAGTTGCCGGCCGACAGCACGGCCGTCAGGATCACCGCGTTCATCACGCCGGCGGCAAAGGCGAGGCCCGCGTGGCGGAACACGAGCGTGAACGGGCTCACGCCGATGTCGGTCACGTCCGTCTTCAGCAGGTTCGGGTCGGTATAGGGAATCAGCACGCCGATCACGAAGATCGCGAACACGTAGAACAGCAGGATCCGCCAGAACACCTGGCGCACCGCGCGCGGGATCGTCGTGCGCGGGTTTTCCGATTCGCCGGCCGCGACGCCGATCAGCTCGGTGCCCTGGAACGAGAAGCCGGCGATCATCGCGACGCCCATCAGCGCCGGCAGGCCGCCCGCGAACGGTGCGTCGCCGATCGTCAGGTTGCCCCAGCCGTTGCTCGGCGCGCCCTTCAGAATGCCGAAGATCATCAGCAGGCCGACGCCGATGAACGCGACCACGGTGACGACCTTGATCAGCGCGAACCAGTATTCGGCTTCACCAAAGCCGCGCACGGTCAGCGCGTTGAGCAGGAACATCACGCCGAGGAACGCCGCGCTCCACCACACGCCCGGCACGTCGGGAAACCAGTAATGCATCACGAGCTGCGCGGCGACCAGCTCCACCGCGATCGTCACGGCCCAGTTGTACCAGTAGTTCCAGCCGAGCGCGAAGCCGAAGCCTTCGTCGACGTATTTCGCGCCGTAGGTCGCGAACGAACCCGACACCGGCATGAACGCGGCCATTTCGCCGAGGCTCGTCATCAGGAAGTAGACCATCAGGCCGATCGCCATGTACGCGACCATCGCGCCGCCGGGGCCGGCCTGCGAGATCGACGCGCCGGACGCGACGAACAGGCCCGTGCCGATCGAGCCGCCGATGGCGATCATCGTCAGGTGGCGCGCCTTCAGCGCGCGATGAAGCTTGGGAGGGTTCGCTGACGAACCGGATGGGTCGGATTTCGGAATTGCGGACATAAACGAGACGAACGTTGAGCGGGCCGGCATCCGTAGCCGGCGCATGCGGAATCGGAGCGCGGTGCGCGTCCTGCGATGCATTCGATGCGGCCCCGATACGCGTTGCGCGGCGGGCGCCTGCGGCGAAGCGCGGATTCTACCTGATTCGTCACGGGGACAGCTCAGGTGCCGCCGCCCGCCGCCACCGCGGAGATTTCGCAGAATCAAGGGGTTGGCCGCGTCGAATCCGGCCGTTGTCGCCGGCCGGCTTGAAAACCCCGCGTATCAGAGGGTTATCCGGTTCTCCGATCCGCCCGGTGTTTCTCCACTGTCCGGTCGCAATCCGCCCGATACCGCTCCAGCATTCATAATCGCCGGGTAATCACGGGATTATTCAGACAATACAATCGATATCGACGATTGATTCAAATCAAATCACCCTCACGTAAAGCAGTAATGATGCGTAACAATTTAGAATCGACGTATCCGCATGCATGTTTTGCATGCGCACGCGAATGTCGGGAATTCGCGAGATAATGCGGCCCGATTCAAAATAAACAGCGGACGGAATCGCCAACGACGCGAAAATCCGCCGCCCGCCACCCTCGAGGATGAAGTCATTCACGCTGCCCGCCGCGCTGCGCCGCCATACCGCGTCGATCGTGGCACGCATTCTGTCGCCCCGCGGCGTACTCGTTGCGGGGATCGTGCTGCTGATGTTCAGCTGGGGCCTTTCCACGTCGCTTTTAATCGAGGCGCGGCGCGATGCATATGACCATGCGGTCGAAAATGCACGCAACCTGATGCTGCTGATCGAACGCGATATCGCGCGCAATATCGAACTCTACGATTTGTCGCTGCAGAACGTCGTCGACGGCATTGCCGACCCGGAACTGATGACGTTGCCGCCGCGCCAGCGCCACCGGCTGCTGTTCGACCGCGCAGCGACCGGCGAGTATCTCGGGTCGATCTTCGTGATGGATGCGCACGGCAATATCGTGATCGATTCGAGCGCGTCGCCCGCGCGGCAAGGCAATTTCGCCGACCGCGACTATTTCGCCGTGCATCGCGACGGGCTCGCGCAGGGCCTCTACATCAGCAAGCCATACGCGGCCCGGCTGCGCAGCGGCGCATTGACGATCGCGCTCAGCCGTCGGATCAACCGGCCCGACGGCACGTTCGCCGGCATCGTCGTCGGCACGCTCAGCATCGACTACTTCCGTGCGCTGCTCGACGGCCTTGCGGTCGGCAAGCACGGCAGCGCGGCGATCGTCGAGGACAACGGCACGCTCGTGTCGCGCCTGCCGTACGACCCGCACGTGGTCGGCCTCGACCTGCACAGCTCGCCACTCTTCATCGAATCGCAGCGCACCCGCGACGGCGCGCTGACCGGGGTCGGCGCGATCGACGGCATCCGGCGCATCTATGTTTACAAGCATCTCGCCGGCCTGCCGCTGATCGTCGACGTCGCGCCCGCCGAAATCGACATCTACGCGTCGTGGCACCACCGCGCGGTCTGGACCGTCGTGCTGATGTGCCTGTTCACCGGATTCATCGCGTGGGGATCGCTGGCGCTGTCGCGCGAACTGAAGCGCCGGCAGGTCGCCGAATCGAAGCTGTACCGGCTCGCGCACACCGATGCGCTGACGGGCGTCGACAACCGCGGCACGTTCGATACGGTGCTCGCGAAGGAGGCGCAGCGGGCGTCGCGCAGCGGCCGCCCGCTGTCGGTGCTGTTCGTCGACGTCGATCACTTCAAGGCGTTCAACGACTACTACGGCCACCCGGCCGGCGACGACGTGCTGCGGCGCGTCGCGCAGACCGCATCGCGCTGCCTGCGCCGCGACAGCGATCACGTCGCGCGCTACGGCGGCGAGGAATTCGTCGTCACGCTGCCCGACACCGATGCGCAAGGCGCATTGACCGTCGCCGAGGGCATCCGGCGCGCAATCGCGGCGCTCGGCATCGAACACGCGAAAAGCCCGTACGGGCGCGTCACGGCGAGCATCGGTGCAGCGACCTCCACCGACGGCCGCGTGAACGCCGCGACGCTGTTACGGCGGGCCGACGAGGCGCTGTACCGCGCGAAGTCCGGCGGCCGCAACCGCGTGCTGGAGGCGCTGCCGAGCACCGCCGACGCATGACGGCGCCATGACATGACGCGAAGCCACGCGGCGGCCGGCCGGGCCGGATGACCGCGCCGTGGACAGTCCTCCCGCGTTCGGTTAGCGTGACATCTGCTGCGCATGCGGCGCGGCGCCGGCCCGCGCAGGCCGCCGTGCGCGTTCCGGCCACTCCAGTTCCGCCATGACCACCCCGCTCCCTACCCGGCTGCCACCGCTCCTGCGCAACGCACTCCGCCCGCTGCTCGACCCGTATCGCCGCTACCGGCACGCGAAGCTGATCCATGCGGCGCGCGTCTCGCTTGCGATTCTCGTGTCGATTGCGCTGTCCACCGGCCTGAACGTACCGCACGGCGAGTGGTCGACGATCACCGTGCTGATCGTCGTCGGCGGGCTGCAGCACCACGGCAACATCCGCAAGAAGGCGGCCGAGCGCGCGCTCGGCACGTCGATCGGCGCGCTCGCGGGGCTCGGGCTGATCCTGTTGTATTCGTTCGTGCACGCGCCGCTCGCGATCTACCTGCTGATGGCGCTCGCGTGCGGCTTCTGCGCGTATCACGCGATCGGCAAGGCCGGCTACATCGCGCTGCTGTCGGCCATCACGATGGTGATCGTCGCCGGGCACGGCGACAACGAGATCGTCGACGGCCTGTGGCGCGCGGTGAACGTGCTGACCGGCATCGCGATCGCGCTGGCGTTCTCGTTCGCGCTGCCGCTCTATGCGACCTACTCGTGGCGCTACAAGCTCGCCGACGCACTGCGCGCGTGCGCGGCCGTGCATGCACGGCTCGCGGGCGACCGCCACGTCAGCGACGATGCGCACCTGAAGGAAATGGCCGCGTTGAGCACGCTGCTCGTGCAGTTGCGCTCGCTGATGCCGTCGGTGTCGAAGGAATGCGAGACGTCGATGACGCAGCTCGAGGCGATCCAGCGCAGCCTACGCCTGTGCATCGGCTATCTGGAGATCCTGTCGAGCGCGGTGCCGGCCCGCGACGACATCGCGGCCCGCGAATACATGCGCGTCGACATGAAGGGCGTGAACCGGCGCATCCGCGACACGCTGGTCGGCGCGAGCCGCGCGCTCAAGTTCGGCACGCCGAGCCGGCTCTCGCCGCGCCGCCGGCCGGCCGGCCCGCCGCACGACGCGCCGCCGCCGCAGTTGTCCGGCTATGTGTCGATCACGGCCAAGCTGGCCGGGGAAGTCGAACAGTTGCGCGAGAAACTGCTCGACACCGCGCAGTCGTGGAACATCTGACGCTCACGGGAATCCGGGCTTCGCGCGCCAATCTTTCATATGCCTTTCGGGATGGCGCGCCGGCAGCCTGACGGTGGAAGCCCCGCCTTTCGGCCGATCCGGCCCCGGAAACACGGCCCGCGGCCGGGTGCGTCGGGGCCTGTTTTTACTGCGATTTCGCGCCGGTTTGCGCGGTGTTCTCCACCCGGTTAACCGCCCGCCAGGCCCGCTGCGACAGGCCCGACGTCGGTTCCGCGCGAAAATCAGCCCTTGCCCCAACCTCCCGGACAGCCGATACTCGCATATTCCGCGAAATACGATCCCACCGGCTTCAATCCACGGTTATTCCTATGAGCACGATTCTCGAAAGCCTCCCGACCGGCCAGAAGGTCGGTATCGCCTTCTCCGGCGGCCTGGACACCAGCGCAGCGCTGCACTGGATGAAACTCAAGGGCGCCGTCCCGTACGCATACACGGCGAACCTCGGCCAGCCCGACGAAGACGATTACGACGCGATCCCGAAACGCGCGATCGAATACGGCGCAGCCGGCGCCCGCCTGATCGACTGCCGCGCGCAGCTCGTCGCCGAAGGCATCGCCGCGCTGCAAAGCGGCGCGTTCCACATCACGACGGCAGGCGTCACGTACTTCAACACCACGCCGATCGGCCGCGCCGTGACGGGCACGATGCTCGTCGCCGCGATGAAGGAAGACGGCGTCAACATCTGGGGCGACGGCAGCACGTACAAGGGCAACGACATCGAGCGCTTCTACCGCTACGGCCTGCTCGTGAACCCGGATCTGAAGATCTACAAGCCGTGGCTCGACCAGACGTTCATCGACGAGCTCGGCGGCCGTGCCGAAATGTCCGAATTCATGAACCAGGCTGGTTTCGCGTACAAGATGTCGGCCGAGAAGGCCTACTCGACCGATTCGAACCTGCTCGGCGCGACGCACGAAGCGAAGGATCTCGAAAGCCTCGAAAGCGGCATCAAGATCGTGAACCCGATCATGGGCGTCGCGTTCTGGCGCGACGACGTGAAGATCGCCGCGGAAGAAGTGACGGTGCGCTTCGAAGCCGGCCAGCCGGTCGCACTGAACGGCGTCGAGTTCTCCGACCCGGTCGAACTGCTGCTGGAAGCGAACCGCATCGGCGGCCGCCACGGCCTCGGCATGAGCGACCAGATCGAGAACCGGATCATCGAGGCGAAGAGCCGCGGCATCTATGAAGCCCCGGGCCTCGCGCTGCTGTACATCGCGTACGAGCGTCTCGTCACCGGCATCCACAACGAAGACACGATCGAGCAGTACCGCGAGAACGGCCGCCGCCTCGGCCGCCTGCTGTATCAGGGCCGCTGGTTCGACCCGCAAGCGATCATGCTGCGTGAAACCGCGCAACGCTGGGTCGCACGCGCGATCACCGGCGAAGTGAAGATCGAACTGCGCCGCGGCAACGACTACTCGATCCTGAGCACGAAGTCGCCGAACCTCACGTACCAGCCGGAACGCCTGTCGATGGAGAAGGTGGCGTCGACGTTCTCGCCGCGCGACCGGATCGGCCAGCTGACGATGCGCAACCTCGACATCACCGATACGCGCGACAAGCTGCGCGTGTACTCGCAAGTCGGCCTGCTGACGCCGGGTGAGACGTCGGCGCTGCCGCAGATCAAGGGCGACGACAAGTAAGTCGCTTCGCTCGACGCCGTACCGCATCGCTCGATGCGGTACGGTTGGGCAGGCTGTGTGGGTGCATCGTCTTCGCGCACTCGGCCTGCCGCTCCCGCAGCCTCTTCCCCGCCTTTCCGCCTTTCCGCCTTTCCGCTCCGCAATCGCATCGCCCCGTGTGACGTACCAACGGCACTGCATCGCCGCGCCAGTCATGGCAAGCTGCGAGTCTTCCGATTCCAGCGCCGACTCATGACCGCCCTTACCGTCATCCACCTGAACGGCCCAATCAACAGCGGCAAGACGACGATCGGTCTCGCGCTCGCGCATGTGCTGCCCGACGCACGCTTCATCGACGGCGACGATCACGACGCGCCCGAGGATGCACCGTTCGACGTACAGTGGGCCATCGCGCTCGAACGTCTCGTCACGCAGATCACGAACGCGCGTGAGCGTCATCTGGTCATCGCCTATCCGATCGGCGAAACGGAATACGAGCGGCTGCGCGCCGCCTGCGAAGCGCGCGACGCGCGGCTGTTCGTCGTGACGCTCGCGCCGCCCGAAGCGGTCGCGTCGTCGAATCGCGGCTCGCGCGCGCTGACGGACTGGGAGCGGAACCGGATCGCCGAGATGTATCGCGAAGGCTATGCGTCGCGGCCGTTCAGCCAGATGGTGCTCGATACGTCCGATGCGACGCCCGATGTTTGTGCGGCGCGTATCGCGCAGCACGTCGCGGCGACGGAGTCGTAACCGGCACACCTGCCCGCGCCCCTCAAGTCGGCACGCGGATACCTCGCGGTCGTCGGTGGAAAGCAACTCCTCCGGCCGAAATAGGAAAACGTTTACTCTTCTGATGCTTCTTGCTAGCATCGTCCTCGGTCGGCCTGAGCGGGTTCACGGAAAGCCGATTGCAAGCCTTGGAAACCGCGCAATATTCTGCATCGCTGTTCCAGCCGTCGAGTCTTACCTGCTTTCTGTATTTTGGAGTGCTTTCTACGGGCAACCGATCTCGCTTCGACGATCGCACGCCTGAATAGGAAAACGTTATCCACAACGTGGCGCCCAGCCACGGACCATCAGAGAGAGACACCATGAAGAACAGGATCATCCCGTGCATCGTCGCCGTTCTGTCCGTTGCCTGCCTGTCCGCATGCGGCGGCGACGATCCGGCCAGCCCGGCCGCCGCCGCCCGCCAGCAGGCCACCGCGATGGCGCTCAGCCCGTCGAACCCGCCCGGCTCGAACTTCAACCTCGCGCCGTTCACGCTGCAGTTGCCGACCGGCTCGTCCGGCAAGGTCGACACGGTGAGCGGTTCGTCGCTCGCGGGTGGCTACGTGAACCCGACGTATTTCTATACGGACGGCAGCGACGGATCGATGGTGATGATGGACCCGACGCAGGGCTGGACGACGTCCGGCTCGCTGCATCCGCGCACCGAGTTGCGCGAGAACGCGATCTGGCCGACCTCCGGCACCAACCGGCTGAATGCGACGGTGGCCGTCACGCAGGTGCCCGATCACACGACGATCGGCCAGATCTTCCAGGGCACCGGCCCGAGCAAGCCGCTGTGCGAGCTGCAGTTCACGTCGGGCGGCGTCGTGCAGTTGTTGCTCGAAAGCACCAACCAGGGCGGCAAATCGACGATCACGCCGATCACCACCGTCGGCGTCGGCAAGAAGTTCAGCTACGCGCTGAGCCTGAGCGGGACGACGATCACCGTCACGGCGAACGGCACGACCAGAACCTTCACGATGGATTCGAGCTTCGACGGCGAGAGCTTCTACTTCAAGGCCGGCGACTACGACCAGACGGCCGTGTCCGGCACGCCGCTGACGACGCCCGGCACGATCGTGAAGTTCTATGCGCTGACGCTCACGCATAGCTGATCGCGCGTCCCGATGCATGAATCCGGGCAGGCTCGCGCTGCGTGCCTGCCCTGCTTTAAGGCACAAGCGGCGAGCTGCGAGCTGCGAGCTCAGCTCACTGCGGCCAACGCGGCGTGATCGAGATCCTCGGCGGTGACTGCGAACACAGGACGCTCGCCGTCGGCAACTCCGCCGCGCCGCATGTCGCCGAGCGCGGCCACGGACCCGGCAGTCGATTCCGGCATGTGCGCGACACGCCCCTCCTGCGTCACCCGCCATCCCGGCGCACCGGCCGCCACCAGCCCTTCATGCTCGTGCGCAGCCTGCGCGAATCGCTCGCCAATCCAGTCGACGAACGCGCGAACGCCGGGCGACACATGCGGACGCTTCACGTAGACGGCCGACACCGCGACCGCGTCGGGCCGCCAGCGCGGCAGCACCTCCCGCAACCGCCCCGCATCGATCAGCGGCTGCGCGGCGACGCGCGGCGGCTGGATCAGCCCGAGGCCATGCACGCCGCACGCCAGGTACGCCGGCTCGTCGTCCACGCTGACGATCCCGTCGAGCCGCACCTTGCGCACCGCGCCATCGACGAGGAAATCGAGTTCGGCCGTGCGCTGGCCCGGCACGGACGACAGGCTGACCGCGCGATGCATGGCCAGATCGTCGAGCGTGCGCGGCACGCCGTGGCGATCGAGATACGCGGGGCTCGCGCAGGTCACGCGCTCGAGCATGCCGAGCCGGCGCGCGACGAGCGACGAATCGGGCAGCTCACCGAGCCGGACGCTGCAGTCGATCGCATCGCCGACGCGATCGGCCGCGCGCCCGGAGACGCCCAACGTCAGCACCAGGTCGGGATGCCGTGCATGAAACGCGCCGAGCGCCGGCAGCACGATTGTGTCCGCGACCGCCGCCGGCAATTCGACGCGCAGCGGCCCGCTCGGATGCAGTGCGGCGCCGCGGATGCTGGCTTCGAGCTCGTCGACGTCCGCCGTGATACGCACGCAGCGCCGGTAATACGCGTCGCCTTCGGGCGTCGCCCGCAACGCGCGCGTCGTACGCACCAGCAACGGCATGCCGAGCGCCGTTTCGAGCTCCTGTACGGTCCGCGTCGCGGTGGCGCGCGAAATGCCGAGCGCCTGCGCCGCACGCGTAAAGCTGTTCATTTCGACGATGCGCGTGAAAATGCGCATCGCGCGAATCGGATTGTCCACCGGACACCCCTGCATGTTTGCCGCATGCCGCGGCGCGCGTTCGCGCACCGGGCATGCGTATCGAGGAACAACGCCGCGCCGCCGGCGCGGCCGGGACGGTTCAGCCGTTCGCCGCCACGGCGCCGCGCGCCGGTTCGTCAAGCAGCCGCTGCGCCAGCGCGAGCGCGTCGTCGCGGGTGGCCGCCGCGTTCAGCGGATAGCCCCACACCTTCTCGAACGCACCCGAGAATGCATTGAGCGCCACGCGCCGCGCTGCATCGGGCTCGATCGCGATCATCGCGGGGATCCATTCACGTGACTGCGCGC
Source organism: Burkholderia lata (assembly GCF_000012945.1). Lineage (NCBI taxonomy): Bacteria > Pseudomonadati > Pseudomonadota > Betaproteobacteria > Burkholderiales > Burkholderiaceae > Burkholderia > Burkholderia lata. The sequence continues at coordinate 2,738,921 of NC_007511.1, forward strand.
GGTTGGCCTTGCTCCACTTCGCCAGCTGCTTGCGCAACTCGTGATCGTCGCCGCCGCGATCGTCGCCGGACGGCGCGTCGTCGGTCAGAAGAACGAACGGTTCACGACGCGCCAGCAACGCGTCGAGTTCGGCAATCAGGTGGGCAGGATCGGTGTGCGTCGAACCGGTATAACGCAACCAGACAAACGGGAATTCGGTCGTGACGATTTGCATGTTGGCCTCCAGATGAGAACGATTCTCATTTTATGGATTGAGGCCCACCGCGTCATTTATCGCCCCGGCCAACCGCTTGCTCAATCCGGCCAATCGCGCATGCGTGGCGCGGGCCACGCCGCCCGCGCCGTTCAGCGTTGCCGGTCGGTCAGGAATTGTGTCGGCGACTTGCCGGTCGCCTTGCGGAACATCGTCACGAAGCTGCTCGCGCTCTCGTAGCCGAGATCGATCGCGATCTGGTGCACGCGGCGGCCGGTCGTCAGCATCCGCAGCGACAGCGCGACGTGCAGCCGCCGGCGCCAGTCGCCGAGGCTCATCCCGAGCTCCTTCGTCGCGAGCCGCGTCAGGCTGCGCTCGCTGATGCCCACGCGTCGCGCGAGTTCGGGCAGCGGCGACTTGTCGGCCGGATCGTCGAGCAGATGGTCGATCAGCTTGCGCAGCCGGCGATCGGCCGGCATCGGCAGGTACAGATCCTCGACCGGTGCCGCGACGAGTTCGTCGAGCAGCGTCGCGATCAATCGCCCCTGCGGCCCGTCGACGTCGTACAGGTTCGGGAAGCTCGCCGCCTTCAGCAGCAGCTCGCGCAGCAGCGGCGACACCGACAGCGTGCAGCAGCGCGCGGGCAGGTCGAGCGCGGCGTCGGGTTCGACCAGCACCGCGTAGAACGTCGCGCCGGCCGAGCCGCGCGCCGCATGCGGGACGTCGCCCGGAATCCACACCATGCATTGCGGCGGCGCGCTCCACACGCCGCCGTCGATCTCGCAGTAGATGACGCCGCTCAACGTGTAGAGCAGTTGCGCCTGCGGATGGCTGTGCCGCTCCAGCCGCCATTCGGGCTCGACGACCGAGCCGCCGAACACGACGAGCGGGCGCGGCACGTGGAAGACTTCGTCATCCGCTGCGGGATCGGTGGTCGGTGGAAGCTTGCGCATGAAACGGTGGACGATGGAGGAAGCCGGACGCGCTGCCCGCGCGTCCTTTCGTGCTTATACCAGAAAGGTGCCGGTGCAGCCGTGCGGTTGCCCGGGCTACGTCTGCAGCCGTACGCCGAAGCGAATACAATGCCCCGATCCCCCCGTCGCTGCGCCCACCTGCCGGAGCCGCCATGTTCGACCTGACCACGCTGACCACCTTCACGGCCGTTGTCCTGGGCCTGTTCCTGATTCCCGGCCCCGCCGTGCTGCTCGTGCTGAGCCGCACCGTGCAGGGCGGCCGCAAGACCGGCATCCTGACCGGCCTCGGCGTCGCCAGCGGCGATTTCGTGCATACGCTGTTCGCGGCCGTCGGCCTGTCGGCACTGCTGATGACGTCGGCGCTTGCGTTCAATGTCGTGAAGGTGGTCGGCGCCGCGTACCTGATCTATCTCGGCGTGCGCGCGCTGATCGAGAAACCGTCCGATCCGTCGCTGCCGAGCGTGTCGCCCGTCACGCCGCTCAAGGCGTACCTGCAGGCGATTCCCGCCGAAGTGCTGAATCCGAAGACCGCGCTGTTCTTCCTCGCGTTCATGCCGCAGTTCGTGCATCCGGAACGCGGCTCGACGTTCGTGCAGTTCGCGGTGCTCGGGCTGATCTTCGTCGTGCTCAGCTCGCTCTACACGACGCTGATCGCGTGCTCGATCCGCCCGCTCGGCCGCCTCGTGAAGCGGCTCACGTGGCTCACGCGCTGGCAGGGCAAGATCATCGGCTCGATCTTCATCGCACTTGGGCTGCGCGTGGCCGTGCAGCAGCGCTAGGCGCACCGGCGGGCCACGCGGCCCGGCGAGCGCCGGCAAACCGAACAACGACACGACAACAACCGGCAGCGACGCTCCGATACATGGCCGACTCCCCTCGCGCGCCGCGCAAACGCACTGTCCGGCGCATCGTCTGGCCGCTCGCCATCGTCGCGGTATTCGCCGCGGCGACAGGCTGGCTGCTGACGCCCCGCGATCCGCGGCCGCCCGAGGTGCTAGCGCCGCCCGGCACGTCGCACGTGACCATCGCGCTCAGCGATCTCTACATGCCGTTCCTCACGCCGGAAGAAAACGCCGACCTGCGCAACCGGCTGCCCGACAGCGTCGACATCGTCGCGCACTACACGCATACGACCACGTCCTACAGCCTGCTGTCGTGCAGTGCAGGCCTCGGCTGCCTACCCGGTGCGCAATGGGACCAGCATATCGACGACGCGATGCGTACCCTTCCCGCCCACGTCACGCCGCGCGGTGGCCCCGACACGCAACGCACGATCAGCTTCGACCTGCCGCACCGGCTCGATGGCGGCTATTCGGTCGTCTCGTTTCACTTGTCGCTATCGGCGGACGCGCTGACACGCCAGCCGGGCTACCACGCGCTGCTCGCGCGCACCCGCCAGCCCGACACCGGGGCGTCCCGCGACGTCGAGCCGCACCTCAACTACGCAGTCCGCTTCGATGACCAGGTGGCCGCCCGCGAGCCGCGAGTCGTGCAGGACTGCCTGGAGACGATCCTGCCGAGCGGCATGCCCTCGATCGGCATCCCGATCGTCGTCACGATAACGACGGGATCGCCGCACGTATCGCTGACCGGCAGCGCGCGCTGCGCGCTGTCGGACGGTGCAGCCGACGCCCTTCGTGCAGTCAATGTGATCCCTGGCGTCAGCGTGCCGGCCACACCAGGCCGTTTGCCGCCCGGCCGGATCGCCGGCGCGCAGGTCGGGCTCGACCTCGATCATCAGGACGGCGCCACGCGGCTGTCGGGCCCGATCGTGCCGACCGCCGCGATGACGCGCTGGTATCAGCGCAATGAAGAGGGCCCCGATGCGTACCTGATCGAATTCGGCCCGTACCGCCAGCTCGAGGTCCGCATGCGCTTCGACAACGCGCAGCCGGTCAAAGGCATGCTGCCGATCCGCACCGAACGCTGGACGTTTTTCGACGACGCGCTCGTCGGCTACACGGCCGACATCGACTACGTCATGAACACCGAAAACGGCATCGTCATATTCAATACGCACTGGGACCAGTATTTCCACGACGGCAAGACCGTGTTCACGCAGACGACGAGCCGACCATGCGACGACGCCGTAATCTGCGGTGACGACATCGCCCGCAATCCGGAAGCGCAGGCCGCGAGCACCGACGTGCGGGCGGCCGGGCGCGATGCGCTCGCCGAGATCAGGAGCTGGATGGCAAGGCCCTATGACGCGCTGCAAGCCGAAGCACGTTCATACTTGCAATTCCGCACGGTGCTGAAGCCCGTCGCCGACCACTGACGCCCCCCATGCCCGCAGATGCAGACATCCTCTACACCGACCCGCGCCTCGTCGCGATCTACGACCTGTTCAACGCGGGCGACCAGGATTTTGCGTTCTACGCTTCCGTGATCGGCGCCGCGCAGCAACGCATCCTCGATCTCGGCTGCGGCACCGGCACGTTCGCGCGCCGGCTCGCGGCGGCCGGGCACGATGTCGTCGCGATCGATCCCGCGCTGGCGATGATCGAATATGCCCGAGGCCAGCCAGGCGCCGACGCCGTGCGCTGGCTCGCGTGCGGGCTCGACAGCCTGCCGCCTGGCGCACCACCGTTCGATGCAGTCGTGATGACCGGGCATGCGTTCCAGTGCCTGCTGACCGACACCGACATCGACGCGACCCTGCGCGGCGTGCGGCGCGTACTCGCCGACGGCGGCCGCTTCCTGTTCGACACCCGCAATCCGCGCGTCGCGCCGTGGCGTGCGTGGACGCCGGCACACTCGGCTCGCAGCGCCGAGTCGCGCGAAGCGGGCATCGTCGACCTTCATCATGCGGTGCGCTCGGTAGACGGCGCGATCGTGACGTTCGACACGCACTACCGCTTCCGCCGCGACGACACGGTGCTGACGAACACGAGCCGGCTGCGTTTCATCGCACAACCCGAGCTGCAGGCGCGCGTGATCGCAACCGGATTCTCGTCGGCCGACTGGTACGGCGACTGGCAGCACACGCCGTTCGACGACGCGACCAGCGCGGAGATCATCGCGATCTGCCGCGCATAACCACGCATTCGTCGAACGCGTCAGCCCGCCACGGGTAGCGTGTCCACCGCATACGCATGCCGCAGCGTGCGGCCCAGCACCGGATCTTCCAGCTCGACCTCGAACCGCTCGGCCGGCCGGATACCGCCGATCGCCGCAAGCGTGCCGCACAGCATCGCGGTGCCGTCGACGAAGCGGCCGTCATGGTGCGCGAACTGCGCGAGCAGGTCGTCCGGTGTGCGCATCGCGGTCACTTTGCCTTCCTGGTACAGCACGCGCTCGCCGTCGATCGTCGCGTACGCGCGCAGCACGAGCTGATCCCAGTGCCCGGCCACGTCGTCGAACTTCCACAGCGTATTCGCGCACGGCTTGCCGCACATCTGCTTCGACACGGTGATCCCGTAGGTCTCGACTTCACGGTCGGTGTGGTCGGACGCGATGCCGACGAAGGTCTCGCCGCCGTCGCGCACCAGCACGAATTCCGCTTCGCCGCTGCTCTGCCCGCCCGATACCTGGATCGCGGGAGACGGATCGAGGCGATCGGCCGCGACGCGGTAGAACACGGGCGTCGTCGCCGGGCGCTTGACGCCCAGTTCCTCCAGCTCGCGAATGTGCTTCTCCATGGCGACCGTGTCGCGGCCGGTCCAGCCCGCGATCACGAGCGTGTCGATCTCGATCGCACGCTCGGTGCGGCCGTCGCGACCGTCGATCGCGAACGTGATGGTTTTCATCGAATGCTCCTCGTAGCGGGCAGCGCACGCGCTGCGTGCCGCCGCCCGCCGTATGTCGTTGATCGGCCGTGCTTACGCCGGGTCGTAGTAGTGGATTTCCAGCAGCACGCAGCCGCCGTTCGACTTGAACGGGCCGTGCCATGCGCCGGGCGGACGCACCGCGTACGTGTAGCCCTTGAACGGCGTGCCGCCGTTGCCGTGCTCGTCGTTGCCGACGGTCAGGTCGCCCTCGACGAGAAACACCTCTTCCCAGTAGTCGTGCACGAACGGCTTCTTCGTGTGCAGCCCGGCCGGCAGGCGCAGCAGGCGCGTGCGGCTGCCGCGCTTGCGCTCGGTGTCGAGCGCGCCGGACAGGATCAGTTCCTGCGCGCCGGACGCCGGGTCATAGCCTTCCGGCAGCCGCCAGTCGCGTTGCATGTCCAGCGTATGGAATTCGTCGTGAAGCTTGTTGATGGCCATCTGTCTCTCCTGTGGCGATAGCGGGTGAGTCGGACGCACGGCGACGCATCAGGCGGCGCGCGGCGTCGACAGTTCCTGGTTCAACGAATAACTGCCGAGCATCGAATCGACGAGATGCGACGCGCGCTGCCAGTCGTACGTGCGATACGCGTGCCCCTTCGTGACGAACGACGCGCCGGCATAGAACAGCTCGTACTGGTTGTGGCGCGACGCGAATTCGGAGCCGACCGCATCCCACGCGAGCTTGAAGAACTTCACGCGCTCCTCGGACGAACATACGGGCGACTTCTGCGTCTTCTCGATGATGCGCAGCAGGTCGGGGTTCTCGAAGTCGCGCACGCTGGACGGCAGCATGATCATTCCGCCGCCGGCGAGCTCGCGCAGCGTGTTGAGCACCTTCGAATAGAGCTGCTGCGTGACGACTTGCGAGCCGTACAGCATGTTGCGGTCGGGCACGTAGAAGCCGTTGACGACGGTGCCCTTCGCTTCCATCCCGTAGACCCACGCCTCGACCATCGACGCTTCGGCCGCGAGCTGGCCCAGCGTTTCGCGCACCTGCGGGAACGTATTCGTGCCGTTGACCTCGGAGATCTTCAGCCCGAGCCCGACGAGGAAGCGCAGCTTCGTCATCAGCCGCACCTGGCATTGGTAGTTCTGGTACACGTGCGCGGGCGTCGCGTGGAACTGCTTCGCGCACATCGCCGTGTTGCCGGCGACGAAGATCCGTTCCCACGGCACCTTCACGTCGTCGAAATACAGCACCGCGTCGTTCTCGTCGAAGCGGCTCGACAGCGGGTTGTCGAACACCGACGTCGCGTTCTCCTCGTATGACTTGCGCGACAGGATCTTCATGCCCTTCGCGTTCATCGGCACCGCGAACGACAGCGCGTACATCTCGTCGCCTTCGCGCAGCGGCTGGATACAGCTGCAGAACACCTCGTTCGCCATGATCCCGCTGGTCGCGAGCATCTTCGCGCCGCGCACCGTGATGCCTTCGGCATCCTGATCGACGATGCCGACCGCGAGATACTTGTCCTCCTGCTCGTGTGCGGACTTCGACTGGTTCGCCTGCGGATTCACGATCACGTAGGTCAGGAACAGGTCGTTGTCGCGTGCATAGCGGTAGTAGTCGCGCAGTGCGCCCGCCCGCGCCGGATCGTATTGCTCGAACACGTCGGCGCCCATAACCATCCCGGAAAGACAGGATGCGACGTGATCCGGCGAGCGGCCCATGAAGCCGTAATGCAGCTCCGACCACGCTTCCATCGCGGCGCGACGTTCGACGAGTTCGTCGTAGGACGTCGGCAGTTGCCAGATTCGGCTGACGCGATTGCCCGAGTCGGGCGACACGAACGTCATCTTCTCGACGTTCTCGTCGCGCGCCTGGTAGTCGTACAGGCTCGCGTAGCTGCGGATCGAATTGCGGAATGCCGCGTGCGCGGTCACGTCGCCGACCGGCTGGCCGTTCAGGTAGACCTGCCGTCCGTCGCGCAGCGACGCGATGTGCTGAGTCCCGTTCTTGATCATGGTGTCCTCCAGGGTGGAATGAAACATGGGTTGCATTCAGGCAGACGGCGCGTGCATGCCGTCGAGCGTGCGGTAGCGGCCGCCGAAGAAGATCAGCGGGCGCCCTTCCGAACGCGCGCAATGCCGCGTCACGCGGCCGACGAAGATCACGTGATCGCCGCCGTCGTACTGCGCATAGGGTTCGCATTCGAACGTCGCAAGCGCGTCGGGCAGCAGCACCGCGGCATCGTCATCGGCTGCGTCGGCACGCCAGCCCCACTTGTCGCCGTTCGCTTTCGCAAAGCAGTTCGACAGGTGCTGCTGCGACTCGTCGAGCACGTTGACCGCATAGCCGCCCGCGCCGGCCAGGTCGCCGAGGCTCAGGCTGCGACGGTCGACCGAGAACAGGATCAGCGGCGGGTCCAGCGACACCGAATTGAACGACGCGACCGTGATGCCGATCGGCATCCCCTCTTTGCGCGGGGCAGTAATCACCGCGACGCCCGTCGCGAACATCGACAGCGCGGTGCGAAAGCGCCGCTGCTCGTCGGTGCCCGCGCCGGTTCCGGCATGCTTCTCGCTCATCTCGTCCTCCTTGGGTTGCATCGCCGGATTCCGCTGTGGAATCCGGTCCAACAAAGCACCGTCATTTAGCTTTGTTATTTAGCTTTTATTAAATGTAAACACAAAGGCGGATTCAAGTTGTCGTAAACCCTGACCTTGAAAGCTTTGTTTGAAAGACAACCCTACTGGCGAGATGGATGTTGTGCGGTGTCCGGGAATGTCCACGTACACTGCGGCTACCCTATTCCCCGGTGCTTTCGGGCACGACGGGAGACACCGCTTTCCGGAGCCGCATCGATGCAATCCCGTCCGATCTATATGGACTACAGCGCGACGACGCCCGTCGATCCGCGCGTGGTCGACAAAATGGTGCCGTTCCTGCACGAGCAATTCGGCAACCCGGCTTCACGCAGCCACAGCTACGGCTGGGACGCCGAGCAAGCCGTCGAGGAAGCGCGCGCGCATGTCGCCGCACTGCTCGGCGCCGATCCACGCGAAATCGTGTGGACCTCCGGCGCGACCGAAGGCAACAACCTCGCGATCAAGGGTGCCGCGCACTTCTACCAGGGCAAGGGCAAGCACCTCGTCACCGTGAAGACCGAGCACAAGGCCGTGCTCGATACCTGCCGCGAACTCGAACGCCAGGGCTTCGACGTCACGTACCTCGACGTGCGGGAAGACGGCCTGCTCGATGTCGATACCGTGCGGCAGGCGCTGCGCGCCGACACGATCCTGGTGTCGGTGATGCTCGCGAACAATGAAACGGGCGTGATCCAGCCGGTGGCCGAGATCGGCGCGCTGTGCCGCGCGCGCGGCATCGTGTTCCATTGCGACGCCGTGCAGGCGGCCGGCAAGATTCCGGTCGACGTGAATGCACTGAACATCGACCTGCTGACGGTGACCGCGCACAAGGTCTACGGCCCGAAGGGGATCGGCGCGCTGTACGTGCGCCGCAAGCCGCGCGTGCGGATCGAAGCGCAGATGCACGGCGGCGGCCACGAGCGCGGGATGCGCTCGGGCACGCTGCCGACGCACCAGATCGTCGGGATGGGCGAGGCGTTCCGGCTCGCGAAGGAAGAGATGGTGGAAGAAAGCCGCCGCGTCGGTGCATTGCGCGACCGGTTGCTGGCCGGCCTGTCGACGCTCGACGAGGTTTACGTGAACGGCGATCTCGCCCGCCGGATTCCGCACAACCTGAACGTCAGCTTCAATTTCGTCGAAGGCGAATCGCTGATCATGGGCATCAAGGGTGTCGCGGTGTCGTCAGGCTCCGCATGCACGTCGGCATCGCTGGAGCCGTCGTACGTGCTGCGCGCGCTGGGCCGCAGCGACGAGCTCGCGCACAGCTCGATCCGCTTCACGCTCGGCCGCTTCACGACCGAGGCTGAAGTCGACAGCGTGATCGCGCAGGTGCGCGACACGGTCGGCAAGCTGCGTGAGCTGAGCCCGCTGTGGGACATGCATCTCGAAGGGGTCGACCTGAATGCGATCGAGTGGGCCGCGCACTGAGCACGGCCGAAGCGTCAGGCCGGCCAGCGATCGCGGGCGGGCCTGCGGCTCGCGCGTCAGCCTTTTTCCTGGCGCGCGATCAGGTGGGCGAGATCGAGCGTCGCGCGATCGCCATTGGTGACGAGGCGGTCGATCACCGAGCAGAGTGCCTTGAATTCGGTCTTCGTCACACCCTCGAACAGCACGTTGTTGATGCGCTGCTGCGTCTCGGTGAGCGCCTTCAGCAGCTTCGAGCCGGCCGGCGTGACCGTGAGCCGCATCTTGCGCTTGTCGTCGGGGTCCGAGCGTTTGTCGATCAGGCCGAGCTTCTTCAGCTTGCCGGTCTCGATCGTGACGAATGCGCCGCTCAGGTGCAGGTGATCGGCGAGACGGTTGACGGTCACGACGTCGTCCTGCGACAGATGCGCGACCGAAATGAGCAGCGAATACTGGATGCCGGTAAGGCCGATCAGCGAGCCGAAGCCGTCGCGCACCGACAGCAGCCGGGCCGCGAACGGCAGCAGCCCGTTGATCAGGTGGCGAAACTCCGTGTCCGTGCCGTCGATCAGGCAGGCCGGGTTGGTAATGGTCAGAACGGACTCCTCTTGCTGCTTGGCCATGACTTCGACGCTCCGTACGGTCATGCGAATTTAGCTTTGAAACGAAATTATACGGCAAAGGCACATGCGCTCCGGGCCAGACCCGGCCGGTACATGTGGCCCGATTTCCCGATACAGGAGGCTCGTCCATGCCCTTTTCACTTCATCCCGCGTCGGTTCGCGCGCTGCTCGAATGCTATCTGCGAGCGAAGGACCTGAACCGGCCCGCGCTGATCGCCGACTGCTTCGCGGCCGATGCCGAACTGAGCTTTTCGCTCGCGAGCGACGACATCGATTTTCCGCCGCGCGTCACGGGCGCGGCTGCGATTGCGCGCACGCTGGTCGAGGAATTCGGCGAGCGGTTCGAGCGATGCCGGACCTATTACGTCTGCACGGAACCCGAAGTCGACGCGCACGGTGTCAGCGGGATGTCGTGGCTCGTCGTGATGCGGCAGAAGGACAACGGCGCATTGCGGATCGGGCATGGCACGTACCGCTGGCAATTCGCGGGCGACGACAAAGGCGAAGATGCCGCGCGGATTGCCGCGCTGCATCTTCATATCGCACGGATGGATACGATCGACGATCCGCAGTCGACGAAACTCGATGCGCTGCACGCGGCGTTCGGGTATCCGTGGCTACCGGCGCACGCATTCGCGCGCGGGCTCGCGGATGTCGCTGCAGCGCAGCCGGAATGGGCATTTCTGGCGCCGTTCCGGCAGGCAGCAGCGGCGGCGTAGCCGATCCCGTCGGCCGCGTGCGGGGCCCCTCCGGCTCCGTGCGGCGCTCGCGCCGTCGTACTCGTCACACCCCGTCGAGCACCTGCCGCACGCCCTCCCAATCCAGCCCGAACCGCGCAAGATACTTGCGCAGCCGGTCCGCATCGTTCGGCTGCTTCTTGCTCTGTCGTGATACCGCGAACAGCGTGCGCCCGGCTTCGGACAGGCTTGCCGACACGCGGCATACGTCGAGCACGCGCTCGAGCTGCGCACGGTCGAACAGGTCGAGTTCCGCCGCACGCGCGCCGAACACCGCGTCGACATACCCATCGGACGCACCCGCGCCGCCCGGCGACGACCACGTGCGCGTCAGCCGCTCGACTTCCTGTTCAGCAAGCGCCTCGGTGATCCGCCCGGCATCGGCCAATGTCGCCATCCGCGTGACCGACGCGGACAGCTCCCGGAAGTTGCCGGCCCATGCCGCGCGCGGCGATGCGGCGAACGCGAGATAGCGCCGCTTCGCCTCGACGTTGAACCGCACCTGCTCGCCCTGCTCGCGGCCGAAACGGTCGAGTTCGAATTCGAGGTTCGGCTCGATGTCCTCGCGGCGCTCGGCGAGCCCCGGCAGTTCGTACGTCCACAGGTTGATCCGCGCGTAGAGATCCTCGCGGAACGTGCCGGCCGCCACCATCTGCCGCAGGTCGCGGTGCGTGCCCGCGATCAGTTCGAAGTCGCTGGTCGCCTCGACATCCGCACCGACCGGCAGGAAACGCTTCTCCTCGATCGCCTTCAGCAGCATCGCCTGTTCGTCGAGCCCGAGTTCGCCGATCTCGTCGAGAAACAGCAGGCCACTGTCCGCCGCGCGCAGCAACCCGGCACGCGCCGACTGCGCGCCCGTGAACGCACCCTTCACGTGACCGAACAGCGTCGACATCGCCGCGTCGCCGCGCAGCGTCGCGCAGTTGATCTCGATGAACGGCCCCGCGAGCCGATGGCGGCCGCGCTTCAGCTCGTACACGCGCTTCGCGAGAAACGACTTGCCGGCGCCCGTCGGCCCGACCAGCAGCATCGGCGCGCGCGAACGCACGGCCACGCGCTCCAGTTGCTCGATCAGCGCGTTGAAGCGCGCGTTGCGCGTTGCGATGCCAGCCTTCAGGAACGACACGGTTTCGTCGCGCTCGCGCGTGAAGCGCTGCGCGATGCGGTTGTAGCGCGACAGGTCGAGATCGATCACCGACATCGTGCCGGGACCGCTCAGTCCTTCATCGGTCTTCTGCGGTGGCGCCGTCTGCGCGAGACGCGCAGGCAGGTAGCGCGCCTCCGCGAGCAGGAACCAGCAGATCTGCGCGACGTGCGTGCCTGTCGTGATGTGGATCAGGTAGTCCTCGCGGTCGAGATCGAACGGGTAGGCGCGCGCGAAATCGTGCAGCGTCGCGTAGACCTCCTCGAAATCCCACGGATCGCGAATCTCCATCGGGATGAGCCGCACGTCGGTGTGCGGCGACACGCGCTCCAGGTCCCGCTTCACGCGGTTCGCGAGACGTGCGTAGTTCGGCGAGTGCAGCAGTTCGAGCCGGTCGATCGGCGTGTCGCGCTGCTCGCACAGCGAAATCGTCGGCCGCCAGTTACGCCAGCGGCGCTGCGAGCCGCCGCCCTGATCGAGCACGGTGCCGAGAAAGCCGATGGCAACAGTCTTTCGCATGTTTATCTCATGGGATAAGAAGCGATCCGATTGTATCGGATTTTCTCGGCAACGAGATGCAGGAAGCATCGGCACCCAACCACCCATAAAAAATAAATCCCATTTATTTTCAATGCCTTAAAAAATATCCGAAGCACAAACGCGCCCACTGGCACGCTCCTCGCTAAATAGAAAGCGCCGGATGTCCCGCTGGCCCACGAGCCAGGGTTCACAAAGCCCTGCTGGTGCGCCGCCGCCGAACCTGGTTCGTCGCGGTCGCGCATGCCGCCATGGGCAGACGAAGGCAAACGGGCGCGTACTGGAACTTCGCCCGGGTTCGAGTCCCGGGGCGCCCTCCGTTCGGTAGCTCATTTGGGTAGAGCAGCCGGCGCAAGCCGGTGTGTAGCGGGTTCGAATCCCGCTCGAACACTGTCCGCAAGGACAGTCTCTTGATAGAAGCAGTACCCGCCGGTGCGGGCCGCAAGGCCCGCCGCGCGTCGGACCGGTTGCGGTTCCGCGCGATCGGCCGGACGGCCGCACGGCCCGCGCGAAGGCGCACGACGACGCGATGCAGGATGCGTCGCCGCGCACTTCGACGCCGGGCCAGCGCGCCGCCCGCCCGGTTGCGTCGCCCCGCGATCCGCACGATGCGTGTCACCCGGCGGTCATTGAAGAAAAGGACAAGAATATGTGGATGCGACATGTAGTGAAAAAGAACGAACGCGCGCTGCTGATGAATGAGGGCGATTTCGTGAAGGTGCTGGAACCGGGTGTGTTCAAGGCCTTCGATCCGTTCAAGCGCCTGTCGGTGCAGACCGCGCGTCTCGACGCGCCGCTCGCTGACACGGCACTGGCCGATTACCTGCGTCACGACGCACCGGACGTGCTCGCGCAGCACTTCGTCGCGATGGATCTCGCCGACGATGAAGCGGGCCTGCGCTACGAAGACGACGTGCTCGTCGAGATCCTGGCGCCGGGTACGCGCCGGCTGTACTGGCGCGGCCTGACCGCGCACCGCCTCGAACGCGTCGATCTCGCGCAGGACAGCATGCTGCCGGCCGCGCTCGTGAAGCGCATCGCGCAGCCGGCGCTGCGTGCACGCGGTGTGGCGGGCCTGACGGGCGTGCTGCTGGCACAGGTGCCGGCGTACCACGTCGGCGTGCTGAAGATCGACGGCAAGATCGAGCGGTTGCTGGACGCGGGCGTCGCGGCGTTCTGGCGCTTCAACCGCGACGTCGCCGTCGAACTCGTCGACCTGCGGTTGCAGGCGATCGAAGTCGGCGGACAGGAAATCCTGACGCGCGACAAGGTCGCGCTGCGGCTGAACCTGTCGGCGACGTGGTGCTATGCGGACGTGCTGCACGCGTTCGGCCAGTTGCAGAAGCCGGTCGAGCACCTGTATCGCGAGCTGCAGTTCGCGCTGCGATCGGCGGTCGGCACGCGCTCGCTGGACGAACTGCTGGAAGACAAGCAGTCGATCGACGACGTCGTGATCACGCAGGTGCGCGCCCGCCTCGGCCATTCCGGCGTGGAGGTGCGCAGCGTCGGCGTGAAGGATATCGTGCTGCCGGGCGACATGAAGACGATCCTCGCGCAGGTGGTCGAAGCGGAGAAGTCCGCGCAGGCGAACGTGATTCGTCGCCGCGAGGAAACCGCGGCCACGCGTTCGCTGCTGAACACCGCGAAGGTGATGGAAGAAAACCCGACCGCGCTGCGGCTCAAGGAGCTGGAAACGCTCGAGCGCGTCGCGGAACGGATCGACCGCATCTCGGTGTTCGGCGGTCTCGACCAGGTGCTGAACGGACTCGTCAGCATCAAGGGCGCGCAATGAATGGACAGGCACGGCGCACGGGCGCCGTGCCTCACGAACAAGGTAGCAAGGTGATGAACATGAGTGAAATGGATTACCAGGTGATGGAACTGGCCAACGGCAAGCCGGTGAAGATGTGGACGCAAGGCGTCGCCGTTGAAGACGAAGCACGCGCGCAACTGCGCAACACCGCGCAGATGCCGTTCATCTTCAGCCACGTCGCGGTGATGCCGGACGTCCACCTCGGCAAGGGCTCGACGATCGGCAGCGTGATTCCGACGAAGGGCGCGATCATTCCGGCCGCGGTCGGCGTCGACATCGGCTGCGGAATGATGGCCGCGCGCACGACGCTGACGGCGTCCGACCTGCCGGATTCGCTCGCGGGCCTGCGCAGTGCGATCGAACGCGCGGTGCCGCACGGCCGCGCGCCGGGCCGCCGCGATCCGGGCGCGTGGGGCGACCGCACGCCGGCCGCCGTGACCGAATCGTGGAAGTCGCTGCAACCGGGCTTCCAGCGGATCGTCGACAAGTATCCGAAGCTGGAGAAGACGAACCACTACGCGCACCTCGGCACGCTCGGCACCGGCAATCACTTCATCGAAGTGTGCGTCGACGAAGCGGACCACGTGTGGTTCATGCTGCACAGCGGCTCGCGCGGCGTCGGCAATGCGATCGGCAGCCTGTTCATCGAACTCGCGCAGGCCGACATGCGGCAGCACATCGCGAACCTGCCGGATCGCAACCTCGCGTATTTCACCGAGGGCAGCCGGCACTTCGACGACTACGTCGAAGCAGTCGGCTGGGCGCAGGACTACGCGCGCCGCAACCGGCAGGCCATGATGGACGCGGTGATCGGTGCAGCACGCGGCGTGATCGCGAAGCCGTTCTCGGTCGACGAGCACGCGGTGAACTGCCACCACAACTACGTGCAGCGCGAACGCCACTTCGGCGAGGACGTGCTCGTGACCCGCAAGGGCGCGGTGTCCGCGCAGAAGGGGCAGCTCGGGATCATTCCGGGCTCGATGGGCGCGAAGAGCTTCATCGTGCGCGGGCTCGGCAACCCGGACAGCTTCTGCTCGTGCAGCCACGGCGCGGGCCGGACGATGAGCCGCACCGAAGCGAAGCGCCGCTTCACGGTCGACGACCAGGTGAAAGCAACCCAGGGCGTCGAATGCCGGAAGGACGCGGGCGTCGTCGACGAAATCCCGATGGCCTACAAGGACATCGATGCGGTGATGGCGGCCCAGCGCAGCCTTGTCGAAGTGGTGCATACGCTGCGCCAGGTGGTGTGCGTGAAAGGATAGCGCGGTGCGCGGTCGATGGCCGGCGGCCGCGCACAACGAAAAGGAAGCAACAACAATGAAAACGGAAAAATTGACAGCGGTGCGCAGTGCGCACCCGGTCGACCCGGCCGTGCGGGCACGCGTGATGGCGGAGCTCGCGGAAGTCGAGCGCCGCCACGGCGTGAGCGTGCTGTTCGCGTGCGAATCGGGCAGCCGCGGCTGGGGGTTCGCATCGCCGGACAGCGACTACGACGTGCGCTTCGTGTATGCGCACCGGCGCGACTGGTACCTGAGCGTCGAACCGCAACGCGACGTGATCGAGCGGCCGCTCGACGACGAGCTCGACGTCAGCGGCTGGGAACTGCGCAAGGCGCTGCAACTGCTGCGCCGCTCGAACCCGACGCTGCTCGAATGGCTCGACTCGCCCGTCGTGTATCGCGAAGACGCACGCTGGGCGCCACGGCTCAGGTCGCTGGCGTCCGCGTTCTTCTCGCCGGTGCGCGGGCGTCATCACTACCTCGCGATGGCGAAGAAGAACTTTCGCGGCTATCTGCAAGGCGACACGGTGCGTTACAAGAAGTACCTGTACGTGCTGCGGCCGCTGCTCGCGGTGCGCTGGATCGACATGGGGCTCGGGATGCCGCCGATGCGCTTCGTGGATCTCGTCGACGGCACCGTGCACGAGCCGGCGGTACGCGCGGAACTCGACGCATTGCTCGCGCTGAAGATGAGCGCGAACGAAAGCGAATACGGGCCGCGCAGGCCGGCCGTGCACACGCTCGTCGAGACGATGCTCGCCGATGCCGAACACGATCGCGAATACAAGCGGCCGTGGGGCGACGTGGCGATGCTCGACGCGTTCCTGCGCGACGTGGTCGACGGTCGATGAAAAGCGAACGGCGCGATGCCTTTGGACATCGCGCCGTTTTCGCATCCGCACTTGTCCGATCAATCCAGGCCAGCAATGGACGTGCCCGCACACTACGCGTCGCCGTCACGATCTCGGCCCATTGCGGCGGTATACTCGATGCCGTTCGGTAAAGCGCGCCGCCGCATGCGCCGCAGCCCTCGACCTGCCCCGCTTGCTGACGATGCGCTTGCAGTCCGACGCTTCCGCCCGCCCATCCACAGTCGATACGAACCGTCATGTCGCACCGCCTTTCGCTCGCCATCGCCGCCCTCCTCGCCGTTTCCCCGATCGTTGCCCAGGCTCGCCCGCTCGCGCGGCCGCCGGTCGAGCGCGATTTCAAGAACTGGTCGGTCGTCTGCGACAACGGCAACCGTTGCATTGCCGAAAGCCACGCCGACGATATCGACGACGCACGCACCAGCCTCATCCTGCGCGTGACGCGCGATGCCGGCCCCGATGCGCAAGCCTCGCTCGACATTTACGCCTCGGCGCCGCTGGACCTGCGCACCGCACGCGTGGATGGCCGCCCGTTCGATGCAATGGCGGCCCAATGGCATGCGTTCGGCGGCAAACCGGATGACGACGAAGCGCACCCGTTCAGGATCCGGACCAACGATCCGGCAACGGTTGCCGCATGGCTCACCGCATCGCGCAATGCGCAACTGCTGAGCTTCGGCGATCCGGCGTCGGCCCAAACCGCCCGCACGCCGTTGACGGGATTGAATGCCGCGCTGCTGCTGATCGACGACACGCAGGGCCGTGTCGGTACCGTCACGGCCCTGCTGCGCCCGGGCACCCGGCCCGCGTCGTCGGTGCCGGCCGCGCCGGCATTGCCGCCCGCCGTCACGCCGGCACCGGCCGTCGCGAACCTGTCAGCCGCCGAGCAGCGCCCGCTCGTCGATGCAGTGCTCGCGAAGTTCGGCGGCGACGTGAAGCAATGTGCGGCCGATGTCGAAGACGAAATGCCGGCGAGCGATCGCAGGAAGGCGTCGACTGCCGTCGCGATCTCCGCCGACGAAGCGCTGGTCGCAATACCGTGCCAGACCAGCAGCATGTATAACCACACCGACCTGTGGTATCGCGTGCGACGAACTGCGCCCTACTCGCCGACGGCGATGAATTTCGGCGAGAACGCGAACGCGGGGCTCGATTCGGCATCGTTCGCGAACGAACTGACCGAGGCCGGCTACGATTCCGCCAGCGCGACGCTGTCGAGCAAGGTCCGGCTGCGCAGTGCCGGCGATTGCGGCTCGACCGCATCGTGGATCTTCGACGGCCGGCGCTTCATGCTCGGCGATATCGCCACGCACGGCACGTGCAACGGCCTGTTCGACGATCAGTGGCCACGCCTGTATCGACGGGCCGATGCGGCAGGAAACCGCTGACGCGCGCATCGCACCGAAACACGCCGGCATGGATAACCCATAACAAACCGAGGGGCCGAACCATGCATCACCCGTTCATCGCCGCGTCGCGCCACGCGAGCGCGACGCGGCGCACGCGCGGCTGGCGCAGCGCGCTTGCGTTCGCGCTGATTGCCGTCACCGCACTCACCACGTTCGCCTTCTCGCCGGCACACGCGGCAAGCACCGACGATACGGTCGAAATCCCGTTCTGGTCGCGTAACTGGACCGGCACGATCGGCAACCGGCATGTCGAAGTCTCGCTGTCGCGCGTCGCCGACGCGGTTTCGGGCTGGTACTGCTACGCGCCCTGCACGTCCGACAAACGCTATCGGCTCGCATTGAAGGGAACGCTCGACGCGCACGGTGCGACGCTGTCGGAACGCGACAGCGGAGCGAAAGCCGACGCGGATCGCGTAACGGGCACGTGGCGCGTCCCGTCCCTCGACAACGCCGTGACCGGCACGTGGGCATCGCCGGACGGCAAGCGCACACTGCCCGTCTCGCTCGCACTGAAACCAGACGGCAGGCCGTTCCCTTACGAAATCCGCCTCGTCGCGGACAAGCTGCCGGACGACGGCGGTTCGTGCAACGACCCGCCACACGTCTCCGCGATCCGCCTGTACGATCGCGGCCGCCTGGTGCAGACCCTGCAGACCGATTCGCAAGGCACCTGCGGCCTGTCCACGCCCGAATTCGCCGACGTGAACTTCGACGGCTGGCCCGACCTGATGCTTGCCCAAGGAATGGGGGCGAGCCCGAATATTCCCTACCAAACGTGGATCTTCGCCCCGAAGACGCGGCGCTTCGTCGATGCGCCCCAGGGGCTGCAGGGCATCACGTCGCCGGATTTCGATCCTGTGCACCGGATCATCTGGACGAGCTGGCGCGCAAGCTGCTGCGAGCACGGCGTGACGACCTACCGCTGGCAAGGCAACGACGTGAAGGAGGTCGACACGGCCAGCAGCTACATGCTGCCCGTGCTCGACGGGAACACGCGTCGTTATTGCTACGTCGTACCCAGTTACGGCGACGGTTACATCGAGTTTCCGCAGCGCATCGAGCAGACCGACACCGAGTTGCGTTCGACGCTGGGCAACCCGAAAGAGTGCGAGGCGAACGATTCACCGTGGATGTCGCGCGTGTACATCGATATCTGGAAGCCGGGCGCACCCGGCCACGCGCCGACGCTTGTGCGCACCGAAAAGGTCACGTGGAAGCGCACGCAAACCCGCGCTGGCATGAAGTTCTGCCCCGATGTGCCGTTCTACGACAACGGCCGCATCCGCCGCATCGTGCTGCGCGACGATCCCGACCAGTGCGAAGAGAAGAATCCCGACAAGAACTAGCGTGCGATACGACCGCACGCGCGTACCGCCATCACGTCACGCGCCGACGATCGAGATCGAGAACCCGTCCCAGCCCTTCTGCCCGACCGTCTGCACGGCCGTGGTCGTGAGGTTCGGGGCGGCGACGAGCCGCGCGAACCCGTCGCGCACCCCGACCACGTCGGGCTCGCGATTGTCCGGATCGGCCACGCGCCCGCCGCGCACGACGTTGTCGACGACGATCACCGTGCCGGGCCGCGACAGCTTCAGCGCCGCATCGAGATAGACCGGGTTGTTGTCCTTGTCGGCATCGATGAAGATGAAATCGAACGGCGCTTCACCTGTGTCGATGAGCCGCGCGAGGCTGTCCTTCGCGCTGCCGACCACCACCGTCACGACTTCCGCGAACCCGGCACGCGCGATGTTCTGCGTCGCAACCTTCGCATGCGCGGGGTTCAGTTCGAGCGTCACGAGCGTGCCGCCCGGCGGCAACGCGCGCGCAAGCCAGATCGTGCTGTAGCCGCCGAGCGTGCCGACCTCGAGGATCCGGCGTGCGCCGCGGATCGTCGCGAGCAGTTGCAGCAGCTTGCCCTGGTTCGGCGCGACGTTGATCGCGGGCAGCCCTGCTGCGTCGCTGGCCGCCAGCGCGGCGTCGAGCACGTCGTCGGACGGCACGAGCGTCGCGGAGAAATACGCATCCACCTGGTTCCAATGATCCTGATTCATCGAGCACCCCTTGTTTGCGGAACAGGCATTTTATGCGTCGCACCGCCATAAGCAACAAACCATTCGTTCTAAGGGCAGTTGTGCGCGTGCTCCTATAATCGCTCGACCACCACAACAATAGACGGAGCACCCATGACCGATCAGGCCGCATCGAACTGGCGCCTCGAAACCATCGCCGTGCACGGCGGTTATCGTCCCGACCCGACCACGCGCGCGGTTGCCGTACCGATCTACCAGACCGTTGCGTACGCATTCGACGACACGCAGCACGGCGCCGACTTGTTCGACCTGAAGGTGCAGGGCAACATCTACACGCGGATCATGAACCCGACGACGGACGTGCTCGAGCAGCGGATCGCCGCGCTCGAGGGCGGCATCGGCGCGCTGGCGCTTGCATCGGGGCAATCGGCCGTCACGTACGCGATCCAGACGATCGCCGAAGCCGGCGACAACATCGTGTCCGCGAGTTCGCTGTACGGCGGCACCTACAACCTGTTCGCGCATACGCTGCCGCAATACGGGATCACGACGCGCTTCGCCGATCCGCGCGACCCCGCATCGTTTGAGCCGCTGATCGACGCGCGCACGAAGGCGATCTTCGCGGAATCGGTCGGCAACCCGCTCGGCAACGTCACCGACATCGCCGCGCTCGCGGAAGTCGCGCATCGCCACGGCATCCCGCTGATCGTCGACAACACGGTGCCGTCGCCGTACCTGCTGCGCCCGTTCGAGCACGGCGCGGATATCGTCGTGCATTCGCTGACGAAGTATCTCGGCGGGCACGGCACGAGCCTCGGCGGTGCGATCGTCGATTCGGGCAAGTTCCCGTGGGCCGAGCATGCGGACCGCTTCAAGCGGCTGAACGAGCCCGACGTCAGCTATCACGGCGTCGTCTACACGGAAGCGTTCGGGCCGGCCGCCTATATCGGTCGCGCACGCGTGGTGCCGCTGCGCAACATGGGTGCGGCCATCTCGCCGTTCAATGCCTTCCAGATCCTGCAGGGGATCGAAACGCTGGCGCTGCGCGTCGAGCGGATCAGCGACAACGCGCTGAAGATCGCGCAGCATCTCGCGCGTCACGAAAACGTCGAATGGGTGAACTACGCGGGCCTGCCCGACCACCCCGACCATCCGCTCGTCGCGCGCTACCTGTCGGGCCGCGCGCCGGGCATCCTGACGTTCGGCGTGAAGGGCGGACGTGACGGCGGTGCGAAGTTCCAGGACGCGCTGAAGCTGTTCACGCGGCTCGTCAACATCGGCGACACGAAATCGCTCGCGACGCACCCGGCATCGACGACGCACCGTCAACTGTCGCCGGCCGAACTCGCGAAAGCCGGCGTGAA
The DNA here is from genome assembly GCF_000012945.1 of Burkholderia lata. NCBI lineage: Bacteria > Pseudomonadati > Pseudomonadota > Betaproteobacteria > Burkholderiales > Burkholderiaceae > Burkholderia > Burkholderia lata. Next base: position 2,759,656 of record NC_007511.1, read on the forward strand.
GGAAGAAACGGTGCGGCTGTCGATCGGCATCGAGCATATCGACGACCTCCTCGCCGATCTCGACCAGGCGCTCGCGCAGCTGTAACAGAAACGGGCGTGCCGGCTTGCCGGTGCGCCCCGTATCGAATGTGTTGACCTTGAAGCGGCTTCAAGGTGTTCAATCCCCGGTTGAAGCCGGGGCAACGCCCGGCGTGTACGAACCAACCGTACCCTGCAGCCGGGCAGCCAGACGCCGAGCCCGCTGCGGTACGCCAACCGTCCGAGAGGCCTCATGACACCGACCGCGAAGCTTGCGCTGCTCACGTTACCGCCGTTGCTGGCGGCCTGTTTCGGCGCCGTCGCGGCCGCCTGGCGCGCGCCCGGCCCAAAAACTTCCAGCGTCATCCAGCATTTCACCGGCGGCATCGTGTTCGCGGCCGCCGCGCTCGAACTGCTGCCGCAGGACCGTGCACATGCGCTGTTTCCGGTCGTCGTCGGCTTCGTGCTCGGTATCGCGCTGATGCTTGCGATCCGTGCATTGTCGGGTGCGATCGAGACGCGCTTCGAGGAAGCGCGGCTGCCCGTGAGCCTCATCATCGTCACCGCGATCGATCTCGTCATCGACGGCCTCGTGCTCGGCATCGCGTTCTCCGCGAGCGACGAAAGCGGCATCATCCTGACCGTCGCGCTGACGCTCGAGGTGCTGTTCCTCGCGCTGTCGGTAAGCGCGGCGCTCGCGGCCGCCGGGATCGGCCGCCTGCTGTCGATCGTCGTACCGGTCGGGCTCGCGGCGCTGCTGAGCATCGCGGCCGTGGCCGGCAACGCGGCGTTCGCCGGACTTCCGTCCAATATCTACGCGGCGTTGCTCGGGCTGGGCACCGTTGCGCTGCTGTACCTCGTCACCGAAGAACTGCTGGTCGAAGCGCACGAGGTACCTGAAACGCCATACGCGACGGCCGCGTTCTTCATCGGCTTCATCGTGTTCTTCCTGATCGAAGGATCGGTGAAGGCCGGATAAGCCGGGCGCAGCGGCGCACCGGCTACCACGTCGTCGCGCCCGTCGGATACGTCTCGACGATGCGCGTGCCGTTGACGGGCGTCACGCCTTCGTTGCGCAGCGCGGCCCAGAGGTCGATCGCATGTTCGCGCGACTTGCGGCTGCCGTCATCGGCCAGCACGTTCAGCGCGATCACTTCGTCGCCTGTGGTCAGTTGCAGTTGCTCCTTCAGCTTGCGTGACTGATGCGACGCGGTGCGGACATCGCCCAGCAGGATCCGCTTCTCCGCGGCATTCGATCCGTCGCCTGCATCGGCCGGCACGAACGTCAGCCGGCCGTTGTCGACCTCGCACTGCCCGCGCGTGAACGTCGCGCTCCACGCACCGGCCGGCACGGCCGCGAACTCGCAGCGCATCCGCTCGTTCGCGCGCCGGCCGACGTCATGCGCCGACGCGTGCGACAGCGCACGCTCCGGCCAGCCAGCCGCCATCGCGGCCATCGACATCAGGCACGCCGCGAGCACGATTCCTTTCGCGAAATTGCGCATGACCCTCTCCTCTTCATGTGGGATGCGGCCGGCGGGCACCACGCCGGGCGGCCGCGAATGAACGATCAACGAACCGCAAGACGGTTGTCGTGCGCATCGACCAGCGGCGCCGTCTCGCCGCGATGCACCGTCGCGCGATGGATTTCCTGGTTGCGCGCGATGGTGGCCGGGCTCGCCGGGTAGTCGTGATTCGGGCTCGGGATCACGCCGTCGTGGCGCGCACGCACCAGTTCCTGACGGACTTCCTGCCGGGTCTTCTGCTGCGCGGCCACGGCCTGCGTAAAGGCCGCCATCGACAGTGCGGCAGCGGCGATGACGATCATCGGTCGCGGAATATTCATGTTGTTCGCTCCTTGCGTGGAAATCCGTTACAGGAGCGTTCACTTTGATCCGGCAGCGGTGCGGAATCGTGATCGCAGCATGACCGTTTCGTCACCGCCGCGACATGCCCTGCATCGCACTGCGAATGAAAATTCGTCATGCGTTTCCGCACTGATGACGCGGCGATGACATTTTTCTCATTTGTCCCTCACCTTCACGATCCGAACGCTTTCCAGAATCGGCAGCGCCATTGCGATATTCCGCGCCCGCCGGCACGACACGCGGCGCCGAATCGACCGATGCACGAAACGATCATCTTGAAATTCAGGGGCTCACCATGAAAACTCCAGTTCGGCTCGCCATGATGTCGGGTGCGCTACTCGCAACCGCTCACGCGGCACACGCGTCGGAAGTCACGCTATACGGCTTGTTCGATACGTCGCTGACGTACGTATGGAACGCCAACGCGGACGGCAAGAATCTCGTCGGCCTCGGCAACGGCAACCTGCTCGGCAACCGCTTCGGCGTGAAGGGCGCGGAAGATCTGGGCGGCGGACTGAAGGCGATCTTCACGCTGGAAAACGGCTTCAATCCGAACACCGGGGCGCTCGGGCAAGGCAACCGGATGTTCGGCCGGCAGGCATTCGTCGGCCTCGAAAGCGCGCGCTGGGGCTCGCTGACGCTCGGCCGCCAGTACGACCCGCTCGCCGATCTCATCTGGCCGGTCACCGGCGACTTCTACTTCGGCAGCGTCTACGCGACACCCGGCGACGTCGACAACTACGACACGTCGTCACGCACCGACAACGCGGTGAAATACACGTCACCGCTGATCAACGGATTCCAGTTCGTCGGCATGTACGCGCTCGGCGGCGTAGCGGGCAAGAGCGGCGCCGGGCAAACCTGGTCGGCCGGCCTGTCGTACAGCAACGGCCCGGTCGACGTGGCGGGCGGCTACTACTACGCGGCCAATCGCTCGTCGCTCGCCAATGGCATCCGGACTGGCTGGAACGGTACCTCCGACGGCACGTTCGACGGATCGCTGGTCAACGGCGGCTACATCTCCGCGAAATCGATGGGCATCGCGCGCGGCGCATTGCGCTACAACTTCGCGCCGTTCGCGGTCGGCATCGACTACAGCAACGCGCTGTACAAGGCCGATGCGATGTCCGCGTTTCACAGCACGCAGAAGTACGACACCGCTCGCGGTTTCTTCAATTTCCAGGCGACGCCCAGTCTGCTCGTCGGTGTCGGCTACAGCTACACGCGCGCCCGCGGCGATACGAGCGCGACCTACCATCAGGTGTCCGCCGGCGCCGATTACGTGCTGTCGAAGCGCACCGATCTCTATGCAGTCGGTGCATGGCAACGCGCGAACGGCGAACAGCGCACGCTCGACGGCGGCACGCAAACGGCGCAGGCGTCGATCGGCTCGTATGGCTACGGCGGAACGCGCACGCAGGGCATCGTCAATCTCGGGTTGCGCCACCGGTTCTGATCGCGGCAGCATGACGCACGCCGCGTGACGAAAATTTCATGTTCCGATCAGGTTCGCGAAGCATCGTATCGCTACGATCGGAAACGTGACGGGCAGCGCCCGTTCCAGACCACGCAAGCGGGTCGTTGCCGCACGGCACGTCACGCGTTAGGCCCGGACACGTCGAGTGCCGGGCCTTTTTTTGGTCGCGCTCTTGACGATCAGCGTGTTGAATTGCGTTGCGGGAACAGGCACGTATGCGTTTTCACATACAGGTTCGGATTGCCGCAACGATGGCCGGCGTAGTCGATCTGCTCGCCGGGCATGAGATCGGCCGGCGCCGGTTTTTTCGCAGTGGCGGGCTTGGTCTGCGCAGTGGGCGTGGTGCCGGAACGTGTCGATGCGCAGCCCGCGAACAACGGGACGATCAGGACTGCGATCAAGGATAGGCGAATGGCGGGACGATGCACTTTTCGGTCCGGAAGGGAAGTCTGAACAAGGCCGAACGCTTTCCATACAGCTATCGCGAACAGCATGAATGCCGCCGGCCACATCGACCATCGGCAGACTTCATGTTCCGCTTCCCGCTCATCGCGCCCATGACCCGAACATGACGATTGCGTCATGTCGGTCGCGTCCGAGCGGCGCATCTCCTCATCACGCAATCTGACGCATTTTTCATCTCGCGATCACGATCACGCACGGCTGCTTTCGCATACTGGGTCCATGGTTCGCCACCCGGCGGCCCTGATCAAGGAGAGCACTCGATGAAAACGGCAAAACTCGCAGCACTGTTCGTCACCGCCACGCTGTCGCTCGGCATGGCCACGCAGGCCGCATTTGCGCAGACGCAAACGCAGGGCAAGTCCCGCACGCAGGTCGTCAATGAACTGAAGCAGGCGCAGCACGACGGCGTCGTGCCGGTGAGCAAGACGCAGTACCCGCCGACCGGCGAGCTCGTCACGCGCAACAAGGAGCTTCACGGGATTTCGGTGCATGGCGGCGAGAAGAAGCCGCAGACCGACAATCACGACAACCTGACCGCGCAGAAATGACGCTCGGTCATACCACCGCTGGCAGCGCGCCGCGCGCGGCCGCCTCATGGCGAACGCGCGGGCGTGCCCGCCGGCGGTGTCAGGTATGGATGGCCGCCGGCCGATTCAGCTCGGCCGGCCGTCGCGGAAAGCGCAGCCAGAACGTCGTGCGCCGGCCCGGGTCGCTGTCGACGCCACATTCGCCGCCGTGATTGTCCATGATCGACCGGACGATCGCGAGACCCAACCCGGTACCCTGCGCCGAGTTGTGCCGAGACGGATCGACGCGATAGAAGCGCTCGAAGATCCGCCCGACATGCTGGGCCTCGATGCCGGGCCCCGTATCCGACACGGCGATCGTCGTTCCTCCGCCCTGCTCCACGCAATCGATCGTCACGATGCTGCCGCGCGGCGCGTACGCCAGCGCATTCGACAGCAGATTGCTCAGCGCGCGCTGATACAGCGTCAGATCCGCATCGACCCACGCATGGCCGTCGACCTTCACCGTCACGCCGGCATCCTCCGCGAGCGGCTCGTAGTAGCCCGCGACGCGCCCCGCCTCCTCCGACGCATCCAGGCGCCGCACACTGATTGACGTGCCGGCCTGTTCCGAACGCGCGAGAAACAGCATGTCCTCGATCATCCGCGACAGCCGCTGGTATTCGTCGATGCTCGACTCGATCACGTTCCGGTATTCCTCCGCGCTGCGCGGCTGCGACAGCACGACCTGCGCGGCCGCCTGAAGGTTCGTGAGCGGCGTGCGCATGTCGTGCGCGAGGTTCGACGAGAACTGGCTCAGCCGCGTGAACGATTCGTTCAACCGCTCGAGCATGCCGTTGAACGCGTGCTCGAGCTCCTTCAGCTCACCGGCGGTATCCAGCTCGGGCAACGGATGGGCGAGCCGGCTCGTCGACATCTGTTCGGCACGCGCCGCGAAGCGCCGCAGCGGACTCAGCCCGAGCGCCGCAATGCCATACGCGATCGCGGCTGCGAGCACCACGCCGAACACCTCGATCACGACAATCGTGTAAGCGTGGGTGCGCAGCAGCAGCACGTCGGCGCTACGGTCGTACTGCACCACGACGCGCACCACGGGCGCGCCTGCGCCGGCAAGCGGCACGGTCGCCACGAGATACTGCTGCCGCGCGCCGGGCGGTGCGACACCGACCGGTACGCGCCCTGCATCCAGCGACATCAGCGGCGCGACCAGACGGAAGCCGGGTGTGCCGACCAGGCGCGTACCGGTGGCATCGAAGATCGCGAGATCCATGTTCGGATGGCCGTGCAACTGGTCGATCCAGATATCTGTGTTGCGCGCGACGTCGGCCGTCGAACGCGCTTCGGCCAGGTGCGCGCCCAACGCGGCGGAAATACCGGCCATCTGCTCGGTCGCCGTCGTTTCGACGCGATTGCTCAGCGCCTCGTAGAGCGCGACGCCGCTCGACGCGAGGATCACCGACGTCGACAGGATGATCAGCGCGGTCAGGCGTCCGCGCAGCGTGCGCGGCAGCAGGCGCGCGATCATGTCGTGCTGCTGCCGCGCGCCTCGAGCACGTAGCCCATCCCGCGCACGGTGTGGATCAGCTTCGGGTCGTATGCGTCGTCGATCTTCGAGCGCAGCCGCCGGATCGCCGAATCGACGACGTTCGTGTCGCTGTTGAAATTCATGTCCCAGACTTGCGACGCGATCGTCGCGCGCGGCAGGATCTCGCCCTCGCGGCGCATCAGCAGCCACAACAGCGCGAATTCCTTCGCGGTCAGCAGGATCGTGTCGCCCTGCCGGGTGGCCTTGCGGCGCGTCAGGTCGAGTTCGAGGTCGGCCACGCGCAGCGTGTTCGAATCGCGCGGCTGGCCGCGCCGCAGGATCGACTTGATGCGCGCGGTCAGCTCGACGAAGTCGAACGGCTTCGCGAGATAGTCGTCGGCGCCGAGCTCGAGCCCCTTCACACGATCGCCGACATCGTCGCGCGCAGTGAGGAACAGCACGGGCGTCGACTTGCTGCGTCGCAGGTTCTGCAGCAGCGTCCAGCCGTCCTGCCCGGGCAGCATCACGTCGAGCACGAGCAGGTCGTACTCCTCGGTCTCGGCCTGGTGCTGGCCCGTGATGCCGTCCTCGACCCAGTCGACGACATAGCCGGCCTCGGTGAGCCCCTTGCGCAGGTACGCGCCCGTCTTCGGTTCATCTTCGACAATCAGAATTCGCATCACGCATTACCCTTGAAGAAACCCAGCCGGCGCAGCACGCCCAGGCCGAAGCCGCCGCGCAACGCCGCGCGCCACGACACCGCATGGCTGACACGGTACAGCACGGGCAGTACCAGCAGCGTCAGCGCCGTGGACGACAGGATACCGCCGATCACGACCGTCGCAAGCGGGCGCTGCACCTCGGCGCCAGTGCCGGTCGCGAACGCCATCGGCAGGAAGCCCAGCGACGCGACGAGCGCGGTCATCAGCACCGGCCGCAGCCGCGTGAGCGCACCTTCGCGCACGGCGGCCTCGAGCGGCATCCCTTCGTCGCGCAAGTTGCGGATGAACGAGATCATCACGAGCCCGTTGAGCACGGCCACGCCCGACAACGCGATGAAGCCCACCGCCGCCGTGATCGACAGCGGAATCCCGCGCAGCCACAGCGACACCACGCCGCCGCTCAGCGCGAACGGAATGCCGGTGAACACGAGCAGCCCGTCCTTCACGTTGTTGAACATCACGAACAGCAGCACGAACACCATGAACAGCGCGAGCGGCACGACGAGCTTCAGGCGCTCGCTCGCGCTTTGCAGCTGCTCGAACTGCCCGCCCCACGACACCCAGTAGCCGGCCGGCACGCGCACGTCCTGCTGCAACAGCTCGCGCGCATCGGCGACGAACGAGCCGACGTCGCGGCCGCGCACGTTCGCGCTGACGACCACCCGCCGCTTGCCGTCCTCCCGGCTGATCTGGTTCGGGCCCGGCGCGACGTCGATCGTCGCGAGCTCCGCGAGCGGCACGTACGGCGCCGCCGCGAGCGGTGCGCTGGCGCCGGCCGCCGGTGCGGGCAGCGCGATCGGCAGCCGCTTGATCGCCTCGATGTCCGAGCGCAGCTCGTCGGGCAGCCGCACGACGATGTCGAAGCGGCGGTCACCCTGGAACAGCGTGCCGGCCTTCTGCCCGCCGACGGCCGCGGCCACCGAGTCCTGCAGGTCGGCGACGCTGACGCCATAGCGCGCGAGCTTGTCGCGATCGAGGTTGACAGTCAGCACCGGCAGGCCGGTGGTCTGCTCGACCTTCACTTCGGACGCGCCCGGCACCTTCTGCAGCGCGGCCGCGATCTGCTCGCCGGTCTGGTTCAGCACGGCCATGTCGTCGCCGAAGATCTTCACGGCGACGTCGCTGCGCACGCCCGAGATCAGTTCATTGAAACGCAGCTGGATCGGCTGCGAGAACTCGTAGGCATTGCCCGGAAGTTCGGCGAGCGCTTCCTCGATCTCGCGCACGAGCTGGTCGCGCGGCTTCTTCGGGTCGGGCCACTTGTCGGCAGGCTTCAGCATGATGTAGCCGTCCGACAGGTTCGGCGGCATCGGGTCGGCCGCGATCTCGGCCGTGCCGGTGCGCGCGAACACGCGCTCGATCTCGGGGAAGCGCGCCTTCAGCGTCTTCTCGATCGACTTCTGCATCTCGACCGACTGCGACAGGCTCGTGCCGGGAATCCGCAATGCGGCCACCGCGAGGTCGCCCTCGTTGAGGCTCGGGATGAACTCGCTGCCGAGCCGCGTGGCAAGCCCGAGCGTGGCCAGCACAATCACGCCCGCGCCGATCATCACACGCGCCGGGCGCGTCATGAACGCGGCGAGCGCCGGTTCGTACGCGCGCCGCGCCCAGCCCATCAGCCGGTTCTCCTTCTCCTCGACACGCTCGCCGATGAACAGCGCGACGGCCGCCGGAATGAACGTGACGGTCAGCACCATCGCGGCCGCGAGCGCCATCACGACGGTAATGGCCATCGGGTGGAACATCTTGCCCTCGACGCCCGTCAGCGCAAAGATCGGCAGGTACACGACCATGATGATCAGTTGCCCGAAGATCAGCGCGCGGCGCGCTTCCTGCGACGCGCCGAACACCTCCGCGAAACGCTCGTCACGCGTCAGCGGCCGGCCGGCAGCCGTCTGCGCATGCGCGAGCCGCCTCACGCAGTTCTCGACGATCACCACCGCGCCGTCGACGATGATCCCGAAGTCGAGCGCGCCGAGGCTCATCAGGTTCGCGCTCACCTTCGCGTTCACCATCCCGGTGAAGGTCATCAGCATCGACAGCGGGATCACGAGCGCGGTGATCAGCGCCGCGCGCATGTTGCCGAGGAACAGGAACAGCACGGCAATCACGAGGATCGCGCCTTCGAGCAGGTTCTTCTTCACCGTCGCGACGGCCTTCTCGACGAGCACCGTGCGGTCGTACACCGGAATCGCCTTCACGCCCGACGGCAGCGTGCGGTTCACGTCCTCCATCTTCGCGGCGACGGCCTTCGCGACCGTGCGGCTGTTCTCGCCCATCAGCATGAAGACCGTGCCGAGCACGACCTCCTCGCCGTCCGAGGTCGCCGCGCCGGTGCGCAGCTCGCGGCCGATGTCGACCAGCCCGACGTCCTTCATCCGTACCGGCACGCCGCCGACGTTGGTCAGCACGATGTTGGCGATATCGTCGACGGTGCGTGCCTGGCCCGGCACGCGCACGAGATACTGCTCGCCGCGCTTCTCGATGTAGCCGGCGCCGACGTTGTCGTTGTTGCGCTCCAGTGCGCGCACGACGTCGGCGAGCGTCAGCCCGTACGACATCAGCTTTGCCGGATTCGGCGCGACGCGGTATTCCTTCACGTAGCCGCCGATCGAGTTCACCTCGGTCACGCCGCGCACGTTGCGAAGCTGCGGCCGGATGACCCAGTCCTGCAGTTCGCGCAGGTCGGCCGCGGTATAGCGCGTGCCGTCGGGCTTGCGCGCATTGGCGTCGGCTTCGACAGTCCACAGGTAGATCTCGCCGAGGCCCGTCGACGTCGGCCCCATCGCGGGCGCGATGCCGGCCGGCAGCTTGTCCTTCGCTTCCTGGATGCGCTCGTTGACGAGCTGTCGCGCGAAATAGATGTCGGTGCCGTCCTTGAAGATCACCGTGACCTGCGACAGCCCGTAGCGCGAGATCGAGCGCGTCTGCTCGAGGCCCGGCAGGCCGGCCATCACGGTCTCGACCGGATAGGTGATGCGCTGCTCGGCCTCCAGCGGCGAATAGCCGGGCGCGGATGTGTTGATCTGGACCTGCACGTTGGTGATGTCGGGCACCGCGTCGATCGGCAGCTTCTGGTAGCTGAACACGCCCAGCGCGGCCACGGCCGCGATCGCCAGCATCACGAGCCAGCGGTGCGCAATCGCAAAGCGGATCAGGCGCTCAAACATGACGGGATTCCTTGAAGCGGGGCACGGTCACCCTCGACGGACGGGCCGCCCGGCCGGTCACCCGGCGGGCCGGAAAGCGGGCCGCATATCGGGCCGCGAGTCGCGCAACGGCGCACACGTAACGCTCATTCATGCTCCGCGCCCCCCTTGCCGAGTTCGGCCTTCAGCACGAAGCTGTTCGATGCCGCGTATTCCTGGCCCGGCTTGAGGCCCTTCAACACTTCGGTCGCACGTTCGTCGCGCCGCCCGGTTTCGACCGCCTGGGCGACGAAGCCCTTCGACGAGCGCACGAAGACGGACGGCGCGCCGTCGACGTCCTGCAGCGCATCGCTCGCGACCGCGAGTGGCACGCCCTGCTTGCCCGCATCGACCGACACGTTCACGAACATGCCGGGCCGCCACACGCCGTCCGGGTTCGGCAGCACGACGCGCGCGGGCGCGGTGCGCGTCTGTTCGCCGAGCAGCGACCCCACGTACGCGATCGGGCCGCTCGAACGCGATTCAAACGCGGTCGCGATCACCGTCGCGTCGCGGCCGACCCGCACGTCATTCAGCCGCTGCGCCGGCACGGCCATCTCGGCCCATACCGTCGAGAGATCGGAAATCACGAACATGCTGGCATCGGCCGCGATCGCTTCGCCCGGCGTCGCGTGCTTCTCGACGATCGTGCCCGCGAACGGCGCGCGCAGTTCGTAGCGGTTCAGCGCACCCGCACCGACCGGCGCGTTCAGCGCGGCGAGCTTCTGCCGCGCGTTCTGCACGGCGATCTCGGCTTCACGCAACTGCACCTGCGCCTGCTGGTAGTCCTGCTCGGCCGAGATGCGCTCCTTCCACAGCGTGCGTTCGCGCTCGTAGGTCGCGCGTGCGCCCGACAGCCGGCGCTCGGCCGTCAGCAGCTCGCTGCGCCGGTCGGCAAGATCGGTGCTCGCGATCACGGCCAGCACCTGCCCCTTCGCGACGTTCTGCCCGAGCGACACCGACACCTGCTCGACGATGCCGGCCACGCGCGGCACCACGTGCGCGGTGCGGTCCTCGTTGAACTTGATCTCGCCCGGCAACTGGAACGGCGTCGCGATCTGCGCGGGGCCGGCCTTCGCGAGCGCGATCTTCGAGGTCGCGAGCTGCGCGTCGGTCAGTGCGATCGCGCCATCGGCGCGGGCGAACGGGAACGACGCGGCTTCATTGCCCGCCTTCACGTCGATCGTCGCATCGAACACGTGCGGCTTGCCGATCGACTGCGCGGACACGAACTTTTGGCCAGCAGCGTCGAAACGCAAAGGCTCGTGCGTGCGGTCGTAGCGAACCAGCGTGCCGGACACGGTGACGCCCTTGTCGGCCGGCTTGCCGTCGACGAACGGATAGACGATGAGGCGCGCGTCGCCGGGCTTCTCCGTCATCACGATTTCGACGGACAGCTTGCCGCGCTTGAGCACGACACCGCCGCGCTCGCCGGCGGCTTCGGCGGATGAAGCGGCAACGGCGGTGGCCACGCCGTTACCGCCGCTGTTGCGCGTGACGCCGAGTGCGCCGAGGACGATCCCGGCACTGCCGAGCACGACCGTCGCGATGATCAGGATTCTGCTGCGTGACATGGTGATCCTTCAGGTAAGAGAGGCGTCTGGTGCGCTATTGCGCGACCGGTGCAAGCGGCGCGAGCGGCGTACCGACGAGCCGGCCGATGTCGGCGCGGGCCGTATGCGCATCGGCGAGCGCGCGCACGTATTGCGACTGGCCCTGGAACAGCGTGCGTTGCGCGTCGAGCACGTCGAGGAAGCTGAACTTCCCGAGCTCGTAGCCGCGCGACATCGCATCGAGCGCGAGGCGCGCGGCCGGCAGGATGTCGGCCTTCAGCCGCTGCGCTTCCTGCGCGGCGGCTTCGAAATTCGTGTACGCCTGCGTGAGGTCCAGCCGCAGGCGCGTACGTTCGCGATCGAGATCGGCATTCGCGCGCTCGGCCTTGTGTGTCGCCTCGAGCAACGCGCCCTTGTTCGTGTTGAACAGCGGAATCGGGATCGACACGCCGACCACCGCCTGGTTGTCCGGCACGCCGCCCGTGGTCACGCGCTTCACGCCGGCGCTGATCGTCACGTCCGGAATGCGCCGCGCGCGTTCGAGCGACACGGCCGCGTTCGAGCGCAGCATCTCGGCGCGCGCAACCCGCGCGAGCGGCGCATCGTCGAGCTGCGCGGTGAGCGCGGTCAGCGGCTCGACCGGCGGCACGGCTTCAAGATCGCCCTGCACGGCAAGCCGGCCGTCGCGCGCTTCGCCCATCACCGCATTCAGCTTCTCGCGTGCGACCTCGACACGGCCGCGCGCGGTCACGACTTCGATCTGCACGCCGGCCGCCGCCACGTGCGCCTTGGTCGCCTCGACCGGCGACACCTTGCCGGCCTGCGCACGGCGGTTCGCGAGATCCGCAGAGCGCGCGGCGATCGCGGCCGATTCCTCGGTCACCTGAAGCTGGCGCTGCGCGGCGAGCAGCCCGTAGAACGCGGCGATCACGTCGGCGCGCACGACCGCGCCCTGCTCGTCGAGCGATGCATTGGCCGCTTCCCTGCCGTACGACGCGACATCGAGCCGCGCGCTGCGCTTGCCGCCGAGTTCGATCGTCTGGTTGATCATCGCGGTCGACGTGCGTTCGGCGCGACGAAACCCTTCCTGCAGGAACGACACTTCGGGATTGGGGCGCGCGCCGGCCTGCATCAGCGCGCCGGCCGACGCGTTGACGTCCGCGCGCGCGCCGCGCAGCGCCGGATTGTTCCGGGCTGCGACGGAAAGCGCATCGGTGAGCGTCAACGAAGTGGAAGGGAGAGCGTCGGGGGGCGGTGCGCCGATCGGCGCGGCGCTGCCGGAGGCAGCCGGCGCCGGCCCCGGCGACAGCGACGGCTGCGCATGAGCGGTCGCGGCCATCGCGAAGACGATGGCCACGGCGAGGTTGAGCTTGAGCATGTTCGGTTCTGCGGTAACGGTTCGCGACCGATGCTACGGTCCGGCCGCAGTGCGAACATGAGGCGAAGATGACATTTCCGTCATCTTGGGCGCAGCCGCGCGCACGCGTGCAGCGACCCGCGGGAGCCATGCCCCGCTTCGGCGATCAGGAGAATTCGATGAACGTGCGACGCAACGATCGCACGGAAGATGGCGGTGACACGGGGAATCGGTACGCGTGCGCGGCGATCCCCCGCAGGCGAATCAGGCAGCGCCTTGCTTCGCGCGCCGCCGCTGCACGAGCCAGTCGAGCAATTGCCGGCCGTCGCGCTCGCCGAACCAGCGCGCGTGACCGATCAGGTAGCCGTCGTACGCGATGTCGACGATGGCCGGCGCATCGATGATGCAGCCGAAATAGGCGACTTCCGACAGCGCGAACTCCGTATGCACGATCGGTAGCAGCGCAACCAGCGCCGCATACGCTTCGTCGCTCAGCGGTTCGAGCGATTCATACCCGTCGAGCAGTGCATCGATCTGCGCATACTCGACACGGCGCGCATCGGCCGGCGCCATCCAGTCGACCGTATTGCGCTCGATCGCGAGCGCGAGATCCATCACCGCGCAGGTGCGATCCGACAGCCCGAAATCGAGCACGGTCCGCACTTGCGCGCCGGGCCCAGCCTCGGTCCACAGCAGGTTCGACGCATGCCAGTCGCCGTGTGTCCACAGCGGCGGAAGCGCAGGCAGCAGCGGCACGAGGCGCGCATGATACGGGCCGATCGCATCGGCCACGTCGCCGCGCCAGTCGCGCGTGCCGAGCGCGCGCACAAGCAGCGGCTGCGCGTCGACCCAGCGTTCGAGCGCACCCGCCAGATCAGTGGACGACAGCACGCGAAAGCTCGACAGCAGCGTACGCACGGGCCGCGCCGGCGCATCGTAGCCGGCCGACGCGCGATGCAGCTCGGCCAGCGCGCGGCCGGCCGCGAACGCGTGCGATGGATGCGTGAACGGCTGCCACGACATCACGCCGCGATACGGGTCGACACCGGGCGCCCGCACGTGCACTTCGTAGGTCCAGTCGCCGGACGCGAACGCGGTCGCGCCATCGCGATCCGCGAGTATGTCGACCACGGGCATCCCGCGTTCGCGCAGATGCGCGATGAAGCGATGCTCTTCCTCGAGCCCTTCGACATCGCGCAGGCTCACGTGATGACGCTTGACGAACAGCCCGCGCCCGTCCGTCATCTGCACCAGGACCGCCGCCGCGAACTGCCGCGGGCTATGCCATGTGAGCCGCGCCGGCTCGCCGGCGCCGTCGATCCGTGCGAGCACCGCCGCCACCTCGTCGTGCGTCATCAGCGGCCAGTCGCGTTCGGCCAGCTCGCCGTCGACACCGAATTGCGGCGGCGCGACGTCACGCGACAGGGATCCGTCCGGCTCGAGTGGGAATGACATGAACGACGTTGCTCCGTGGTTGATTCAGATCGACGCGTGGCTCAACGCGCGCCGCCGCCCGTTGCCAGCGCACCGCCGGCCGCCGCGCGCAGCGCCGCGGCCGTGCGGCTCCAGTCGCGCCAGCCGACGACGGCCAGCCCGATGAACAGCGCATAGAGTCCGGCCGTCAGATACAGTTCCTTGAACACGAACATCCCGACGTACACGACGTTCACGACGATCCACAGCCCCCATGACGCGATGTAGCGCCGCGCGGTCCAGTATTGCGCAACGAGGCTGAACGCGGTCAGCGAGGCATCGACGAACGGCAGCGCCGCATCGGTCCAGCGCGCCATCATGCCCCCGAGCAGCGCGCTGCCGACGACGGCCGCGATCAGGTCGGGCAGCATCTGCATCGGCCGCACGCCCGTGACGGGCGCGACGTCACCCGCAGGCGCCGCGCTGCCGTCGGCCTCGCTGGCGCGCTGTGCCAGCCAGCGTTGCCAGCCGTACACCTGCAGCACCGCGAACGCGCCCTGCAGCAGCATGTCCGAATACAGCTTCGCGTCGAAGAAGATCCAGCCGTACAGCGCGACCGACACGAGCCCGACCGGCCAGCACAGCATGCGCCGCTTCGCGGTCAGCCAGATCGCGAGCGCGCTGACGATCACGCCGGCGATTTCGAGTGGGGACATCGTCTGTGCTCTCCAGGTTAGCTGCCGGGGCCGCGCGTCATGCGGCCGGTTCCGGACGGTCAGAAATCATAGGTCAACGACACGCGCGCGGTACGCGGCGCACCCGGGAACAGGTACGCATCGCTCTGCTGCTCGCCCGCGTCGCGCCAGTAGAACTTGTTGAACAGGTTGTCGACCGACACGCGCAGCACCGTGCGATGGCCGCCGATCTTCGTCGTATAGCGCGCGCCGAGATTGAACACGAACCACGACGGCACGCGCGCGGTGCCCTCCTCGTTCGCATTGCGGGCCGCGCTGTATTCGACGCCGCCCAGCACGTTCAGCCCCGCGACGCCCGGCACAGCGTAATCCGCATACACCGTCGCGCGCAGTGCAGGCACGTTGATGATCTGGTGCCCTTCATACGCCGGCGAACCCGAATCGTATGCCCGCGCGCGAATCGCCGCGACGCTGGCCGTCAGCCCGAGCCGCTCGGTCACGCGCCCCGCGGCACCGAGCTCGATCCCCTGATGCCGCTGCGTGCCGCGCTGCACGAACGTGTAGCTGGTGCCCGATGCATCCGGGTCCGCGAACTGGAACGGCTTGCTGATCGAGAACACGGCGGCCGTGAGGCTCAGCCGGTCGAGCCAGTCGTATTTCGCGCCGACCTCGAACTGGTGCGATTCGACGGGCGGCAGGAACGCATACGCGTTGGTCGCGCGCACGGGTGCCTGGTCGCCGAGCGACAGCGCCTTGCTGTACGACGCGTACAGCGACAGCACGTTCACCGGCTTGTAGACGAGCGCGACCTGCGGCAGGAACACCGAGCGGTCGGTATGCGTCGTGTCGCCGTCGAGGCTGCTCCAGCTGCGCTGACGCAGCAGCACTTGCTTGCCGCCCGCGAGCACCTGCCAGTGTTCGCCGATGCTGATGCGGTCGAGCCCGAACACGCCGTACTGCCACGCGTCGAGGCGCGGATACGACGGGCCGGGCGAATTCGGCGACGGCGAAAACGTCGTGTCGGGCCCGTAGACGTTCTCGCTGCCCACGTAGTCGTACACGGCGTCGGCCATGCTCACGACGCGGCGCTGCACGCTCACGCCGAGCGTCAGCTCGTGTCGCAGCGGGCCCGTCGCGAACTTGCCGGTCGTGACCGCGCGCAGGTCGTCGTTGCGACGATATTCGCCGGGGCTGCGGAAGTCATAGACGTCGTAGTCGCCGTTCGCGCCGAAGAAGAACGGCGACGTCGCGCCGGCCGTGCAGCTCGCCGCGTACGAGCAGCCGTATGCGAACGCGCTGTTGTCGTCGATCATCGTGCGGCTGCGGCCGGCGGCGATGTAGGCCTTCCAGTCGTCGTTGAACTGGTAGTCGAAGCGCGCGTTCAGGTTCAGCGCGTCGGTCGTCACCGGCTTCGCCCACGGCTGCGTGCCGAGTGCCTTCGATGTCGTCTTGATCGACGGCACGACGGTTCCGCCGAGCAGCTGGTAGCCGGGTGCGGAACGCTGGATCCACTGCTGGAATTCGGCATTGAGTTGCAAGCTCGCGCGCGGGCTGATGTCCCAGTCGGCGGCAATCGAGCCGAACGTGCGCCGCCCGTTCGTGCCGTCGATGTACGAGTGCATGTTCTCCTTCGCGGCATTGATCCGGAAGCCGAACTGGTTGTCGGGGCCGAAGCGGCGGCCGAGATCGACGGCCGCCGACGTCGAGCCGCGGCTGTCGACGCCACCCGTCACGCTCGCGACGTTCGCCGAGCGCTTCGTCACGAAGTTGATCACGCCGCCCGGCGCGACGACGCCGCTGTCGATGCCGGCCAGCCCCTTCAGGATCTCGACGCGCTCCTTGTTCTCGAGCGGCACGTTCTGCTCGCCGGACACCGTCAGCCCGTCGATCCGGATCGCGCTCGCAAGATCGACCGGGAAGCCGCGGATCGCAAAGCCTTCGAAATAACCGACCGGCGCATAGTCGTTGACGACCGACGCGTCGTTGCGCACGACGTCGCTCAGCCGCTTCGCCTGCTGGTCGTCGAGCTGCGCGCGCGTGACGACGCTCACCGATGCCGGCGTGTCGCGCAGCGGTGTGTCGTCGAGCCCCGCGACCGACGCGTTGCGTACGCGCAGCGCGTTGCCGCGCTCGCCGCTCACCGTGATCGTCGGCAGCGTCGCGCTGCCAGCTGCGTCGGCGTCCGGCGCCGGCGTGTCGCCCTGCGCCGCGGCGGCCTGTGCCGCGAAAAGCGTGATGCCGAGACCGACGCCAAGCCCGACCTTCGCGCGCCGCCGCCGTGCGGGCGACGCTGTTGTTCTATTCACCGTCATTGTTCTGGATGGAAAACTCGCCACTCGACCCTGTCGAAACCCGTTACGAAGCTGCGAAGCGTGCCCGCGACCGGACCCAGCCCTTCCGCCGGACGCATGCACCGGCTCGACATTCATCAGACGAACCGAACGATACGGCACGCAAGCGGGCCGCTCGGCCGGAAAGACGCAGGATGGGACTCGGATTCAGGTGACGCACCGGGAACCGACGCAGCCGTCGACGGATTCGTCGGGGGCGTGTCGGGCGCCGGCTGCATCGCGCGGTCTGGTCATGCGGGGGGACGCTTCGAACGCCTCGGTGCGGGCGCGACGTACTTGCGCGCACCGTTCGATGGAACAGCGGCGTGCCCGTCGCGCGCGACATCGCGGCGCGGCGCGCATTTTACCCCGGACAGGGCTGGCCGCCCTGGAATCGGGCGAAATGGGAGGCGTCGAAGGCGGGAATCGCGAAAGTGCGACTCGGGCGGCACGGCGACGGTGCCGATGTGCGCGTGACTGGCGTCGTGCACGGCCGCCTCGATAACCGGCGCAGGTGCGCGCCGGTCATGCGGCTGGGATTCGGAGCGGGAGCGTGTGCCCGCTCGCGATCCGGCGGCCGGTTGGTCAGAACCCCTGCATCGTCACGGTCGGATCGACGACCAGGTGCACGACGCCGTAGATGACCGCCCCAACGAGTACCGCGAGGATGATCGCCACGAACGGCAGCAGCGTGAAGTTGGCGTTCGCGAGATCGGTTGCGTGCGCCTTGCTGTTGCGTACGCCGAAGAAACTCCACAGGACCAGTTTGATCATGCCGAACAGTTTCATGATTGCGCTCCTTTCATCTATCGGTTGACGCTATCGTCGATCCGACCGGCATCCGAAAAAAGAAGCAGTTGCGCGCGCTTTTCGCGCAGCAGGCCGTCTGCGGCGGCATGTCGCAGGGTGTGTCAGCGGTCGAGCACGAGCGGTTCCGACCCTTGCACGGGCCGCGCGACGCACAGCAGCGCGCACCCGGGTTCGACCGGTGCATCGGGCGCCTGCTCGTAGTCGACCGCGCCGGACAACACGCGCGTCGCGCACGTGCCGCACGACCCGGAGCGGCATTCAGACGGCACATCCACGCGCTGCCCCTCCGCGAATTCGAGCAAAGTGCCGTCGGCGGGCGTCCACGCGGCTTCGCGGCCCGTACGCCGGAACACGATCGGCACGCTCGCCACCGCTGGCGTTGCGGCCGCGCGGGTCGCGCTGCGTACCACGCTCGACGGCCCGAATGCCTCGAAACGGATGCGTTCGTCCGGCACGTTCAGCGCGCGCAATCCGTCGTACAAGTCGCGCATGAATGCAGACGGCCCGCAAAGGTAAAAGTCGTAATCGTCGAACGAAAGGATCCGTTTCAGTTGAGCGATGTCGATGCGGCCGGCATGGGCTGCCGAGCCTTCCTGAGGATGACTGTCGAACCAGTGGAGTGACAACCGTTCGTCGGTGGCCGCGACGCGTGCCAGTTCCTCGGCGAACGGGCGATCATCCGATTCGCGCGCACCGTGCACGAACACCACGCGACGCGACGGTTGGTCGTCGGCCAGTGCACGGCGCAGCATCGCGATCATCGGCGTGATGCCGATACCGGCCGACACGAGCACGGCCGGACGCGGGCTCGCGAGATCGAACGAGAAGCGGCCGCGCGGCATCTGCGCGTCGACCGTCATGCCCAGGTGCGCGTGATCGTGCAGCCAGGCCGATACGCGCCCTTCGCGCTTCACGGTGATCCGGTAATGCGCATCGCCCGGTGCATCGGAGAGCGTGTAACTACGAATCGCCGGCGAATCGCTGCCCGGCAGCGCAACGCGCAGCGTCAGGTGCTGCCCGGCTTCGTAGGCGGGCAACGTGCCGCCGTCCACCGGTTCGAAATGGAACGAGCGGATCGCACGCGCTTCGTCGACGATCTTTGCGATGCGCAGCGGCCGCCATGCGGGTGCCGATGTCGATGCGGGCGTCGATGCCGATGTTGATGTTGATGTTGATTCCGATGTTGATTCGGGTGTGGATGCGGACGGCACCACCACTGCGGCTGCGGCTGCGGCTGCATTTGCGTTTGCGTTCGCGCCTGCACCCGCACCCGCCGCCATCGCCGCGAACTGCGGCGCACGTTCGACCGCCGACCACCGGAACGGCAGCACCGCGCGCATGCGCCGCACCTCCCGCACATGGAACCGCACGACCCGCTGCGCACCGTCGAACGACGCGACGAGCGGCCCGTCCCACACGATCTCGGCGCGCGCAGCCACATACAGCAGGTCGCCGTTGTCGAAATCGACGAACAGCAGCCCCGCGCGCGGATCGTGCTGCAAATTGCCGAGCGTGTTGAAGAAGCGGTTGCCGCTGAAATCCGGCGTCGTCAGCGTGCGCGCATCGTCGACGCGCACGAAGCCCGGCATCCCGCCACGATGCGACACGTCCGCGCCGCGCGCGGCGCCCGCGTCCGCCGACGTGTTCGCGCTCGCGACGAAGAACGTATCGACCTGCGCGAGCAGCGCGCGATCGGCATCGTTCAACGCGTCCGACACGTCGGGCGCGGCGGACGTATCGACTTCCCGTGCGACGAACGTCGGCTTGCGGCCCTGGATGTACTTCGCGCAGTTGCCGAAGCTCTGCTCGACCGCGATCGTCAACGCATCGCCGTCGATCGCGCGCACGACGCCGTTGACGCGATTGCGCCGCCGCGTATCGAATTCGATGCCCAGCCCGCCGAGCGGCGCGCCCGGCTGCCACGCGCCGGCCAGCGGATCGCCCGGCAGCGCGCGCGCCGCGATACGCAGCGTGCGCGCGTCGGGCGACGTCACGAACCCCGGCGCGCCGGCCCGTAGCGTCGCCCACGGCTGGCCGTGCGCATCGACGCCACCGAGCACGAAGAACGGCAGTTGCGCGAAAAACGTCCGGTGCTGGTCCGGCATGAAGCGCCGGATCCCGCGTCGGCCGGCCGAACCCGCAGCCTCCGTCACGCCCGCGCGCTGCTGCACGGCGAGTTCGCCCGCGTGAAACGGCGCACTGTCGAGTTCCCAGCCCGGTACGACGGCGGTCGGGGTGTTCATCGCGTTCTCCCTGAGCAGGCCCGGCTTCGGTGTGCGTTACGCGGCGAGCAGGCCCGCGCGCGTCGTCGGCATCGCGACGAAGCCCGGCAGCGCCTCGATGCGCGCCAGCCACGCACGCACGTGCGGATACGGCTCGAGCGACACGCCGCCCTCCGGCGCGTGTGCGATGTACGAATACGCGGCGATATCGGCGATCGTCGGCTGTGCGCCGGCGGCAAACGGCTTGCCGGCCAGCTCGCGGTCGATCACGTCGAGCACCTTCGCGGCCGTGCGCTTGGCGGCCTCCTGGTCGAGCGTCGCGCCGAACACGGTCACGAGCCGCGCGGCGGCCGGCCCCGATGCGATCGGCCCGGCCGCATACGACAGCCAGCGCTGCACGACGGCCGCGCCGGCCGGGTCGTCGGGCAGCCAGTGCGCGTCGCCATAGCGCTTCGCGAGGTACACGAGGATCGCGTTCGAATCGGCGATCACCGTGCCGCCATCGTCGATCACGGGCACCTGCCCGAGCGGATTGAGCGCGAGGAATGCCGGTTCACGCTGCGCGCCTGCAGCGAGATCGACGTCGACGGTCTCGGACGGCAGGCCGAGCAGCGACAGGAACAACCGGACGCGATGGGCGTGCCCCGAGAGCAGGAACGAATAGACACGAATCGGCGAAGCAGGCTTGCTGGCGGCAGACATGGAAACACTCCGGAATCTCGCGCCGCCGGGGATCGGCGACGAACAACCGCAGCGTAGCGCTCGCCGTTCGTCGCCAGAAGACGGATAATCAAGGAAACATTATCCGCTTTCATAGGACAATCGACGATGGCCGATCTGCGCGACGTGAACCTGAACCGGCTGGCGATCTTCGTCGCGGTGGTCGACGCCGGCTCACTGACAGCCGCGGCCGAGCGGCTCGGCCTGGCGAAGACGGTCGTCAGCACGCACATGCAGCGCCTCGAATCCGAGGTCGGGGCGAACCTGCTGGTGCGCACGACGCGGCGGCTGAGCGTGACCGACGCGGGGCGGGCGTTCTACGACGCGTGCCGCGACATCGTGCGCGCTGCCGAAAGCGCGCTCGACGCGGTGTCGTCCGACACGGGGCCGCTGCGCGGCACGCTGCGCGTGAGCGTGCCGATCGACTATGGCGCGCTGGTCGTCGCGCCTGCCGTCGTCGCGTTGCGCGACCGGCATCCGGGGCTCGACGTCGAACTCGTCGCGAACGACCGCGTGGTCGATCTCGTCGCGGACAACCTCGACGTCGCGATCCGCATCGGCCGCCTCGCCGATTCGAACTATCGGGCGGTGCAGCTCGGCACGTACGAGAAATGGCTGGTCGCCAGCCCCGCGTTCGTCGCGCGCCACGGGCGACCGCAAGATCCGGATGCGCTCGCCGCGCTGCCGTTCGTGATGCTGTCGACGCTGCCGCGCCCGCAAACGGTCGAACTCGAAGATGTGAACGGCGGCACCGCTTCCGTGCGCTGTGTCGCGCAGGTCGTGTCGAACACTGCCACCGCGTGCCGCGCGATCGTGCTGGCGGGCGGCGGCTTCGGGCTGCTGACGGATTTCTCGACCGCCGACGACGTCGCGGCCGGCCGGCTCGTGCGGCTGCTGCCCGCGTGGCGCTCGGCACCGGCCGGGATTCATGCGGTGTATCCGTCGACGCGGCTGCCTTCGCCGAAAGTGCGGGCGTTCGTCGATGCGATGAAGGCGAGGATCGGGGAGACGGTGGGGGCGCCCATGGCGAAGCGTTCACGCCCTGCTTAGCGAAAGAAGGCGGCGCGGCGGGCCGAGGACGAATCTCTTCATGCGCGTCGCATGATCCGACATCCATGACGGCAAGTTCCGCTTCGCCGCTGCCATGGTCCAACGCCAGTCTCGCCAGACAGCAAGCCTGTCACATGAACTTGACGTAGCACGCCTTCTTCTCGACCTGTTCGCGCTTGAATCCGCTGTCGGCCATGCACGCTTCGTACTCGTCGGGCAGCGGCTTCAGATTGAAGATCCGCTGGTCAAACCCGGTGGGCAGGCCATGATCCAGTTCGTCCTGCGCCTCTTCGCAAGTCGCCTTTGCCAGGCTGAGCTTCACGGGCTCACCGGTAATGACGTTGCGGATCTTTTCATATTCCCCGTTCTTGCACGCCGCAATGGCGCCCTTGAGGTGTCGCGTGTAGATCGCATCGCGGCATCGATCCCCTTCCTGGTCCCGGTTCTTGAATTTCGCCGCGAAAGTCTGCGATTTCCACACGGTTTCGTAGGTCGTGGACTCGCTGAACGGCCAGCAGCCGCAGCCCGTCAGCCCCAGGGCAGAGACAGCCATCCCTGCCGACGTCATGCGGCGCAACCATCGGTTTCGTGCTTGCATAGGTTCCTTGTTATCGATTATCGGCATGCATGATCGCGGGCAACCGGCCCCGTTCCCGCGAATCTACCCCGCCTCCCGCAGCGTCCCCAGCAGCACCTTCCTGCAACTCGCGACCATCTGTGCCTCCGGATCGCGATATTCGGTAAGCAGCCACGCCGCGCCGACGTTCGTCATCGCGCCGACGAGCGCGAGCCCGATCAGCCGCTGCTCGATGCGCTCCGCGGGCGTCGCCGCTTCGCGCGGCGCGCCGATCGCCATGATCAGCTTGCCGAAGTCGATCAGCATGCGCTGGTAGGTCATGTCGGTGTCCGCGCTCACGCCCATCACCTCGAGCAGCAGCACGCGCGCCGCGCACGGGTCGCGCAGGAACGCGAAGAACGCGGCGAGCCCCGCATCGACGCTCTCGCGCAGATCGCCGCCGCGCTCGGCCACCGCCCGCGCGACCGCTTCGTGCAGCTGCTGCGCGTGATGCAGGTAGGTGCAGCGCAGCAAATCCTCGGTGCTCTCGAACGCTGCATAAAAATAGCGATCGTTCAGCTTCGCTTCCTGGCAGATCGACCGCACGGTCGCCTTGCGGAATCCGACCGTGCCGAACACGCGCGTCGCCGCGCGGATCAGTGCGTCGCGACGCTCCGCGGCCCGCACCTCGGGCGCCACGCCGCCATACGACCGGCCCCTTTTTTCCGTTTCGAGTGCTTTCTCCATTCCGCTATTTGACATCAGGACACCCGAAAACTAAAGTGGTGACGAACAACACCACATTAGACGCGCCGCCGGCGCAGTGCAAGCGGAACGGGAGGAGCAACAGATGAACGGGTTTTCCGGCAAAGTCGCCGCGATCACGGGCGCCGGTTCGGGCATGGGCCGCAGCCTCGCGGTCGAGCTCGCGCGGCGCGGCTGCGAGGTCGCACTGAGCGACGTCAACGACGTCGGGCTCGCCGGCACGGCGGCCGCCTGCGCGCAGCACGGCGTGCGCGTGAGCACGCGGCGGCTCGACGTGTCCGACCGCGATGCGGTGTTCGCGTGGGCCGATTTCGTGCGCGCCGAGCACGGCAAGGTCAACCTGGTCTTCAACAACGCGGGCGTGTCGCTGGCCGCCAGCGCCGAGACCGCGCGCATCGCCGATCTCGAGTGGATCGTCGGCATCAACTTCTGGGGCGTCGTGCACGGCACCCAGGCATTCCTGCCGCATCTGCGCGCATCGGGCGACGGGCACATCGTCAACACGTCGAGCCTGTTCGGCCTCGTCGCAATGCCCACCCAAAGCGCGTACAACGCGACCAAGTTCGCGGTGCGCGGCTTCACCGAGGCGCTGCGGATGGAGCTCGAACTCGACGGTGCGCCGGTGAGCGCGACCTGCGTGCATCCGGGCGGCGTCGCGACGAACATCGTCGACGCAGGCCGCGTCGATACCAGCATCCATGCGCTCACCGGCCAGGACGAAGCGACTCATCGCCGCCAGGCCAACCGCCTGATCAACGCGACGACGGCCGACGACGCCGCGCGGCAGATCCTCGCGGGGGTCGAGCGCAATGCGCGCCGCGTGCTCGTCGGCGCCGACGCGCGCCGGCTCGACCGGATCGCGCGCCTGCTCGGTGCCGGCTACCAGTGGCTGATGCTGCGCCACGTACGCCGCGCCCGTGCCCGCAACCTTGAACGCGCCGATACCCCGGCCGCGCTCCCGACCACGCCGACCAAGGACCTCGCATGACCTCGACGACGACCGACCGGCGCACCGCGCCGCCCGCTCCCGACGCCCGTGGCGACAGTTACGACCTCGACGTGCTGATCGTCGGCGCCGGCTTGTCCGGCATCGGCGCGGCCTATCACCTGAAGCAGCGCTGCCCGTATGCCAGCGTGGCGATCGTCGAGGCGCGCGACGCGATCGGCGGCACCTGGGACCTGTTCCGCTATCCGGGCGTCCGTTCGGATTCCGACATGTTCACGCTCGGCTACAGCTTCCGGCCGTGGCACAGCGACAAGGCGATCTCGGACGGTCAGACGATCCTCGACTACATCCGCGACACCGCACGCGCATACGGCATCGACAAGACGATTCGCTACGGCCAGAAGGTGGTCGCGGCCGACTGGGATTCGAACCGCGCGCGCTGGACGGTGCGCATCGAGCGCACGCGGGACGGCGCGACCGACACGCTCGTGTACACCTGCCGCTTCCTGTTCATGTGCAGCGGTTACTACGACTATGACGCCGGCTACCTGCCCGACTGGGCGGGGATGGACACGTTCGAAGGCAAGCTCGTGCATCCGCAGCACTGGCCGAAGGACCTGTCGTACGCGAACCGGCGCGTGGTCGTGATCGGCAGCGGCGCGACGGCCGTCACGCTCGTGCCGTCGATGGCGGCCGATGCGCAGCACGTGACGATGCTGCAGCGTTCGCCGACCTACATCGTGTCGCTGCCCGCCCGCGACAAGATCGCGAACGCGTTGCGCCGCGTGCTGCCGTCGCGGCTCGCGCACCGGCTCGTGCGGGTGAAGAACGTACTGCTGACGATGTACCTGTACAACGTGTCGCGCCGCAAGCCCGACCGGACGAAGCAGTTCATCATCCGCGCGGCCAGCAAGCAGGTCGGCCCCGGCTTCGACGTCGCGAAACACCTGACGCCGCGCTACATGCCGTGGGACCAGCGCGTGTGCCTGGTGCCGAATGGCGACCTGTTCAAGTCGATCCGCTCGGGTCGCGCGTCGATCGTCACCGACGAGATCGAGCGCTTCACGCCGACCGGCCTCAAGCTGAAGAGCGGCCAGCAGCTCGACGCGGACGTGATCGTCACCGCGACCGGGCTGAAGGTGAAGATGCTCGGCGGCGCGCGCGTCACCGTCGACGGCCGCGCGGTCGACCTGCCGGACACCGTGTCGTACAAGGGGATGATGTACAGCGACGTACCGAACCTTGCGTCGTCGTTCGGCTACACGAATGCGTCGTGGACGCTGAAGGCCGAGTTGATCGCGCGCTACGTGTGCCGGCTCCTCAACCACATGCGCGCGAACGGCTACGACACCTGCGTGCCACGGCTCGGCACCGGCGATCCCGGCAACGTGCCGGCCGTCAACCTGAGCTCGGGCTACATCCAGCGCGCGGCCGGCATCCTGCCGAAGCAGGGGCACAGCAAGCCGTGGAAGTTCCACCAGAACTACGTGCTCGATCTCGCATCGCTGAAGTTCAGCGGACTCGCCGATTCGGCGATGCAGTTCGAACGCCGCGCGAAAGCCGGCCCGGCCGCCACGACGCCGGTTGCCGAACCCGCACTCGAAACCCGCTGAGGCCGACATGACCCATACGCTCCATCTGATCCAGAACGTGCTGCTCGGCGTCGTCGCGGTGCTCGCCGCGCTCGCGCTGTTTACCGGTTACGTGGCCCGCCGCGTGACGCGCGCGTTTCCGCCCGAAGGCCGCTTCGTCGACATCGGCGGCGACCGCATCCACTACGTCGAATACGGCAACGGCCCGCCGCTCGTGTTCGTCCACGGGCTCGCGGGGCAACTGCGCAATTTCGCGTACCTGCCGCTCGCGCGGCTCGCGCAGCAGCATCGCGTGATCCTCATCGACCGGCCGGGCGCCGGCCGCTCGCTCCGCGGCGCGGGCTCGCAGGCGAACGTGTTCGCGCAGGCCCGCACGGTCGCCGCGTTCATCGACGCGCTGCAGCTCGACAAACCGGTGCTGGTCGGCCATTCGCTCGGCGGCGCGATCGCGCTCGCGGTCGGCCTCAATCATGCGGACCGCGTGAGCCGGCTCGCGCTGATCGCGCCGCTGTCGCACGAGCAGAGCGAGCCGCCCGCGCCGTTCAAGCCGCTGATGCTGCCCTCGCCGCTGGTGCGCCGCTTCGTGTCGTGGACCTTCGCGATTCCGCTGACGATCCTGACCGGCCGCAAGGCCGTGCGCCAGGTGTTCGCGCCGGAAGACGTGCCGCGCGACTTCCCGGTCAAGGGCGGTGGACTGCTCGGGATGCGCCCGCACGTGTTCTATGCGACCGCGACCGACCTGCTGTCGGCACCGGTCGACCTGCCCGCGATGGAGCGCCGCTACCCGGACCTCGCGCTGCCGGTCGACGTGCTGTACGGCCGTGCCGATCCGATCCTGAACTGGCGCGAGCACGGCGAAGCGCTCGCGAAAAAGTCGGCGCGCGTGCGGCTGAAGGTCGTCGAGGGCGGGCACATGCTGCCGGTCACGATTCCGGAAGCGACGGCCGACTGGCTGCTCGAAGTCGCTGCCGCGCCGGTCGAGGTGGCCGCGCCGGCGGCACGCATCGCGTAAGCCGCGACCGCGTGACCGGGCCTGATTCCGTGGCGTGCCGCCGGTGCGGCGGCGGAATCAGGCTTCGTCGTCGGGCACCGACAGCCCGAGATCCGAGATCACCTCCCGTGCGCTGCGGAACGCCTCGACCGCAGCCGGCGCGCCCGCGTACAGCGCGCTGTGCAGCAACACCTCGCGGATCTCGACGAGGCTCGCGCCGTTGTTGAGCGCGCCGCGAATGTGACCCTTCAGTTCCGTGCTACGGCCAAGCGCCGCCAGCATCGCGCACGTGCACAGGCTGCGCGTCTTCAGGTCGATCCCGCCCCGCTGCCACGTGCTGCCCCACGCGTGCTCGTTCAGCCAGTTCTGCAGCGGGCGCGAAAAACCGTCGAGGTCGCGCATCGCGCGCTCGACGAACGCTTCGCCCATCACGTCGGTGCGTCGCGCCTTGCCGTATTCCCTGTCCTGTTCGCTCATGTCCGTGTCCTGTGTGGAGTCGTGGCTGCGGCGGCGTCGTCGGCAGCCGGGGATGTCGCGCCATGTTCATCGGGCCGGCCAGTTTCGTCAAAGATGCGGCCCTCGGTTCGCGGCCGCCGGCGTCACGCGATATCGAACGCTACGTAACATCGCGCCGCGCGTTACGGCGGCTTTCGGGAACATCGCAACCGCCACGCCGGCGCACCCTGCGTGCCCGTCGCGCGAAAGCGCCGGAACTCCGTTTAAATCGCGCGTATATTCCCGATTCCTGCAATAAAGCGCGCCACCGTTTCGGGAATGCTGTCGTGGCGCGGAATTTGCAGAGGAGGCTTGGACACACTTCCAATGTCGAGGCCAACATGCACAAACTCTTCAAGAAGACGACGGTAACGATGGCCGTCTCGTCGCTGCTCGCACTCTATGGCTGCGGCTCGGTCGATGGACCGACGACGCCGCCGACGATCAAGCCGAGCACGTCAGGGACGGGCGGCAGCTCGGGGACTTCGGGGACGTCGGGTTCTTCTGGTACCTCGGGATCTTCCGGCACGTCGGGTACGACTTCCGGGACGTCGGGCACCTCGGGTACCTCGGGTACGTCGGGTACTTCCGGTACGTCGGGTACTTCCGGTACGTCGGGCACCTCCGGTACGTCGGGCACCTCCGGTACGTCGGGCACCTCCGGTACGTCGGGCACCTCCGGTACGTCGGGTACTTCCGGCACCTCGGGCACCTCCGGTACGTCGGGTACTTCCGGCACCTCGGGCACCTCCGGCACGTCGGGTACTTCCGGCACCTCGGGTACTTCCGGCACCTCGGGTACTTCCGGCACCTCGGGTACTTCCGGTACGTCGGGCA
The DNA here is from genome assembly GCF_000012945.1 of Burkholderia lata. Lineage (NCBI taxonomy): Bacteria > Pseudomonadati > Pseudomonadota > Betaproteobacteria > Burkholderiales > Burkholderiaceae > Burkholderia > Burkholderia lata. Next base: position 2,787,778 of record NC_007511.1, read on the forward strand.
CTTCCGGCACGTCGGGCACTTCCGGCACCTCGGGCACCTCCGGCACGTCGGGTACTTCCGGCACCTCGGGTACTTCCGGCACCTCGGGTACTTCCGGCACCTCGGGTACTTCCGGTACGTCGGGCACTTCCGGCACGTCGGGCACTTCCGGTACGTCGGGCACTTCCGGTACGTCGGGCACTTCCGGCACCTCGGGTACTTCCGGTACGTCGGGTACTTCCGGCACCTCAGGTACTTCCGGTACGTCGGGCACTTCCGGCACGTCGGGCACTTCCGGTACGTCGGGCACTTCCGGTACGTCGGGCACTTCCGGCACGTCGGGCACTTCCGGTACGTCGGGTACTTCCGGCACCTCAGGTACTTCCGGCACGTCGGGTACTTCCGGTACGTCGGGTACTTCCGGTACGTCGGGTACTTCCGGTACGTCGGGTACTTCCGGTACGTCGGGTACTTCCGGCACCTCGGGCACCTCCGGTACGTCGGGCACTTCCGGTACGTCAGGCACGTCGGGCACGTCCGGCACGTCCGGCACGTCGGGCACCTCCGGCACCGGCATCACCCCCCTCGGCAATGTCCTCCAGAAATCCGGCAACCTCGTGACGGCAGTCGGCACGACGGTCGCGAACGGCGGCGGCCAGATCGGCGGCGTGCAGATCCCCGGCACGAACCCGACGACGGCCACCAGCGTCGGCAACGCAGTCACGAGCCTCGGCAACGGCGTGCAGGCGCTCGGCAACGGCGTCGCGGCCGGCCTCGGCTCGATCGGCGTGTCGGCCAACCCGCTCGGACCGACGCTGACGTCGACCACCGGCCTGCTGACCGGCGCCGGCGGCGCGGTCAACAATCTCGGCAACGCGGTGAAGAGCCTCGGCTCCGGCCCGCTGTCGCCGCTGTCGCCGGTCACGACGCTCGTCGGCGATCTCGTCAACACCGTCGGCGGCGCCGTCAACTCGACCGCGTCGGGCCTCAACACGGCGCTGAACAGCTCGCCGGTCCAGCAGCTCGAAACGCAGGTCGGCAAGGTGATCAACCCGATCACGAACACGCTGACCGGCGGTGTCACGACGCCGGGCGCCACGCAGACGCTCGGCGGCGTCACGCTGCTCGGCACGCCGCTCAACGGCCTGCTGAGCGCACTCGGCAACGGCCTCGCCAGCGCCGGCACGAAGGTCGGCGGCGCAACCGACAACCCGCTCGGCGCCGGTCTCGGCGGCGTCGTGGCGCAGCTCGGCAACACGGTGACGTCCACCGGCGGCCTCGTCCACGACAACAACGCGGGCAGCTCCAGCAGCGGCACGGGCGGCAGCAACCCGCTCGCCCCGATCACGGGCCTGCTCGGCACGCTGACGGGCGGCCTGGGCGGCGGCAGCTCGAGCGGTTCGGGCGGCACCAGCGGCACGAGCAGCGGCGGCCCGCTCGGACCGGTCACGGGCCTGCTGGGCTCGCTGACGGGTGCGCTCGGCGGCCTCGGTTCGAGCGGCACGAGCGGTACCGGCGGAACGAGTGGCACGGGCGGCACCAGCGGCATCGGTGGCGCGGGTATCGGCGGCCTGCTGGCGCCGGTCACCAACCTCGTCAACTCGCTGACCCCGCTCGGCGCCAGCCTCACCGGCACGGTCACGACGCCGGGCGGCAACGTGACGGGCACGCTCGGCGGCCTGCTGTCGAGCGGCCCGGTCGGCACGGTGGCGGGTGCGCTGACGACGCCGGCAGGCGCCGCGGGCGCCATCGGCACGGCCAGCCCCGGCGGTGCAGCCGGCGCGGTCACGACGCCGGCGGGTGGCGGCTCGGTGGTGGGCGGCCTGACCGGCAGCTCGAACGGCGGTGCCGCGGGCGGCGCCGGCAACCTGCTGTCGCCGGTGACGAACCTCCTGGGCGGTCTGCTGGGCGGCGGCAACAAGAAGTAACGCTTTACCTATCAGAACCACAGGCCAATGGCCGGGCGCGCATCCATACAAAGCCCGGCCGACGGCCGGCGTCACCCGCCAAGCGGGGGCGCCGGCCCTCATCCGTACGAGGATCCGATCATGAATTCCACGCTTGACGGCATCGCCGCGGTCCAGGACCGCCCACCCCGTTCCGCCACGCCGCTGCGCGCCGGCCTGCTCGGCATCGCCGCCGGGCTCTTCGCGCTGTGGATCACGCGCGACCACCCGACGCTCGATGCAGCCACGCGCGCGGTCATCGCCAGCCTCGCGATCATCGGCACGATCGCGCTGCACGAAATCTTCATCTCGCGCGTGTACCTGCGCCCGAGCGCAGGCCTGTCGCGGCAGGCCGTCCGGCCGCTCGGCATCGCACGCGTCGCGACGCGGCTCGGCGCGCTGACGTCGATCTATGCGGGCATCGGCACGATCTACTGGCTGCTGCCCGAATACCACGGCGCGTTCTACCTGCCGTTCTGGTCGCTGTTGCGCTCGCTCGCGCCGTACGTGATCGTCGCCGCGCCGTTCTATTTCGCGTGGATGGACCGCCACCAGCGCGAGACCGACGACGCGTACCTGCTGTGGGGCCGTTACCTGTTCCGCCGCGAGCAGCCCGCGAGCTGGAAGCCGGTGCGCGAGATGCTGGCCGGCTGGGGCGTGAAGGCGTTCTTCCTGCCGCTGATGACCGTCTACCTGTCGAAGGACGCCGATCACCTGACCGCGTCGCTCACGAACGCGATGCACGCGCCGATGACGATCGCGGCCTTCGTGTTCATGTACGACCTGTCGTTCACGATGGACCTGATGTTCGGCACCGTCGGCTACCTGTGCACGTTCCGCATCCTCGACAGCCATGTGCGCACCGTCGAGCCGACGACGCTCGGCTGGGTGGCCGCGCTGATGTGCTACCAGCCGTTCTGGTCGCTGTTCTCGAACAACTACATCCGCTACGAAGGCTCGATGTTCTGGGACAACTGGCTGATGTCGGCGCCGACGCTGCGCGTGATCTGGGGCGCCGTGATCATCCTGCTGCTGCTGACCTACGCGCTGTGCACGATCTCGTTCGGGCTGCGCTTCTCGAACCTCACCAACCGCGGGATCATCACGTCGGGCCCGTACCGCTTCACGAAGCATCCGGCGTACATCACGAAGAACCTGTCGTACTGGATGGTGTCGGTGCCGTTCGTCGAGCCGCTCGGCTGGCAGATCGGGCTCATGCATTGCGCGGGGCTCGTCGCGGTCAACCTGATCTACTACACGCGGGCGAAGACGGAAGAGCGCCACCTGATGCGCGATCCCGACTATCGCGCGTATGCCGAATGGATCGCCCAACACGGGCTGTTCGCGCGGATCAAGCAGGCATTCGGGCAGCGCGCGCCGGCCTGACGCGGCGGCAAAAGGCGGGGCCTGCGGCCCCGCCACTTCACGGAAACGCCGCGCGGCGCTGCATGCTCAGTCGAACAAGGCGCCGCGGTCGCGCCCGTCACACGCGCGACCGGTCGCACGCGTCAGCGCCGTGATCGCGACGAAGCTCGCGAGGCCCATGCCGAAGCAGCAGGCCACCAGCGGCCACGCGGTCGCGCCGTCGAAGACCAGCGTCGCGAGCGTCCCCACGCCGGTGACGATCATGCCCTGCACCGCGTAGTAGAGCGCAACCGCCTTGCCGGCGGCAGCGCCGAAATCGCGCAGCGCACCGTTCGCCGACACCGACGACATCAGCACGATACCGACCGCAACCAGCCACATCGGCATCACGAACGTCGCGAACGACGGCTTCGCCAGGACCGTGCAGACGGCCAGCACGATCGCCCCCGTCATCATCGTGAGCGCCCCTCGCGCAACGCAGCCCGCCTCGCCCCACCTCGACACGCACGTCCCTGCGAAACGAGACACGACAACCATCACGATCGCGACGGTCGCAAAGGCCACGCTGAACGCCTCGCGGGAATAGCCGGCACCGCCGACCAGCACGCGCGGCGCGGTGGAGAAGAACACGAAGAACGCCCCCATCGCGGCGGCAAACGCGAGCGTATGAACCTGAAAAGGCCGGCTGCCGAGAATCGTTGCGACGGACAGCCCCTGCCGGTTCGCCGTCCGCGGCCGCGTTTCGTGCCAGCGTGGCCACGCGCGGCCGCACGCGAGCAGACCCAGCAGGCCGAGCGTCGCGAAGATCGCGCGCCATCCGCAGGCCGTCGCGATGGCCGCGCCCAGCAGCGGGCCCAGCGCGGGCACGAACGCCAGCATCGCACCGAACTGGCTGTAGATCATGCGGCCTTCGGGGCGATCGGCGTAGACATCGCGAACGGTCGCGAACGTGGCAACGAGGGCGGCCGACGCGCCCAGTGCCTGTAGCACGCGCAGCGCGACGAACAAGCCGCCGCCGGTGGCGATCGCAAGCGCCAGGGAAGCCGCCGCAAAACACAGTGCGCCGCCCAGCACCACCGGGCGTCTGCCGACGCGGTCCGACAACGGGCCGAAGATCATCTGGCCCAGGCCGAGGACGACCATGTAGACGCTCAGCGTCAACTGGACGATGGCCGGTGACGTACCCAACGCGGACGGCATCTCCGGGATCACCGGCAGGTACACATCCATCGCCAGCGACGCGAGGAGATCGAAAGGCGCCATCAGCAGCAGCGCCGACGGCAACGAATAGGCCCAGACGGGCGTGGATTGTTCAGGCATGACAAGGCATCCGCTCAGAAAAGGGAATCTGGCGGCGATCTGCCTGGTCAGCGAGGGACAACGGGAGATCGCCGCAACGACCGGTTGACGAAGGTCGTTGCGGCTTAGCGATCCGTGGACGGGCCGGCTCCCATGGAGGAATCCTTGCGGTGTGCGTTGACTGCGCAGTGTAGTCGGTTCGACTGAGCGGCACCAGCCGCGTGCGCGCTGCCCGACCGCACCCGCCGGGCCGGCCCGCGTCGCCTTCCGCTCAGGCGGCGGCACGACCTCATGCGGCCAATTGTCGCGAAACGACGCGATTCTTCGCCTTTCGTCGCTTTTCATCTCCTGTCCGATTGCCCACCGGAATCGCGTCGCGTATGGTGCTGGCCGTCCGCGTGCGATACAGCGCCCGACCCGCGCGCTGTCGCCCGGACCTTCGACCGTCGTCCCGCACGACGGCCGCGCGGGCCGTGCCCGCCGCTCACCGTCTCCGCGATGCCGCCCTTCGGCGCCGCGCATTCATGAGGAGAGAGACGTGATCCACAAAGTCCTGATCCTGTTCGCACTCTGCATCGCGGGCCTCGCCGCGATCGCCGCCGGTTTCCAGCACATCCCCAGCTGATTCGCGGCCCCGGCTCGCTTCGCCGAGCCCGGGGGCCGCACCCATTCCTTTCCCCCTTTTGCGATGAACCACTTTCTCGGACCGCCCGGGACGGGCGACCTTTGCCATGCGTATCGACGTACAGCATTCCCAGCACGACATCGACGATGAACTCGACACGCTCTACGCGCGTCTCCACCAGCCGGGCCATCGCCTGCACGGCCTGCCGGCGGTCGCGCTCGGCTGCTCCGGCCTGATCGTCCGCCACCGCGAAGCGGACGGCGAATACTTCCTGTATGTCGAAGATCCGGCCGCGCGCCAGCTCGCCGGCTATACGGTATTCAACCGCCTGCCTGAAATCCCGCGTCGCGCCGACCGCTACCTGCGCGCGCCGCATACGCGGCTGCGCGGGTCCGCGCAACGCAAGGGTGTCGCGACGACGCTGTATCGCTGGGGGCTCGGCGCGGGCCTGTGCCTGATCAGCGGCGCGCGCCAGTCGGTCGGCGCCGCGCAGTTGTGGACGGCGCTCGCGCAGGATTACCGGCACGGCTTCGTCGATATCGACGGGCGTGCGTTGCGTTATCTCGGTGAAACCGTCGCCGACGACGTGCACGGTGCGCTGCATACGCGGCGGCTGATGCTCGGCAATGGATGGGGAATCGGGGAATTCGCGCGCGTGACGGGGATGGCCGGTGCCGCCGGCATGTGAGCGTTCATGCACCGGGCAACGCCGCGCTAGATCGCGATGCCCGTTCGTTCGCTGAACGCCGCACGCAAGAGGTGTGCGTCCGTCATCTCCATCCGGGCGAGCTCGGCGAGCACCGACGGAAGCAGCCATTCGATGTTCGGATCGACACGCTTCATCTGCTCGACCAGCGCGGCCGTGAACGCCGCATCCTCGTGTGCGCCCGACTCTCCGGCCTGACGGCGCTGCCGGTACAGCACGCCGACCCAGTAGCCGATTCGCTCCGGCACGATCCAGCCGGCATACGTACGCGGGAACTCGGCCTTGCGCAGCGCATCGCGCACGACGTCTTCCGGATCGCGCGTCGCGGGCGAGAAACACATTTGCTCGCTCTGCACGAGCAACGCTGAGGTTGCATTGTCGTACGCCGCATAGGTCTCGCTGCAGACGCCCGTGTCGGGATCGAAGCGATAGCCGACGTGGACGGTCACTCGCCCGTCCGGCATCGCGAACGTCCGGTTCGGCGGACACAGCGCGTGACGCTCGGCGAGTGTCAGGAACGCGCCGGTCGCATGCGAATACTCGCGTTCGCGCTGGCGATTGAGCGTCGGATCGATGACCCAGACGACCAACGTCGCCGTGTCGGGACGATCGCGCGCCGTTAGATAGCTTTCTGCCGGAATCGCTGCCACAACCGTCGGCGGCAGGTCGGCATGGCCGATGCGTTTGCGGAACGGCATCGACGTCACTGTCGCTTGCTGTTCAACCGGCGTGCAACGGCACGACGCCTGGCCGTACCCCCACACCTGATTGCAGCGCACGGCGCTGCCACAGTCGTTCCGGAACACTGGTTCATGCCAGCCCCCTGTTGTTTCATTCCGTTTCCAGGCATCCGCCCTCTCACGCGTACGGGATCGATCCCAGCGATTGTAGCGGTAGCTGTTCATGCGCAGCGCGGCTCGAACACCGGTGCGATAATCCGTGCGATCCGCGCGACGCTCGCCGCTACGCCACGCGCCAACCGACACGCACATCGATGACCACCGATCCCCGCCCCCACGCCGACCGCCATCTCGACATCGTCGCGCTGTGCGGCAGCCTCCGCGCGCAGTCGTACAACGCCGCGCTGCTCGATGCGGCCGCGCTCGTCGCGCCGCGCGGCATGCGCATCGTGCGCTTCGATCGTCTCGGCGAATTCCCGCTGTTCAATCCCGACGCCGAATTTCCGTCGCCGGCCGCCGTGCGGGACCTGATCGACCGCGTGAATGCCGCCGACGGCCTGCTGATCGCGAGCCCGGAATACGCGCACGGCGTAACGGGCGTGATGAAGAATGCGCTGGACTGGATCGTGGGGTGCGACGCCGTCGTGTACAAGCCGGTCGCCGTACTGAATGCGTCGCCGCGCGCGACGCATGCGGACGCGGCACTGCGGGAAACGCTGTCGGTGATGTCGGCGAACATCGTCGAGCGCGCGTCGATCACGCTGCCGATCCTCGGAAGCCAGCTCGACGCAGCCGGGATCGCCGCGCATCCGCCGTTCGCGTCGGCGCTGGCCGATGCGTTGCATGCGCTGCGCGCGGCAATCACGGAAGGCGAGCCATCACCCTGACGCTGCACATTCAAAAAACATGTCGCAGTCCGGAATAATCGGACATGACGCCGGTCGAAAGGCATCATGTCCGGCCCGGCTCATCGTCCCCGATAGATCGGCAGTTCGCGGGCAATCGAGCCCGATTCGCTCGCCGTCGGCGACATCGTCCCGTATCCACTCGTATCGGCCGTCGACGGCCCGTTCGAACCAATCTTCGTCAGCGCCTCCGAGAGGCGCGCCGGATAGTGCGGGTCTTCGCCGGTCTGACGGTAGCCGGCCGCACGCACGGCAGCCAGTTCGGCCGTGACCTCCGCGCGCGTCACGGTGGATTCCGGCGCGGCCCATGCGGATGCGGAAATGGAAACGGAGGCGGTCGCGGCAACTGTCGCGAGAACATACAGGGCAAGCTTGTTCATCTGATCTCTCCTGAGCGTCGACGACGTTGTCGACGGAGAGTGAGTCGATCCGCCAGCGCAAAGATGACACGCGCCCGCTGAATTTTTTCGGCATCGTGCCGCCGTGCGGCAGTCGGGCGTCCTGCCCGATGCATACGGCGTGCGCAAGCGAATGCCGACCGGGTGTCAGATTTTGCCGGCCCGTGCGACTACAGGGTTGTGGCCTTGCGCCAACCACCGTTCTCGCTCATGGGGTCCGATATGAAAACCAGAATCTGGATGCTGATCGCGTCGCACGTCGCGACGGGGCTCGTTGCATTCGCCGCCGGCATCTACGTCCTTCCGATCCTGACGGCATCGGAAGGCGCAAGCGCCGTCGAACTGCAGGTGGCCGCCGAAAACGCACGTCATACCAGCCGTTTCGAACGCGACCTGCCGGGCAGCGATGCGCTGCACTGGGCCGACGGCAAGCTGACCATCACCGATTCGTCGATCGCCTTCGAAGGCGACATTGCGCCGGGGCCCGATTACAAGATCTATCTCGTGCCGGAATTTGTCGATACCCGGGCGTCGTTCCTCGCGATCAAGGCGCGTGCCGCACGAGTGGCTGACCTGAAGACATTCGGCAATTTCGTCGTGCCGCTTCCCGCCGACGTGAACCCGGCGCAGTACACGTCGGTCGTGATCTGGTGCGAGCGCTTTTCGAAGTTCATCAGCGCGGCCCGGTATCGGAACGCGACGACGTCGGGCCGTGTGTCGATGTAACGGACTCCGATCGCCGCCGCATGCGGTCGCACGCTAGCGGCTCTTGCCGCGCGTGCCCTTCTTCACCGCCTTCGCGCGCGGCGCTTCCTTCTCGGGCTGCGCGCCGCCGCCGGCGAGATCCTCGAGCCACGCGAGCGCGTCGACATACGACAGGAACTGCTGCAGATAAGCCGGCGACAACTCGCGCATCGTCGCGAGCGACCGGTGCACGAGACTGTTCGAATTGAGCGGCCCCGCGTTACGCGGCACCTGGTCGAGCGACTGACGGTACTGCTGTTCCGTGCGGACTTTCGACCACATCGTGCGGAAGTAGTCGACCAGCTCGGGATCGAGCCCGCGCCGGTCGGCCTGCGCATCGCGCGCGAGCCGCTCGACGAGTGCCGCCAGCGCGCCACGCGCGGGCGCCTCTACCGCGGCGCTTGCGGTGGCCGTTTCACCAGCGCACGCCACCACCTCCGCGAAGCCTTCGAGCAACGTCGCCAGCCGTGCGTCGAGCAACGCGCGTGCATCGCCTTCGAGCGCGGCCGCGCGCCGTTCGAGCGCGTCGATCCGGTGAAAGCGCACCGGATCGAGCCGGTCGGCACCTTGCTCGCGCCAAGCGTCGAGCGTCGTGCGGACGTGCGTCGCGTCGCCGGTCACTGCGCCTTCCCTCCGTTCGATGCCGATTTGCGCGGCACCGGCGCGATCTCCACGCGGCGGTTCTTCGCGCGGCCTTCATCGTCCGCATTCGAGCTGACCGGCTGCTCGGAGCCGAACGCGGCCGCGAACACCGACGACGCCGGCACGCCGGCGTCGATCAGCGCACGCGTGACCGTCAACGCACGCTTGGCCGACAGTTCCCAGTTGTCCGTGAACTGGCGGTTGCCCGCATGCACCTGCTGGTCGTCGGCGAAGCCGCTGATCATCAGGATCTCGTCGCGTGTCTTCAGGTAGGCGCCCAGCGGCGCGGCCAGCGTCTTCAGCAGGTCGCGGCCCGCAGGCTGCAACTGGTCGGAGTTCAGCGCGAACAGCACGTTGCCGCTGATGCCGATGCGGCCGTTCACGAGCGTCACGCGGCCGGCCGCGAGCGGCCCGGCGAGCGCCTGCTCGAGCGACTTGCGCTGCTGCGCTTCCTGCTGGCGCGCGCGCACGGCTTCCTCGAGCTTCGACGTGAGCTGAAGCTGCATGCCGATCACGCCGACGAGGATCAGCACGAACGCGCCGAGCAGCACCGACATCAGGTCGGCGAACGCGGGCCATACCGGTGCGGAGGACGCGCCGCCGTCGATTTCGTCGTGCATGCGTTACGCTCCGACGCTCGCCCGCCGGCCGGCGAGCTGCTGCAGGTCTTCGACGATCTGCTTCTGCGACATCATGCTCAGGTCGATCACTTCGCGCGCCTGCGCGACGTAGTACTCGAGCTGCTCGTCGCTGCGCGCGAGCGACTTCTCGAGCGCGGCCTCGATGCGTTGCAGATGGGTCAGCAGCTTGTCGTTCGACTCGCCGAATACCTGCACGGCCATCCCGAACGCATCGCCGAGGCTCGCGACTTCGACAGCGCCCGCCGTGACTTGCGCGGCCACCGAGTCGAGCTTGCGCGTTTCGGCATCGACGGTGTCGTTGAAGCGCGCGCCGACGCGGTCGAGCAGGTCGGCCGACGTGCTGACGAGCGCGTCGATCGCGGTGCGCTGTTCGGTCGACGCGTGGTTGACCGCACCGAGCAGCGTTTCGAGCGTCGCGAGCAGGCGGCTGCGTTCCTCGAGCATCGCAGTGTCGTGCACCAGGCTGTCGGACAAACGCTGGCGCAGCTCGGCGACGACGTCGGCCGCGGCCTTCGGCGCCTCCGATGCAGCCTGCACGAGGCGCGCGATCTCGTTGATCGTGTCGCTCGCATGCACCTGCGCCTGCGCGGTGATGTCGTTCGCGGTGCGGGCCAGCGTGTCGCAGATGTCCTGCTGACGCGTCGCGGCCTGCGCGCTCGTCTGCGCCCATTCGTCGCGCAGCGCGGCGGCCATCGCGGCGAGCGAGTCGTTCCATGCGGACAGGCGCTGTTCGTCGCGCGCGGCCAGTTGCGTCTGCAGGCCGGCGTGCGAATCGCGAATCGTCGACAGCAGCTCGTTCGAGCGTTGTTCGAAGGTCGATGCCTGCGTGGTCAGGTCGCGCGTCGTTTGGGCGAGTGCGTCGCAGATTTCCTGTTGACGGCCTGCGCTGTGCACGCCTGCGCGCTGCCATTCGTCACCAAGCTTCGTGGCCATCGCGGCCAGCGAATCGTTCCATGTCGACAGGCGCTCTTCATCGCGTGCGGCAAGCTGCGTCTGCAGGCCCGTATGCGAATCGCGAATCGTCGACAACAGATCGTTCGAGCGTTGTTCGAAGGTCGACGCCTGCGTGGTCAGGTCGCGCGTCGTTTGGGCGAGTGCGTCGCAGATTTCCTGCTGACGGCCCGCGCTGTGCACGCCTGCGCGCTGCCATTCGTCACCAAGCTTCGTGGCCATTGCGGCCAGTGAATCGTTCCATGCGGTGAGACGTTCTTCGTCGCGCGCCGCCAGTTGCGTCTGCAGGCCCGTATGCGAATCGCGAATCGTCGACAGCAACTCGTTCGAGCGTTGTTCGAACGTCGATGCCTGCGTAGTCAGATCGCGCGTCGTTTGTGCGAGTGCGTCGCAGATTTCCTGCTGACGGCCCGCACTATGCACGCCTGCGCGCTGCCATTCGTCGCCGAGCTTCGTGGCCATCGCGGCCAGCGAATCGTTCCATGCCGACAGGCGTTCTTCATCGCGTGCGGCAAGCTGCGTCTGCAGGCCCGTATGCGAATCGCGAATCGTCGACAGCAGCTCGTTCGAGCGTTGTTCGAACGTCGAAGCCTGTGCCGTGAGATCGCGCGTCGTTTGCGCCAGTGCGTCGCAGATTTCCTGCTGACGGCCGGCACTGTGCACACCTGCGCGCTGCCATTCGTCGCCGAGCTTCGCGGCCATCGCGGCCAGCGAATCGTTCCACGCAGCGACGCGCTGTTCGTCGCGCGCCGCCAGGTCGGACTGCAACCCCGCGTGCGACTCTCGCATCGCGGCGAGCGTCGCGCCGGAATGACGTTCGAACGTCGCGGCGGCGTCGCCCAGCGCGCGCGCATGCTGGCCGGCCAGCGTCTCGCCGACCTGCTCCTGGCGCGACAGCGCATCGCGCCATGCGTCCGACAGGCGGCTTTCGGTCGATTCGAGGCGCGTCGCCACGCCGTCGAGCAGGTCCGTCGAACGCTGCGAGAACGTATCGGTGAACTGGCCGAGCGTCGTCTGCAGCTGCTGCGCGACGGCGTCGCCCGCGCGGCGCTGTTCGTCGAGCGCGCGGTTCCAGACGGCCGTCACGTTGCCGGTGGTCTTCTCGAAACCGTCCGTCAGCCCGTCGAGCTGACGCTGCACGGCGCCCGTCACGGTATCGCGCAGCGCGGCCATCTCCTGCGCGAGCCCCGTCATCGTCGCGGCGACGACCGGCTGCAGCGCGGCACCCGCCACGCGCGCGCTTTCGGCGGCGCTTTCCTTCAGCGCGTCGCCGACATTCGACGCGAGGCCCGCATACGCGCGCTCGGTCCGGTCGAAAAACGCCTGCTGGCTTTCGATCTGGCGATCGTGCAGCGCGACGCTGCGCGCCTCGAGCGACGTCATCATCGTCTGCAGACGATCGACCAGCGCCGGCATCACGTCGGCCTGGCGCTGCAGCAGCCGGAACGATTCGTCGCGCTGGTGCGCGGACGAATGCACGCGCAACGTCGTCGCGATCTTCGCGTCGAGCTGCTGGGCCGCGTCGATCCGCTCGCGGCGCACGAGCGCGGACAGCAGGCCGAGCATCGCGGACGTCGCGACGCCGGCGATCGACGTGCCGAACGCGAAACCGAGGCCCTTCACCGGCGCGATCAGCGACGCGCGGATCGCGTCGAGATCGGTCGCGCTTTCGAGCGCGGCGCCGGTGCCCTTCAGCGTGACGACCATCCCGAGCAGCGTGCCGAGCATGCCGAGCAGCACGAGCAGGCCGACGAGGTAAGGCGTGAGCGACGGGCCCGGCAGCGCGACGCGCGCGCCTTCGACCCGTGCGCGCACGGCGCCACGCAGGCCCGGATGCAGCGTGTCGAGCCACGTGTCGAGCTTCGCGGGCGACTCGCTCAGGCCGGCGACCGCGCGCGACAGCGTTGCGGTGGCCTGCCGGTAGCGCAGCAGCTCCCATGCGCCGGCGACGTAGCACGCGGCGATCAGCAGCGTGACGGCCGACGCCAGCGGGTTCGACGCGACATAGCCGACGCCGATCCAGCCCACAGCGAGCAGACCGGCGACGAAGACAACGAGATCAAGGCGAATTCTGGACATAGCGTGTTGATTAGCTGGTGCGAAGGGCCGCGAGCAGCCCGTCTACCGTTTGAAACCGGACTTCGAGTTCGGCAAGCAGGATGCTTTGCATCTCGTCGCGAAACGTATCGAGCCATGCGCCGGGCACGATCGCCGCGACGGCCGTGCCATCGGCCACTACCGCGCCGTCATCGGCCGGGTCGGCCGTTGCTGCGGCTGCGGCCGCGGATTCGGCATCGGCCAGCGCCTGCCGCTCCGCGTCGCGCAGCCGCCCGAAACGCGTGCCGAGCAGCGCGGGAATGGCCGAGAGCAGGCTGCGCTCGCGCGCGCCGAGCACGCGCTCCATGATCGCGTCGAGCGTCGCGAGCCGCGCCATCCCGGACGAGCGCGCGGCGACCGCGACCCGCAGGCGGCCGCGCAACTGGCCGATCGCCGTTTCCATGTCCTGCTGCAGGGACAGATAACGCTGGCGGAAGTCCGCGAAATCGGCCGTGTCGGCAGCCGGCGGCGGCGGATCGCCGGGCCGGCGCCGCGCTCGCGGCCGGTTGGTGGCCGTGATCGCCTGCGCGAGCTCGTGGCGCACGCGCGCGCCGTCGCGCTCCGCGTCGTAGCCGCGCACGCCGGCCGCGACGCCCGGCGGGCTCGCATTCAGTGCGGACGACAGCGTGATCGCGTCGGTCCAGCCGAGCCACTGGCTCAGCCGGTCGGACAGCGTCTGCCGGGATTCCGCGACGTCGGCATCGGCCAGGCGCGCGAGCAGCCGGACGAGCGCCGGGCCGCTCAGCGCCGGGCGCGGAGGTGCTTGCACCATGCTGCAAACCGTCAAAAAAGGCAGCAGTTTACACGTCGCCGGGAGGTCGGCCGCCAGAATCGGGGAAGCGGCGCCGTTCGGCGCGGCGCGCGACACACGCGAACGCCCGCCGCGCAAGGCTTGGCGGGCGACCGGGGGTGGCTGCGGCGACGGTCCGGCCGCGCCGTTGCCGTTGCCGTTGCCGTTGCCGTTGCCGTTGCCGTTGCCCTTGCCCTTGCCCTTGCCCTTGCCCTTGCCCTTGCCCTTGCCCTTGCCCTTGCCCTTGCCCTTGCCCTTGCCCTTGCCCTTGCCTTCGCCTTCGCCTTCGCCTTCGCCTTCGCCCTCGCCCTCGCCCTCGCCCTCGAACTCGACCTCGCCCTCGCCCTCAACCACGTCGCCCGCCGGTTGCGAATATCGTCCGACGATACCTGCCGCGTTGCGCTACCATCGCAGCACCCGTCGAGCCACGCGTGCCGGCCGCGGGTGACGCCCCTGAGAGCGGGCGCCACCGACCCACAACGACAACAGACGGGCCCGGCCCGACCGCCCACGATGCTTGCCAATCTCGTCACGCGCCTGCGCGACCGTTTCGGCAAACCGCCGACCCCGCAGGCCTTCGCCGAACGCCTGATCGCCACGCTGCGCGCATCGGGCGACACCCGCACCTGGCGCCACGAGGACGACAAGGGCTGTCTCGTCCAGTCGGATGTCCCGTCGAACATCATCAACCTGAACAACCTGTTTCGCGACTATGCGGCCGCGAAGCCGTCCGAGCGGGACACCGTGCTGAAGCGGCAGGCGAACGCGATGATGCAGCACGAGATCCCGGCGGATTTCGCCGCCGCGCGCGCGAAGCTGCGCCCCGTGATCCGCAGCGCGACCGAACGCTGCGTGACCGCACTGCAACTGGCCGGGCAGCCCGGCATACTGGCGCTGGCGTTCCGGCCGCTGTGCGAGAACATCGAGATCGGCATCGCGTACGACGGCGAGTTCAACATCGCGCGCCTGCCGACCTCGACGCTCGACCAATGGGGCGTCTCGTTCGACGAAGCCTGCGCCATCGCGATCGACAACCTGCGGGCCGCATCGTCGACGCCGTGGGCCGCGCTGCCGAACGGGGTATTCCTGTCGCAATTCGACGATTCCTACGACGCGGCACGGCTGCTGCTGACCGACCTGCTCCACCGGCAGCCGATCGCCGGCGCGCCGGTCGTGATGGCGCCGAACCGCGCGGTGCTGCTGCTCACCGGCGACCGCAATCCGGCCGGGCTCGCCGCCATGGTCGACCTCGCCGAACAGGCGCAGGCGCAGCCGCGCGCGCTGCCGCCGCTGATGCTGCGCTGGGATGGCACCGCCTGGCAGCGCTTCGTGCCGGCAGGGCTCGAAGCGAAGCTGCATGCGCTGCGCATCGGCGAGCTCGCGGGCGACTACCAGGATCAGCGGATGCTGCTCAACGACGTGCATGAGCGCGACGGCACCGACATCTTCGTGGCGAGCTACTCGGTGTACAAGCGCCAGGACGGCAGCCTGTTCAGCGTCGGCGTGTGGAGCGAGGGGGTGCCGTCCCTGCTGCCCGAGACGGATATCGTCGCGCTCCATCGTGAGTCGACCGGACAGTCGGCCTACGTGCCGATGACCGAGTTGCTGCGCACCTGCGGCGACCTGATGACGGCCACCGGGCATCGCCCGGTGCGCTATGAAGTGAAGGCATTTCCGGACGACACGCGGTTCGCGGCGCTGCTGGCACGGTTCAGCGAAGCGTGATGCCGATGCGCGTTCGCGCGGTGCGCGCCGGCAGCCAGCCACGGGAATGGCCGGCCGCCGTGCGATGTGGATACGGAATGGAAGCGGTCAGATGCCCGCTTTCGGTGCATTCAGGATCAGTCGAAGACCGAGCAGTGTGATCGCACCGGCGGCGACGCGGTCGACCCACTTCTTCGCGCGCAGGTAAAGCTCGCGCGGCCGGCGCGTGGAAAAGCACAGCGCGACGATCGTGTACCATCCGAACTCGACGCCGAACACGAGCGGCGGCAGCGCCAGATAGCACCACAGCGGCGGATGCTGCGGGAGCAGCGCCGCGAAGATGCTGCCGTACCAGATTGCCGTCTTCGGGTTGCTGAGCTGGGTCGTGAGGCCCGTCCAGAACGACTTGCGCGCGCTGCCGCCGGCCATCGCCTGCGGATCGTCCATCGCGATCGGCCGGTCAGCGCCGCGCCAGATCTTCGACGCCATGTAGATCAGGTACGCGCCGCCCGCCAGCTTGAGGCCCACGTACAACCATTCGACCGCCTGCAGCAGCGTGTAGAGCCCGGCCAGCGCGACGCCGCCGAACACGATGCCGCCGATGCCCATGCCGAGCGCGGTGGCGAGCCCGTCGCGGCGCGACAGCCCGATCGAATTGCGGGCAACCAGCACGAAGCTCGGGCCCGGAATCATCGCGCCGAGAAACAGCGCAGCCAGGATGGCGAGTACGGCAGCCGATGCAGTCATCGAAGTCTCCTTGGTGAGCGACGCCGAATCGCCGACGCCTGCGTGTCGTTTCCGACGGTCGAAGCGCTGATTCTGGCACGCTTCGCACATGGCCGAAAGCCGCCGTGCGCTGCTATGCTGGCCCTCTTTCCCGTCATTCGCGCCGCCCCCCATGATCGAGATCCGCGCCGCCCGCTATCCCGACGACGCCCGCGTCGTCGAGGCGATCTTCCGCGAGTACATCGCGAGCCCCACCGTCAGCCTCGAATTCCAGGACTACGAGCCCGAGATCGCCGCGCTTCCCGGCAAGTACGCGGCGCCGCGCGGGCTGCTGCTGCTCGCCTGGCACGGCGAACGCGTGGTGGGCTGCGCGGCGTTTCGCGAGATCGACGACACGACGTGCGAGATGAAGCGCGTCTACGTGCGCCCCGAAGCGCGCGGGCTGAACGTCGGCCGCCAGCTCGTCGAACGGCTGCTGCACGACGCGAAAACGGCCGGCTATGCGCGCATGTGCCTCGACGTGCTGCCGGAGTTCGTCGCGGCCAGGAAACTGTATGCATCGCTCGGCTTCACGCCCGCGCCGCCGGTCGCGTTCAATCCGGTGCCGGGCACCGAGTTTCTCGGGCGGGACCTGTAACCGCCACGCCATCGGCACCTCTTTCTTCATTTCGACCGGACACCCCGTGATGCGCGTTTCCCGCCTGCCCTTCGTGCTCCTCCCGCTGCTCGCCGCGTTTTCGTTCAACGCCCGCGCCGGCGACCTGCCGAAATCGATCGCCGCGCAGTTGCCGCCCGGCTACCAGCCGCTGCTCGCGCATGCCGGGCCGGAGCTCGACAACGGGCGGCACAGCTTTCTCGTCGTCGTGCATCGGGCGGTCGATACGCGCGAACAGCCGTCGCCGCGCCCGCTGCTGATCTTCGAGGAGCAACCGGATCACGCATTCCGGCTCGTCGCGCGCAACGACCACGTCGTGCTGCGCGCGAATGAAGGCGGCCAGTGCGATCCGTTCGATCCGGAAGACGCCGCCGACAACGGCTTCGCGATAAAAGGCCGCTATTTCACCGTGCAGAACTTCGTTGCGTGCGGGCAGCACTGGAGCGACTACGTGACGTTCCGCTACGACCCGCGCACGCACGGGTGGCTGTTTTCGAACCGGATCGTCACCCAATCGTTTCCGCTCGACGACCAGCCCGACCACGTCACCGTCACGCGCGCCGACGCGCACCGGCCGGTGTCGTTCAGTCAGTGGCAACGCAAGGACTGACGCGGCCGGGGCAACGCGCTGCAACCGGTTGCGTCGCACGCCGGCCGGCGCGGGCGCGGCCGGACCCAGTCATCCCCCGCTTCTCCCGCACTCGCGAGCACACGCCAACAGGACTACCATAAGCGCTCGCCGTCGCGCGACCGTGCGCCGGCCCCGCACGCGGCTCGCCCGCACGCGTTCCCTCGCTGCACCCGCACAGGAGGACGTCATGACGCAACACTTCGACGCGATCGTCATCGGCACCGGGCAGGCCGGGCCGCCACTCGCCGCGCGGCTGTCCGCCGCCGGCATGAAAGTCGCGATCATCGAACGCGGCCGCTTCGGCGGCACCTGCGTGAACACCGGCTGCATCCCGACCAAGACACTGATCGCGAGCGCGTACGCCGCGCACCTCGCGCGGCGGGGCAGCGAATACGGCGTGTCGGTCGGCGGCCCTGTCACCGTCGACATGAAAGCCGTGAAGGCGCGCAAGGACCAGATCTCCGGCCGCTCGAACCAGGGCGTCGAGCAATGGGTGCGCGGCCTCGCGAACACGACCGTGTTTCAGGGTCACGCCCGCTTCGAGCGCGCCGATGCGGTGCGCGTGGGCGACGCGCTGCTCGAAGCGGAACGCATCTTCATCAACGTCGGCGGGCGCGCGCAGGTGCCGGCCATGCCGGGCCTCGACACGGTGCCGTACCTGACCAACTCGACGATGATGGACGTCGACTTCCTGCCCGACCATCTCGTGATCGTCGGCGGCAGCTACATCGGGCTCGAATTCGGCCAGATGTATCGCCGCTTCGGGTCGAAGGTCACGATCGTCGAGAAGGGTTCGCGCCTGATCCGGCGCGAGGACGAGGACGTGTCGCAAGCCGTGCGCGACATTCTCGAGAAGGAAGGAATCGACGTGCAACTCGATGCGACCTGCCTGAGCGCACGGCGCAACGGCGACGGCATCGCGGTCGGCCTCGACTGCGTGGGCGGCGGCCGCGAGGTCGCAGGCTCGCACCTGCTGCTCGCGGTCGGACGCGTGCCGAACACCGACGATCTCGGGCTCGACCGTGCGGGTGTCGCGACTGACGCGCGCGGCTATATCGAGGTGGACGAACAGTTGCGCACAAACGTGCCCGGCATCTGGGCGCTCGGCGACTGCAACGGGCGCGGCGCGTTCACGCACACCGCGTACAACGACTTCGAGATCGTCGCGGCCAACCTGCTCGACGGCGATCCGCGCAAGGTGTCCGATCGCATCGCGGCGTACGCGCTGTACATCGATCCGCCGCTCGGCCGCGTCGGCATGACGTTCGCGGAAGCGAAGCAGACGGGCCGCCGGCTGCTCGTCGGCACGCGCCCGATGACGCGCGTCGGCCGCGCGGTGGAAAAAGGCGAGAGCCAGGGTTTCATGAAGGTGATCGTCGACGCGGACAGCCACGCGATCCTCGGCGCATCGATCCTCGGCGTGACGGGCGACGAAGTCGTGCACGGGATGCTCGACGTGATGGCCGCCGGCGCGCCGTACACGACGATCAGCCGCGCGATGCACATCCACCCGACCGTATCGGAGCTCGTGCCGACGCTGCTGCAGGATCTGCATCCGGTCGAATGACGCGCGGCCCGACGGGCGGTCACGCGCGGGTGTCGTATCGGTGGCGAGCGGTATGCGAAGATGGCCGCTCGCCACGACACCCGGGAAAGCCATGGACCGCCTGCAAGCGATGCAGATCTACGTACAGATCGTCGAGCGCGGCAACTTCACGCAGGCCGCCGACGCGCTGCAGCTGCATCGGCCGGCCGTGACGAAAGCCGTGCAGCAGCTCGAGCAGGAGCTCGGCGTGCGGTTGCTGAACCGCAGCACGCGGCGCGTCAGCGTGACCGCCGAAGGCGAGGCGTTTCATGCGCGCTGCGTCCAGCTACTCGGCAGCATCGACGACGCGTTCGCGTCATTCCCGAAGCAGCGCGCGATACCGAAGGGCCGGTTGCGCATCGACATCGCGCTCGCGCTGGCGAAGACGGTCGTGATTCCGGCGCTGCCCGATTTCCAGCAGCGTTATCCGCAGATCGAGCTCGTGCTCGGCGCGAGCGACCAGCCGGCCGACCTGATCGGCGAAGGCATCGACTGCGTCGTGCGGGTCGGCAAGCTGAAGGATTCGAGCATGGTCGCGCGCACGGTCGGCGCGGTGCCGATGGTCACGTGCGCGTCGCCCGCCTATGTGTCCCGCCACGGTTTGCCGCGCACGCTCGACGACCTTCGCACGCATCGCGCCGTGAACTTCTTTACCGGCAGCAATCGCAAGCTGCTCGAATGGACGTTCCGCCCGCACGGCGAAACGGTCTCCGTGAAGCTCGCGAGCAGCCTGCTCACGGACAACTCGGAAGCGCTGCTGTCCTGCGGGCTGGCCGGCCTCGGCATCGTGCATGGGTTGCGGCCCGCGCTGCAGCCGAGCATCGATTCGGGCCAGCTGATCGAGCTGCTGCCCGGCGTGCCGGCAGAGCCGAAGCCGGTGTCGGTGCTGTACCCGAACCGCGCCCATCTGTCCGACAAGGTACGCGCGTTCATCGACTGGCTGACCGAGCTGTTTGCGCGGCGTTATCCGGCGTAGAACAGGTGTGCGTCGATTGTTATTCGTCGAATAACAATCAATGATCGGGTCGCGCGTTTATCCGGCGCGGGTACCCGCCTACAGTGCTCCTTCATCGACACCTGTTCATTGAAGGAGCCCTCCATGTCCCGCATCGTTCGTTTCCACCGCGTCGGCGGCCCCGACGTCCTGCAGATCGACACCGTCGACGTGCCCGCGCCCGGCCCCGATGAAATCCAGCTGCGCGTGAAGGCAATCGGCCTCAATCGCGCGGAAATCATGTACCGCAGCGGCGAATACACATTCATGCCGCATTTCCCTGCAGCGCTCGGCTACGAGGCATCGGGCATCGTCGCGGCGCGCGGCTCCAACGTGACGGCGTTCGCCGAAGGCGATGCGGTGAGCGTCGTGC
This sequence comes from Burkholderia lata, assembly GCF_000012945.1. Classification (NCBI taxonomy): domain Bacteria; kingdom Pseudomonadati; phylum Pseudomonadota; class Betaproteobacteria; order Burkholderiales; family Burkholderiaceae; genus Burkholderia; species Burkholderia lata. The sequence goes on from NC_007511.1 coordinate 2,808,214, forward strand.
CGGCGTTCTCGTTCGCCGACTACGGAATGTACGGCGAGGTCGTCAACGTGCCCGTGCATGCTGTAGTTCGGCATCCGGCAGGGCTGTCGTTCGAGGAAGCAGCCGCGACGTGGATGATGTTCGTCACGGCCTGGGGCGCGCTGATCGAGCTCGGCGGGCTGCAGCGCGGCGACGCGGTGCTGATCGGCGCCGCGTCGAGCAGCGTCGGGCAAGCGGCGATCCAGATCGCGAACCACGTCGGCGCGGTGCCGATCGCGCTGACGCGCGGCGAATCGAAACGCCAGGCGCTGCTCGACGCGGGTGCGAAGCACGTGATCGTCGGCAGCCCTGCCGACCTGCCGCAGCACGTGGCGGACCTCACCGGCGGCACCGGCGCGCGCCTCGTGTTCGATCCGGTCGGCGGCCCGGATGCGGCGAACCTGCTGCGCGCGCTGGCCACGAACGGCACGTACTTCCAGTACGGCGCGCTCGACACGCGCGACATCCCGGTGCCCGTGATGGACCTGCTCGCGCGCCACCTGACGCTGCGCGGCTACGAGCTGTTCGAAATCACCGGCGATGCGCAGCGGCTCGAACGCGCGAAGCGCTTCATCGTCGACGGGCTCGCAGCCGGTGCGCTGAAGCCGCTGATCGATCGCACGTTCGCGTTCGACGACATTGCGGAAGCGCATCGGTACATGGAAGCCGGTGCGCAGGTCGGGAAGATCGTCGTCACGGTCTGAACGTAGCAAGGCGGGCGTGCCGTTCGACAACGACGGCACGCCCGCCGCGCGCCGCATGCTCAGCTTTCGAAATACCGCGGCCGGTCGATATCGGCCAGCAACCCCGGCTGCGTCGGCGCCCAGTCGAGCAACGCACGCGTGCGCTCGCTCGTGGCCGGCGCATCCATCCCCGCGAACATCGCGAACCAGCCGAAGTGTTCGCCGGCTTCAGCCGCCGTTTTCGCGACGACCGGCACGTTCAGCCGCCGGCCGATCACCTCCGCGATTTCCCGGAACCGCACGCCCGTATCGTCGACCGCGTGATAGCGCGCGCCGGCCGCGCCGCGTTCGATCGCGAGCCGATAGACGCGCGCCGCGTCGAGCCGGTGCACGCCCGGCCAGCGGTTGCCGCCATCGCCGAGATAGGCCGATGCCCCCTTCTCCCTCGCGAATGCAATCAGGCGCGGCACGAAGCCGTGATCGCCGTCGCCGTGTACCGACGGCGGCAGGCGCACGACCGATGCGTGCACGCCGCGCGCTTCGAGCGCGACCGCGGTCGCTTCGGACGCACGCGGGTAAGTCGACGACACCGGCACGTGCGGATCGTCTTCCGTCGCCGCGCGCCCGGGTGCGACGAGCGCGAGGCCCGACGTGACGACCAGCGGCCGCGCCGAGCCCGCGAGCACCGCACCGATCGTCTCGATCGCATGACGGTCGAGCTCGCAGTTCTGCGCGAAGCGCGAGAAGTCGTGATTGAATCCCGTATGGATCACCGCATCGGCGGCTTCGGCGCCGCGCGTGAGGCTGTCGAGATCCTCCAGCGACCCGCGATGGACGTCGGCGCCCGCCGCCGCGACCGACGCTGCGGCCGCATCGGACCGCGCGAGACCGAGCACCGCGTGGCCAGCGGCAATGAGTTCGGCCACGACGGCAGAGCCGACGAACCCCGACGCTCCAGTAACAAAGACACGCATGTTCAACACCTCCGGATGGCATGGAGGCTTACTATCTGTCGACGGCCGCTCGCGGTGAAGTCGTGACGGTTTACCGGTAAACGAATTAACAGGATATGGCTGACGCCCCCGACAACCTGCTCGGCGCGTACCTGCGGGACCGCCGCGAGAAACTCGACCCGGCCGCGCTCGGGCTGCCGGCCACGCGCCGCCGCACGCCTGGCCTGCGGCGCGAGGAGGTCGCGCAGCGCGCGCACGTGAGCGCCGCGTGGTACACGTGGCTCGAACAGGGGCGCGGCGGTGCGCCGTCGGCCGACGTGCTCGACCGGCTCGCCCGCGCGCTGCTGCTGAACGACGCCGAGCGCGAACACCTGTTCCTGATCGGCGTCGGCCACCTGCCGGAAGTGCGCTATCACGCTGCCGACCATGTGTCGCCGCGCGTGCAGCACGTGCTCGATTCGCTCGACGCGAGCCCCGCGATCGTGCGCTCGGCGACGTGGGACGTCGTCGCGTGGAACGATGCGGCGGCCGCGACGCTGACCGACTACACGACGCTGTCGCCGGAACGGCGCAACATCCTGCGGCTCATCTTCGTCGATCCGCATGTGCGCGGCGTGCAGGCGAACTGGGAGCGCGTCGCGCGGTTCGCGGTGGGCGCGTTTCGCGCCGACGTCGCACGCGGCGGCGCGACGCAGGCCGTGCAGGCGTTCGTCGACGAGATGCGCGCGACGAGCGCCGAGTTCGACGCGCTGTGGCGCGACCACGATATCCGCTCGCACGAGGAAGGGACCAAGGAGCTCCACCATCCTGCCGTCGGGCGAATCGCGCTCGAATACTCGGCGTTCGCGGTGAGCGGCCGGCCCGACCAGACGCTCGTGATCTTTACGCCGGAAACGGCAGCCGATCGCGCGCTCGTCCGGACGCTGGTGGCCGCACGCAAGCAAGCGCTGGCCGAGCGGATGCCCGTCGCATGACGGCGCCCGTTTCGCCTGACTCGTCAGGCAAAAGCGCCGTCGCACCGTATCGCCCACCCCGCCAGCTGCGCCCATCCGGCCCCATCGCCCCGGGTGAACCCATCGCATTCCGCACTGATTCCCAGTCGAATATTTAATTTTCACCTGGCGTAGCGCGCGCTTACCCTTTCGGCATCGCATCACCGGGCCCCCGGCCCCCTCCCTGGAGCATCCCGATGTCCGACCCCGGCACCGCGCAAGCCGTCCACCGCCCGCATGCGGCTTCCGTGTCCTATGGCGCGCTCGCGCTGCTGGTGCTGGCCGGCCTCAACCTGCGACCGTTCCTGACCGCGTTCGGCCCCGTGCTCGACGTCGTGCGCGCCGACACGGGCCTCGGCTTTCGTGCGGCCGCGCTGCTGACCACGCTGCCGTTCGTGCTGATGGGGGTCGTCGCCGGAGTCGGAGTCGGGCTCGCGCGACGCTTTGGCGAACAGCGTGCGCTGACGGTCGCGCTGGCACTGATCGCGGCAGGCTGCACGGCGCGCCTGTGGACCGGCGGCAGCGCGGGCCTGATCGCGACCGCGATCGTCGCGGGCGCCGGCGTCGCCGTGATCCAGGCGCTCGTGCCCGGCCTCGCGAAACGCTGGTTCGTCGACCGGCTGCCGCTCGCGATGGGCCTCTACTCGGCTGCGCTGGTCGGCGGCGGCGCATTCGGCGCGGTCGCGAGCCCGTGGCTCGCCGCGCATGGCGGCTGGCATCTCTCGCTCGCCGTGTGGGCCGTGCCCGCGCTCGTCACCCTCGCGCTGTGGCGTGCGAAGGCGCCGCGCGACACGGTGCACGCGACGGCCGTATCGGCCCCGATCACCGCGTTCGCCCGCATTCCACGCGCGTGGCAGCTTGCGCTGTTCTTCGGGCTCAGCAACAGCGGCTACGCCAGCCTCGTCGCATGGCTGCCCGCGTTCTACCGCAGCATCGGCATGAGTCCGCAAGCAAGCGGCAACCTGCTCGCGTGGATGGCGCTGTTCCAGGCGACCGGCGCACTCGCGATGCCGATGCTTGCAAAACGCTCGCCCGACCGCCGCGCCGTGCTGTGGCTCACGCTCGCGCTGCAGGCAGCCGGCTTCATCGGGTTCGCGACGCTGCCCGCGGTCGCACCGTGGTTCTGGGTCGCGAGCGTCGGCCTCGGTCTCGGCGGCTTCTTCTCGATGAGCCTGATCGTCACGCTCGACCACCTGCCCGATGCACGGCTCGCAGGCGCGCTCGCCGCGTTCGTGCAGGGCATCGGCTTCCTGACGGTCGCGGCGAGCCCCTGGCTGATCGGCTGGCTGCGCGACGCGGGCGGCGGCTTCGCGATCGCGTGGTGGATGCATCTCGGCGTGATCGCCGCAATGGCCGCGCTGAATGCCGCGTTCTCGCCCGCCGGCTACCGGCACAGCATGGCGCGCATCACCGGCGCCGCTCGATAACTTTCCCTTCGAATCCGGGCGAGCGCCTTCGGCACTCGTCCAGCCGCCCGCGCATGGCCGGGCGCGGGCAGTCACGCCCATCGGCCGCTGGTTCGCTTCAAAACAAACTACATCAATCGGTATTGGAGACAGACATGAAAAAGCTCGTCCTGGCCGTTGCGCTCGCGCTGACGGCCGGCGCCGCCGCCGCGAAAGACCCGGCGGTCCTGCGCCTCGGCGTCGACCCCAGCTATGCGCCATTCGAATCGCTCGCGCCCGACGGCAAGCTCGTCGGCTTCGACATCGATCTCGGCAATGCGATCTGCGAACGGATGAAGGTGCGTTGCGTGTGGGTCGAGAACGCGTTCGACGGGATGATCCCGGCGCTGAAGGCACGCAAGTTCGACGGCGTGCTGTCGTCGATGAGCGTGACCGAGAAGCGCCTCGCGCAGATCGCGTTCACCGACAAGATCAACAACGTGCCGCCCCGGCTCGTCGCACGGCGCGGCTCGAACCTGCAGCCGACGCCCGAATCGCTGCAGGGCAAGAGCGTCGGCGTCGAGCAGGGTTCGACGCAGGAGACGTATGCGCGCACGTACTGGGAGCCGAAGGGTGTGATCGTCCGCACGTACCAGACGCAGGATCTCGTCTACCAGGACCTGCTGTCGGGGCGGCTCGACGCGTCGCTGCAATCGTCGGTGCAGGCCGACCTCGGGTTCCTGAAAACCGCGAAGGGGGCGAACTTCGAATTCGCGGGGCCGCCGCTGCATGACCCGAAGACGCTCGGCGTGGGTTCGGCGATCGGCGTGCGCAAGGATGACGACGCGCTGCGCACGCAGATCAACCAGGCGCTGGCGAGCCTGATCCAGGACGGGACTTACCAGCGGATCTCGAAGAAGTATTTCTCGTTCGATATCTATAACTGACGGGCGGGAACGGATAACGCAAAGAGGCGTCACGCATGAATGCGCGACGCCTCTTCTTCGCTCACCGAATAATGTCGACTATGCCGCTCGCTGCAACAGGTCCGTTGCGAAAGAATTCGCATGCGCGACGGCCTCTTGCGCGTCGCCGAACACACCGAGCTCATCCCAGTGTTCTTCGGCCGCATACGTTCCCCTCACGGCGAGCGCCCGCTGAACGCTCAACTGTGCTGCGTATTTGCCATCCTGCAGCGGCCGGGCCGTTGCAACAACCTTGTGCGGAGGGCTGGCGCGCTCCGGCTGAACCAGCTCGACGGCGCCACCGGCCACGTCGACATACATCAACTCATTCCTCGTTTTGCAGTCCGGGCAGTAGAAGCACCATCCTGAGTCCTCTTGATGGGGTCTGACCTGCCCGCGAGCCAGCACGGCGCGGCATGCAACGTTTTCGCAGATGAACGGCATGGCAGTCTCCGAAGTTGTTTGTCGGAAATCCTAGCATGTCCGTCGGCGGTCAACCACCGGCATCGGCACGATTGCCTTGCGGTCGATCAGATTCGGGCACACACGCCCCTGGCACGGCTCGCACGCAGGTCGGCCCGGCGCTCGCAAGCCTCCCGTCAGCCGGGATAAACTGTCTGCCCGACCCACGAACCCAGCCATCCTCCATGTTGATCCGCGTTGCTACGCCGTCCGATGCCATCCCGCTTGCCGAATTGAAGCGCGACACGTTTCGCGAAACCTTTCTGCATGACGGATTCAATATCGACTACCCGCCGCACGATCTGGCTGCGTACGAGACCAAGACCTACTCGGTAGAAGCGATCACGGGCCAGCTCAACGATCCCCAGTGCCGCACGTGGGTCGCCGAAAGCGATGACGGCCAGTTGGTGGGATATGCGCAAGCGGGGCCGTGCAAGCTCCCGCACCCGGACGTTGCCGACGGTTCCGGGGAGATCCATCAGATCTACCTTCGGCGCGGGACGCAAGGGACCGGCGCCGGGCGTGCGTTGTTCGATTCCGCACTGGACTATCTGGCCACGGAGCGCCCCGGCCCGGTGTGGCTCGGCGTGTGGTCCGGCAACGCGAAGGCCATCGCCTTCTACGAGAAAGCAGGTTTCAAGCGCGTCGGCACGTACGATTTCAAGGTCGGTGAAGCGACCGACCTGGAGTTCATCTACCGTCGTTGATGCCGTGGATGGAAACGCCGGAGCAATCGACACGCCGCGGCCGATCGGATTGTCCTGATCGTGAGTCGCTTGACCTGATTTCGAACCGACGCGACACCGGGCCCTTTCGTTCCCGTGGCATCACGCGCATTACGATGCACGTCATCCTCAATTCCGTGGACATCCATGAAAACGCGTGCCATTGCGCTAAACGCGGCGCTCATTGCGCTTTTCGCCGGCATAGCCGTCCCGCTTGTCGCCAAGGCAACGCCTCCCCAGGAGACCAGCGCGGCCAGCTACGACACCTACAAGTCGTGGTGGGTCGCGTGCGACAACGGCCTGACCTGCGAAGCGAAGGGTTTCGCGAGCGGTGGTGAAGCCAGTGCGGACCTGCGCTTCATTCGGGCCGCCGGGCCGGACGGCTCGCTCGAAGCGCGGCTGCAGGTCGTCACTCATGCCAGTATCGATCTCGATGATTTGCGTGTAGATGGAAAGCCGCTGCGGTTGGACGCGTCGGCCTGGAGCGTGAACCTCGACTCCACCAACGATATCGCGACGTTGTCGACAAAGCGGCCGGCAGCCGTGGCAGCCTTCGTATCCCGGCTTCGCAACGGCGCCAGGCTCGAGGTCGGTTCGGATACGAACGCTTATGTTCCCCTCGACGGCCTGGCCGCCGCCCTGTTGCGCATCGATGACCGGCAGGGGCGCATCGGCGGTGTTAGCGCGTTGATCCGCAAGGGCCTCGCGCCCGCCTCACAAGTGACGCCCGCACCTTCACTACCGGTCGTACCGGCACGGAAGATCGCTGCGCAGTTGTCCGATCAGGAGGAAGCGCGCCTGATCGCGCGCACGAAACGTATCCAGGACGCCAGCAGCTGCGAAGAGAATGCGTCGGCGCATCTCGAAGAAGCCGCCTATGCGCTCGACTCACGGAATGCGCTGGTCTTTCTTCCCTGCATCGCGGGTGCCTACCAGGGATCGTCGGACGTGTTCATCGCGCCACGCACCGGTGGCGGCGCACCGCAGCCGATCAAGCTGGGGGGCCCTGTGGGAGGCGTGATGGATCCCTCGCTGGTCGAACCACACTTTGACCCGGCTACCGGCACCCTGTCGACTTTTGCCAAGGGGCGCGGTCTGGCCGACTGCGGTTTTCAGGCCGAATGGATCTGGGACGGCCGGGCATTTCAGATTTCGGCCGCGTCGCAGCAGGAGACGTGCGGCGGTACGGCACCGGGCGACTGGCCCACACTCTATCGGTCGCGAAAGAAGTAAGGCAGCGATCTCGTTCGGTGTTGGCGGCTCGATGCGCTCGCTTTTCCGCCATCGAACCTCAGCGAATGACGAGGCTCGCCAGGTCGTCCCACGCAAAGACGAGATTGTGCGACGGCCAGACCGCCCCCGGATCGACGTACTCGCCGACCTGCCGCCCGTTCAGCGCTTCATAGAATGCGATCGCGGGCGCGTTTTCCCTGACGACGCTCAACGCGGCGCCCCGATACTGCGCGCTCGTCAAATGAAGCGCGAGCCGAGAAAGCAACGTGCGGCCGATACCGTGACGCTTGAAATCGGAATCGACATACAGCGACCTGATCGCGCCACGGCCACCGTATTCGGGTTTCGATGATTCGCCTGCGGCGCCCATGCCGACTATCCTGCCGGCCAGCTCTGCCACGAGCACGATCAGCGTGCCATCGTTGGCGGACAGCTTGGCCGTCCACATCTTGCGGCGATAGGGCACGTCGAGGGTCGCATACGCGTGCGGCGGCGCCAGATTCCGATAGGTATGCCGCCATGATTTGACGTGAAATTCGGCGACCGCCTGTACATCGTCGAGACCGGCCGACCGGATGGCGATTTCATTCATCGGGCATGCTCCCGGGGAGTGCCGCCACGCTGGGGGCGGCCGACCGGCGCATTGTCGACGATCCGGGCGGCGTTGTCGAACGAACGGGCCGACCTCGTCGACCCGCCGCCGCGCCATTGCCTCGGCCGGCCCGTTCGTGCAGCGACGGCGATTGGTGCATGACTGGCCGTCAATCGGCCGGCGTCACTTGTAATTGAACGCGTCCGGGTGGTTCTCGAGGCTACCCGTCAGTGCCGCATACAAGATCGTCCGTCCGTCGATCGATTCGCTGCCGCCGCCGATATTGAGCCAGGTCAGCTTCTCGGTGCCGTCCTTCGGACCCGCGACGGACAGCACACCGTACATCACCTTCTTCTGCGGGTCGTACAGCACCGCGATGCGCTCCGAGCCGCAGTTGTGCGGCTTGCAGGCCGTCATCACGTAGACGTCGTGCCCGCCGAACACGACCGTGGTTCCCGGAGATTCAGTGCCGCTCGTCACCCATGCCGGCACCGTGTGACCTTTCTTCATGGCGGCGAACGCGTCGCTCGCCGCGCGATCGCCGGGGATGGCGCTCATCGCCCAGGCTTTCGTCGGCGCGGGGCCTGCGGCCGATGCGGCCTGGGCGAGGATCAGCGCGACAGCGGCGAGAGGAATCCTGAATTTCATTTAACGCTACTCCTGGCGATGGGGGGATTCGTTAGTGCCGCACCACCGCAAGGAGTTCTGCCCGTCGTGTCAACTTTTGTCAATCAATAGCGGCTCCGCCCCCACAGCGTCTTCGGTTCGTCGAGCAAATGACGTAACCCGCTGCGCTCGATCGTGAGTTCCGCGACTTCGTTCACCCGCTCGAGCACCGCGCCTTCATCGACCGACAACACGCGCCGATCCTCCATCAGCACCCTTCCGCCGACCATCGTCATGCACACGTCCGCAGCATTCGCGAAGCACGTCACGCGATAGACGGGCATGTTCATCGGCATCATGTGCGGCCGGAACAGGTCGACGAGGATGATGTCGGCGAGCTTGCCGGCTTCCAGCGAACCGACCTCGTGATCGACCGACAGCGCCTTCGCCGCGTCGATCGTCACCATCTCCAGCACCTTGCCGTGCGGCAGCACGTCCGGATCGCGGAAATGACGGCGGTGGTAGTGCATGCACTGCCACATGTGGCGGAACATGTCGTAGCCGCGATCGGGCGCCGCGCCGTCCGATGCGATCGCCACCGTTACGCCCGCATCGATCAGCTCGGGCACCGGGCAGCGCCCGATGATCGACATGATCGCGCTCGGGTTGTGGACGATCGCGGTGCCGGTCTCGACGCACGCTGCGATGTCGTCGTCGGTCAGGTCGATGCTGTGCGACATGAACGACGTCGGGCCGAGCAAGCCGAGCTCGCGATGCGCGAACGCGAGCGTGCCCGCGCGGTGGCCGTCCTGCGTGAACGTCAGCCCGCGCTCGCGCGCCAGCGCGCCGTAGCGCGCGGCCTGGTCGCGGAATTCGTGCTCGTACTGTGCGAGTTCGGGATCATGCTCGGGCCCGTACACGGGCAGCGTGAGCGCGATGCGGATCCGGCCATCGGCATCGCCGTGGCATTCGTCGATGATGCGCTCGCACACTTCATACATCGTGTCGAAATCGATGTCGCGCGTGTCGTTGCCGTCCGGCGTGTGGCGCGTATAAGCACGCGGCGCGGGCGGACGCGACGGGCCGACCGCGACGATCGAGCGCGTACCGGTGCGCACGACCGCATCGCAATGGCGCCGTGCATAGACCGGATCGTCGACGCGCATGATCGAGTTGCCGCCGCCGAGCAGCGACACGCCCGTCGTCACGCCGGCCTTCAGCCGTTCGAGCGCGGCAAGGTGCGACTCGGCCTCCCAGAACGCCTCGTCGGACGCACGCGTGTAGATCGTCTCGGCTGCGGCCGACCATGCGTCGCCGTCCGCGCCGCCGATCGTGCGCAGCATCGCGTGGCCGGCATGCGCATGTGCATCGATCAGCCCCGGCAGCACGGCCTTGCGGCGTGCGTCGATCGTGCGCGCGGCGCGGTAGCGCGCCTGCAATTCATCGGTGCTGCCCACGGCGACGATACGATCGCCCTTCACGGCAACCGCGCCGTGCTCGATCACGCGCCGCTGCGGGTCCATCGTGATCACGCAGCCGTTCGCGATCAATGTGTCGATCGCTTCGCGGTTGTCCGCTCGCTTGTCCTCGGTAGTCATCGCACAGTGTCCTGTTGTCGTTCGATTGATTTCATTGCCGTCCAGCCGTCACGCCGAACCGACCGGCGCCGCGATCCGCGCCTTCAGCTTGCGCTGCACCGCGCTGATCACGATGAACACCACGGCATTCACCGCGAGCGCGACGAGCCCGGGGTTGATCGACGTCACCGTATTCGACGCGCCCGGGAACAGCGACGCGAGCGTCACGCCATAGTAGTTCGTCATCGCGATCACGATCGCGCCGGCGACGATGCCCGCGAACGCGCCTTCACGCGTGCCGAACGGCCGCTTCAGGAAGCTCGATGCGAGCATCGGCACGAGCTGCGTGAGCAGGCTCGACGAGAAGATCGCGAGCGTGACGAACGTCGCACCGCCGCGCAGCACGAAGTAGACGACCACCAGCGTGAAGATCGGCAGCGCGATCCGCGCGACGCGCGTCACCTCGCGGTCGGTCGCGTTCGGCGCGAAGCCTTCGCGGTAGATATTGCGCGCGATCGTCGTCGATGCGTTCAGCATGATCAGCGAGCCCGGCACCAGCGCGGTCAACAGGCCCGTGCCGCCGACAATGCCGACGAACCATGCGGGGAAGGTCTGCTTCACGAGTCGCAGCAGCGCGAGATCGGTCTGCGCGCCTTCGAGCCCGTGCACGGTCATCACGGCCGCGAAGCCGACGAGGAACAGGAACGCGATCAGCACCTGGTACAGCGGCATCAGGATCACGTTGCGGCGCAGCGCGCGCTCGTCCTTCGCGACGTAGATCGCGGTAAAGCCGTGCGGATACAGGTAGTAGCCGAGCGACGTGAGCAGGATCGTCGAGTTGTACCAGCTCAGGTTGAAGCCGTGCTCGGGCATGCGCAGCAGTTCGGGATGCGCGGCGTCGATCCTGGCGAACATCTCGCCGAGGCCGCCGTAGTAGTGCATCGGCAGATACAGGCCGAGAAAGATCGCGATCGCGAGGATCAGCACGTCCTTGAAGATCGCGATGCTCGCCGAGCCGTGGATGCCCGATACGACCATGTACACGGCCATCAGCGTCGCGGCGATCCAGATCGCGGCCGCCTGCGGAATCAGCCCGTACGACATCTCCGACACGATCACGCCGAGCCCGCGCAACTGGATCATCAGCAGCGACACCATCGCGAACACCGCGACGATCGACACCAGCACGCCGATCGCGCGGCTGTCGTACTTCGCCGCGAAGTAGTCGGCGAACGACACGAGCCCGCGCTCCTTCGCGTAACGCCAGATCGCCGGCAACATCCAGTAGCCGATCACGAACGCGAGGCAGCCGTACGACAGGATGTAGAACGCGGGCACGCCCTTGCTGTAGGTCCAGCCGCTCGCGCCGAGGAACGAGAACGTCGAGAACGCCTCGCCGGCCATCAGCAGGAACGTCAGCAGCGAGCCGAAGCCGCGCCCGCCGACCGCCCACTGCTCGAGCGTGAGCTTGCGGCCGCGGCGCGCCATCACGCCGATGGCGAGCGCGAACACGGCGAACGCCGCGATGATGATGATCGAAGCGTTCATCGCGCGTCTCCCGGGCGGCCGGCGCGGGCCGCGTCGCGCTCGTCGAGATGGAACAGGATCGCGAGGATCGCGGCGGTGGCCGCCATCCAGACCAGGTTCCAGACGAGCAGGAACGGCAGCCCGAACAGCAGCGGCCGCACCTCGGCGAGCGAGCCACCCGCATACATCCCGACGAACGGCAACGCCGCCAGCAACAGTTTGAGTTTCATGAGTGCCTCCTCCGGAAGACGCGCGTGTGCGTCAGAACATCAGAACTTCTGGCGGATGCCGACCACCACCGCCACCTGCGACGTCGTCGACGACGCGCTGTCCGTGCCGTCGATCCACGCCTGCCCGACACCCGATGACGCCTTCTGGTAGAAGCCGTTCACGTACACGTCGGTGCGCTTGGACAGCAGGTACTGCATGCCGGCCGATACCTGGTGGTAGTGGCCGGTGTCGCTGGCGCGCGCGACCTGCGTATAGGTGTAGCCGGCCGCCGCCATCAGCGCCGGCGTGATCATGTAGCGCAGGCTGCCTTCGTAGTTGTTAAAGCGCAGCGCGCCGCCCGTCGCCTGCCCGAAGTTCGAGCCCGTGTACAACAGGCCGAGCGTCGCCGGCCCGATCGCGTAGCTGCCGCCCGCGCCCCAGATCTGCTGGCGGATCGCGTTCCCGAGGCTCGCACCGAACACCGATTCCGACGCCGGATAGTAGTTATCCGAAGCAACGGCGCCGCTCGCGCTGACCGCCGGATGGTTCACGCGCGCATACGCGGCGCCGGCGTTGAGCGGCCCGTTCACATACGTGACGCCCGCGCTCCAGCTGTTGTCGTTCGCGAAGCCGGTCGAGTTCGAGAAGCCATACACGAGGTTCGCCTGCAGGCCCGCGATCGTCGGCGACACGTACTTCACCGCGTTGTTGGTGCGGAACGTGTTGTTGATGTCGTCGTTGTCGAACGGGTGCGTCGAGTACTGCGCGAGGAAGCTGCTCATCTGCAACGAGCCGAGGATGTCCTGCGTCGAGTTGTACTGGCGGCCGAGCGTCACCGCGCCCCAGTTCGCGCCGCTCAGGCCGACCCACGCCGAACGCCCGAACATCCGGCCGCCCTGCCCGAGCGCGCCGTTCGCGACGTTGAAGCCGTTCTCGAGGCGGAAGTTCGCCTTCAGGCCGCCGCCGAGATCCTCGGTGCCGATCAAGCCAAAGCGCGGGCCCGATTCGTTGCCGCCCGTGAATTGCCACAATGCATGACCCTTCGCGTTGTTCGTGTAGGTCACGCCCGCGTCGACGATCCCGTACAGCGTCACCGTCGACTGCGCGTGCGCGGCGCCGGCAAACAGCATTGCAACGGCTACGCCCACGCCTGCGGCGCCCGCCTTCCCACCCTTCATTCGCACCATCTCCGTCTTCTCCTCTCCAAACCTGTTCATCGATGTGTTGTGTTTTTTTGATCCTGCCCATACGCCCGATCAGGTTGTATAGACAGTCGCTGGATGGTATCCAGCCGCAATCACATCAAGAAATGAAATGTTCAACTGGGCGGCAGTTGGAAAACGAATGGCGGGGAGATGAGCGGGGACGATGCGCCCCTGCAAGAGAAACGAAAGCGCGCAGGTCCGCTGGACGCGGCACGCTTTGCTCAGACGTGAATGGCTCGCGTAAGCAAGCTGACGAAACGGCGACGCGTGATGCGCCTATGCGGTTTTCCCGGATAGCCCGTGCATCGCGCTATCGCAGTGCGACTTCGGCCCGATCGCCGACGCGATCGAGGAGCGGCGACGCAACGCCGCCCCTCTCGCCGGGCACATCGCTGTCGCGGCGTGCTACCGCAGCCGGTCGTCGACCGCGCGCGCCACCGCGCTCAACGCATCGCCGCGTTCGAGCGCCGCGCGCGGCCGTGTGGATGCGCCGTGCGCATCGAGCGAGCGCGGCGCGAAGTCCGGCGACGACGAGAACTTGACGATCGTCAGCGCATGCGTCGGATCGACGAGGATCGACTGGCCGAACCGCCCCGCCGCCGCGAACGAGCCGTCGCCGTCGTTCACCTGGTACCAGTAGTCGCGATACGCATAGCCGTCCTTGCCCGCAATCACGTTGCCCTTCGCGAACAGCGCCGCGTTGTGCGCGGGCTGCAGCGCCGCACGAATCGTCGCGGCGGGCAGCGCGCCGCGTGCCCCGCCGAGCCCCGTGCGCACGCGCTCGGCGAAGCGCGCGGCATCGCGCAGCGTCGTGTACAGCCCGCCGCTCGCCATCGCCATCGCATTGCGGTCGACGACGACGTACGCATCGTCTTCCGCGAAATCGCGCCACAGCCACCGCTCGACCAGCGCGCTCCACGGCTGCCCCGTCGCGCGCTGCATCGCCCACGCGACGGCTTCCGGCGAACCGTTCTGGTAGAACCACGTGCCGCCGGGCGCCACGTCCGGCACACGCTGCACGGTCAGCAGGAAGTCGGCGATGCTGGCCGGCGCGCCTTCACGGTGGGGCACCAGCCCGACCGCGCCGAACAGGCCGAGATCGGGCGGGATGCCCGGCGCGTACGCGGTCGGCACCTCCATGTCCAGGTTCTGCTGCAGCGTCGCACCGCCGAACGGCGTGTCGGCGAGTTCCGGCACCGTGCGCGCAAGCGGCGCGCCCGCGTCGAGCACGCCGGATTCGATCATCTGTGCGGCCAGCAGGCCCGTCACCGATTTCGTCATCGACGCCCATGCGTGCGGCTGGTCGGGCCGGAAGCCGTCGAAGTATCGCTCGTAGACGATCCGGCCGCGCTGCACGACGATGAAGCCGTCCGTATGCGTCGCGCGCAGGTAGGCGTCGAGCGTCAGCGTCTCGCCGCCGATCGTCACGGGCAGCGTGTCGAGACCGGATGCCGGCTGCTCGGGCAACAGCATCGGCGTGGTCGCATGCCGGATGCCGGCCGTCGGCGCGAGCAGCCGCGTATTGCCCAACGCCCAGCGCAGGCGCGCCGGCGTGAATGCGTTCGCCTTGTTGACGACCTGGTCGGCCGGCGGCGGGAAGCCGTGCATCATGCCCGGCATGACGGTGTCGGTTGCAGCGGGTGCAGCGGGCACCGCGTGTGCGATCGCGGCGAGTGCGAGCCCACCGGCCAGAACGAAGGCGCCGGACAACCGGCGAATGCGCCGGGCGGCGGTAAAGCGTCGAGGAATTCGCATCGAATCATGTCTCGTAGTGGAAAGAAAACGACCTTGTGTCCGGCCATCACGGCTGCTGGCCGTCGATGCGCAACAGGTTCGACACCGACGCAACCCCGTCGACGCGCCGCGCAACCGCCGCCGCGAGCGTCACCTGGTTCGTATCCGTGACCGAGCCGCTGAGCGTCACGCTGCCGTCGCGCACCCGCACGAGGATGCGCGTGACGTTGAGGTTCTTCGTGCGCGCGAGCGCCGTGCTGACGCGGCGTTTCAGCTTGCGGTCGGCCGCCTTGCGTTGTGCCGGAGACAGGTCGGCCGGCACCGGTGCCGACGCCTGTACGGCCGCCTCCGCCGATGCCGGGATCGCCGCGCTCGCGGCATCGGGTTGTCCGTGGGCGGTGACGGTCCAGCATGCCGCCGTCAGCAACGCCACAGTCAGTCGGGATGAAGTACGCATGATCGAATCACACTCCTGAAAAATCGTTGAAAGGCACTCAGAACTGCGTCATCAGCCCGATCGACACCCCGGTCGTCGCGCTCGCCCCGCGCCGCAGGTTCAGCGCCGCGATCGTTGCCGGGTCGCGCATGTACGCCCCGGTCATCCCGTTACGGTCGACCTCGACATACAGCTCCGTGCGTTTCGACAGGAAGTATTCGGCGATCGCGTAGGTCGTCAGCTTGTGACCGTCCGCGCCCGACACGTTGCCGAGATTGCGCGCGCGGTCGTAGAACGCGGCCGCGCTCAACTGCACCGACGGCAGCGGCTGCACAACCACGCCGAACGACGGAATGTCATCGCGCCGCGACGGCGCGCCGGCCTTGTTCGCGCTCACGTTCAGCGACGCGTAGCTCACGTAGAAGCGCGTACGGCCGAGCTGCAGCGTGCCGCCCGCCTGGATCGTCTGCGCCGACTGCGAGCCGTCCGGGCTATACGTCTTCGCATACGACACGCCGCCCATCAGGTCCGAATACGTGTACATCGCGGCCGTCGAATAGCTGGTGCCTGCATGCGAGCTGCCGGCGACGCCGCCGGGCGAATAGTTCGCGCCGAACCGCAGGCCGCCCACCTGCCCGAGATACTTGATCGTGTTGTTGAAACGCGAGTCGAGCGTGAAGAAGTTGCCGTCGAATTGCACGCCCGGCTCGACCGCGAGCGATTGCCCGCGCCCGCCGAGCGGATCGAGCGCGATGCCGAGATCCTCCGCGGCGTTGAACTGGCGGCCGAGCGTCAGGCGGCCGAAATCGCCGGCCAGGCCGACGTACGCGGCCTGCGAAAACAGCGTACCCGACGTTTTGAGCGCACCGGTACCGCTGTTGAACGCGCCGTCGAGCACGAACAGCGCCTTCAGCCCGCCGCCGAGATCCTCCCTGCCGCGAATGCCGAACTCGTTGCCCGCGATGATGTTGTTGTTGTAGCCGACCTGGCTGCCGCCCGGCAGGCCGTTGACCCAGCGCACGCCGCCGCCGATCCGGCCGAACAGCGTCACGCTCGACTGCGCGTGCGCGCTCCCCCACAGCGCGCCGATCAGCGCCGCCGCGATCATCTTCTTCATGTCTCCTCCTGCCGCGTCGTCGCGCGGCGTATCGTGGTACTGCTTCCCGTCGAAAGGCGCCGCGGCCCGGCTGGCGGGCCGTACGCCGAATGCGATGCGATGTACGCGGCAGGCGCTAGCGGCCGCACGCGCCGACCGGCGGCGCGGCGTGCGCCGTGTCGCCCGCGAGGCGCCGCAGCGAGCGCTGCGGATCGAGGCACCACGCGCCGAGCACGCCGCACGCGATCAGCACGACGCCGCACACGACGCTCGCCTGTTCGAAGCCGCGCGCGACCGACGCGCCGCTCGCCTCGATCAGCATCCCGGTGACGACCGGCGCACCGAGGCCCGCGAGCGACGCGAAGCCGTTGCTCAGCGCGAGCACGCCGCCGCGCTGCGCGTCCGGCGTCACCTCGGCGAGCATTGCGGGGCCGACCGAGTACATCGTCAGCGTCAGCCCGCTGCCGAGCGTCAGAAGCACGAGCTTCGCCGCGCGCGGCACCTCCGGCACCGGCAGCAGGGCCAGCATGGCGCCGGCGATGGCGAGCGTGACGGCGATGAACGTGCCGCGTCCGTGCCGCGACGGCATGCCGCGCGCGAGCAAGGTTTGCGACAACCAGGCCAGCGCGAGACTCAGCGGCGACGTGACCGCGACGAACAGCGCGAACATGCGCCCCGCCTCGTGCGGCCCGAAGCCGAGCCCGAGCTGCAGGTAGGTCGGCATCCACGTGAGCGTCATCGCGAGAATCCAGTTCGCCGCGAAATGGCCGAGAAAGTTGCCGAGCACCGTGCGGTCGGTCAGCAGCCGCCCGTACGGCACGCGTTCGCCGCCCGCCGCGCGCGGGCCGCGCGACAGCGTGCCCTCCTCGCCGACCACCGCCCACGCGATGCACCACACGGCCCCGAGCACCGCCAGCAGCGCGAAGTTCGCTCGCCAGCCCCAGTGCGACGTGACGACCGGAATCCCAAGCCCCGCGATCAGCAGGCCGAGCGCGCTGCCCTGGTGCAGCAGTGCGACCGGGAGATTGCGCCGCGTATCGGGAAACCATTTGTAGATCGCATGCGTCGCGACCGGCGACGCCGGCCCCTCGCCGATGCCGAGCAGCACGCGGCACGCGATGACGACCCAGATCGAGCTCGCGGCGAGCATCGGCAACTGCAGCAGCGCCCATGCGGCCGCCATCGCGAACAGCAGCCATTTCGCGGGCCAGCGGTTCGCGGCAATGCCGCCCGCGACCGCCGCGACCGCGAACAGCCAGTTGAGGCTGCCGCCGATCACGCCGAACTGCGTCGGGCTTAGATGCAGGTCGCGCATCATCGGCACCGACACGAGGCCGAGCACGACCTTGTCGAGAAAATTCACCAGCATCATCAGCGCGAGCATCGTCGCGATGGACCACGCCCGTCCGGGGCGGTACTGCGCACCATTCGTCATGGCTGTCTCCTGTTTCGTTATCGTCGGCGGCCGGTGGCGTCGCGCTATCCGCCGCCGTGCTCGCCGGGCGCCGGCACCCGGTCGTCGCCGTCCGGCAGGCCGAGCGAGAATTTCACCGGGAAGCGCACCGCGAACGACCGGTCGGCCGTCACTTCGCGTGCGACGCCGCGCGCGCGCACGTGCGGATCGTCGAACACCGCGCCCGCGTCGGGCACGCGCGACACCGGCAGCCCGAGCGCGCCGAGCACGCGCATCCAGTCGTCCTGCGTGCGCGTCGCGAAAGTCGCGCGCAGCAGCGCGCCAAGCGCGTGACGATGCTGCTGCCGGCCCGCGCGCTGCGCGAAACGCGGCTCGCGCAGCGCCGGATACGCGTCGCCGAGCGCATCGGCGAACGCAGCCCAGAACTTGTCCTCGAGCGTCGCGAGCACGATGTGCCGGCCGTCGGCGGTCTCGAACAGATCGTTGTCGGGCATCACCCAGCGCGCCGTGTCGTGCGAATCGCGACCGGTGCGCAGCGCCCACGCGGCCGGCGCGGTCCACGCGAAAATCGCGTCGTGGATCGACACGTCGAGATGCTGGCCGCGCCCGCTCGCGCGGGCGCTCATCACGGCAACCGCCAGCGCGAGCGCGGCATGCAGCGCGGCCGCGTGATCGGCCAGCCGCACGCGCGGCCGTGCAACGGTGTCGTGCAGTTGCGCAGGCACCGACCAGTAACCGGCATCGGCAAGGAAGTTCAGGTCGTGGCCGGGACGGTTCGCATACGGGCCGTCCTGCCCGTAGCCGGTGATCGAGCACAGCACGACGCGCGGGTTCGCGTGCGCCAGCACGTCGTAGCCGAGCCCGAGCCGCGCCATCACGCCGGGCCGGTTGCCTTCGACCACCGCATCGGCCTCGCGCACGAGATCGAGAAAGCGGGCGCGGCCGTCGGGTGTTTTCAGGTCGAGCACGATCGAGCGCTTGCCGCGGTTGAACTGCGCGAACGTGTCGTCACCGAACTGCCGCAACGCGTCGCCGCCCGGCGGCTCGACCTTGATCACGTCGGCGCCGAGCTGACGCAGCAACGCGCACGCATGCGGCCCGGGCAGCAGCTGGCCGGCATCGACGATCCGCACGCCGCGCAGGCACGACCAGGCCGGCGCGTCGCCAGCGGCGGCGGGCCACGCGTCGCGTGCGTCGTCGGGCGCCGTCATGCGCCGCCTCCCGCGCCGGCCGGTTCGAGAATCGCCTTCGCGATCGTGTTGCGCTGGATCTCGCTGGTGCCGGTCAGGATCCGGAACATCCGCAGCTTGCGAAACGTCTGCTCGACCGGATGGCCGCGCGTGACGCCGACGTTGCCGTGGATCTGCACGGCCTTGTCCGCGACCTCGAAGCAGCGCTCCGACACGTACAGCTTGCAGGCGGCGGCCGTCATCCGCAGGTCGGCGCCCGCATCGGCGAGCGCGGCCGTATGCGCGATCATGCTTTCGCATGCCCACAGCGCGGCGGCCATGTCGGCCAGCATGTGCTGGATCGCCTGGAACCGCGCGATCGGTCCGCCGAACTGCCGGCGCGTGCGTG
Source organism: Burkholderia lata (assembly GCF_000012945.1). NCBI lineage: Bacteria > Pseudomonadati > Pseudomonadota > Betaproteobacteria > Burkholderiales > Burkholderiaceae > Burkholderia > Burkholderia lata. Next base: position 2,827,605 of record NC_007511.1, read on the forward strand.
CGTAATCGAGCGACGCCCGGTACGCCGACATCGCGAGGCCGAGCATCGTCGGGCAATGCAGCAGCCGGTTCACGTTGATGCGCGACATGCCGAGCCGGAAGCCGTTGCCGAGCCCGCCGAACACGTTCTCGCGCGGCACGCGCACGTCGACGAAGCGGATGTCCGCATCGATGTGCTGGCCGGACATCGGCACGTACTCATGCTCGACGCTCACGCCCGGCAGGTCGAGATCGACCAGCACGGCCGTGATCTGCGGCGGCGTCGTGGACGCATCGGTCACGCACATCACGATCGCGAAATCGGCGAACGGCGCGCCGCTGATGTAGTGCTTCGTGCCGTTGATCACGAGCGCATCGCCATCCTCGACCGCCGTGGTGCGGATGCTCATTGCATCCGAGCCCGAGTGCGGTTCGGTCAGCGCGAAGCACGTCGATTTCTCGCCGCGCATCACCGGCTTGAAATAGCGATCGAGCTGCGCGGGCGTCGCGTACTTCAGCATGTTGCCGACGCGCGGCGGCCCGCCGAGTTCGCCGAGCACGTGCGGCGCGAGTGCCGCGCCGCACGCGGCGAGGTCGGCCTTCAGCGCACACACCTCGGCGATCGACAGCCCCTGCCCGCCGATCTCGACGGGCAGGCTCGCGGTATAGAAGCCGAGCGCGGCCGAGCGTTGCCAGACGCGGCGCAGCACGTCGCGCGGCCACACGTCTTCCGAGTCGAGCCGCAGCTCGCGCTCGATCGGGCGCAGTTCGTCGTCGACGAAGCGCAGCACGGCCGCGCGCAGCGCGACGAATTCAGGGCGTTGCAGATGATCGAACATGGCGGGCTCCTTCAGTTGACGCGGCGCGCGACACCGCGCCAGTACTGCTCGCGCACGAGCTTGCGGGCGATCTTGCCGTTCGCGTTCTTCGGCAGCTCGGCGACGAAATCGATGGAGCGCGGCAGCTTGTAGTCGGCGAGTTGCGCGCGGCAATGCACGACCAGATCGTTCGCCTGCGCGTCACGGCCGGCGCGCAGCACGACCACGGCCTTCACGGCCTCGCCCCACTTGTCGTCGGGCACGCCGACCACGCAGGCCTCGAGCACGCCTTCGTGCCGGTAGAGCGCCGCTTCGACTTCGGTCGGATACACGTTGAAGCCACCCGAAATGATCATGTCGTGCTTGCGGTCGACCAGATAGATGAAGCCGTCGCGATCGGTGCGCGCGAGGTCGCCCGTGTGCAGCCAGCCGTCGACCAGCACCTCGCGCGTCAGCTCCGGTGCATTCCAGTAGCCCTGGAACACGTCCGCGCCGCGAATCACGATCTCGCCGATCGCGTCGCCTTCGACTTCGCGTCCGTCGGCATCGACCACCCGCACCTCGGTTTCGCCGAGCGGCCGGCCGCACGACGCGAGGCGTTCGCGGTCGTGCAGCAGCGCATGCGCGTGGTCGGCAATGCCGAGCCGCGTGACGCCCGACGTCGATTCGCTCGCGCCATAGCCTTGCGACAGCACGGGGCCGATGCGCGCCCAGGCTTCCTCGATGCGCGCCGGCGCCATCGGCGCCGCGCCGTAGCCGAGCACCTTCAGGCTGCGCAGGTCGGCCTGCGCGAGCTCCGGCGCGTTCAGCAGCATGTTGACCATCGCCGGCACCATGAACGTGTGTGTGATGCGCTGGCGCGCGACATCGGCGAGGAAATGCGCGGGCTCGAACGCGTCGAACAGCACGAGCGTCGCGCCGCAGAACAGGTACGGCTGCATCAGCATCCCGGACGCATGCGTGATCGGGCCGATCAGCGCGAGCCGGTCGCCGGGCTGCACGGGGCGGTCCATTCCCAGCACGATCTTGCGCAGCGACGCGAGCCGGTTGCCGTAGCTCTGCATCGCGGCCTTGATGCGCCCCGTCGAGCCGGACGAGAAATGCAGCACGGCGAGATCGTCCGGCGCCGGCTGGTAGTCGGGCGGCGTATCGCTGCCCTTGGCGACCAGCGTGTCGTAGTCGAGATAGCCGGTCGTCGCGCCGCCGATCGACACGAACCGCTCGACCGACGAAAAGCCCGGCGAATCGGGCGTGTAATCCGTGTAGCCGCGCCCGCCGATGAACGCGGCGGGTGCGCAGTTGCCGACGACGTCGGCGGCCTCGGCGGCCGTGAAGCGCGGGTTCAGCGCGGCTTTCACGAGGCCGGCCTTGTACAGCGCGCACTCGATCTCGACGAGCTCAATGCAGTTGCGCGCCTGCACGGCAATGCGGGTGCCGGGCGCGAAGCCGAGGCCGCGCAGCGCATTCGCGAGCCGGGTCGAGCGCTCGTCGAGCTGACGGTACGTGACGGCGCGGTCGCGGTGGATCACGGCGGGCTGGCTGCCCCAGTAACGGGCCGCGCGCCGCAGAAAGTAGGCGAAGCTCAAAACGATTCTCCTGGTCGAACAGTGCCGCCAGTCTGTAAGATGCCCAGGCATCACCACAATGCATCACCGGATATAAAGTCATAACCAACAGGAATCCCTCGATGGACACGCGCGATCTGGAGTACCTGCTGGCCGTCGAGCGGCACGGCAGCATCGGCAAGGCCGCCGAGGCGCTGGGGCTGTCGCAGCCGGCGCTCACGAAAGCCGTGCAACGGCTGGAAGCGCAAGTCGGCGTGACGCTGTTCGAGCGCACCGCGAACGGGATGACGCCGACGCCGGCCGGCGCACGCTTCGTCGCGCGCGCGCAGCGGATCGCGCTCGAGTTCGACGACGCGATGCAGGAGATGCGCGCGATCCGCGGCGGCGAACAGGGCGTGGTGCGGATCGGCTACTCGCCGACCGTGCCCAACGCGTTCGTGCTCGGTGCGTGCCGGCAGTTGATCCGCGAACGGCCGGCCGCGCGGCTGCGGCTTCGCTGCCGGCTCGCGCGCGAACTGCTCGACCTGCTCGCGGCCGGCGAACTCGATCTCGTCATCGCGCCCGAGCCGCAGCAGCAGGACGCCGGCCTCGACACCATCGCGCTGTTCGACGACCGGCTGACCGTGCTCGCCGACGCCGCGCACCCGCTGCAGCGCAAGCGCGGACTCACGCTCGCGGATCTCGCCGATCAGGAATGGCTGCTGCCGGAAGCGACGATTCCCGTGCGGCACCGGATCGACGACGCGTTCCGCGCACGCGGCTTGCCCGCGCCGCGCCTGCGCATCGAGACGGACTTCGGCAATACGTCCCTGCTGCAGCTGTTGCGCGGCACGCCGCTGCTGTGTGTCGGCGGCACGGATGCGCTCGACCAGGTGACCGGCTTGCGCGCGCTCGACCTGCGCGCCGGCGAGCTCGAACTCGATCGCCGCATCGGCGCGATGCATCGGGCAGGCGCGTACGTGCCGCCACTGGCGCAGCGGATGATCGCGCTGCTGCGGGAAAGCGTGGGCTAGGCGCGGGGAAGCGGCGCGACCATCATTTGCGGGAGTGATGACCCTCCCCTTTTTCTGCGGATTTGACCGGGGGCACGGTGCCGACAACACTAGCCCGCAGTGCTGCACAGACGGCACGCGCCCGCCTCCCCTTCAGAGTCCGCCATGTACCCGACCGACACCGTGCAATCCCCGAGCGCCGCCCGGCCGCTCGCCGACCGGCAACTGCGCCGGATCGTCATCGCCTCCGTCGCCGGCAACGCGATGGAGTGGTACGACTTTTTCGTGTACGGCACGGCCGCGGCGCTCGTGTTCGGCCATGTGTTCTTTCCGCCAGGCGCGTCGCCGCTGGCTGGCAGCCTCGCCGCGTTCGCGGCCTTCGCGCTGGGCTTCGTCGCGCGGCCGCTCGGCGGGATCGTGTTCGGCCACGTCGGCGATCGCTACGGGCGCAAGGCGTCGCTCGTGTGGACGCTGCTGATCATGGGCGCATCGACCTTCGCGATCGGCCTGCTGCCGACCTATGCGCAGGTCGGCGTGTGGGCGCCGGCCGCGCTCGTCGTGCTGCGCCTGCTGCAAGGCGTTGCGTCCGGCGGCGAATGGGGCGGCGGCGTGCTGATGATCAGCGAGAACGCGCCGCCGGAACAGCGCGGCTACTACGCTGCGTGGAGCCAGCTCGGCGTGGGCGGCGGCTTCGTGCTGTCGTCGGCTGCGTTTCTCGCCGCGCAGGCGCTGCCGGACGACGCATTCCGCGCGTGGGGCTGGCGGCTGCCGTTCCTCGCGAGCATCGTCATCTTCGCGATCGGCATCTATATCCGCCGCCACCTGCCGGAAAGCCGCGACTTCGAGCAGGCCGGCAAGCGCGGCGCGCACACGCACCTGCCGATCGTCGAATGCATCCGTCGCCATCCGAAGGAAATCCTGCTCGCGATGGGGCTGCGCGTGGCCGAGAACGGCGGTGCGTACATCTTCCTCGCGTTCTCGCTCGTCTACGGCAAATACGTCGGCATCCCGAACGGCGTGATGCTGACCGGCGTGATGATCGCGATGATCGTCGAGATGGGCGCGATGCTCGCGTGGGGCCGGCTGTCCGACCGGATCGGCCGCAAGCCCGTGTACCTGATCGGCGCGCTGAGCCTCGTCGCATGCGCGTTCCCGTTCTTCTGGCTGCTCGATACGCGCGTGACGCCGCTCGTGTGGCTCGCGCTCACGGTCGGCACCGCCGTGAGCCACGGCGCGATGATCGGCACGCTGCCCGCGCTCGTCGGCGAGCTGTTCAGCACCGAGGTGCGCTACTCGGGCGTCGCGCTCGGGCATGAAGTCGCGTCGATCTTCGCGGGCGGGATGTCGCCGCTGATCGCGACCGCGCTGCTCGCGCACTATCACGCGTCGTGGCCCGTTTCGCTGTTCCTCATTGCGCTCGGGCTCGTGACCGTCGCGACGCTGTGCGTGATGCGCGAGACGCGTGCCGCACCGGCCGCCGATACGCGCGGCGATACGGCATGAGCATGTGGCCCGCGCCGGCCACCAAGTCCGTGCCCTTGCCCCTGCCGGCGGGTGAGCGACACATCGGTTCACGGTGCCACGTGCGCGCTTGCGCGGCACCGCGAACGCACGCGACCGCGACGGCCGGGCCTTTGCCCTTGCCGCCGGGTGCGCAACACGCCGGTTCACGGTGCCACATGCGCACTTGTGCGGCACCGCGAACGCACGCGGCCGCGACGGCCGGGCTACGCGTCCCAGTCGCGCCGCCCGCCATCGAACACCGGCGCCAACCCCAGATGATCGAGCAATCGCGCGAATTCGCCGAGCCGCTGCCCCATGTACGCGGGCACGTCCACGTTCGCATAGTCGTGGAAGCCGGCACCCGTGCGTACGCCATCACGCCCGGTTTCCATGTTGCGCACGACGCTCGCGGCCGGCGCGAAACGCGGGCCGATCTCGCCTGCCAGGTACTTCGACGCGTAGTACAGGATGTCGCAGCCGCCCCAGTCGATGAATTCGAGCAGCCCGAGCACCGCGAAACGCGGGCCGAAGCCCGTGCGGATGGCCGTGTCGATATCTTCCGCGCTCGCGACGCCTTCCTCGACCATCCGCGCGGCCTCGTTCATCGCGAGCGCCTGGATGCGCGGCACGATGTAGCCAGGCGCCGGCCCGCAGATCACCGGCTTCTTGCCGACGCGTTCGAGCAGCGCGGCGAGCGCATCGACCACCGACTGGTCGGTTGCGTCGCTACGGCTGATCTCGACGAGCGGCATCAGCAACGCCGGGTTCAGCCAGTGCGCGTTCAGCATCCGTTCGGGGCGCACGACATGGCGCTGCAATTCGGTAACGACGAACGTCGACGTGGTCGACGCAATCGTTGCGCGCGCATCGACGTGCTCGCCGAGCCAGCGCAACGCATCGGCCTTCGCGTCGAGCACTTCGGGAAGTGCTTCGAACACGATGTCTGCATCGCGCACGGCTTCCGCAGCACCGTCACGCGCAACGATCGCGATGCGTGCGACGACCGCATCCGCCTGCGCGGCATCGATGCGGCCGAGCGCGACCTGCGCGTGCAGCGGCCTGGCAATCTCGTCGCGCGTACGATCGTCGAACGCGCTTTGGCCAACCGCATCGCGCCGCTTGAAGTCGATCAGCGTCACATCGATCCCGGCAAACGCGAACACGAGCGCGATCCCCTGCCCCATGCGTCCCGCGCCGAGTACGTGGATGCGCGTCACCTCGGCGGCCGCGCTCATGCGGCGACTCCGGCGACTCCCTTGTCGAGCAGCGCCCGCATCGCGCCCTTCGACAGCGCCGCGATCCCGAGCCGCTCCAGCGTGCGGCCTTCCGCATACAGGTCGCGCACCGCAACCGCGCTCGCGATGCTCAGCAGCCCCTGTGCAACCGGTGTCGGCACACCGGCCCAGCGCCCGCACGACACGATGAACGACAGCCCGAGCCGGGTGTCTTCGAGCATGTAGCGATGAGACCGCAGATCGATCTTCTCGCGCCAGTCGCCGCTATCGGTCAGCTTGCCGTGCGCGCCGCGCCCGTACATCCATTCGTCGCCTTCCGCCGCGTAGTGATCCGCAAGCGGGAAATGCGGCGCACGGTAGCCGAGCGCTTCACGCACCGCGATGCGTTCGGCGTCGAGCGCGTTCGTCACGCGGCGGATCGACGGCTGCGTGCCTTCGTTGTGGATGTCCCATGCGTCGAAATGTTCGAGCGGCCCGGCGTTCATCAGGATCAGCGGCGGATGGATCACGGGCCCCGCGTTCATCAGCGCACCGGACAACGCATCCTCGACCGGCTCAACCGACGGATAGCCCGCACGCAGCACGTCGAACGCCCAGCCGGCCGCATTCGCTGGCAACACACCGGTCGGCAAGCGCGTCGCGTACGCGCTGATCACGACGTCGTTGTCGCCATGCTTGCGCACCAGGTACGGCAGCGTGCCCGTCTCGGCGAATGCGACGCGCGAACGGTTACCGGCGTCGGCCGCCGCCTGCGCAAACACGAAGCTGCCGAACGTGCCGGGCGGCAGGAACACGACCTGGCCGTCCTCCAGCAACGGCGCGACCTGCGCGGCGAGCGCGTCGTGCGACGTGGCAGGCAGCGGCACCACGACGAGTTGCGCACCGCGCAACGCGGCCGCGAGATCGCCGGTCAGGCGGATCGCACCCGGCGCATCGCCGAGCGGCACCGCGCGCGTGCCGCGATAGTCGGTCACATTCAGCACGCCGAGCTCGCGCAACCGCGCATGCGGCTCGCGGTCGCGCCGCCACCACGTCACGTCGTGGCCCTTCTCGAGCAGGTCGATTGCCGCCGCATGGCAGCCGTGGCCGCCGCCCAGAACACATACCTTCATCGTCTTCTCCCGGTGATTGAGTGCTACCGAGACTACGCGGCCGCCCCCGCCGCGTCGCTTCAAAACGCGCAACGGCACGCCCGTTCGCGCAACGCAATCGCGGCGATGCGCATGCCGCCGCGCCCCCGCATCCGCTACGAGGTCCGTCAATGGATATCGCCCTGTCCCGCCATGCGCTGAACCGGCTCGGCACGCTGCACGCCCCCGACGAAGTCGAACGCGCGGTCGCGCACCGTCTCGGGCCGCACCGGATGGCCGCGCGCGGCCGCGATCCGTTTCATGCGGAGCTGTACGAAGTGCCGCTGCATCACGGCGCGCTGCTCGAACTCTGCTACGGCCGCGAAACGCGCATCGACTTCGGCGACGATGCCGAACACTTCCTGTTCAGGCTGACGCTCGCCGGCGCATGCGAGCTGCAGGCCGGCAGCGTCGTCGCGCGCGCCGGCCCCGGCGAGCTGACCGTGTCGTCACCCGCGCTCGCGAGCCGGCTGAGCACGAGCCCCGATTGCCGCAACCTCGTGCTGCGGCTCGAACGCGGCGCGCTCGAACGCAAGCTGCAGGACATGCTGCAGGCCACGCTCACGCGGCCACTGCAGTTCGATCTCGCGGCCGGCGGTGCCGGCGCGGGCGCGGCGCTGCTGCTGCCGACCTTCGAATACCTGTGCCGGCTCGGCGCGCAACCGGGCATCGGCACGGCCGCGACGACCTTCGGCGCCGACCTCACCGCGTGGCTGATGTCGCTGCTGCTCACGCACCTGCCGCATTCGTACAGCGATGCGCTCGCGCGCGGCACGCCGCCGCTACCGGCGCACGTGCGTCGTGCGTGCGATCACGTCGACGCGCACCTCGGCGAACCGCTCGCGCTCGCCGCGCTGGCGGCCGTCGCGGGCGTCGCGCCGCGCACGCTGCAGCACGCGTTTCGCGCGTTCCTGCACACCACGCCGGCCGCCTACGTGCGCGATCGCCGGCTCGCCGCCGTGCACGCGGCGCTGCAACGCGGCGACGCGCGCAGCGTGACCGACGTGCTGATCGCACACGGCATTCATGGCTTCGGCCATTTCGCGAAGGCGTATGCGCGGCGTTACGGCCACGCGCCTTCCGTCACCGCGAGGCAACCCCGATGACGCACTCCGCAACCGGCCGCCCGGCGGCCCCGACCCGCGCCGAATCCGCGCCGCACGACAACGATCCATCCGAACTGCGCGTGCAGGATCTCGATCTCAACTTGCTGAAGACCTTTCGCGCGGTCTATGAGGAACGGCACGTCGGCCGCGCGGCGCTGCGGCTCGGCGTCACACAGCCGTCCGTCAGCTATGCGCTCGGCCGGCTGCGGCTGATGTTCCGCGACGCGCTGTTCGTGCGCACCGGCACCGGCGTCGAGCCGACGCCGCGCGCGCAGCGGCTCGCGGTGTCGGTCGACAAGGCGCTGGCGATCCTGCAGGACGTGCTCGACGAAGGCTCGCGCTTCACGCCCGACAGCACGCAGCGCGTGTTCCGCCTGCACATGAGCGATTTCGCGGCGAGCGCGTTCCTGCCGACACTGCTCGGCGCATTCGACCGCCGCGCACCGGGTGCCGTGATCGAAACGCTGCACGTCGACGAGTGCCAGCTCAACGTCGCGCTCGAATCAGGGCGGATCGACTTCGCGCTCGGGCATTTCGCCGATGCGTCAAGCCACTTCCAGCGCGCCGCGCTGCTGCACGAGCGCTGCGTGCTGCTGATGCCGCGCCGTACCGCGCAGCGCGTCGGGCTACCCGACGATTACGTGCTCGATGGCGAGGCGCCCGATACGCTGCGCTTCGTCGCGGTCACGTCGCATCCGCAATCGATGCAGCTGCTGGAGCGGCACGGGCTGATGCCGCGCGTGCGCGCGGCGCTCCCCGATTTCATGGTTGTGCCCGCGCTGCTGCAGGACGGCGATTACGCACTGATCCTGCCGGAGACGATCGCGATCACGTTCGCGGCGCGGCAGCCGTGCGCGCTGTACGAGATCGCCGGTGCCGGCGAATGGGCCGTCAACGCTTACTGGCACCGGCGCTTCGACGCCGACCCCGGCCATCGCTGGCTGCGCGCGCTGCTGCTCGAACTGTTCAACATCGGCGAACTGGCGCCGTTCGACGCATGGCTCGCGCCGCAGCCGCCCGCCTGCGCATAGCGGCGCAAGCGGAAAGGCACGCGGACTCGGGCCGGCCCAAACGGTCAGAACGCCGTGAGCATGCCCACGACGATCGAGCTGGCGGTCGCGCCGGGCTTGGCGACCGCGACGCCGCCGCCCGCCGCACCGTTGACGACGAAGCGCGCATGCGCGCCGTTGCGCACCATCGCGGCACCCGTGTACAGCACGGTACGCTTCGACAGCGGATAGTCGAAGCGGATGCCGTACGAATCGGCGTTGCCGTCGCTGTCCGCGACCTTGCGGTAGTGGCCGACGCTCAGCAGCAGCGACGCACGCCCGATCGGCACCGTCGCGCTCAGCTCCATGATGTCGCTGTGCGGATATGCGCTCTGGCTGTCGATCGCGGTCGCGACGTCGGGGCCGCCGCGATGGCGCATGTACAGCGCGGCCACCTTCACGACGCTGAAATCGTACGAGATCGCGCCCAGCGTGTAGTTGCCGTTCGCGGCCGGGCTCGAGTCGCCGAGCGAGGACGCGGCCACCGGGCTGAACTTCTGCTGCATGTAGTCGACGTCGACCGACAGCCCGCCTTGCACGTAGTTGAGCCCTGCCCCGTACGTATCGCCGAGCGTCGCCGGCTGCCCGGCCGCGCCGTTGGTACCGCGCGCGGCCATTGCACGCAGCATGAAGCCCGCGTAGCGCGGCGACGTGTAGCGCATCGAGTTGCGCACGCGCAGGAACGCGGGCCCGACGAAGTTGTTCGTCGCGTTGCCCCACGCAAGCCCCGCGCCGAGGCCCGGCAGGCTGTACGTGACGAGCGTCGTATGCAGGATCGTGTACAGCTCGCCGAACTGCACGCCGCCGAACGGCCCCGTGATGCCGACCCACGCTTCGCGGCCGAACAGCGCGCTACTGTTCGACAGCGCGCCGCTTGCCGCGTTGAAGCCATCTTCCAGCTTGAAGATCGTCGCGTAGCCGCCGCCGAGATCCTCGACGCCCTTCAGCCCCCACTGCGACGCGAACAGGTTGCCGCTGCCCATGCGCGTCACGTGGTTCGGCCCGGCGTTCGCGTATTCGATCGCGGTGTCGACGCGGCCGTAGAGCGTCACGCTCGATTGTGCGAATGCGGGCAGCGCCGCGCAGGCAAGCAGCGCGGCAAGCGGTACGGCAAGCCGGTCGGCCCGCCCGTTCGGTTGGTTCATCGTCGTCGTCCCGTAGAGTTTCCGGCGCAGTTCGGCGTCGCGCCGCGTGGTGTGATGCGCGTTCGCCGCGAAGGGCCAACGCTGCCGATCAAAAACGGGCCGAGTCTAGGAACGACAATTTCGGACGTCGACGCAATGCGCTCTATAACGCTTATAGATGCGCCACATGATGGGCGCGCGCCCCGCCGCACGCGCGCTGCGCGGCGGCCGGCGCGCGAGACCCTGGTGTTTTCTTTATCCGGGTCGGTAAATGCCCGTGTGGTGCGGCTGTCACTCCGGCTATGGCGGCCGAATTTGGCCGACTACGCTGCGTCTCCGACACGTGCCCCCGCACGCTTTCGCGCCGCGACGGCGCCCGGCCCGCCAAGGCCGCTGCCGCGCTTTTCCACCGCCCGCTCCTGGAGAATCCGCATGTCCGCATCCACGGCCCGCGCTGCCGACGGCAAGCGCTATACGTACGAATGGTATGTCGTCGTCATCTGCATGCTCGCGTACGTCTTTTCGTTCGTCGACCGCCAGGTCCTCGTGCTGATGATCGAGCCGATCAAGCGCGACCTGCACCTGTCCGACACACAGTTCAGCCTGCTGAACGGCTTCGCGTTCTCGCTGTTCTATGCGGTGATGGGGCTGCCCGTCGCCTATCTCGCCGACCGTTACGCGCGCCCGCGGATCATCGCGCTCGGCATCGCGCTGTGGAGCGTCGCGACTGCTGCATGCGGGCTCAGCCAGCATTTCGTGCAGATGTTCATCGCGCGGATGGGCGTCGGCGTCGGCGAAGCCGCACTGTCGCCCGGCGCGTATTCGATGCTCGCCGACTACTTCCCGAAGGAGAAGCTCGGGCGCGCGATCGCCGTGTATTCGCTCGGCTCGTTCATCGGCGGCGGCGTCGCGTTCCTGATCGGCGGCTACGTGATCGCGCTGCTCAAGCATGCGAGCGCGTTCACGTTGCCGGTGGTCGGGCAGGTGCATGCGTGGCAGGTCACGTTCCTGATCGTCGGGCTGCCGGGGATCCTCGTCGCGCTGCTGTTCGCCGCGACCGTGCGCGACCCGCAGCGCAAGGGGCTCGCGCAGGATCGCTCGGGCGCCGTGCGGCGCGTGTCGATGCGCGATTCGCTGCGCTTCGTCGGCACGCATCGCGCGACTTTCTCGTGTCACTACCTCGGCTTCTCGTTCTACGCGATGACGCTGTACTGCCTGCTGAGCTGGACGCCCGCGTTCTATATCCGCCACTTCGGGATGACGGCCGTCGAAGCTGGCTACACGCTCGGCATCGTGCTGCTGGTGGCGAACACGGCCGGCGTGTTCTGCGGCGGCTGGCTCAACGACTGGCTGCTGCGGCGCGGCCGCGAGGATGCGCCGATGCGCGCCGGCGCGATCGGCGCCGCGTGCATGGTGATCCCCGCGACGCTGTTCACGCAGCTCGACTCGCTGCCCGCGTCGCTCGCGACGCTCGTCGTCGCGATGTTCTTCGCGTCGTTCCCGATGCCGACGTCGACCGCCGCGATGCAAACGCTCGCGCCGAACCAGATGCGCGCGCAGATCTCCGCGCTGTTCCTGCTCGTGTCGAACCTGATCGCACTCGGGATCGGCACGACCGTCGTCGCGCTGTTCACCGATCGCGTGTTCGGTGCGCCGGCGGCGGTCGGTCATTCGATGTCGATCGTCAACGTCGCGGCCGCCACGCTCGCCGCGCTGCTGCTCGCCGCCGGCTGCCGGCACTATCGCCGCAGCCTCGATCGCGAACGCGGCCATGCGCCGGCAGCCGCGCCGCATGCGGCCGAGGCCGGCAACGCGATCGCCGCGCGCTGAACCCCGGGCGCGATCGGTCATAATCGGTCGCCCGACCATCATCCATCCCACTGATTCAGGCATCGATTTTTAATCGATTTGATTTATGCGATGCCCATCCCTATTCTCGATCGCATGACGGCGCGGTGTCTGCCGCGCCGCGTTTCCCCTACCCCACGGATTTCCCCATGCAAGCGAACCGCCACCAAGTCCGGATCGACGCGCTGATCGACGCGGCGCAGGACATCCGCTGTTTCCGGGTGTCGCGCGTCGACGGCCAGCCGTTCGACGCATACGAACCGGGCGCCCATATCGACGTCACCGCCCCGTCGGGCATCACGCGGCAATACTCGCTGTGCGGCAACCCCGACGAACGCGGCAGCTACCTGTTCGCGGTGAAAAAGGAAGCGCAGTCGCGCGGCGGCTCGCGTTCGCTGCACGACGACGTGCAAGTCGGCGCCGAGCTGTCGATCGGCGCGCCGCGCAACCTGTTTCGTCTGACGGATGACGCGAGCGAGCACGTGCTGATCGCGGCCGGCATCGGCATCACGCCGCTGCTGTCGATGGCGTATGCGCTGCACCAGCGCGGCGCAAGCTACCGGCTGCACTACTTCGCACGCAGCCGCGAGCATGCGGCCTTCGTCGCCGAACTGTCGGCCGAGCCGTTCGCGTCGCACGTGACGTTCCACTACGGCATCGAGCCCGCAGCGCTCGCGGCCGAGCTGGGCCGCTGCGTCGAATCGGTGGACGCGCGCGCACACGTCTATACGTGCGGCCCGGGGCCGTTCATGGATGCGGTCGTCGCGGCAGCCGCGACGCGCTTGCCTGAAGATTCGATCCATCTCGAACGCTTCGCGGCGGAACCGGCCGCCGCCGATGCGGGCCATACCGATGCGGGCGCCGGCCCGGCCACCGACGGCTTCGAAGTGCGCCTGCAGCGCAGCGGGCAGTCGGTGCGCGTCACGCCCGACACGTCAATCGTCGACGCACTCGCCCGCATCGGCATCGAGGTCGACACGTCATGCGGCGAAGGCGTGTGCGGCACCTGCATGGTGCCCGTCATCGACGGCGAGCCCGATCATCGCGATCACTGTCTCAGCAAGGCCGAGCGCGCGAGCAACACGGTGATCTGCTGCTGCGTGTCGCGTGCGCGCTCGGCGGTGCTCGTTCTGGATCTCTGATTACCGACGCGCGCGGCACGAGCGACGCCGGTTCAGGACGTCTCGCCCCGGCGAATGGCTCGACAAACTCGGCGAGCAACGCGCACATCCGCGCGTTGCCCTCGTCTTCATGGGTCACGCGTCGTCGAAGCGCTCGTCGATCTCCACCAACGGCTCGCCCATCCGCGCGTTACCTCCGCCCCACGAATCACGCATCGTCGAACCGCTCGACGAGCTCAGTCAACAGCGTGCGCATCCACGCATTGCCCTCGTCTTCATGGAAATGCTCGTGCCAGTGCATCGTCACCGGCGCGGGCGGCAACGTGACCGGGAGGTCGTAAAGCCGGAACGCGTTGTCGCGGTTCAGGATCTGCGCGAGCCGCTTCGGCAGCGTCGCATAGAGATCCGTGACCGACAGCACGCTCGGCAGCGCGACGAAGTGCGGCACTTCGAGCGCGATGTTGCGGCCCACGCCTTGCGCGCGCAACGCATCGTCGAGCGCGTGGTGGCTGTGCTCGACCGATTTCACGTTGACGTGCGCGGCGCGCACGAACTGGTCGAGGCTCAGCGCGGTGCCGCTCGGCACTCCGCGCCGGCGGCCCGTCATGCACACGTAGGTTTCCTCGAACAGCACCTGGTGGCGCGTGCGCGGCATCAGTTCCGGCAGGTTGCCGATCGCGAAATCCAGCCGGCTCGCGCGCAGCGCTTCCTCGATCTCCTCGACCGGCAGCGGCTGCACGCTCAGCGTCACGCGCGGCGCGCGCTCGCGCAGCGCCTGGCAGATCGCCGGCAGGTACGCCATCTCGCCCGCATCCGACAACGACAGCCGGAACGTGCGCGTGCTGGTGGCCGGATCGAAGCGCTCCGCGTAGCGCAGCGCCACACGCACCATGTCGAGCGCCTTGCCGACGATCCCCGCGAGTTCGAGCGCGACCGGCGTCGGCTGCATGCCCGAGCGTGTGCGCACGAACAGCGGATCGTCGAACAGTGTGCGCAACCGGCCGAGCGAATAGCTGACGGCCGGCTGCGACAGCGCGAGCCGCTCGCCGGCCTTCGTCAGGCTGCGCTCCTCGACGATCGCCTGGAATACGCGCAACAGGTTCAGATCGAGATGATCGACCGATGTCATCCTAGCCTCCATCATTTGCCGTATTTATTGACCTGCCAATTTTAGATCAATTTGACGGATATGTAGTGGGAGACGAGACTGGGTACTCGAAACCGCGCGCTGCGCGGCCCGATTTCGCGACTCTTTCCCCACGACAACGATGAGCGACATTTCCTACCAGACGATCGACACCAGCGCGTTGCATGGTTTCGCGCAACCCGACCGCATCGCGCCCGCGATGTATCACGATCCCGCGCTGTTCGAAGCCGAGCTCGACCGCATCTTCTACCGCACCTGGATCTGGGTCGCGCACGAGAGCGAGCTGCCGAACCCGGGCGACTTCATCACGACGACGATCGGCCGCCAGCCGGTGATCGTCGTGCGCGACAAGACCGGTGAAATCAACGTGCTGCAGAACCGCTGCCGCCATCGCGGCGCGACCGTGTGCGAATCGCACAAGGGCAACGCGAAGGGTTTCACGTGCCCGTATCACAGCTGGTCCTACGCGCTCGACGGCACGCTGCGCGCACTGCCGTACGGCGACGGCTACGAGGGCGTGTGCGAGAAAGGCGACCTGCCGCTCGTGAAGCTGCGCGTCGGCGTGTACCAGGGGCTGATTTTCGCGAGCTTCAACGACGCGATCGAACCGCTCGAGGATTTCCTCGGCGGTGCAAAGCCGTGGATCGACCTGTTCATGAAACAGGGCGCCGGCTACCCGATCAAGGCGAACGGCGAGCACAAGTTCAAGTTCAAGGGCAACTGGAAGATCCAGCTCGAGAACACGACCGACCTCTATCACTTCCCGGTCGTGCACAAATCGTGGATGAAGTCGATCGACGACGAGACGGCCGCCGCGATCACGAGCTTCATGACGAGCGAGGACGCGTTCTGCCGCGGGCTCGGCAACGGCCACAGCCTCGCGGTGCTGATGCCCGAGCTGATCGACCTCGACGAAGACGACGGCGCACCGCTGGCCGAGCGCTTCGCACCGCTCGCGGCGAAGCTCGCCGAGCGCCACTCGCCGGAAGAAGTGCGCCGCATCGTGCGCTCGCTGATGGGCGTCGGCTTCAACCTGAACCTGTTCCCGAACCTCGCGTTATCGATGGCGTTCTTCCGCGTGCTGCGGCCGATCTCGGCGAGCGAAACCGAGATCCGCCACGTCGCGCTCGCGATGGACGGCGGCCCCGACGAAGCGAACCGCGAGCGGCTGCGCATCCACGAGCACTTCCAGGGCCCGTTCGGTTTCGGCAGCCCCGACGACGCGGAAGCATGGGAACGCGTACAACGCGGTGCGCATGCGGGCCCCGATGTGCCGATCCTCGTGAATCGCGGGCTGAACCGCGAGACGACCGCCGCGAACGGCGAAAAGACCGCACATGCGACCGACGAGACCGGCATGCGCGAGGCCTACCAGCAATGGCGCAAGATGATGGAGCAACAATAATGGACGACCGCAACGCCCTCTTTTCCGAGCAGACCTTCGCCCGCGCGGTCGAATTCGTGTGGCGCGAGGCCGAGATGCTCGACCGCCGCGACTATCGCGCGTGGCTCGACCTGTGGGATCCGGCCGGCCACTACGTGGTGCCGATCGATCCCGACACGACCGATTTCGCCGCCACGCTGAACTACGTGTTCGACGACCAGGACATGCGCGAGAAGCGCGTGCAGCGGATGGTGTCGGGCTATTCGGCGTCGGCGACCGACGCGGCGCGCACGGTGCGCACCGTATCGCGCTTCACGCTGGAGAGCGGCAGCGCCGACACCGTCGAGCTGAAATCGGCACAGGTCGTCGTCGCGTACAAGCGCGGCGTCGCGACGCTGTTCGCGGCCGACGTCACGCACAAGCTGCACGTCGACGCCGAAGGCGAGATGCGGATCGCCGAGAAGGTCGTGCGCCTGATCGATTCGACCGAAGCGCTCAGCGCGATCGGCTTCCTGCTGTAAGCGGCCGCCGGGTTGCCGTCGCCGGCGCAACGGTGAGCCGGTCACCTTCACCCGTGAGCGGCCACCGGTTCGCCCATCGCCAACGCAACGGTGAGCCGGCCACCTTCACCTGTAAGCGGCCACCGGTTCGCCCATCGCCAGCGCAACGGTGAGCCGGTCACCTTCACCTTTCCGGACGACCATGCCCACACTCGAAGTTTTCCTGCCGGCCGGCCATGACGACGCCCGCAAGGCCGAACTGATCGCACGGCTGACCGGTGCGACCGTCGATTCGATCGGTGCACCGATCGAATCGGTGCGCGTGCTGCTCACCGAATTGCCCGCGACGCACATCGGCCTCGGCGGCCGCAGCGCCGCGGACGGCGCGCCGCCGTCGCTGCCCGTGATCGTCGCGATCCTGATCGCCGGCCGCACCGACGAACAGAAGCGCGCGCTGATCGCCGCGTTGTCGGAGACGAGCGCCAGCGTGCTCGATGCGCCCCTGCAAGCCACCCGCGTGATGATCAAGGACATCCCGAACACCGATTTCGGCATCGGCGGGCAAACCGCACGGGCGCTCGGGCGCTGATCATGCGCTGCGCGCGTGCCTGCCCGCTCATGCGCAACGGCCGCCGAGCGGCCGCGGCATCGAGCGTTCGCCCGCGACTAGGCGTCCGCCTGAGCCTTCGTCCCGGCGAGCGGCAGCGTCACGCGGCAGTCGAGCCCGCCGCCATCGGCCGGGCTTGCAGCGATCCGGCCACCGTGGCGCGTGACGATGCTCTTGCACAGCGACAGCCCGATTCCGTTGCCGCCGGCCTTCGACGACGAGAAGCCGTCGAACAGCCGGTCGTGCGCGCCCACCGCGATACCGGGGCCGTTGTCGATCGCGCGCAACTCCGCATGCCCGTCAACGTTCGCGGTGCCGAGCGTCAGCGTGCGCGGCACGCGTTCGCAACCGGCGAACGCCTCGATCGCGTTGAACGCGAGATTCAGGATCACCTGCCCGATCAGCACGCGCTCGCAGCGGATCGGCAGCGGCACATCGGCCTGCACGATCGTGACCGTCACACCGGCCTCCTTCGCGCGCAGCTCGATGAAGTACGCGACGTCCGCGAGGATGTCGCGCAGGTCGGCGAGCGCGACGACCGGCTCGCGCTTCACGATGAATTCGCGCACGCTCTTGATGATCAGCGCCGCATGCTCGGCCTGCCGGTCCGCGCTGCGCAGCCCCCAGATCGCGTCGTCGATGGCGCCGCGCGCGTTCAGCCGCTGCACCGCGCCTTCGATGAAATTGCGCACGGCCGCGAGCGGCTGGCTCAGCTCGTGCGCGATCACGCTCGCCATCTCGCCCATCGCGTTGTAACGGCCCGCGTGTTCGAGCATGCGCGCTTCGGCACGGCGGGCGTCCTCGATCGCGACCTCGTCGCTCACGTCGCGGAACTGCACGAGCAGCCCGTCGAGATCGTCCTCGATCTCGACCTGCCGGCACAGGATGCGCAGCCAGCACGGCGAGCCGTCGCGCCGCACGATCCGGTAGCGCTGCGGCGCGGACGGATACGCGGACGGCGCATCGCGCAGTTGCGCGACGAGCCGGTCGCGATCGGCCTCGGAGCAGTAGTCGAGCACCTCGCCGAGCGCTTCGTCGGGCGCGAGCCCGAGCACGCGGCGGCCCGACTCGCTGATGAACTGCACCCCGCCGTGCGGCGTGACGACCGCGATGCCTTCGTCGAGGTCCTGCATGAATTCGCGCAGCCGCGCCTCGTAGCGGCGCAACTGCTGGCGCACCGCTTCTTCCGCGCTGATGTCGCGGAACTGCACCATCACGACGTCGCGCCCGCGCAGCGGCACGTAGGTGGCGGTCGCCTCGGACAGCATGTCGACGCCCGTGCGCGACCGGTAGCACCACTCGTACACCTGCGGCCCGTCGACAAGCGCGCGGTCCCACGCGCTCACGGCGATCTCGCGCTGGTATTTCGGTTCGGGGCGCGTCATGTCCGGCGCCTTCAGTGGCAGCAGTTCCTCGACGGAAAAACCGAGCGCGATGCACGCGGCGCGGTTCGCCCACACGATCGCCTTGGTATGCGCGTCATGCAGCAGCACGCAGGTCGTCAGCGCGTCGAGCAGCCGGTGGAAATCGTCTTCGTCGGGGAAACTCATGATCGGCTTCGGATGACGCCGCGCGGCATCGCGCGACCGGAAACCCAACATAGCACCGGCGCGCGCCGCCCGCATCTGAAGATTTCTTTAGTGCGGCACGGAACGTCACCAGTCGCACGGCCTTTCGTCCCAATTGCTGCGTGTTTTCGGCGTTTCTAGACTGGTTGCAATGTCATGCGATGCGCATGCGACCCAAGCAATCGAACCCCATTCGCCCCCCAGGAGACAGCCATGCCCCACGCCGCCCTCGCCCTCGACACCGCACCGAGTGCTCCCCACGCGGCCAGCGAACCGGCCGCCCGGCTGTCGCCGCTCGACGCCGTGATCGAGACCGTCGCCGCGCGCCGCGAAGAATTCGACCGCCTGTCGCACGTGCCGCGCGACGTGATCGCGCTGTTCAAGCAGGCCGGCATCTATCGCGCGGGCACCCCGCGCCGTTTCGGCGGCGATGCGCTCGCGCCGACCGCGTTCCTCGACATGATCGAACGGATCGCGACCGCCGACGGCTCGGCCGCGTGGGTCGCGAGCTTCGGCTCCGCGAACGTGTATCTGGCCGCGCTGCCGCTCGAGACCCAGGCCGAGTTGTACGCGAGCGGCCCCGACCAGGTGTTCGCGGGCGGCCTGTTTCCCGTGCAGCCGGCCCAGCCCGCGCCGGGCGGCTGGCGCGTGAACGGTACGTGGAAATTCGCGAGCGGCTGCAAGGGCGCCGACTGGCTCGGCGTCGGCATCGCCGTGCCGGGCGCGCAGGACGCCGCGCCGAACAAGCCGCGCACGGCCGTGTTCCGCGCCGACCAGGTCGAGATCGTCGAGAACTGGAACGTGGTCGGCATGCAGGGCACCGGCAGCCACGACCTGCGCGTCGACGATCGCTTCGTGCCCGAAGCGTGGACCTTCGTGCGCGGCGGCGAGCCGACCGTCGACGAGCCGCTGTACCGCTATCCGACCGTCGCGTATGCGGCTCAGGTGCTGGCCGTCGTGAACCTCGGCCTCGCGCGCGCGGCGCTCGACGTCGTGAACCGGATGTCGGGCGGCCGGCAGACGACGACCGGTGCACCGCGCCTCGCCGATCGCGCGTACTACCGCATCGAACTCGCGAAGGCCGAAGCGCAGCTGCGCTCGGCACGCGCGTTCTTCTACGACGCAACCGACGGCGTGTGGCAATCGATCCTCGCCGGCAACCCGGTGACGCCCGACCAGGTCAGCCTGCTGCGGCTCGCGGCCACGCAGATCGCACGCGAAGGCGCGAGCGTCGTCGAACGCGCGTACCGCCTCGGCGGCACGGCGGCGATCTATCGCACGCACCCGCTGCAGCGGCTGCTGCGCGATGCGATGGTCGTCACGCAGCACGCATTTCTCGGCGAAGGCAACTTCGACGGCGCCGGCGCGGTGTTCACCGGCGTCACGCCGTTTCCCGGCTATCTGTAACCTGCGCCTGACCGGCGCTGTTTTTCTGAACGTGCATGACGCCGATGCCGAAGCGCTCTCGCCTGCCGGCTCGTGCACTCAACCGATTCTTCTGGAGAACCCACGATGTCCGATTCGAATCCGCTGCCGCTGCGCGTCCTGTTCTGCTGTGGCGTGTCGCAAAACTTCTTCGACCTGCCGCGCGAAAAGATCGGCGAAGTGTGGCAGGCGTACGGCGCGATGCTGGCTGCCGTCGAAGCGATGCCCGGCGTGCGCGTGCTCGGCGTAATGGATGACGACCGTCTCGTGGTCGGCCAGGCCGACGGCGCGCCGTGGACCTTCTACATCATGGCCGACGTCGCCGACTTCGACACGACGGTCGCCGTGTGCAACCTGTATCGCACGACGCCGGTCGGCGAATACAACCTGTGGCGCTACGGCAAGATCGAAGCGCGCGTCGGCCGTGCGCTGACCGTGCCGCCGGCCGCGAAGCCCGCGGCGTGAGGCGCGCGATGACCGACCTGTCTCCCGGCCTGATCGACACGCTCGCGCAGCGCCTGGCGGCGCTCGACGCCGAACGCGCGGTGCGCGCGACGATCACGCGCTACATGGCGCTGTGCGACGTGCCCGAGGATGCCGGCGACGGCCCGTCGCTCGCCGGGCTGTTCACGCCCGATGCCGTGTGGGAAGGCATCGGCCCGCAGTATGCGCACAAGTTCGGCCGTCTCGAAGGCACGGCCGCGATCGTCGCGATGCTGGGCCGCTACCTGCCGCCCGATCCGCACTTCTCGGCGAACCTGCACTTCCTGACGTCGGAGTCGATCGAGATCGGCGCCGGCAACGCGAGCGCGCGGGGCCGCTGGATCATGCTGCAGGCGTCGCGCTACGCGGACGGCTCGGCCGAACTGATCGCCGCACGGCTGACCGTCGATTTCGCACCGGCTGGCGATGGTTCGACCTGGCTGATCCATCATTTCCGCACCGAGCGCGTGCTCGACGGCCCCTGGCCGCTCGCCGCCGCGCCACGGTCCTGACGCTTTCCAACGCTTGCCCACGATACCGACCATGACAGGCTTCATCGACACCTTCACGCTCGGCGGCCCCGGCCCCACGATCGCGATCAAGGACACGATCGACATCGCAGGCTATCCGACCCGCGCGGCGAGCCGGGCGCTCGCCGATGCACCGCCGGCCACTCGGCACGCGGACGTGGTCCGCCTGCTTCTCGACGCGGGCTGGCAGATCGCCGGCAAGGCGAACATGCACGAGCTCGCGTTCGGCATGACCGGCATCAACGACTACACTGGCACGCCCGTCAATCCGCAGGACGCGACGCGCATTCCGGGCGGCTCGTCGAGCGGTTCCGCTTCGCTCGTCGGGCTCGGTACCGTCGATGCTGCGCTCGGCACCGATACCGGTGGCTCGATCCGCGGGCCGGCCGCCTGCTGCGGCGTGGCCGGGCTGAAACCGACGTTCGGCCGCGTGTCGCGGCGCGGCGTCTCGCCCATCGAGACGACGCTCGATTGCGTCGGGCCGTTCGCACGCGATATCCGCACGCTGGTTGCGGTGATGGCCGCGATCGCGCCGGGCTTCGATCGTGTGCAAGCCGCGGCCTCTGCCGCAGGCTGCACGGTTGCGCACATCACGGTCGATGCCGATCCGGCAATCGCTGCCGCGCTCGACGCGGCCGTGCGCGCATCGGGCCTGCGTTCGCACGCGGTCGTGCTCGACGAAATGCCGGCGTCGTTCGCGGCGGGGCTCACCGTGATCAATGCGGAAACGTCGCGCGCGTTCGGCCATCTGGTCGCGACCGGCAAACTTGGCGCCGACCTCGATGCGCGATTGCGTGCGGCCGCAACGACCACGCCTGCGGCATTGAAAGAAGCCGAAGCCGTGCGCACACGCTTCACCGCACAAGTCGATGCCGCGCTTGAACACGCGGACGTGCTCGTATTGCCGACGCTGCCCGCGCTGCCGATCACGCTGCAGCAGGCGCGCGACGGCGTATCGGTGATCGCGATGTCGTCGCTGATCCGACCGTTCAACCTGAGCGGACATCCGGCGCTCAGCCTGCCGTTGCCGCTGGCCGGTTCGCCGCTGAAGGCCGGCCTGCAGATCGTCGGGCGCAAGGGCGCGGACGAGCAGGTCTGCGCGATCGCGGCACACTTCGAAGCGGCACTTGCCGCATGAACCACGATGCGGGCGCGGCTGTATCCAGCACGCGCTCGCGAACCAGGGAATCACGCACCATGTCAGACCGAGTCGTCCTCGTCACCGGCGCCGCGCGCGGGCTCGGCGCCGTCATCGCCGAACGTTTTCATGCGGCCGGCTACCGCGTCGCGCTGGCCGATATCGCGGCCGACGCCATCCAGGCGCATGCACGCGAACTCGACCCTAGCGGAGAGCGCGCGATCGCGCTGCCGCTCGACGTCACGTCCAAACGCGATTTCGAAGCCGCGCGCGATGCGCTCGTCGCGCGCTGGGGCACGATCGACGTGCTCGTGAACAACGCGGGTGCATCGAAGGTCGTGCCTGCGATGGAGATCACGGCCGAGCAGTTCGACCAGGTGATCGACGTGAACCTGCGCAGCGTGCTGTTCGGCTGCCAGGTGTTCGGCCAGTACTTCGCGACGCGCGGCGCGGGCCGTATCGTCAACATCGCGTCGCTCGCCGGGCAGAACGGCGGCTCGGCGACGGGCGCGCATTACGCGGCCGCAAAGGGCGGCACGCTGACGCTGACCAAGGTATTTGCGCGCGATCTCGCCGCCCAGGGGGTGACCGTCAACGCGATCTCGCCGGGCCCGCTCGATTTGCCGATCGTGTATGAAAGCGTCGCACCGGAGAAACTGCGCCAGGTGCTCGCGAGCCTGCCGGGCGGCAAGCTCGGGTCGGCCGGCTTCGTGGCGGATGCGGCCGTGCTGCTCGCGTCGGGCGATGCTCATTTCGCAAACGGCGCGTGCTGGGACATCAACGGCGGGTTGTACATGCGCTGAACACGACGGCCTCGTCGCGTCTCCTGCGACGCTCGGGGCCGGTTCACGCCAACGGCAGCCTATGCGCCGGCCCGCGAACGAACTTCTCAGGACAGGGGAACGTACGCTAGCGCGACGCTTCCCCGTCATCGCCCCACACCACCATCACGTCGCGCACGAGCGCGGCGATCGACGTCGCGCCGAGCTTCTCCTTGATGCTCGCGCGATGCACGTCGACGGTCTTCACGCTGATCGACAGATCCGACGCGATCTGCTTGCTGCCCTTGCCGTCCACCACGCCGCGCAGCACCTCCTTCTCGCGTGCAGTCAGCGCATCGAGCCGCTGGCGCAGCTCGCGGTGACGCTGGCTCACCGCATGCCGCTGCTGCGCGAGCCGCAGCGCGCGTTGCACGCGCTCGAGCATCTGCTGCGAGTTGTACGGTTTCTCGACGAAATCGATCGCGCCGTTCTGCAGCGCGCGCACGGACATCGGGATATCGCCGTGCCCGCTGACGAAAATCACCGGCAGCGTCGCGCCGCGCGCGTTGAGCTCGGCCTGCACGTCGAAGCCGCTCTTCTCCGGCATCCGCACGTCGAGCACCAGACACGCGGGCAGGTTCACGTCGAAGCGCGCGAGAAAATCGGTCGCGTTCGCGAATCCTTCGGACGCGATGCCGACCGATTCGAGCAGCCACGCGAGCGACGTCCGCATGCCGTTGTCGTCGTCGACGATGTATACGATCGGTGCGGGTGACGTCATCGCGGGTGTCTCACTGAATATCGGTATGGGTATCGCACGCGCCGCATTCAGGGCCGGGTGCCGGCTCGTCGCGCGCGTCGTTCGCTGGGGGTGTGCGGCACATCATAACGAGCCGAAAACCCGCTGAAAACCCCTTCACGGGCCACACGAACGCGCAATCCCGATTTTTTTCGCGCGGTGCGCCGCGCATCTAGGTAGAACCTTTAGACGCGTTGGCGAGAACGCCATCTCCATCGTCAATCGTGCGAATGGTCGCCGGCATTTTCGCGACGTACGCTTGGGTCATCGTCGGCGATCCGGCGCGGCACCGGCAGTGCCGCACGATCGCCGCTTTCGTCCACTCAGGAGCGCCCATGTCTTCCACGACCGATATCCAGCGACCGGCACGCGTCGAACCGACCGACGCGCAGAAGGCCTTCCGGCAAGCGATGGCCCACCTCGGCGCGGCCGTCAACGTGATCACCACCGCCGGGCCGCATGGCCGCTGCGGGATCACCGCAAGCGCCGTGTGCTCCGTCACCGATACGCCGCCGACGCTGCTCGTGTGCCTCAACCGGTCGAGCGCGATGCGTGCGACGTTCGAACGCAACCGCCACGTTTGCATCAACGTGCTGCCGGCCGAACACGAACAACTCGCGCGGCATTTCGCGGGGCTCACCGACCTGCCGATGGAGCGCCGCTTCGACCTGCCCGTGTGGGATCGCGGCGAGCAGGACGTGCCCGTGCTGCGCGACGCGCTCGCGAGCCTGCAGGGCACGATCGCCGACATGAAGGAAGTCGGCTCGCATTCGGTGATGTTCATCGAGGCGACGTCGATCCGCGTGCGCGACGACGGCGACAGCCTGATCTACTTCAGCCGCGCGTTTCATCGCGTGTCGCGCACGGCGTGCGTGCGATGAAAGGCGCGTATCGCGCGTGATTACGCGGCGGCCCGCAATGCGCGCTGCCCGGCCGCGAGCACCGCGCCCGCGAACAGCGTCAGCGCCGAATACACGAGCCCGCGCGCGAGCCCCGCGCTGTCCGACACCCAGCCGATCGCAACCGGCCCGGCAATCTGCCCGAATGCGAAGACCGTCGTGAATGCGCTGATTCCTTTTGCCCAGCCGTCGGGCGGCAGGTTGTGACGCACGAAGGCCGTCGTCGATGCGACGGCCGACAGGAACGTCGCGCCGAACAGCACGCCCGACGCAAACGCGGCCACCGGATGCACGAACATCGCCGGCATCAGCGTCGCGATGCCGAGCAGCGCGTTGAGCACGGCGAGCGCCTGGCCGCCGCGCATCCGGTCGAGCAGCCCCGACCACAGCCGCGCCGACACGACGGTCGCGACACCGAGCATCACGTAGAACGCGGCGACCACCGTACCGCTCATCCCCGCGCCGCGCAGCAGCGCGACGATGAACGTCATGTAGCCGATATAGCCAACACCGAACAGGCCGTAGCCGGCCAGCGCGAGTGCGAAGCGCGCGGGGCTCGCGGTCGCGGCCGGCGCCGCGCCATCACGCGGCGCGGTCGGTGCCGCGTGCACGCGCTCGATGCGGCGTGCGGCCGACACGGCCACCGCCGAGAACAGCACGCACGCGAACGCGAGCGCGAACCACGCAGGCTGCCAACCGTGTACACCGTGTGAGAGCGTCGCCGGCACGAGCAGCGACGATGCGACGATGCCCCATCCCGTGCCGCCGTAGTAGAGCCCGAGCAGCAACCCCGCATCGCGCGGCGACGCCGACGCGAGCCGCGCAGCCAGCACGCCGCCGCTGATGAAGATCAGCGCGCTGCCGACGCCGGTCGCGAGCCGCTGCACGAGCAGCGCATGCATGCCGGACGTGACCCCGCACGCGGCCATCAGCAACGCGGTCAGCACGCACCCGGCCGCCAGCAGCGAGCCTGCTCGCCAGCGCCGCGACAGCAACGGAAACGCGAGTGCACCGACCAGGTAGCCGGCCGCGTTCGCCGTGTTCAGCGCGCCGGCCTGCGCGAACGTCCAGCCGAGATCGGCCTTCATCGGCGGCAGCAGCAGCGCATACGAAAAGCGCGCGAGGCCAAGCGCGATCGCGCTGCCGAGCGACAGGCAGATCGCGAGCCGCCATGCAGCCATGCGATTGGGGTCACGGTCGGGGTAGGTGCCGGTCGCGCCGGTGTCCGGCCGCGACGGGCCGGCATGCTCCGGTTGCGGCGCTGCGCGCATCGCATGTCTCCTGTTTCGTTCGAAGCCGCGGCAGGTCGTGACGGCGGAACCGGTGTTCCGCATGCGCCAATCCCGACTGTCGAGGCTTCCGATTCTGTCGACCGATCATACTTGAGCCGTCGCGGGCCGGCATGCGTCGGCAACAGGCATCCGGCCTCAGCAGCGGGATCACCCATGCATCGCCCGCCGCAGGCCATCGCGGGAGCACGTCGGGCCACTTGCCGACGCTACCCCCGCAATCCCGTCATGAAGGCGGTGAACAAAGCGCGTCCCTCGGGCCATTCCGCCAATCCCGCTTCCGTATTCAGATGGCCGCGCGGGCCGAGCAGCAACGGCGTCGCACCACGCTCGCTTGCCCACGCAATGCCGCGTCCTGACGGGTCGTACCCGTCATCCGAACTGGCAATCGCCAGCACCGGCAAGCCGCCGAAATCGCCCTCAGGCACCTGCGCGAACGCCCTGGCCGCGGCCGGAAAACGCGGGCCGCCCGGATCGGGCACCGCCACGAGCCATGCAGCGCGCACGACCCGCGTCGACGCCGCACGCCAGTGCGTGAACAGCAGGCAACCCAGCGAATGACAGATCAACACCGGCGGCGTCGCGGCTTGCGCGACGGCTTCATCGAGCGCCGCCATCCAGTCACGCAGGTCGGGTGCATCCCATGACGCAGGCGCGATACGGATGGCGCCCGGAAGCGCGGCCTCCCAGTGGCTCTGCCAATGATCCGGTCCCGAGTTGCCGATCCCCGGCACGATCACGATCGTCTGGTCCATCTCCGTCTCCATGAATAAGCGAGCTCGCAGTCTGGCCTGCCGGACACCAACCAGGAATGGCAAATCATCGGATATTGAGACAATATGCCGATGAATTAACGGAGCGGGAAAGCGGACATGTCGAACGGAGAGCTCGATCGCCTGGATCTTTCGATCCTCGAGGCGCTTCAGGAAAATGCGCGGATGCCGCTTTCCGAAGTCGGCCGGCGCATCGGGCTGTCGCAACCGGCCACGTCGGAGCGCGTCAAGCGGCTGGAAGAGCGCGGCATCATCGCGGGCTACGGCGCACGGATCGACCCGGCCGCGCTCGGGTTGGGGATGATGGCCATCATCCGGCTGAAAACCACGCATGAACACATCAAGCCTGCGCTGCGCGCGTTCGCCGAGATGCCGCACGTGATCGAGGTCCACCGGATGACCGGCGAGGATTGCTTCCTGCTGAAGGTCCTGGTGCCGACACCGGGGCAACTCGAAACCATCATCGATGCGATTGCCCGCTTCGGCGCGGTCACGACGTCGCTGGTGCTGCGGTCCGAGCCGGCCAAGCCGCTCGGCAAGGCGTTGCTCGGTTGACGCGGGCGTCGGGCCGCCGATGACCGACGATGCGTTCGCGCGCATGCATGGTCGCCGCGAACGCCATCGATCGCGGCGATTGAATTTCCGATAAAAAATCGCCGAACGCAATGCATCGCTTCAGATTCAGGTCATTGAAAAAATGACCTCGAATCCGTCATTCGCTTTATCCGTGTTTTACGGCACGCGCCCCGCCAATCCCCCGTGTTTAGCATGCCTCGGCTAAAAACCTTGCAACGCATTGCATTCGCAAATTCGTCAGACTAATATCAACGCCACTCGCCGCACATTCACGAAATGTGTGATGAGGAGTGGCAACTTTTTAGCCGCGCTTTCATGTTGAATCACTCATGTTCACCACAGGAGAATTGACATGCAGGACACCCAGCAGATCGAATTGCTTGACTGGATGCAGGAAGACACGCACCCCGAGGCCGTCGACATGATGGTCGAGGACGCCGTGGTGCCGTTCGGCACCGCGCTCTGGCCGGTCTGAGCGGGCCACCCGTTCTCGCGGAAGGGCTGCGGCCCTTCCGCCGTTTCCGGAGACACGCATGCTGAACCTGCACCGCGCGCTGGGCTTCCACCCCGCGCTGCGCGACAAGCTGGCGCGCGGCGAATCGGGAAAACTGCTGGTCGGCCATGACACCCGCAACCGCGACATCGCGTTGCGCGCGTTTTCCGCCCTGCCCGATTCGCTCGACGCGACCACACTCTGCCTCGAAAGCACCCCGCCCGCCGATATTGCCGCCGCGCTCGATCGCGCCGATCTGTTCGTGCTGCTGTACGACTCGTCGTGCCTGCCGACGCCATCGCCGAGCGGGCCGCCGTTCCTCGCCGCGATCCGCCCTGCGATCGTCGAGCACTGGAGCAAGTCGGTACTGTTCAAGGATTACGGCCCGCATCTCGACGAAGCATTCGCCGAATCGCTCGACGACATCGCGGCACGCAACGGCCGGCTGATCGACGCGGCCGCACGCGCATCGCAGATCCGCTTCATCGACGAAGCCGGCAACACGCTGACTGGCTCGCTCGCGCCGGACCAGAAATGGACGAGCGTGGACGGAATGGGCAACCTCGACGTCGTGCCCGGCGAGATCGCGACGCACGTCACGGATCTCAACGGCTCGGTCGTCTTCAGCGGCACCTTTCTCGGCACCGTGCCGTTCGCGATCAAGTACAAGGTGGCCGAACAACTGGCCACGCTGCAGATCGAGAACAGCATGATCGTCGGGTTCGACACCGACAACGAAGGCTTCCGGCGCGATTTCTCGACGTATCTCGACCGGCATGCGAATCACCGGCGGATCGAGGAATTCGGCATCGGCACGAACCTCGGGATTCGCGGGCTGTACGGCCGCAACGCCGGGTTCGAGGAACGCCATCCGGGCCTGCACCTCGGGCTCGGCGGCGGCGAGAACGGCAGCCACCATCTCGACCTGATCTTCGCGCGCGGCACGCTCGCGCTCGACGACCGGATCGTATTCGACGGCGCGTTCGCCGTCTGACGAAGCGGCTGCGCGCTCAGGCTTCGGCGGCCTCCGCGTCGCCGAGCCACTTATACATCACGAGGCAGTCGACGAAGCCGAGCCGCGCGTGGCGGTACGCACGCGGCAGGCGCCCGACGATTTCAAACCCCAGCTTCTGCCACAGCGCGACCGCCACCTCGTTCGTCGACACCACCGAGTTGAACTGCATCGCGAGGAAGCCGCGCTCGCGCGCGACCTGCTGCGAGTGCTCGCACATCAGGCGTGCGACGCCGCGGCCACGTGCGGCCTCGCTCACCATGTAGCCGCAGTTGCTCACGTGACTGCCGGGGCCGCCCGCGTTCGCCTTCAGGTAGTACGAGCCAAGGATCACGCCGTCCTCTTCGGCAATCCACGTGCACAGCGGCGCATCGAGCCACAGTGCGCGCGCCGCTTCCTGTGTCGGCGCCGCATCGAATGCATAGGTTTCCTGAGCGGCGACGATGGCGTGGTACGTCGGCCAGAAGCGCGGGAAATCGTCGTCGGTCATCGGGCGAATCGTGATCATGCGGAGTCTCTCGTGATTGGAATGTCGGCAGGCATGCCGGCGATCGTACCGTGATTCAGGAACGGCCGCTGTCCCGTTGCGCCGCGCTGCGATACGCGCCCGGCGGCACGCCGTACCAGCGCTTGAATGCCTGCGAGAAACTCGACAGGTCGCTGAAGCCAAGCCGCTCCGCCACTTCCGCGAGTGACAGGCGCGCGTCGCCGAGCAGCGTCTCGGCCATTGCGCCGCGCGCCTGCGCGAGCAGCGCCCGAAACGTCGTGCCCTCCTCCTGCAGCCGGCGCTTGAGCGTGCGCGGGCTCGTGTTCATCAGCCGCGCCATGTCCTCGAGCGAGAACGGCGCGGAGCCGGGCGTCGCGGTCAGGTACTGGCGCACCATCTCCGACGTGCCCACGCGCGCACGCCGCGCGTCGAGCAGCTGGCCGCACATCTGCTCGCACATCGATACCGTCAGCGGATTCGCGTGCGGCAGCAGCCGGTCGAGAAACACGCGATCGAATGCGAGGCTGTTCGCGCGCGCCGAGAACACGGGTTCGACGCCGGCGATGCGCGGCACCGCCATGGCCGGCGTGCGCGCCGCCTGCACCGTGAAACGCGACAACGCGAATGCGTCGCCGCCGATTTCCTGCAGCAACACGGTCGCGGCCATCATGTCGCGCTCGACGACGAACCGGCTCAGCGTGCCGTCGAGTTCCGGCGCGCCGAACCCGAGCACGCACGTCCCGTCTTCCTCACGGTACGTGATCACCGTGAACGCATAGGTGAGCGGCAGGAAACGCAGCGCCAACGCCAGCGCATCGCGCGCGGTCGCGCTCGCGATCAGCCCGTAGCCCCACACGCCGTAGGCGGAGAAGTGATAGCGCTGGCCGACCTCGAACCCGAGGCCCGGCACGCGCCCGAGCGCGCGCAGCAGGTTGCCGGTCAACCGCAGTTCCTGCGCGGCCGTCACCTCGACCTTCGGATCGTCGAGTTGCGCGTCAGCGAGCCCCGTGCCGGCCAGCAGCGTCGCGTGCGGCACGCCGCGTTCGTCACCGAAATCGACCAGCAGCCGGGCGCTGGCCGGACTCCGGGTGAAATCCCAGAAGCTCATGCGGAGAAACCCTCGAAGCGCCGATTTGGCCCAAATACTAAAACAATTGTCCCGAAGCAGTATTGGTGTTTTCCCATGCGGCCAGCACCATCGGCGTCATCCAGTCGTCATCCGAACGACGCCATCGCCCTCCGGAGGAGACACCATGCGACCGAGTCGCCCGACCGATCCCGCAGCCCGCTTCACACGTCAGCGCGCCGAATTCACCTCGCTCGCCACGTTTGCCCGCGACCCCGCCCTGCCACTCGCGCCCCGCCTGCCGCTCGCCGGCGACCAGTGCGCGCTGCCGCGCCCCGCTTGATCCATCGACCGTCAGAGGACACATCCATGAGCAAGACTTTCGACTACATCGTCGTCGGCGGCGGTTCGGGCGGCAGCGTCGTCGCCGGGCGGCTGACCGAGGATCCGGCCGTGACCGTCTGCGTGCTCGAGGCCGGTGGCCGCGGCGACGGCACGCTCGTCAACGTGCCGACCGGTGCGGTCGCGATGATGCCGACCCGCATCAACAATTGGGCCTTCGACACGGTGCCGCAGCCGGGCCTCGGCGGGCGCATCGGCTACCAGCCGCGCGGCAAGGTGCTGGGCGGTTCGTCGGCCATCAACGCGATGGTCTATATCCGCGGCCACCGCGTCGACTACGACGGCTGGGCCGCGCTCGGCAACGAAGGCTGGAGCTACGACGACGTGCTGCCGTACTTCCGCCTGAGCGAGCACAACGAGCGCTTCGACGATGCGTGGCACGGCCGCGACGGCCCGCTGTGGGTGAGCGACCTGCGCACCGGCAACCCGTTCCATGCGCGCTACCTGGAAGCCGCGCAGCAGGCCGGCCTGCCGCTCACCGACGATTTCAACGGCGCGCAGCAGGAAGGCATCGGCATCTACCAGGTCACGCAGAAGCACGGCGAGCGGTGGAGCGCGGCGCGCGCGTACCTGCTGCCGCACGTCGGCCGCCGCGACAACCTGACGGTCGAGACGCACGCGCAGGTGCTGCGCATCCTGTTCGACGGCACGCGCGCGATCGGCGTCGAGGTGCGGCAGCATGGCGAGGTCCGCACGCTGCGCGCACGGCGTGAAGTCGTGCTCGCGGCTGGCGCACTGCAAACACCGCAGTTGCTGATGCTGTCGGGCGTCGGCCCGGGCCGCGCGCTCCAGCAACAGGGCATCGCCGTGCACGCCGACCTGCCCGGTGTCGGCCTCAACCTGCAGGATCATCCTGATTTCATCTTCGGCTACCGCACGCGCAGCGTCGACACGATGGGCGTGTCCGCGGGCGGCGGCCTGCGCATGCTGCGCGAGCTGGCGCGCTTTCGCCGCGAACGGCGCGGCATGCTGACGTCGAATTTCGCGGAAGGCGGCGGCTTCCTGAAGACGCGCGCCGAGCTCGACGCGCCGGACATCCAGCTGCACTTCGTCGTCGCGCTCGTCGACGATCACGCGCGCAAGCTGCACGCCGGTCACGGGCTGTCGTGCCACGTGTGCCTGCTGCGGCCGCGCAGCCGCGGCTCGGTCACGCTCAACAGCGCCGATCCGCTCGCCGCGCCGCGCATCGATCCCGCGTTCTTCGACGATCCGCGTGACCTCGACGACATGGTCGCGGGCTTCCGGATCACACGCCGGCTGATGGAAGCGCCGGCGCTCGCCGGCTGGACCACGCGCGACCTGTTCACCGCGAACGTCAACACCGACGATGAAATCCGCGACGTGCTGCGGCGGCGCACCGACACCGTGTATCACCCGGTCGGCACGTGCCGGATGGGGCACGACGCACTCGCTGTCGTCGATCCGCAACTGCGCGTGCGCGGCCTGCAGGGGCTGCGCATCGTCGATGCGTCGATCATGCCGACGCTTATCGGCGGCAACACCAACGCGCCGACGATCATGATCGCCGAGAAGGCCGTCGACATGATCCGGGGCGTGTGTCGCACGACCGCGCAGCCGCAGGACGACGGCACCGACACTTCGACGAATCGCGACATCGTTCCTGCCACGTGCGCCGCGCGCGATGCCATCCAGCCCGAGGAAACCCGCCATGTTGTCGCCTGATACTTCTCGCACCGCCGAATCCGCCGCCCCGCTAGCGGCGATCATCATCGGCGCCGGCTTCGCCGGCATCGGCATGGCGATCGCGCTGCAACGTGCGGGCATCCACGATTTCGCGATCGTCGAACGCTCGCACGACGTCGGCGGCGTGTGGCGCGACAACAGCTACCCGGGCGCCGCCTGCGACGTGCCCTCGCACCTGTACTCGTTCTCGTTCGAGCCCAATCCGGCGTGGTCGCGCGTGTTCGCGCCGCAGCCGGAAATCCACGCGTACCTGCAGCATTGCGCGCGCAAGTACGGCCTCGCGCGCTACCTGCGCTTCGGCGCCGAAGTCGCGCATGCACGCTACGACGAAGCCGCTGCGCTGTGGCGCGTCACGCTCGCCGACGGCACGACGCTCAGCGCCGCCGTGCTCGTCAGCAGCACCGGGCAGTTGAGCCGTCCCGCGATGCCCGACCTGCCCGGCATCGACACGTTTCGCGGCCGCGCCTTCCACTCCGCGCACTGGGATCACGACTATTCGCTTACGGCCAAGCGCGTGGCGGTCGTGGGCACCGGCGCGTCGGCGATCCAGTTCGTCCCGGCGATCGCGGGCGACGTGAAGCGCCTGGTCGTATTCCAGCGTTCGCCGGCCTACGTGATGCCGCGCCCCGACCGCGCGTACCACCCGTGGGAGAAGGCGCTGTTCCGCAGGTTGCCGTGGGCGATGAAGCTGCATCGCGCATCGATCTACCTGCGCTACGAATCGCGCGCAATCGCGTTCACGCGCCTGCACAAGTTGATGAAGGTCGCGGTCGGCCGGCCGTTCCACAAGCTGCTCGCGCGCGACGTGCCGGACCCCGCGTTGCGCGCGCAACTCACGCCCGACTACCCGATCGGCTGCAAGCGCATCCTGTTGTCGAGCGAGTACCTTGCCGCGATGAGCCGCGACAACGTCGAGCTCGTCACGCAGCGGATCCGGCGCGTGACGGAGGACGGCATCGAGACCGTCGACGGCGTGCACCATCCGGTCGATGCGATCGTGTACGGCACGGGGTTCGCGGCAACCGAGTTCCTGTCGCCGATGCGCATCACCGGCCGCGACGGGCTCGACCTGAACGACGCGTGGCGACGCGGCGCGCAGGCGTATCTCGGCCTCACCGTGCCCGGCTTTCCGAACTTCTTCATGCTGTACGGCCCGAACACCAATCTCGGCCACAACTCGATCGTCTACATGCTCGAAAGCCAGATCGCGCACGTGATGCGCTGCCTGCGCACGATGCGGCGCGACGGTGCGCGCGAGATCGACGTCGACGCGCGCCGCTACCGGCGCTTCAACGTGCATGTGCAGCAGCGGCTCGAAGGATCGGTGTGGAACAGCTGCAAGAGCTGGTACGTCGATGCGTCGGGGCACAACAGCACGAACTGGCCGGGCTTCACGCTGACCTACCGGTGGATCACGCGCTTCACCGGGATGTCCGCATACCGCTTCACGCATCCGTTGCCCGAGTCGGTCGCACCGGCGCGCGACGTGGTGGTCGCGCCGCCCGCCGGCCGGCTGGAGGCCCTCACGGCCGCATCGCTGCGCGGCTTCCTGCGTGTGGCGTTCCGGCCGCTGATCGGGCCGCCGTTCGGCGCGCGCATGCAGCGCCGCGTCGTCGCGCTGCTGTCGCCGCTGATGCCGGGCACGAGCGGCACGCTGCGCTACCGCACGTCCGCGCACCGCGTGCCGGTCGAAGTCGTGGCGCCGAAGCGCGGCGACGCGGGCGGCGCGATCCTCTATCTGCACGGCGGCGCATTCTGCCTCGGCGGGCCGCACACGCATCGCGGCGTGACGACGCGGCTCGCGAACGAGGCCGGCCTGCCGGTGTGGGTGCCCGATTACCGGCTGGCGCCCGAGCATCCGAGCCCGGCCGCGCTCGACGATGCGCTGGCCGTCTACGACGCGATGCGCGCGCAGGGCCATGCGCCGCACCGGATCGTGATCGCCGGCGATTCGGCCGGCGGTGCGCTGGCGCTCGCGCTGGCCATCGCGCTGCGCGAGCGCGGCGAACCGGCCGCCGCCGCGCTGCTGCTGATCTCGCCCGTGACCGATCCGGCGCTCGGCGGCGCGACGCTGGCTTCGCGCCGCCACGACGATCCGATGATCCGCCGCGGCTGGCTCGAACAGGGGCTGCGCTGGTATCACGGTGCCGGTTCGGTGGCGGCCCGCGGCCCGCTCGACACCGACCTGCGCGGCCTGCCGCCGATGCTGGTCCAGGCCGGCGACCAGGAGGTGCTGCTGTCGGATGCGCTGCGGCTGGCCCGTCATGCGCAGGCCTGTGGCGTGCCGTGCCGGCTGGAGGTTCATGCGGCGCGCTGGCATGTGTTTCATCTGCAGGCGTTTTACCTGCGGTCGGCGCGCGACGCATTGCGGACGCTGGCGAGGTTTGCGGCGGAGCGGGTGGCGGTGACGGCGTGACGATGAAGCCGTCATGCGCCGCGATCGGGGCCGTGGTTCGCGGCCTCCCCGATCGGGTGCGCGGCGCATGCGCCGTTACCGGGCCGGCTTGCCACGAAGCGACGCTGTCTTGCAAAAACCGGCCGTTTATTTTTTTCCGTCGCATGCGGCCGTCATGATCTCCCGCAAGCCCCGGCGCGCCGCCGGGGTTCCCCCACCCTCGCGGAGACATCATGAAAAGAAGGCACACCCTCAATACGCTGGCACTGCTCTGTTGCGTCGGCATCCAGTGCGCGACTTCGGCATTCGCCGACGAGCCGAAGAAGGTGGCATTCGTCGACACCGGCAACACCGGGCGCAGCGTGATGGCCGAAGCGATCGCCGGCCAGTTGATCGCGCAACGCCACGCGCACATCGCGGTGATTTCACGCGCAGTCGACGAAGATCCCTATGACGAGAAGCCCGAAGAAAACGGCGTGATCCTGATGAAGCGCCGCGGCATCGACACGTCCGCGCACCGTTCGGTGCAGTTGAACGCAAACGACATCAAGCATTCCGACGTGATCCTGACGATGACCGACAAGCACAAGGAGAAGGTGCTCGCGCTCTATCCGTCGGCCGCCGGCAAGGTGTTCACGCTCGCCGAATATGCATCCGGGAAGCACGTCGACGTGCCCGACGCGTGGGGCAAGCCGATCGATTTCTACGAATCGGTGACCACGCAGCTCGACACGTACATCCCCGCTGCGCTCGACAAGGTTGCGACGGCCGCGCCGGCGAAGCAGTAATGTCAGGAGGCCTGTCGGCTCGCGAGGCGCGACGCGCCGGCACCGACAGGTTTGTTGTTCACGTTGTTCCCGCCATACGCCCCACTCACCGTGCGTGCCCGTCACCGGGCCATCGACTTTGGCCATCCGGCCGAATCGTCACCCTGCGCACCGGATGAAAGAATGATCTTCGTCCGGGAAGCCGGCTTCGCGGCCTGATATCTCGCACTTCGAAGGCACCGCATGCGCCGCAACGTGCATGCGGTGTTGTGTGTCGCCCCGACCCGGCAACGCGCGCACGCCCCCGCGCACACCACCCGGCAGCTCACACGACCACTCCATTTACCCTTCACCTTTTTGTAGCTTATAAGTTACAATGCTTTCCAAGTTCGAACTTCTTCGCTACCAGCGCGACGACGGTCGCGAGCCCTTCACCGAATGGTTGAACGCCGTGCGCGACAAGCCTGCGCAGGCACGGATTCGCGAACGCCTGCGCCGCGTGCAGACAGGCAACTTCGGCGATTGCGAGCCCGTCGGCGAAGGGGTGATCGAACTGCGCGTCCATGTCGGCGCTGGTTATCGCGTGTATTTCGGGCGGTACGGCGGCGCACTGGTGCTGTTGCTTTCAGGTGGCGACAAAAGCAGTCAACCCGACGACATCAGGCGTGCAAAGGAACACTGGTCGAACTGGAAACGGAGGCAAACATGACCAAGCTCAAAGGTGCGGTATCGCACCACGACGCGGAAGTCGCCGAACTCGGCGCCGACCGCGAACTCGCGGTGGCCTATCTGCGCGTCGCGATGGAGTCGCTCGACGATCCCGACAACCGCGCGGCCGGCCTGCTCGCGCTGCGTACGGTCGCGGAAGCGTACGGCGGGCTCGGCGCCGTCGCGGCCGAAGCCGGCATCAGCCGCGAATCGCTGTATCGCACGCTCTCCCCCAACGGCAACCCGACTCTGAAAACCCTGCTCGCGGTGCTCAAGACCGTCGGCCTGCGCCTGTCCGTCGTCCCCGCGCAGCCAGCGCACGCCTAAGCGGCACACCGCCCGCTCACGGCCGCACCATCCACACCAGCAGCATCTCCGCCGGCGCGTTCGTCATCCCCGCCGGCGGATGCTCGATCGTCGGCTCGACCGACAGCGCCTTCGCAAGCGTCGCCGCATCGTCGATCGTCGTCGTGCGCACGATCGTCATCAGCCGTGCCGGCCGGTGCAGCGTCTCGCGATACAGCGCGCCGTACCACAGCGGCCGCATGCCGAGCGCGTCCTGCAGCACGTACGGATAACGCCACAACCGCAACACGAGGCGGCTTTCCGGCTGGGCCGGATCGACGCGCACGAACACGCGGCGCGTGCTTTCGCCGTGCGTGTAGCGCGGCAGCACCGGCAGCGCATCGGCCGGCGCCTGCGGCAACAGCCAGCGCAGCGCGGTGGCCGGCGACCACGGCGTCGCGCGCTGCCAGCCGGCCTGCGCGAGATGCCGGTCGAGCGTGTCCGACGTCGCGCTCCATTGCAGCGGCAGATATTCCTCGCGGTCGCCACCAATCTCGGTGCGCCGCACCGGCACGCGCTGCCACCCGCCGCGCAGCCACTGGTCGACGGTCATCGCGACCACGTCGCCGACATGCGGGCGCGACGCACGATCGAGCTGCCATTGCACCGGAACCGTCCACACGCCGGCCGTCGCGAGCACCACCGTCACCGCGACGAGCGCGCCCCTCGGTTGCACGTGCTCGCGCACGCGCCAGTACGCATAGGCGCCGGCCAGCAACGCGAACCAGGCGAGCCCGAGGCTCCAGCCGCCCAGCAGGCCCGACAGCCACGTGTCGCCGACATACAGCCGCGCGAAGCCGCCGAGCACGATCCACAGCACCACGGCCGTCACGACCGGGATCCGCCACAGCGCGGGCCGGTCGCGCGTCAGCACCCAGCCGAGGCCACTGCTCGCGAGAATCGCGAACGCGGCGTCGGCATCGGGCAGCGGCACGTGCAGCGCGCCGGGCGGCAAGCTCGCGGGCGTCGCGCCGGGCACGCCCGCGCCGAACACCGGCACGAGCACGACGGCAACGCCGACCGTCACCAGCCACCACGCGGACGTCAGCCAGCAGCGGTGGATCATCAGCCAGACGAGAAACGCGGCCGCGACGATCAGCCCCGTATCGTGCCCGTGCAGCACGGCGAGCGCGCGCATCGCGGCGTCCACCGGCGGCGTGCGCAGGTTCTGCAGGAACGCATACAGCGCAATGTCCGCGTGCATCAGCGGATCGTTCGCGACGACATCCTGCACGAGGCCCGCGAACAGCCACACGCAACCGACGAACAGCAGCGCAAGCACCGGCACCGCGCCCGGCAGGCCGCGTACGTAAGCGATCGCGTCGTGGAGCCGCGCGCCGAACCGCGGCCAGCGGCGCGCGCAGGCGTGCACGCCTTCGACGAGCGCACGGCGCAGCAGCGGCCAGCCGCGCTGCAACGCCACGCGCACACCGATCCACACGAGCGCGACCAGCGCCGCGACGACCAGCAGGATCACGGCGACCCGCACGCTGATCGCCGCGGCCAGCGCGGCCGACGCCCCGAACAGGATGCCTGGCGCGACGTGCACGGGCGCCCAGATGAGCGCCGAGATGACGTTGACCGGATAGAACGACCGGCGCGGCAGCGTCGCGCAGCCGACGACGACCGGCACAACCGCGCGCACCGGCGCAAGAAAACGCGCGAGCACGATGCTCTTCATCCCGTGACGCAGCACGAACTCCTCGCCGCGCGCGTAGGCGGCCGCATAGCCGAAGCGCGCCCACGCATTGCGGATCACGCCGCGGTAGTGCCGCCCGAGTTCGTAGCTGATCCCGTCGCCGATCACGGCACCGACCGCCGCGACACCGATGGTCGTCCATCCGTCGAGCGCGCCCGCGCCGATCAGCGCACCGGCCGCGAACATCACGGCGCCGGCCGGCACGACCGTGCCGATCAGCGCGATCGCCTCGGCGCAGGCCGTCACGAACACGATCGCGAGCACGAGCAGCGGATGTGCGCCGATCGTGCCGATCCACGCGTGGATCGTGTCGCTCATCGCACGCTCCAAGGCGGGGCGCCCCGGTGTGCGGACACCGGGCCGGCGATGGCATGGGGAACGTTCATCGGGAGGTGCGCGCGGTCGCGCCGGCGTGACGGGTCAATCGAACTCGTGCTGCCGCGCGTCGGCCTCGAGCGGCGCGTCGTGGTAGCCGACCGTCGCGATCTCCTGCAGATAGCGCGCGAGAAACGCGCCGATCGAGCCGGCGGCCTCGTACTGATGCACGTGGCGGAATTCGTGGGTCAACAGGCGGCGTGTGTCCTGCCCGCGCAGCACGTACACCGCATGGCCGAGCGTGAGCCCGATGGTTCCCGGCGCCAGGAGCCCCGTGTCGCGGGCGATCGCGGCGAGCGACGGCACCTCGGGGAACGGCATGCGGTCGACGATCACCACGCGGATCCGCTCCGGCTGCGCGACACCCACCGTGCGCGCGTCGTCGGCTTGCGCCGGCGTCAGCGGCGCCCCCTGCGCGATCCCGCGCGCCGCCTCGGCTTCGGCCCATGCGACGGCGGCGGGCAATGCGGACGGCAAGATATCGGCAAGATCGATCATCACGGGGCTCCTCGGGTCGTTGTAGTGGCATCGGGCACCAGTTTAGTCCCGAATCGGGACGGCTCGCGGGGCGGCTCGCGACGCGCGGCGCCTGCCTGTTCCCGCCATCGCACTCATTAGGGAAAACCCCGATCCGCACCCGCTCCACCGCATACCTTTTCCCCGCGATTATTTCGTTTCAGTACACATTCCGCGATCTTCTATCTCGAAAATTTCCCGGATGTGTACCGTTTTCGGATTCGGCGGAATATATTGATCAGAAGAACGGCCGCGGCAACCATCGGACAGCAGTGCGCGGCGTCATCCCGAAGAGGATCGCTAGATGATCAGGGTAATTCTGGCTGACGATCACGCAGTCATGCGGGACGGACTGCGCTACATCCTGGAAACGGCCGGCGGTTTCGAAATCGTCGGCGAGGCGAGCGACGGCTCGGCCACGCTTGCGCTGGTCGAGCGCGGCGCCGCCGACGTGCTGCTGCTCGACCTGTCGATGCCCGCGCCGACCGGCATCGAGCTGATCCGGCTGGTGAAGCGCCAGGCGCCGTCGCTGCGCACGCTCGTGCTGACGATGCATGCGGAGGCGCAGTACGCGGCGCGCGCGTTCAAGGCCGGCGCAACCGGCTACCTGACGAAGGACAGCGCGACCGCCGAGCTCGTCGAGGCGGTCGGCAAGGTGGCCGCGGGCGGCGTCTATGTGAGCCCGTCGGCGGCAGAAAGCCTCGCGCTCACGCTGCGCACGCCGGCCGCGACGCTTCCGCACGAACGGCTGTCCGCGCGCGAGCTCGACGTGATGCGCCGCATCGTCGCGGGCCAGACCGTCACGCAGATCGCGACCGAACTCGCGCTCAGCGCGAAGACGGTCAGCACGTACAAGACACGGATTCTCGAGAAGATGGAGCTGCCGCACGAAGCCGCGCTGGTTCGCTACGCGGTGCGCCACGACCTCGACCCCGGCGGCGACGCATGACGGCCGCGTTCCGCTTCCCGCCCCCGGACGACGACAACCCGGACGCGTCGCACCTGTTCATGTCGTCGCTGCCGCCGGGCCGGCGCGAACGGCGGCTCGCGCTCGCGACCGTGCTCATCTCCGCCGTGATCTTCGCCGCGCTTGCACCCTTCGCCGGCAGGCCGCTGGCGCCGGGCGCGGCGTTCATCCCCGTGTACCAGTCGGCGATCGTCGTCAACGACATGGTGACGGCCGGCCTGCTGCTCGGCCAGTACGCGATCCTGCGCCAGAGGCCGCTGCTCGTGCTCGCGGGCGGCTACCTGTTCACAGGTTTCATGGCCGGCACCCACATGCTGACCTTTCCCGGGCTGTTCACGCCGACCGGCCTGCTCGGCGCCCGCGACCAGACCACCGCCTGGCTGTACCTGTTCTGGCACGGCGGCTTTCCGCTCGCGGTCGCCGCGTACGCGCTGCTGCGCGCGACGTCGCGTACACCGGGCCCGATCCCGGCCCCGCAGCGCCGCGCGGCGATTCCGGTGATGCTGTGCATCGCGGCCGCAGTCGGCGCGACGGTCGCGCTCGCGCTGCTCGCGACGGCCGGCCACGACCTGCTGCCGCGCATCATGAACGGCAACCGGATGGCCGCGACGATGACGAACGCGATCACGATCGTCTGGGGGCTGAACCTGGTCGCGCTGATGCTGATGTGGCAGCGGCGGCGACGCCATTCCGTGCTCGACCTGTGGGTGATGACGGTGCTCGTCGCGTGGCTGTTCGACATCGCGCTGTCGTCGATGCTCAATCACGGGCGCTACGATCTCGGCTTCTACGCGGGGCGCGCGTACGGCCTCGTCGCCTCCGGCGTCGTGCTGTTCGCGATGCTGTTCGAGAACGGCCGGCTGCATGCGCAGACGGTGCGCGCGCTGGCCGGCGCGCGCTACCAGCATCTGCTCGTCGTGCAGAAGAGCGCGCAGCTGAACGACGCGAACGAACGGCTCGAACAGCGCGTCGCCGCGCGCACCGCGCAACTGAGCGCGTCGAACCGCGACCTGCGACGCGAAGTCGAGGACCGCGTGCGCGCCGAGCGGGCGCTACAGGCGTCGCGCGAGGAGCTGCGCGAGATCGCCGCGATCAGCGCGAGCGCACGCGAGGCCGAGCAGCGCCGCATCGCACGCGAGCTGCACGACGAACTCGCGCAGACCCTCGCGACGCTGAAGAACGATCTCGAATGGCTGATCGACCGCGTGCCGCAGGACGATGCGCAACTGGCGCGCAAGATCGCGGCGATGCACGCGCTTGCGCGCGGTGCGGTAGCCGCGACACGCCGCATCGCATCGGACCTGCGCCCGCTGATGCTCGACGATCTCGGCTTCGCCGCGGCCATGCAATGGCTCGTGGAGGATTTCCGGCACCGTCACGGCATCGCATGCGCGCTGCATGTCGACCCGCCGGAGCTGCAACTCGACGAGCCTTACGCGACGGCGGTGTTCCGCATCGCGCAGGAAGCGCTCGCGAACGTCGCGCGGCACGCGGCCGCGTCGCATGCGACCGTCGAACTCGTGCATGCGAACCATGCGATCGAACTGACGATTCGTGATGACGGCGCGGGATTCGATCCAGGCGTGCCACGCAAGTCGGGATCGTTCGGGCTGGTGGGGTTACGCGAGCGTGCGTATCTCGTCGGCGGTACGCTGCGGATCGCGACGACACTCGGCGAAGGAACGACGGTCGAGGTGGAGATTCCGCTGTCGCCTGCGCAGGTGACGGTCGCGCATGGCGGGGTTGGGGGCGCGCGCGGGTAGGAACCCGGCGAAGGCGGTGAGGTGGGTGCCGAACAGCGACGATCGGTGCCTGCCAGGTGACATACGCCCCTGATCCGCCGGCTTAATCGACGGCTTTCGTCGCGCGTGCCACTTCCAGCATGCGCTCGAGTTCCGCAAGGACGTGCGCGGCATCGAAGTATTCGCCGGTCCGCCGCGCCTCGTCGCGCGATGCCTGGCCACGTGTGACAAATTCGCGCTGCATGCGTCGGCGCGAACTGCCATCGCCCAACCTGTTCATCGTCGTCGTTTTCATTTCCCGTTCCATGAGCCACGCCTGCGACGCATCGTAACGGATCGACAGGATGCACAAAATTCCAGCCTCCTGACCACGACGCATGCGCTGCATGGTCATGCTCGGCCATCGGCCTGCCCAAGGCAACATTGCCCGCATGATTCGCTTCGGCACAACGCTACAATTTGTCACCGTCCTGCCTCGCTCTCGCGCCAACGCGTCGGCCGTCCGGACCTCGCGCTTCCACCACGATGAAATCCATCCCGCAACTTGCACTTTTCTTCCTGGGCACCCTGACCGTCTGGCTGACCATATCGCTGCTGTGCTGGCCCGTCCTGCTCGCGCTGCAGGCCCTGACGACGGCCGTGTTCATCCCGCATCCGGCCGGCAGCTACATCGGGCTCGGGTTCGCATCGACCGCACGGTTCCTGGATTTCCCGACGAGCTTCGTCGGCGCGTTTTCGGTGCCGTACATGAACATGCCGCTCGGGTTCATCGCGATCTTCTGGTGGTTCGGCACGGCGCTTATCCTGCAGCCCACCTACGCGCGCTACCGCGTCATGGTGCCCGGACGCCCGTCGGCGCGGGCCGTCCTGTGGCGCGGCGCCCGCTCGTGGCTGATCTTCACGACGGTGCTCGTCGTCATCGCAACGCCCTTCCTGCGGCGCTACGAGATCGTCACAGCGGATCACCTCTACGTGCGGCACCTGTTCGACTGGCACGAGCGCGCGTATCCGCTTGCGTCAATGAAGGAGATTCACGTGGACGATCCCGGCACCAGCCGCGGCATCGTCACGTGGGACTTCATCTTCGACGGCGACAACCGCTTCACGACGACCGCCCCCGACATCCACGCGCTCAGGTACCTGCTGTCGAACACGCACGCGACAGCCAACTTCTCGTTCGTCGGAAACCAGTTGATGAAGCGGTAACGCCGCGCGCCGTCACGCCCGCGTCGCCACCATCCCCCGCTCCGACCGCGTCCACGCGACCAGCGCGCCGATCCCGAGCAGCGCGAGACACACGATCGGCACGATCATCGGGCCGAACGCGGTGCCCGTCACCTTGCCGGCAAACGGCATCAGGTTCTGGCTGAAGAAGCCGCCGAGGTTGCCGATCGAGTTGATCGCCGCGACGCTCGCCGCCGCCCGCGCGCCGGTGAAGTAGCGCGGCGGCATCGACCAGAAGCACGGATACAGCAACGGGATGCACGCACCGCCGAGCACGAGCGCGATGAAGCGCAGCGGCGTCGACGGCAGCACGAGGCTCAGCAGGAAGCCGAGCGCGCCAAGTGCTGCAACGATCGCGATCGTGCGCAGGATGCTCTTCGCGCGCCGCAGCTTCCCCGGCAGCCACACCAGCAGCAGCACCGCAAGCGCCCACGGCAGCATGCTCAGGAAGCCGTTCGTCGTGCTCGACACGCCGAACGACTTTACGAGCGTCGGCAACCAATACGTCACGCCGTACAGCGACGTCGACATCAGCATGTAGGTCGCCGCGAACAGCATCACGCGCGGATCGAGCAGCGCCTTC
This sequence comes from Burkholderia lata, assembly GCF_000012945.1. Taxonomy (NCBI): domain Bacteria; kingdom Pseudomonadati; phylum Pseudomonadota; class Betaproteobacteria; order Burkholderiales; family Burkholderiaceae; genus Burkholderia; species Burkholderia lata. The sequence continues at coordinate 2,871,438 of NC_007511.1, forward strand.
CACGGCTGGCCGTGCTCGGCCTGCGCGGGCTTCTCGCGTTCGAGCGCGGCCTCGACGATCTGCTTCTCGCGGTCGTCGAGGAAACGCGCATCGCGCACCGATGCGGGCAGCACGCGGAACACGACGATCGCGACGATCACCGCCGGGATGCCCGTCGCCACGAACACCCACTGCCAGCCCGCGAGCCCCCACACGCCGTTCAGGCTCAGCAGCACGCCGCCGACCAGCGAGCCGAGCATGTTCGCGAGCGCGCTGCCGAGCGTGAAGATGCCGAGCACCTTCGCGCGATAGCTCTGCGGAAACCACAGCGTCAGGTAGTAGATCACGCCCGGATAGAAGCCGGCCTCGGCGATGCCGAGCACGAAGCGCAGCGCGCAGAACGCGGGCATCGATGTCGTGAAGCCCATCAGCACGGTGATGAGCCCCCACGTCAGCATGATCCGCGCGAGCCACACGCGCGCGCCGTAGCGATGCAGCGCGAGCGTGCTCGGCACCTCGAACAGCAGATAGCCGATGAAGAACAGCGACGACGCGAGCCCGAACGCGGCTTCCGTCATCCCGAGGCTGTGCACCATCTGCAGCTTCGCGAAGCCGACGTTCTGCCGGTCGATGAACGCGATCAGGAACATCACGACGAGGATGGGCAGCAGGCGCCGCGCCATCTTCGACATGATGCGCTGTTCTTCGGCGGACGCGGGGTCCAGGGTTTCGGTCGCGTTCACTTCAGGCTCCTTGCGTGAATCGGTTGCATAGCGGTTGCTTGGCAGTTGCATTTCGGTTGAGTCGGCGCCGCGCGCGACGAATGCACGGGCGCGAGGTGTGTCGATGAAAGGGAGCGGCCGTATCAGCCCGACCGGTAGGCGTCGAGCATCGGCGCGAACATCTCGTGCCACGCACGCGGCTTCGCCTTGATCGTGCCGGCCAGGTACAGGAATTCGACGTAGTCCATCAGTTGGTTCGGCAGCACCGAGAAGCGCGTTTCGGGTGCGGCGAGCATCTGCATCACGTCGTCGTGCGACATGCCGACGCCCGACGACGACGCAAAGAGCGCCGCCGCCGCGCGCGGGTCCTGCACGATCAGGCGGTTCGCTTCGTCGAGTGCGCCGAGAAACGCGACGGCCAGCGCGGGCTCCGTATCGACGAGTCGCTTCGGCGCGAATACGACGTCGTGCGTCATCGGGCCAAGCACGTCGACCGAATTCACGACGCGGTGGATGCCCGGCTGCCGCAGCTCGAGCGTCGAGAACGGCGGCGACGTGAAATGCGCGGTGACACCGTTCTCGCGGCGAATCAGCGCCTGCATCGCCTGCGGATGCGGCAGGCTCACGGTAATTGAATCGAGCTGCGCGAAATGCGCGGGGCCGAGCTGCTTGCTCGCGACCATCTGCAGCACCACCGCCGACAGCGACGTGCGGATACCCGGCACCGCGATCCGGTCGGACGGCGTAAAGTCGCGCAGCGACACGAGGCCCGGCCGGTTCGTGTTCAGCGACAGCGACGTGGTCGACAACCCGCTGATGCCGATCACCTCGACGTTCGGAATGCCGCGCGCCCGCGCCCACAGCTCGATGAAACCCGGCGCGCCGGCGCCCGCGAAGTCGAGCGTGCCGGCCATCATCGCGTCGTTGACGGAATTGCCGCCATCGAGCAGCACCCAGTCGACCGCGACGTCGCGCACGCCGTGGCGCGCCGCGTGCCGCTCGAACAGCCGCTGCTTCTCCATCACGAGCAGTGGCAGGTAGAGCACGCCATAGCCTTTCGAGATCCGCACCGTGCGCGGCTTCGCACGCACGAGCGCCGGTGCGGCGAGCACGCCAAGCCCGGCGGCGATCAACGCGCGGCGTCGCGGCAACATCGTCATGCGCCGGCCTGCCCGGCACGCGCGGCATGAGCCGCGAACGCCATCGCATCGACCGCCATCCGGCTGCGGCCCGCTTCGCCGCCCCGGCGAGCGCCGGCCGGCGGCGTGCTGCGCCGCGCGTTCGTCGCGCCCGTTTGCTGCTGCATGTTGCCGTCTCCTGTGGTTCTGGTATTAATGGCCGTCCTTGCAACGTCCGGCTCGACACAGGTTATCGATCGAGTCTGAGAAAATGCTGACATCCCGGCCTCGGGAAAACCCCTAACCCACCCATCTGCGAAACGGCACCATGCGCATTCTCGTCGTGGAGGACGATGCCGAAATCGGCGCGGCGATCCGCAACCGCCTGGCGCGGCTCGGCCATGCCGTCGATCTCGAAACCGACGGCGCGACCGCGAACGGGTTGCTGCGCGTCGAGCGCTTCGACCTCGTCGTGCTCGATGCGAACCTGCCCGGCATGGACGGCTTCACGGTGCTGCGCCACCTGCGCGCATCGGGCAGCACGACGCCCGTGCTGCTCGTCACCGCGCGCTCGGCGATCGACGACCGCGTGAGCGGCCTCGGCCTCGGCGCCGACGACTACCTGGTGAAGCCGTTCGACTATCGCGAACTCGATGCGCGCGTGCAGGCCCTTCTGCGCCGCAACAGCGGCCATGCAAACGACGTGCTGACGCTCGGCGGCCTCGTGATCGACCGCAGCAGCCGTCTCGCGGAACTCGACGGCCAGCCGCTGTCGCTGTCGCGCCAGGAGTTCGCACTGCTCGAAATCCTCGCGAGCCGCCCGCAGCGGATCTTCTCGAAGGACGAACTGCTGAACCAGTTGTTCAGCTTCGGCAACGAACCGACCGCGAACGCGGTCGAGCAGTACGTGACACGCGTGCGCAAGAAGCTGCAGGGCAGCTCCGTCGAGATCCGTACCGCGCGCGGGATGGGGTATCAGATTGCGGCGCACTGACTGGTTCCCGAAGACGCTGTTCGGGCGCACGCTGCTCTTCATCGCGCTCGTCGTCGCGACCGGCGCGCTCGCGCTCGCGGCGATCGCGCGCTACTACGCGGGCGTCGCGGCCGAACGCGCATACGACCAGTTGCTTGCGGGCGCATCGATCCAGGTCGCGGAAAACCTCTACGTGCAAGGCGGCGTGCTCGCGCTGAATCCGCCGGTGGCCGCGCTGTCGACGCTGTCGCGCTACGACCTCGTCTACTACAAGGTGGTCGATTCGCGCGGCATCGTCGTAGCCGGCTACAACGATCTCGCGAGCCCCGCGACGCTTGCCGCCGCGAAACAGGGCCCGGCGTTCGCGAACGGGATGTACCAGGGGCACCGGATCCGCACCGCGACCATCGCGCGCTACATGCCCGAGGAAAGCACGCCGGGCTGGGCGCTCGTGACGGTGGCGCAAACCACCAACGCGCGCCAGCAGCTCACGAACGACATGAGTTTCAAGGTGTGGACGCTGATCCTGCTGATGAGCGTGCTCGCGATCGGCGCAAGCGGCCTCGCGATCCGGCGGGGCCTGCGCCCACTCGCGCAGATCGGCACGATCATCGCCGCGCGCGACCCGGCCGACCTGCGGCCGGTGGCCGTCGATACACCGAGCGAGATCGACGCGATCATCGGGTCGATCAACGGGCTGATGCGCCGCCTCGCCGAGCGGATCAACGCGATGCAGCGCTTCATCGCCGATGCCGCGCACCAGATGCGCACGCCGCTCGCGCGACTCGACGCGCAGATCGAACTGCTCGACGGCGAAGCCGATCCCGCGCGTCACGCGGCACGGCTCGACGCGCTGCGCGCGACCTGCTCGGACGTCGGGCGGCTCACCGGCCAGCTGCTCAATCATGCGATGGTGATCCATCGCACCGAGGCCGTGCCGCTGCAACCCGTCGAACTCGTCGCACTCGCGAAGGATGTGCTCGGCCGCACGATTCCGCTCGCGGGCGAGCGCGATGTCGCCGTCGCGTTCGCGAGCGACGCGCCGCTCGCCTGGATCGACGGCGATGCGATCAGCCTGCAGGAAGCGCTGTCGAACGTGCTGCACAATGCATTGCTGCATGGTCATGCGGACGACATCGTCGTCTCGGTCGCGACGCAGCTCAACGTTGACGATGCAGTCACGCTGACCGTGACCGACAACGGTCGCGGGATTCCGCGCGAGCACTGGGACGCCGCGCTGCAGCCGTTCGTGCGCATCGCGCCGGACGGCAGCGAGCGGCGCACCGGGTCGGGCCTCGGGCTCGCAATCGTGCAGGAGGTGATGAAGGCGCACGGCGGGCGCGTCGGGTTTGCGTTTCCCGACGCGGGCGGGTTTTCGGTGGTGCTGACGTTTCCGCGCGCGGCGGGGAGCGTCGCAAAGCAGGCATGATTTGACGGACTGCGCCGGTTCAGGCGCTTGCGCAGTGGGCGCTCAATCGTCGCTGTCGTCATCGAAGCGGTTGCGCTCCACGTGCCGCGCCACCTCCCGGTCCAACTCGTCGTACTGACGATCGCAGAACAGCCGGCACAACGTATCGACGTCGGTACGCTTCCTGACGTCGATCGTGTCGACTTGCTGCTCCAGCTTGCCCTTGCCGATCCCGAAAAGCCCCTTCTTCATCCGCATGGAGACGGCATTCAGCTGGAAGCCGTCCGCATGCGCATCGCTCAGGGCAGTTACCCACAATTCCCGCTGATCGTCGGCATGCTGCAGCACGAGGGCCGGCAACGGGCCGTCCTGCTTGTCGTCCCATTCGGCATGCTGCGCCGCCCACGGGAACGCGTCGAATGCTTGCGTGAACGACGGGTAATCCGTCGCCCCCTGAGAATCCAGTTGCTTGAAATCGTAGCCGACTTTCTGAATGGAATAGGTCAACATGGCGCGGCGCTCCGTGGCATTCAGGATCAGAAGATCGCCAAGCTACGCCGATTTTCGGTATTCGTCAGCTTTTTGCTGCGCGTCGCCGACGCGCGGACGCCAGTGTGGAATGTCATCGTGCGGTCTGCGCGGCCCTTGAACCACCGGTTCGACCACAGCGCCCTTTGAACCGATTCGCGCCATCCGGCTTGACGGCAGCACGCCGGTCAATTATGGTATGGTCGTTCAAAAATCAGGAGAGCCCGATGGCGCGGCCAAGAGAATTCGACGAAGACCAGGTGCTCGACGCCGTGATGGACACGTTCTGGCGCCACGGCTACGAAGCGACGTCCGCGCAGGATCTCGTGCAGGCGACCGGGCTCGGCCGCGGCAGCCTGTATGCGGCCTATACGAACAAGGACGGCCTGTTCGAGCAGGCGATGCTGCGCTACAACCAGCGCTCGCGCGACAACGTCGACCTGCTGCGCGCCCCCGGCCCGGCGACCGAGCGCCTGCGTGCGCTGCTGACAAGCATCGTCGACGCCGACCTGAAGGCGCCCGAAAAACGCGGCTGTCTCGCGACGAACACAGCGATCGAGCGCGCGAGCCGCGACGCGCATGTCGCCGAACTCGTGCGACAGAACTTCCGGATCATGCACGCGGGCATCCAGGAAACGATCGAGCGCGGGCAAGCCGCCGGCGAAATCGATGCCAACGCGCACGCCGAGGATCTCGCGTGGTTCGTGTTCAATGCAATGCAAGGGTTGCGGGTGCTCGCCAGGACGTCGTCTGGCAAGGACCGCAAGCGGCTCGTCGCAATCGTCGACCGGACCCTGCACGCACTGGGCTGACCAAAAAAATTTTTCGCCATTATGGAATGATCATTCCACAACAAGGAACCCCGATGAACGCTTCGCTCTCTTCCGTTCCCCGTCGCGGCGCGCGGCTGCCGCTTGCCGTCTTCGTGCTCGGCCTCACCGTGTTCTGCATCGGCACCACCGAAGTGATGGTGTCAGGCCTGCTGCCCCTGCTCGCGCGCGATTTCGGCGTGTCGATTCCGTCGGCCGCCCTGCTGATTTCCGGCTATGCGGCCGGCGTGGTGGTCGGCGGCCCCGCGATGACGCTCGCGTTTCTGCGCACGCGCCGCAAGACCGCCCTGCTCGTGCTGCTCGGCGTCTTCATCGCCGGGCAAGCGCTCGGCGCGCTCGCGCAGAACTATGCGCTGCTGATGACCTCGCGGGTCGTCGCGGCGCTCGCGCAGGGCGCGTTCTTCGGCATCGGCTCGCTGCTCGCGATCGACCTGGCGGGCCCCGACGCGAAAGGCCGCGCGCTCGCGGTGATGTTCGGCGGGCTGACGATCGCCAATATCGCCGGCGCGCCGTTCGGCACGCTGATCGGCGAGCAGTACGGCTGGCGTGCGAGCTTCTGGGTCGTCACGGCGCTCGCCGTGCTGAGCCTCGTCGCCACCACGCTCGTCGTCCCGATGCAGGGCCGGCCGCCGTATCACGGCATCGCGCGCGAGTTCGCATCGTTCCGGCAGCCGCGGCTATGGGCCGCGCTCGGCATCTCGGCGCTCAGCCAGGCCGGCCTGTTCGCCGCGTACAGCTATTTCTCGCCGATCTTCACCGAGTTCGGCGGTTTCGCGCGCGCAGCCGTGCCGGCGTTGCAGGCGCTGTTCGGCATAGGCTGCTTTGCCGGCACCGTCGTGGGCGGCCGCTATACCGATCGCTATCCGGCCGGGATCCTCGTCGCGGGCCTCGTCGGGCTGATCGTCACGATGGCCGCGTTCGGCGCGCTCGCGCACAGCCGCACCGGCACGATCGTCGCACTGGCCGCGTTCGGTATCGCGGCGTTCTCGATCAATCCCGCGCTGCAGGCCCGCGCGATCGCCGAAGCACCGCATGCACCGACGCTCGCGACGACGGCGAACACGTCGGCGTTCAACGTCGGGAACACCGTCGGCCCGTGGCTAGGCGGCGTCGCGATCAACGCCGGGCTCGGTTTCGTGTCGACGGTCTGGGTCGGCGTCGCGCTCGCCGCACTGGCCCTGGTCCTCGCACTCGCATCGACGCGTCCGCACGCGCCGTCCTCTTCCGCTTCATACGCACGTTCGACAGGAGAAACGTCATGAGCACGTCCGCTACACGCAACGCCACCACCGTCGCCGTCCTCGGTATCGGCGTGATGGGCGCACCGATCGCCCGCAATCTGGCCCGGCAGGGATTCACGGTCCGCGCATGGAACCGCACGCGTGCCAAAGCCGACGCACTCGCCGCCGACGGTGTCGCCGCGTTCGCCACGCCGGCCGAGACCGTCAGCGACGCGCGCGTCGTCGTCACGGTGCTCAACGATGCGGACGGCGTGCTGAAGGCGATGGAGGCCGCTGCGCCGAAGCTGGCGGCCGGAACAATCTGGGTTCAGGTCAGCACGGTAGGCGTGCGCGGCATCGCACGACTCGCGGCATTCGCGCGGACGCACGACCTCGTGTTCTACGATGCACCCGTGCAAGGCTCGCGACAGCCGGCCGAAAATGCGCAACTCGTCGTGCTCGCGGCGGGGCCCGAATCGGATCGCGCACAGGTGCAGCCGCTGTTCGACGCGATCGGCCGGCGCACGCTGTGGGTCGCCGACGACGGCTCGACAGGCGCAGGCAGCCGGCTCAAGCTCGCGCTCAACCACTATGCGTTCACGCTCACGCACGCGATCGCGGAAAGCCTGAAACTGGCCGGCGCGCTCGGCGCCGATCCGCGCGACGTGATCGATGTCGTGTCGGGCGGCCCGATGGACAACGGCTACTTTCAGGCAAAGGGCGCATTGATCCTGAACGACGACTTCCGCCCGGCGTTCACGGTCGCCAATGCGGTGAAGGACGCCACGCTGATCGCGCAGGCCGCGCATGACGCCGGCATGCACGCCGACGTCGCGAATGCAAGCCTCGCGCGATTCCGGCGTGCCGTCGACGCGGGGCACGGGGACAAGGACATGGCAGCGTCGTTCCTCGCATAGCGTGGAATCCGCGTGCGTGCGCGGCCGGCGGTGCCGGTGCGCGCGCCGCTCACGCGAGCGCCGCCTCCCCGCCGAGATACGCATCGCGCACCCGCTCGTCGTCGAGCAGCGCCTGCGCGGGCCCTTCGAGCACGACACGCCCCGTCTGCAGCACGTACCCGTAATGCGCGATCTCCAGCGCGAGGCTCGCGTTCTGCTCGACCATGAACACGGTCACGCCCTGCCGGTTGATCGCGTCGATCAGTTCGAGCACCTTGTCGACGTAGAGCGGCGACAACCCCATCGTCGGCTCGTCCATGCAGATCAGCTTCGGCCGCGCCATCAGCGCCCGCGCCATCGCAAGCATCTGCTGCTCGCCGCCGGACAGCGTGCCCGCGCGCTGCGTCAGCCGCTCGCGCACCCGCGGAAACAGGTCGAGCACGCGCTCGTAGTCTTCCGCCACCGCCGCGCGGTCGCCACGCGTATACGCGCCCATCAGCAGGTTCTCGCGCACGCTCATGTCGCCGAACAGCCGCCGCGCCTCGGGCACGGCCGCGATCCCGCGGCGCACGCGCTGCGGCGTCGCGAGCGCGGTCACGTCGTCGCCGTCGAAACGCACGACGCCGCGGCGCGGCCGCATCAGTCCGAGAATCAGCTTCATCGTCGTCGACTTGCCGCTCGCGTTGCCGCCGAGCAGGCTGACGATCTGCCCGCGGCCGACTTCGAAGTTCACGTCGAAATGCACCTGCACCGGCCCGTAGAACGTGTCGAGGTGTTCGAGTTTCAGCAGCGCGTCGGTCATCGTCGTATCGGGTTCGGAAGAAAGTGCGGTCATGCGGCCGCCTGTGCTGCGCGGTCGGCCGGCACACCACCCGCATGTCGGCGGCCGAGGTACGCCTCGATCACGCGCGGATCGTGCCGCACGTCGCGCGGCGCGCCTTCGGCGATCTTCACGCCGTTGTCGAGCACCATCACGCGGTCGGACACGCGCATCACGAGTTCGAGCTTGTGTTCGATCAGCAGGATCGTCAGGCCGCGCGCCTTCAGCGACTGGATCAGTTGCAGCATCTCGGCCGTTTCCGTCTCGTTCATCCCGGCCGTCGGTTCGTCGAGCAGCAGCAGGCGCGGATGCAGCGCGAGCGCGCGACCGATCTCCACGCGCCGCCGGTTCGCATACGACAGGCTGTGCGCCGGATGATCGATGCGCGGCGTCAACCGCTCGCCGAACCCGGCGACGATCGCGCGCGCCTCGTCGCGCAGCGCGGCCTCCTCGCGCCGCACCGCCGCGGGCCGCACGAGCGCGCGCAGCACTTCGGCCGCAGCACCCAGCGCGGGCCAGCCCGGCCGCGCCGCGCGCAGCCGCGCATGCGCGCCGATCAGCACGTTGTCGAGCACGCTCAGGTTGCCGAACACGCGACCGTGCTGGAACGTGCGCGCGATGCCGAGCGCCGCGAGGCGTTCGGGCGCGGTGCCCGTGATGTCGCGGCCGTCGAACGTCACGCAGCCGGCATCGGGCCGGTCGGCGCCCGCGATCAGGTTGAACAGCGTCGACTTGCCCGCGCCGTTCGGCCCGATCACGCTCAGCAGTTCGCCATCGGCGAGGGTCAGGCTCGCGCCGTCGAGCGCGGTCACGCCGTCGAAGCGGCGCGTCAGGCCCTGTACGTCGAGCAAGGGTCGATTGATGGTCATCGCGTTCCTCCTCACACCGTGCCGAGCAAGCCTTGCGGCCGGAACCGGACGAGCAGCAGCAGCACGAGGCCGTAGATCAGCATCCGGTAGTCGGCCGCCCAGCGGAACAGCTCGGGCAACCCGATCAGCGCGATCGCGCCGGCGATGCCGCCGAGCACGTTGCCGAGCCCGCCGAGGATCACCATCGTCAGCGCGAGGATCGACACCTGCGAGTCGAAGGTCTGGTGATTGATGTAGCTGTACAGATGCGCGGCAATCCCGCCGCTCACACCGGCCGCGACGCCGCCGACCGCGAACGCGATCGCCTTGTAGCGGTTCGGCGCGATGCCGTGCGCGCGCGCGGCAACGTCGTCCTCGCGCACCGCCCGCAGCGTGCGGCCGAGATGCGAGCGCAGCAGCCGCACCTGCACGAGCGCGAACACGACGAGCACCGCGAACGTGAACCAGTACGCGGCCCGCGCGGTCGTCGCCCACGGCAGCGGTGCGATGCCGGTGATGCCGAGCGGCCCGCGCGTGAGGCCGTCCCAGTTCAGGATCACGAGGCTCACCACTTCGCCGATGCCGAGCGTCGCGATCGACACATAGTGCCCGCGCAGCCGGAACGCCGGATAGACGAGCAGCGTGCCGAGCACGGCCGTAATGACGCCCGCGCACGGGATCGTCACGGCCGGCGACCAGCCGAGATCCGACGACAGCAGCGCCGACGCATACGCGCCGATCACGAGCAACGCCGCGTGGCCGAGCGAGATCTGCCCGACCGTGCCCGCGACCAGCGTGAGGCTCAGCGCGAGCAGCCCGTACAGCCACGCGTTGGTCAGCGTCTGCAGCACGTACGGCGATGCTCCCAGCCACGGCAGCACGGCCGCCAGCGCGATCAGCGCGACGAGTACCGGGCGCGGCACGCGCACGGCCTTCGCGGCCGCGAGGAAGGTGCCCGTCATCGGCTCGGGCGGCAGCGCGCGGTTCGCGCTGAACAGGCCGTTCGGCCGCCATACGAGGAACACGATCAGCAGCCCGAACGCGAACAGGTCGCGATAGCTGGTGCCGAACAGCGCAACGCCGTAGCTTTCGACGAGGCCGAGCAGCAGGCTGCCCGCGATCGCGCCCGGCACGTTGCCGAGCCCGCCGATCAGCAGGGCGACCACGCCCTTCAGCGTGGCCTGGAAGCCCATCGCCGGATCGATGCTGTTGTAGTACATGCCGACCAGCAGCCCGCTCACGCCGCCGAGCGCGCACGCGATCGCGAACACGGTCTGGTTCACGCGGTCGACGTCGACGCCCATCTGCAGCGCCGCATCGCGATCCTGCGCAGTCGCGCGCACGGCCCAGCCGAGCCGCGTGAAGCGCAGGAAGCCGTACAGCAGCGCGGCCGCCGCGATGCCGATGCCCGCGATCAGCAGGTCGAGCGAGCCGAGCGTCGCGCCGGCGATCCGCACGTGCCAGTCGGGCAGCGGCGTCGGCACCGCGCGCGGGTCCGCGCCGAACGCGAGCTGCGCGAGCTGGTCGAGAATGAAGCTGATGCCGATCGTCGCGAGCAGCGGTGCGATGCGTGCCGCATGACGCAGCGGCCGCAGCCCGATCCGCTCGATCGCGACGCCGAGCGCACCGCAACCGACGACGACCGCCGCGAGCGCGACCGGCAGCGGCAGCCCGAAGCGCGTCAGGCACAGCCAGCCGATGAACGCGCCGACCATGTAGACCGAGCCGTGCGCGAAGTTGATCAGGTGCGACACGCCGAAGATCAGCGCGAGCCCAACCGCGAGCAGCGCGTAGATGTTGCCGACGATGAGGCCGTTGAGCGTGTAGTCGAGCCAGGAAGCCATCACGATGCGTCCGTTGCGTGCATGCTGTTCAGGTTCCGGTTCAACGCGCGGCGAGCTGCGGTTTCGCGCCGTCCCACAGCGCCCACTGCCCCTGCTTCACGACGAGATACACGGTACGTGCGCCCGCGACGCGGCGCGTCTGCGGATCGAAGCGCACCTTGCCGAAGATCACGCTCGGTACGTCGCTGATTTTTGCGAAACCGTCGTGCGCGGCCTGGCGCGTCGTGCCGTAGCGGCGCAGCACCTCGGCCGACAGGATCAGCGCGTCGTACGCACGCGCGACGAACGAATCGGGATCCGCATGGAATTTCGCGCGATAGCGCTGCACGAACGCCTGCACCTCGGGGCGCGGCTCGGCCGGGAAGAAGTTCGATTCGGTATAGACGCCGTCGACGGCCGCGCCGCCCAGCTCGAGGAATTTCGGCGAGTACACCGAACCGACTGCGGCGATCGGCAGCGTGACACCGGACGTGCGCGCCTGCCGCACGATCTGCGCGCCGTCCGCGTAGTACGAGATCAGCACGATCGAATCGGGCTTCGATGCGCCGATCCGCACGAGCGTCGAGCGGAAATCCTTCTCCGTCGGCTGATACCCTTCGGCCGCGACGACCTGCGCGCCGAGCCCGGCCACCGCCTTCGCGAAGATGTCCTTGCTGGTGCGGCCCCAGTCGGTGTTCAGGTACAGCACCGCGATCCGCTTGAAGCCGAGCTCCTTCACCGCGTAGCGTGCGAGCAGCGGCTGCTCCTCGGCCTGGCTCAGCGCGGTGCTCCACAGATAGTCGCCGCCCTTCGTGAAGTCCGGATGCGAGTTCGTGAAGCCGAACTGGATCAGTTGCCCGCGCTGGTAGATCGGCGACGCGGCCATCGACGTCGCGCTGGAGAAGTCGCCCAGCTCGATCGCGATGCGCGGATCGGCGACGAACTTCTGCGCGATCGCCACCGCCTGGCGCGGGTCGCTGCGGCTGTCCTGGAAGTCGACTGCCAGCGGACGGCCATGAATGCCGCCGCTGCCGTTGATCTCGTCGAGCGCGAGATCGAAGCCGCGTTTCCATTGTTCGCCGTACTGCGCATCCTGCCCCGTGAGCGGACCGCTCACGCCGATCACCACCGGCTCGCCCGACACGCCCGCCGCGAGCGCGCCGCCCGTCGACAAACCCCATGCGGCAGCGAGCGCCGCCACCGTGCCCAGCACGCGCCGCCATGCACCGCGTGCGTCGTTCCCCGAAACGTTCATGCGTCCCCCAGCTTCAGTCAGTCGAAAAGAGTGAGGGCATGTAACCATCCGGTTCAGGACGATCCAACGAAGTTTTGCGCATATCGATATCGTGCGCGGCGCGAAGGGGTGGGGGCTCGCGAACGCTCGCCTGCACGCCCTGCATCGCGCGATATGTCAGCTTGGATCGCATCACGTTGATTCGATTGGCGTTTCGTTCAGGTCACCCGTCGCAACCGACGTACACGCACGCACCACCGGGCATCGCGACGATCGAGCGCTTCGAAGTTTTCGCGCTGTCGATAGCAAAAATCATTATATGAATCGCGCATGCTCACACTTCTACAATGCGCAAATTGCATCATCGGAAGGTGTCATGGAGCTGCATCAACTCGAAGCCTTTTCCGCGGTCATGTCGGCCGGCAGCGTGACCGGCGCGGGCGAACTGCTCGGCCGCTCGCAGCCGGCCGTCACGCGACAGATCCAGGAGCTCGAAGCCGATCTCGGCTATGCGCTGTTCGACCGGCACGGCCCGCGCGTCACGCCGACGCGGCGCGCGTTCCTGCTCTACGAGGAAGTCGAGCGCTCGCTGGTCGGCCTGCGTGCGATCGAAGCGCGCGCCCGGGCGCTCGGCGCTGAAACCGCCGAACCCGTCCGCATCGCGGCAACCCCTTCGCTCGCGGCCACGCTCGTGCCGGCCGCGCTCGCCGCGCTGCCCGACGGCGCGCAGGCACCGCACTACCAGTTGCGCAGCGAATCGGCCGAGCATGTCGTGCACGAGGTGCTGGCCGGCACGGCCGATGTCGGCGTCGTCACGCTGCCGATGGCGCATGCGGGGCTCGACGTGCACTGGATCGCGCAGACGCCGTGCGTCGCCGTGCTGCCCGCCGGCGACCCGCTCGCGGCGCAGCCGCGCATCGCGCTGCGCGATCTCGCACGCCGCCGCATCGTGACGGTCGCGAACCGGCACCGGCTGCGCCAGCGGATCGATGCGGCATTCGCGGCCGCGCGGGTCGACGCACGCGTCTTCATCGAAACCAATGCGTCGCTGAATGCGGTCATGGCCGCGCGTGCAGGCATCGGGGTCGGCATCGTCGATCCGGCGACGGGCGTGGCACTGCCGGTGGACGGCGTCGTCGCACGCCCGCTCGACGTCGACATCCCGTTCGCGTTCGGCGTCGCGACGCCGGCCGGCAAGGCACGCACGTCCGCCGTCGATGCGCTGCTCGACGCGCTGCACCGTACGACGCGCACCTTGCTCGGCGACGTGACCTTTCACGAAGCCGCCGCGCACGACGCCCTGCTGCGCGGCGACCGGCTGCGCGCCGAGCGCGCGCCGCGTGGTGCGGCCCGCACGACGCGTGCGCGCCGTACACGCCCGGAGGCCGCATGACGACACCGCACGATGCACTCCACGCACTCGAAGCCCGGCTCGCGCAGGACCTGCGCTGGCTCGACCTGCCCGCGCCGTCGTGGGTGCCGCCGCGTGAGGCCGACGGCACACGCGTGCTCGACGTCGCGATCGTCGGCGGCGGCATGGCCGGGCTCGCGGCCTCCGCCGAACTGCGCCTGCTCGGCATCGACAACCAGTGCGTGATCGACCGCGCGCCGGCCGGCTACGAAGGGCCGTGGGTCACGTTCGCGCGAATGGACACGCTGCGCTCGCCGAAGCAGCTCGCGGGCCCCGCGCTCGGGCTGCCCGCGCTGACGTTCCGCGCCTGGTTCGAAGCGCAATACGGCCGCGACGCGTGGGATGCGCTCTACAAGATTCCGCGCGCGCAATGGATGGATTACCTGCGCTGGTACCGGCGCGTGCTCGACCTGCAGGTGCGCAACGACACCACGCTCGTCGCGCTGCGTCCGCGCGACGACGGCCTGCTCGCGCTCGATGTGCGCGGCAACGGCGAAGCGCAGACGCTGCTCGCGCGGCACGTGGTACTCGCCACCGGCCGCGACGGGCTCGGCGGCCCGTACGTACCGCCCGTCGCGCAACGCGCGCCGCGCACGCGCTGGGCCCATTCGTCCGAACCGATCGATTTCGCGGCGCTCGCGGGCAAGCGCATCGGCGTGGTCGGCGCGGGCGCGTCCGCATTCGACAATGCGGGCACCGCGCTCGAAGCCGGCGCCGCACGCGTCGACCTGTTCTTCCGCCGCACGGACATTCCGCGCATCAACAAGCTGACGGGTATCGGCAGCCCGGGCCTCGTGCACGGCTACGCCGATCTCGACGACGCGACGAAATGGCGCTTCATGCACTACGCGCTGACGTCGCAGACACCTCCGCCGCGCGACAGCGTGCTGCGTGTGTCGCGTCACGAGCATGCGCATTTTCATGCGGGCAGCCCGATCGAGACGCTCGCGGAACACGCAGGCGGACTCGACGTGACGACGCCGCGCGGACGCTACACGGTCGACTTCCTGATCTTCGCGACCGGCTTTCATTCGGACTGGACGACACGCGCGGAATTCGCGTCGTTCGGCGCGCAGGTGCGACGCTGGAAGGATCGCTATCGACCGGAGCCGGGCACGTGGATCGACGAACTCGCCGAGTCGCCCGATCTCGGCCCCGCGTTCGCATTCCAGGAGCGCGCGCCCGGCACGTGCGCGGCCATTACGCGGATCCACTGCTTCAACCATGCGGCGAGCCTGAGCCACGGCAAGCTGTCCGGCGACATCCCGGCCATCAGTGCTGGCGCGAAGCGGCTCGCGCGCGGGATTGCGAGCCGACTGTTCGACGCGGACCGCGATCGCCACTACGACGCGCTCGTCGCGTACGCGAACGCCGAACTGCAAGGCGACGAATGGCGCGACGCCGACGCGTGAGCGCACGTCCATCGATCACACTGACGACGAAGGGAACCCGAAACGATGACTGAATCCATCACGCCGGCCGCTGCGCCGGACACGATCGACGCGGTAGCCGGGCTGCACGACGGCGATGCGGTCGCCGCGCTGCGCCGCGCACGCGACAAGGTGCTGCTTCATACGCGGCTGAGCGAAGCTGCGCTGTTCGATCCCGCGCTGCCCGATCTTTCGTTGATCGAAAGACTGCACGCGGCACGGTATGTCGCTCACAAATCGAATGCGCACACATTGGCCGGCACTTATCACGCACGACTGATCGACGCAGGCGGCACGCTCGACGATATCGCACGTGCAGACGCCGATGCATTCGACGCACTGCCGCGCCGCACCGGCGCAATCCTGGCGCATGCACGCCTGCTGACGCGCTCGCCCGTCGACGCACGCCCGTCCGATCTCGACGCGCTGAAGTCGGCCGGACTCACGACGCCCGCGATCGTCGCACTGTCGCAGCTCGTTGCGTTCGTCGCATATCAGTTGCGCGTCGCCGTTGCCGCGCAAGCGCTGCAGGCACGTACCGCCAGGGAGGCCGCATGACGACGACCGCCCACGGCTTCACGTCCGACACGCTCGGCTGGCGTGCGTGGCTCGACACCGTTTCGCTCGACGCCGCGACGCCGGATCAGCTTGCCGTGCTCGAAGCGAGCCACCCGCAAGCGAAGACGTCCGACTATTACCTGCTGCTCGTCCATCTTCCCGAGATCCTGCGGCAACGTTCGGGCGTATTCAACGCGATCATGTACGGCCCGGGTGGACTGTCGCGTGCGGAGCGCGAACTGGCCAGCACGGCCGTGTCGCGCGTGAACGGCTGCGTGTACTGCGCGTCCGTGCATGCGCAGCGCTTCACGCAGCTCGCGAAACGCACCGACGCGATCGAGCAGGTATTCGACGATCCAGGGACGGCCGGCACGACGGCGCGTGAACGCGCGATCATCCGCTATGCGATCGCGCTGACGGAGCGGCCCGATACGGTCGACGCGCGCGACATCGCCGCGCTGGAAGCCGAAGGGCTGACACATGAGGAGATTCTCGACCTGTCGCACGCGGTCGCGATCTTCGCGTGGGCGAACCGGTTGATGCTGACGCTAGGCGAACCGGTGTTTCCGGAGCCGGCGGCCGGCGCCTGACCACATGGCGGCACCTGCACCTTGACAGGTGGCCGCCCCGATCGCGGTGCGGCACCCCGCGCCAATGTGCGTCATCGACGACGCGTGTGGCGGGCGCTCCGCATTCGCGTCAAAACAGGCCCGGAATCAGCCGGTACCGCACCTTCTCCTTGTACGCGCGATAGTCCGCGTCTTCCGACAACACGCGTTCCTCCAGGCAGATGCGCCCGATCTGCAGCAGCATCCAGATGGTGATCATGAATACATTTCGGGGACTGAAGTTGGCGAGTACGAAACCGATTTCGGACAACAAGTAGGCGGCATAGATCGGGTGACGCACGAACCGGTATGCGCCGACCGAAACGACGCCGCGATTGGCGGGCAGCAGACCGAACGAACGCCCCAGTGACAGCTTCGCGAACAGCTGAAACGCAATCCCGCACAATTGCAGGCTTCCGCCGGCCCACTGGGGAATCAGTTGTGTACTGGCGTCCAGTTGATAGGTGAGGTAGTAGAACGTGCCCCCAAGGGAAAAGCACACCGCAACGGGATGCCAGTCGCGCCGCTTCGGCAATTTCGCAAATGCCGACAATCCGACGGTCAAGGCCGAGGAGACCAGCAGCAAGATCAACGTGATCCGGCCTGGATTCTGGCGCCATGCCATGTAGGTCAGATAGGCAAATACGCCCAGCACGGTCACCGACGACACGCGAGCGCCAAGCTCAATCAGATTGATCGGCTCCGACTCCCCTTCCGCAACTGCAGCATGCGGCATCAGGGCACTTTGCGCACATTCTCCCCGCCCCCCTGCATCCTGTATGGCCTGTTTCATCTTATCGCCCCGTCATTTATTACGGCTTTTTATATTGCCGTTTCAGATTAGCATGCTCACCCTATTGAAGCAGACCAAAGTTCTGACTTTGTGACGTTGATTGGTGTAAGTCCCGAGAACACGGACAAAAGGAAAACTGGCAGGGTTGAATGTCGCAGTTGCGGGACAATGCGCAGCGCGTTTCACGCTCTGGGGGACGAAATAACATCCGCCCTCCGGAAATGACTGGCTTGTATTCCGAATGAATTGGGGCCGGGTCAACATCAGGCACGCGACGGCTGTGATCGCAACGGCACAACGACGCCCGGCCGGCCGTAGACTTCGCACCAGCCCCCTCTTTTGCACGGCCGCCGCTGCTTCGCAGGGAGGCCCGCGTCACGCCTTGTGCGTCGACAGCAGAATACTCGTCTCGGTATTCGCGATCCCGTCGATCAGCCGGATCGCGCCGAGCACGCGATCGAAGTGCTCGAGCGAATCGGCATGCAGCTCGGCGACGAGATCCCAGCGCCCGTTGGTGCTGTGGATCGACGCGACGTTCGGATGCCCGCGCAGCACCTTCACTACTTCCGCGCCGCGATTGCCCTGCACGGCGATCGACATCAGCGCGCGGATCCGGTGCCGTTCCGCCGCCGGCTTCAGCCGCACCGTATAGCCGACGATCACGCCGTTCTTCTCCAGCCGCGTCAGCCGGTTCTGCACGGTCGCGCGCGCGACGCGCAATTCCTTCGCCAGCGCGACGACGGGCAGTCGCGCGTTGTCGCGCAGCAGGGCGATGAGCTGCCGGTCGACGTCGTCGAGCGTGATCATGAGCGGAGCTTCCTGTTGAACGTATCCCGGCCGCCAGCGTGCCGGAGACTGCACATTCCGACCAGCGAAACTTGGTCAAATTGCCAGATTCGGCCATCATTTTGACAAGTCTATCGATAAATCTGCCACTTTTGCCGTCTTTTTGTTGGCTCGACTCGCGGAAATAATGACTCTATCGACCGGCGGGACAGGCCGCGCCGCCGCTTTCCGGGAAGCCGGGACCGGCGCCGAAGCCCCGCCCGGTCGACCAGAACGCCAGGGACACCCGTACCGGCGCTGAGCATATGGAGACAGACGCATGACCCGCTTCCTCGACGTTCCCGCCACCGCCCGACTGATCGCCAAAACCGGCGTCACGACGTTCCTCCGCGAGCTCGTCGACACGCTGCGCGCCGATTACCTGCACTGGGCCGATTTCGACAAATCACCGCGTGTCGCGTGCCACTCGCGCGACGGCGTGATCGAACTGATGCCCGTCGCGAACGCGTCGCTGTTCGCGTTCAAGTATGTGAACGGCCACCCCGTCAACGCCGCGCGCGGGATGCACACGGTGATGGCGTTCGGCGCGCTCGCCGAAGTCGATACCGGCTACCCGCTGCTGCTCGCCGAACTCACGCTGACCACCGCGCTGCGCACGGCCGCCACGTCGGTGCTCGCCGCGCAGGCCCTCGCACGCCCCGACGCGCGCACGATGGCGCTGATCGGCAACGGCGCGCAGAGCGAATTCCAGGCGATCGCGTTCCACACGCTGCTCGGCATCGAAGAAATCCGCGTGTTCGACGTCGATCCGCACGCGACCGACAAGCTCGTGCAGAACCTCGCCGCGTACCCGGCGCTGCGCGTCGTGCGCGCCGCGTCGACCGCCGATGCCGTGCGCGGCGCCGACATCGTGACGACCGTCACCGCCGACAAGGCGTACGCGACGATCGTCACCGCCGACATGATCGAGCCCGGCATGCACCTGAACGCCGTGGGCGGCGATTGCCCGGGCAAGACCGAACTCGAAGCGGGCGTGCTGCATGCGGGCCGCGTGTTCGTCGAATTCGAGCCGCAGTCGCGCATCGAGGGCGAGATCCAGCAGATGCCGGCCGATTTCCCCGTCACCGAGCTGTGGCGCGTGCTGCAAGGCGAGACGACCGGCCGCGAACGCGCGGACGAAGTCACGGTGTTCGACTCGGTCGGCTTCGCGCTCGAGGATTACTCGGCGCTGCGCTACCTGTATGCGCTCGCGCAGCAGCACAACGCAGGCGTCGAGATCGCGCTGATTCCGCCGGCCGTCGACCCGAAGAACCTGTTCGCGCTGATCGACGACCCAGCTGCGATCGCGCAGGGTCACGCGGCGTACGTGACCGAAGCCGTCGCCGCGTTCGCGCGCTGACCGTCATCCCCGGGCGGCCCGTGCGCCGCCCGGCCCCTTGCCTTTCGCTCCTGCCTTCCATGAATCTCGTATCGATCCAGGCGCCGGCCGCCGTCGTGATGATCCGGCCGCACCGCTTCCTGCCGAACCCGCAGACCGCGGCTGACAACGCTTTCCAGCGCACGTCCGGCGGCGCCGCGAACGACACGTCGTCGGTGTCGGCCGCCGCGCGCGACGAAGTCACCGCGGCTGCGCAGACGCTCGCCGACGCCGGCGTGCGCGTGCACGTGTTCGACGACCACGGCGAGCGCGACACGCCCGACTCGGTGTTCCCGAACAACTGGTTCTCGACGCACCCCGGCGGCCATGTCGCGCTGTTTCCGATGTATAGCGCGAACCGCCGCCGTGAGCGGCGCGCGGACGTGATCGAGATGCTGAAAGCCGAGTACCGCGTGCAGGACGTGATCGACTATTCGGGCCTCGAATACGACGACGTGTTCCTCGAAGGCACCGGTGCGATGGTGCTCGACCACGTCGCACGAATCGCGTACACCGCGCGTTCGCGCCGCGCCGATCCGGTCGCGCTCGAACGCTTCTGCACGAACTTCAATTTCGAGCCGATCTGCTTCGATACGGCCGATGCCGACGGGCGGCCGATCTATCACACGAACGTGATGATGAGTGTCGCGACCGAGTTCGCGATGGTCGGCCTCGACTTCATCGCCGGCAGCCGCCGTCGTGAAGAAATCGCGCAACGGCTGGCCGAAACGGGGCGCACGGTGATCGCGCTCGATGCATCGCAGATCGCGAATTTCGCGGGCAATACGCTGGAATTGTCGGGCAAGGAAGGGCGGGTGCTCGCGCTGTCGCGGCGTGCGTACGACTGCCTCACGCCGGTGCAGCGCGCGACGATCGAACGTTCCGCACGGCTGCTGCCGCTCGACGTGCCGACGATCGAACTGGCCGGCGGATCGGTGCGCTGCATGCTCGCGGGGATTCATCTCGCGCGGCGTTCGACAGCGCGCGATGCATCGGAAATCGAATCGGTGGAACGGCAGCGCGAAGCGGTGTCGCATGCCTGAAGGAAACGGCCGTCACGTTACGCACTGACTGATGCAACCGGATGCTTCGTCCTGCGAGTGAGGTCGAAGCATCCGTTTCGTGACTGAACGTCACCCCGCCAGCAGTTTCAACCCCGCCGGCAGCGTTTCGCCGAACACGCGCACCGTGTCGGCTTCGTCGAACGCGATTGCCTCGCGCACCATGTCGATCCACGCCGTCGACGCGTTCGCGGCCGACAGACGCTTGATCACGGCCTCACGTGTGTCGTCCGGCAGGTCGCGCGAACGGTCGCCGGTCATCCGCGCAATCTGCGCTGCCGCGAATGCGGCCGGCTCGACCTGTTTCCAGTCGAGCGCGAACAGTGCATCGAGCCAGCCATAGACGACTTCCGCCGGCACGACACTGTGCGCGCTGCCGTAGAACGGCCGGCGCGCACCGATGCGACCAAGCGCCCACGCACACAGCGCACGCTCGCCCGGCTTCTGCAATTGCGCAATCAGCCGCTCGGCCAGCTCGACCTTGCGCTCGACGGGCAGCCGTTCGAGCGACGCGGACAGCCGCGTCATGTCGGCCGGCCCGACCTTGCCCGGATCGAACGGCAGCTTGCGTCGTTTGTCGTCGGTCGGTTCGAGGAATGCGATCGCGTCGCGCACCTGCGTCTGCGCATCGTCGTCGAGGCCGCCTGCCACACGCCGCCACAACGTCCACCACTCGGACCACACCTGGCCGTCGGTCACGTATTGAATCCCGTCGTCGAACAGCGGCCACAGCTGCTCGATGCGCCACGCATCGAGCGGATGGCCGAAGCCCGGACGCAGGCAATAGCCGGCGAGGTTCAGCCACGCACGTTCGTGATCGGCCGAGCGCCGCCGCCGCCGTGCGCGCGCGAGCAACGCATCGAACAGTTCGCGCGCGAGCGCGACGTCCCACGCTTCACGCGCACCGAGCACCTGTTCGAGCTGCGCGCGGAGCCGGCGCGTGTCTTTCGGCGTGACGCCGGCGGCCTTGCTGCCGAACGAGCGCTCGATCAGTTCGATCGCCTGGTCGAGACGCGGATGCCGCGCGAGTGCAGCGTCGTCGCCCTGCGCGGGCGCATCGCCGCGCAGCTGGAATTCGAGCCGCCAGCGGCGCGCCGCATCGTCGGTCGCAATGCAATGCATTTCAAGCGTGCCGACCTCGGTCAGCGACGCGGTGAGCTTCACCGGCGTTTCGCGCGCATCGCCGCCCGCTTTCGCGTCGACGACCGTCGCGATCGGCGGCAGCCGCACGAAATCGCCGCCGTCGAGATCGACGAGATCGCCGGGCCGGTACGCGGTGTCAGCCACCGTCGACACGAGGTGGAAACGCACCGGCTGCCCGAGTTGCAGCGCGAACGTGCGATCGTCGAGCCGGATCTCGTGGCCCTCTTCCGCACCGCGCGGCAGCAGGCAGACGCCGCGCGCCGCCGCTCCTTCGGCACCGTCGTCGAGCACGAGGAAATAGCTGCGCGCGGAACCGCCGCCGATGCGCGGCGCATGCCCGGCACGCGCGAGCCCGTAGGCCACCGCGCCGCGCGCGACCGCGACGTCCGGATGTGCGTTGTGCAGCACGTCGAGCGGCGTGCCGCGCCACGCGCCGAGCGTCTGCGCGAGACGGCCGGCGAGCGCGCCCGCGCGGAACACGCCGCCGTTGAGCAGCAGCGTGTCGGGCAGCGGGCCTTCGGCATGACGATTCAAAAACGCGGCGACGTGCCGCGTGACGGCCGCATCGCTCGCATACGGCAGCCCGAATTCGACGATCGCGGCGCGCGCACGGCGCGGCAACTCGCCGGCTTCGACCAGCGGGAAGAAACCGTCGACGACGATCTGCTCGACTTCCTGCCGCGTCAGCTCGGCCGAACGCGCGCCGCCGACGAGCTTGCTGCCCGCGCCGAGCAGCGTGACGTTGACGGATTCGGGGGCGTCGTTGCCGAGCAGCCGCTCCTTCGCGACGCGGCAACGCTCGACGAGCTGCGACAGGCTCGCGGCGGACAGTCGCGTGCCCGGCTCGGTCAGCCGCGATTCGATCAGGCGCGCGAGCGCGAGGTCCATGTTGTCGCCGCCGAGCATCAGGTGGTTGCCGACCCCGACCCGCGTGAACGTCGGCTCGCCGTCGTCGCCCGGCGCGACATCGACGAGCGTGAGGTCGGTCGTGCCGCCGCCGACGTCGCAGATCAGCACGCGCCGCGCGGCGGCGAACGTGTCGCGCAGCGTGTCGCGCTGCCCGTACAGCCAGTCGTAGAACGCGGCTTGCGGCTCTTCCAGCAGCCGCAGCGCGGGCAGCTTCGCGCGCCGTGCGGCCTCGACCGTCAATGCGCGCGCGCCGTCGTCGAACGACGCGGGCACCGTCAGGATCACGTCCTGCTTCGCGAGCGGTGCATCGGGAAAACGGGCGTCCCACGCGTCGCGCACGTGCGCGAGATAGCTCGCGCTCGCGTCGACCGGCGACACCTTGTCGACGCCGTCGGCCGCGCCCCACGGCAGGATCGCCGCGAGCCGGTCGACCGACGCGTGCGACAGCCAGCTCTTCGCGCTCGTCACGAGCCGGCCCGGCACCTGCGCGCCGAGCGTGCGCGCGTAGCGGCCGATCACGGCCGGCGTCGCATCGGCCGCATTTGCTTTCGCAGGGGCCGCCCACGGCAGCCGCAGCGTGTCCGGCGGCAGCTCGCCCGCCGCCGGGTGATAGCGCACCGACGGCAGCAGCGGCTGCGCGGCCACCGCGCCGGGGCCGACCAGTTGCTCGACGTCGAACACGCGGATCGCGTCGGAACCGGCCTCGACGTATGCGACGACCGTATTGCTCGTGCCGAGGTCGATCCCGACCGTATAGCGCTTCATCGCGCTCAGGCGGCGCCGCGCACGTCGAACTCGACCTTCCAGCGCTCGTTCGTGCCGCTCGGGATCGCCTCGAGTTCGAGCGTGCCGGCTTCGGTCACGCGCGCATGCAGCTTCACCGGTACGACCTCACCGACCGTGCGCCCTTCGGCGGGCAGCGTCGCCTGGATTTCTTCCAGTTCCTGCAGCTCTTCCGCCGACCAGTAGTCGAGCAGCGTGCCGACCTGATCCTGGCGGCGCACCGACGAACCGAAGAAGCGGAACTGCACCGGTTCGCCGACGACGAGGCCGAACTCCTGCGGCGGCAGCGCCGCGTCCGAGCCTTCCTCCATCCCGAACGGCGCGACGCACAGCGCCTGCACCGGCGGTTCGAGCCCCGGCACCGCGGGCATCGCCGATTCGATCGCGACGTAGTACGCACGCGCCGTGCCGCCGCGAATGCGCACGCCACGGCCGCGCTTCACGTAGCCGTAGTACGCCGCGCCGCGTGCGACCGCGAGATCGAGATCCGCGCCTTCGAGCAGGCGCGCGGGCGGCGCACCTTCGGCGGCGAGCCAGCTGTTGAGCGTATCGAGCACGCGCTGCGTGAGCAGCGCCGACTTGAACACGCCGCCGTTGAACAGCACGGCCGTCGGATGCAGGAACGTCGCGCCCTGCGGCAGCGTGCGCTGCACGCCTTCGAGCGAGTCGAGCGCCGCGACCTGGCGGCCGAGGAACGCCGCGAGATGGCGCGTGATGCCCGCGTCCTGCGCATACGGCAGGCCGAGCTGCGTCAGGCCGACACGCGCGCGGCTCACCGGGCGCGCGGCTACGTCCACCTGCGGGAAGAAGCCTTCGAGAATCGTCTGCGTGAGTTCCGCGCGCGTGAGCTCCGTGCGGATCGACCCGCCGATCAGCTTCGAGCCACGGCTCGGCACGACGAGCGGCACCGCGTCGGTCGTCGGGTCGGACAGCAGCGTTTCCTTCGCGGAACGGCACGCGTACGTGAGCGCGCGCAGTTGCCACGGATCGGCCTGCGTGCCCTGCTGCGCGAGCTTGCGCGCCACGATATGCGCAAGCGCGAGGTCCATGTTGTCGCCGCCGAGCAGGATGTGCTCGCCGACTGCCACGCGATGCAGTTCGAGATTGCCTTCGCGCTCGACCACCGCGATCAGCGACAGGTCGGTCGTGCCGCCGCCGACGTCGACGCACAGGATCAGGTCGCCGACCTGCACCTGCTTACGCCAGCCGCCCTGGCTCTTCTGGATCCAGCTGTACAGCGCGGCCTGCGGCTCTTCGAGCAGCGTCATCCGCGAGTAGCCGGCGGCGCGAGCGGCCTCGGCCGTCAGTTCGCGTGCGGCCGGGTCGAACGACGCGGGGATCGTGACCGTCACGTCCTGGTCCGCGAACGGCGCGTCGGGATGCCTGTGGTCCCATGCTTCGCGCAGGTGCGTCAGGTAGCGGATCGAGCTTTCCAGCGGCGACACGCGCGACACTTCCGGCGGCGCATCGCTCGGCAGGATCGCCGCGCGGCGATCGACGCCCGGGTGGCACAGCCAGCTCTTCGCGCTCGACACGAGGCGGATCGGCGTGCCGGCGCCGCGCGTGCGGGCCATTTCGCCGACCGCGAACGCGCGCGAGGCCGTCCACGGCAGCGTCAGGTCGCCTTGCGTGAGTTCGCTTTCATGCGGCAGGTAGAGGAACGACGGCAGCAGGTCGCGCGACTCCAGCGCGCCGGGCGCGGTGAGCTGCGCGATCGGCAGCACCTGCTGCGTGATGGTTTCGCCGTCGCTCGCGGCGCTGTCGACATACGACAGCGCGCAGTGGGTCGTACCGAGATCGATACCGATCGAATAGCGCGGATCGCTCACAGTTCCACCTCCGCCGGTGCGACGACCGAGGCGTCGTGGCTGCCCGTCAGCTTCGGCAGGCGCACGTCGGCCACCCGCCAGCCGCGATGGCTGACGGTGCCCGTGAACGGCGCGGCGCCGACCACGTTGCCCGTCACGCGCACGGCCGTTGCGTCGAAGCCGGCCAGCAGCGTCACGCGGCTGCCTTCGGCTTCGTCGCGCACCGGCACGATCGTGAAGTGTTCGCGCAGCGCGGCACGGCAGCCGTCGTGCACGAGGCGCGCGGCTGCGCCGATCTCGGCGTCCGCGTAGCCGGCGATGTCTTCCTCGACGAAGTCGATGAAGCGCGCATCGCGCTGCAGCAGGCCGAGCAGTTGCAGTGCGGCCTGCGGGCTCGCTTCGCGCAACTCGGGTGCCGGCGCGACCGGTGCCGGGGCGCCATCGCGCACGCGCAGCACGCCGGCCGCGAACTCGCGGTTGCCGAGCACGGAGAAAAACGTGCCGACGGCCAGCGACAGCCGGCCGAAGAAGGACAGGTTGGATTCGGGCATGGGGTCTGGACTCCTGTGGGCTCGCGACATGGCGAGCGATCTTGCCTGGGCGCCCGGCGGCGGCGTGCGGATTGCGCACTGCCGCCGCCCGGCGCGTGATTCGGTCGCGCCCTCGCGGGTGCGGAAAACCCGTATTTTGCCCTGTGGCGGGCGAACCGGGCAGAAGTTGGGGGACAGAACATCGCGGCGCAGCGTTTTGGGCCGAGCCGGAGGGCGCGTCAAGCGCGACCGGCCGCGATGCTGCGGCGCGTCAGCGCGGCTTGCGCCGCTTCGCGTGCTTCGCTTCGAAATCGCGCGACAGCATGCCGAGCGTGACTTCGCCGAAGCGTGCCAGCAGCGTCGTCTCGGCCTCCTTCAGCGTGGCCGACAGGTGCGCATTGACGGCCTGCTCGACCAGGCATTCGGCCTCGTCGTCGGTCACGAGATCGGAGAACAGCGGCGGCTCGCCCACCGCGCGATAGACGTCGAGCAGCGTGATGTCGTCGAGCGCGACGCTCAGCACCCAGCCGCCGCCATGCCCCTTCTCCGACTGCACGTAGCCACGGTCGCGCAAGCCGCCAAGCAGGCGCCGCACGACGACCGGGTTCGTGCACAGCATCGTCGCGATCGCTTCGGACGTCATCGGGCCGTCGACCTGGTCCATGTGGATCAGCGCATGCAGCATGCGCGACAAGCGACTGTCGGTTCTCACGAGCGGTGCTCCCCTCTCTCGAAACTTTTGAAGTTGCGTGAATGATACCATCGCCCTATCATGCAACTTCTCGTGTTTCATGAGTTGAGTGGATCGCCACCGGGACACATCCGTCATTCGCGCAGGTTCAGGAAAGGAGTGGGTGCATGCAAGACCATCATGAAGTGATCGTGATCGGCGGCAGCTTTGCCGGGCTGTCGGCCGCGATGCAGCTTGCACGGGCGCGCCGCCGCGTGCTCGTGATCGACGCCGGCCAGCCGCGCAACCGCTTTGCCGCGCACGCGCACGGCTTTTTCGGGCAGGACGGCAAGCCGCCCGCGCAGATCGTCGACGAAGCTGCCGCGCAGCTCGCCGCATATCCGACCGTGCAGCGAATCGCAGGCGACGTGCGCACGGCCGAGCGCGATGCGGACGGCCGCTTCCACGTGACGCTGGCCGACGGCAGCCGTGCGAGTGCCGACCGGTTGATCCTCGCGACCGGTATCCGTGACGAGTTGCCCGCGCTGCCGGGGCTTGCGGAACGCTGGGGTGTCAACGTGCTGCACTGCCCGTATTGTCATGGGTACGAGGTGAGTGGCCAGCGGCTCGGCGTGCTGGCCTCGCATCCGCTGTCCGTGCATCAGGCGATCCTGATTCCGGACTGGGGCCCGACGACGTGGTTCACGCAGGGCCAGGCCGAAGCGAACGAAGAAGAGGCCGCACTGCTCGCCGCGCGCGGCGTGCGTATCGAGCGCTCGCCGGTCGTGGAAATTCTCGGCGATGCGCCGCGGATCGATGCGTTGCGGCTCGCCGACGGGCAGATCGTGCCGATCGATGCGCTGTTCGTCGGCGCGCGCACGGTAATGGCGAGCGATCTCGCGCAGCAGCTCGGCTGCGCGTTCGACGACGGGCCGCTCGGCCCGGTCGTGCGCGTCGATGCATTGAAGCAGACGAGCGTCGCCGGCGTATTCGCAGCCGGCGACGCGTCGACACCGATGACCAATGCGACGTTCGCATCGGCGTCGGGCGTGATGGCCGGAGTTGCCGCGCACCGGTCGCTGATCTGGGGGCTGCACGCGTAAGCGGGCGGGCAGCCGCATGTCACGCGATCAGGACTTCGCGATGCCTTCGAGCATGTGACGCGCGTCGTTGATCAGCACGCTGAAATCGACCGTATCCGGCGCGGTCTCGACGCCGGTGATCACCGCTGTAATCACAGCCTTCGACCCGTTGTGATACGGATACACCTGCGTGACGTACGTCATGTCGCGGCCGTGCAGCGTCGACACGAAGTAGCTGCTGTAGATCTTGCCCGTCACGGGGTCTGCCCAGCCCTGCCGCGCTGTCATCGGCCGCGCGAGACGCATGAAGTTCGCGGTCACCGATTCGGAGTTGTACGGCGAATCGACCTCGAAGCGATAGACGATCTGCAACGAGGTCAGTTGCGTGCGCAGGTCGGCATCGTTGAAGTTCGGCACCGGGAACTTGCCGATCAGCCCCTGCTGATAGGCATTGCGCGTCATGGGCTGAAACGCGACCTGATAGCCCTTCGGCGATTCCTGCACGTTGAAGTTGACGTCGTACTTCACGCCCGAACCGGCGACGCCGTTGTCCGTGCGGGCATGCACGACGAACGAACCGGGCGTCAGGTTCTCGAACCGGAGCCGGTAATACTGCGCGTTCGCGATGACCTGCACGCTGCGGCTGTCGTAGCCGACGTCGCGGACAATGACCGTCGAATACGGCGCGACCTTGCGCGGCTGGATGCCGGCATCGTTCGGGATCTTCAGGACGATCGGCTTCAGGATCGACACGTCGGTCCGACCGGCGTCGGACGTCAAGGCCCCCATGATCCCCTGGCCAGCCTGCTGCAGCGGATTCGTCGTGCCGCATGCGGCAAGCGAAGTGGCTGCGACGACGATTGCGATGCGGCCGGCCAAGTGGCGGGAAAAGACTGGCTTCATAAGATGAGACGCTCCATTTTTGTCGTTGGAATATGTCGCGGCCCTCGGCAACACGCTCCGTGCTGGTCCGGACACGGAGCGCAAAGGGCCGGACCTCGTCTCTATATCGGCGCGACGCGACTATTCTTTAAGCCCGTGGCCAGCACCATCGAGCCCATTCACGCCACGCGCGGCGCGGCGTCCACCGCCGGCTGCGCGTCGGCTTCCGTGCTGCATTCCTCGAGCGAAATCCGTCGCGTTTCGCGCCCGTTGATCCACCACAGGCCGGCCGCGAGCGGCCCCGGCAACGCGAGCACGAGCAACACGATCAGCGCAGCCGACGGCGAGCCCGACATCGCATAGACGTTCGTCAGCATCAGCGGCGCGACCACCGCGCCGAGCCGGCCGATCGCGACCGACACGCCGAGCCCCGTCGCGCGAATCCGCGTCGGCAGGATCTCGGACGACACGACATAGCCCGAGATGTACGCCCACGTGACGCCGAACTGGATCAGGCAGTAGCCGAGCACCATGCCGGGCAGCGCATGCATCGCGTAGATGAACACGATCGCCGCGACTGTGAACGTGTAGCTCACGAACAGCGACGCGCGTCGCCCCCATGCCTCGACCAGCACAGCCGCGACGATGCCGCCCGCAAGCGCCGCCGCGTTGCCGATCATGTAGTAGAGCGGCATGTCCGTCGACGCTACCTTCATGTACGGCAGGATCACGAGCGCCATCAGCGACAGCACGCCGTACACGACGGCCGCCTGCGAGAAGTTCAGCGCCCCGGCGAGTGCGCAGCGCGCGCGATAGGCGCCGAACAGCTCGCCGACGTTGCGCCAGAACGCGGGCGCCTGGTGCGCGTAGCGGGTCGGCGCATAGCGCTTCGTCAACAGGGCGCGATCGGCCTGGGCCAGCGGATCGCGCGCCGCGCTCGCGACGACCTGCTCGACGATCGCGTCGGCTTCCGCTACGCGCCCCTGCTGAATCAGCCAGCGCGGCGACTCCGGAATCACCCGGCGAATCCAGAAGAACACCAGCGCCATCGTCGTGCCGAGGCCGAAGCCCACGCGCCACGCCCACTCGGCCGGCAACTGGTTCAACACGAGATACGACACGGCCGCCGACAGCAGCGCGCCGACCGGAAAGCCCGACAGGATCAGCGCGTCGGTGCGGCCGCGATGGCGCTTCGGAATGAATTCGCCCATCGTCGCGGTGACCGCCGAATATTCGCCGCCGACGGCCAGCGCCGTCATCGCGCGGAAGAACAGGAACGACTCGTAGTTCCATGACAGCACGGTCGCGACGCTGAAGAACGCGTACCAGAGCAGCGTCGCGAGAAACAGGCGCTTGCGGCCGTAGCGGTCGGCGAGATAGCCGAACGCGATCGCGCCGACCAGCATCCCGAACACCCAGATGCTGACCGCGAGCGAGCCCTGCGCGGCACTCAGGTGCCAGTGCGACTTGAGCACGCCGAATACGCTGCCGATGATGTTGGTTTCGAACGAGTCGAGCGCCCAGCCGACGCCGAGCGCGACCAGCATCAGCGTGTGGAAGCGCGTCCACGGCAGGTTGTCGAGACGCGCGAGCGCGTCCGTTTCGATCGGGTGAGACGGTTTCATGATGAGTGGCTCCTCGTCAGTGAAGCGCCCGTTCGGGCTGCTCCGGGCTGAAGTCCAGATGCGGAAAGCGCGCGCGCGTGCCGATGAAGTTGCGGCCGCGTGCGCCGTC
Organism: Burkholderia lata; assembly: GCF_000012945.1. Classification (NCBI taxonomy): domain Bacteria; kingdom Pseudomonadati; phylum Pseudomonadota; class Betaproteobacteria; order Burkholderiales; family Burkholderiaceae; genus Burkholderia; species Burkholderia lata. The sequence goes on from NC_007511.1 coordinate 2,901,442, forward strand.
GAATGCGTGATCCACGATCCGCGCCCATTCGTGTGCGTCGATCCCGTACGCGGCCGGGTGGCTCGCGACACCGAGCGTGTCGAGCAGCGCCTCGAGCTGCGCGGGCGCGGATGCGGTGTCGCCGAAGATCTCGCGCAGCGCGGCGTCGCATGCGTCGTCGACGCCGAGCGCCGCCCGCATCACCGCCGGCAGGCAGAACGAGCACGCGATCCCGTGCGCGACGCCGCGCGTCAACGTGATCGCATACGAGATGTTGTGTGCGAGCGCCGTGTGCGTATTCGAAAACGCGAGCCCCGCGCGCAGCGCACCGAGCGCCATGTCGCTGCGTGCGTCGAGATCGTCGGGATGCGCATTCACGCGGCCAAGTCCGCCGATCAGCTCGCGCGCCGCCTGCACCGCGAGGCCGCGTGTGACGGGGTTCGCATGGATGTTCCAGATGCTTTCGAGCGCGTGCGACAGCGCGTCGAGGCCGCTCGCGAGCGTCGGCTGCATCGGCAGGCCGACCATCAGGCGCGGATCGACGATCACCGTTTCCGGATAGAGGTCAGGCCGCGACAGCGACAGCTTGCGCGCGTTGTGCGGATCCCAGACGGTCGCCCAGTGCGTCACTTCGCTGCCGGTGCCGGCCGTGGTCGGGATCGCGACGATCGGCAGCGCGAGTCGCACCGCGTCGCCGCGATCAGCGCAGGCATCGCCCGACAGGATGCGCAGCACGCGCTCGAAGTCGCCGTGCTCGGCGGCGAGCACTTTCGCCGAATCGATCACCGAGCCGCCGCCGAGGGCGATCAGCACGTCCGGCTTGCCGGGCAGCGCGGCGAGTTGATCGCATGCGCGCCGCAGCATCGGCACCGACGGGTTCGCTTCGACGCAGTCGATCCGCGTGAGCGCCGGCCCGAGCTGCGCTTCGAGCCGGTCGGCGAGCCGCGCGAACACCGCATCGGGATACGTGACGATCGCGTAGCTGCGGCCGGCGAGCGCGTCGCTCGCGCCGGCCAGCGCATCGACGCCGAAGCGGATGCGCACGGGATTGTGGAAGCGCCAGCCGCTCATGCCGCGGCTCCCGCGAGCGTCGCACCATCATCAGTATGACGAATCATGTCATGGGGTAACGGATCATCGAAATTCATGCTCGCACCTGGATCGAATGGGGTTGAGCATCAGGTTAGGCATCCGCGATGACGCGTTCGTGATCGAAAATCCCGGTTATCGGCTATGGATCGACCGAAATTTTCGATGGGTCGCGCCGTGGGCCGGCGCGCGACCGGGCGCCGTCATGCATCGAGCGGCCGGCACCGCGCGACCGCATCGAAAAACGACGCGACCAGCCGGCTTTCGCGCCGCTCGCTCAGGCAGCACACGTGGATATGGGTCACGACCGGATCGCCGTCTATCCGCAACGGCCGCAGTCGCGCATCCGGCACGTATTCGGCCTTCGACACCGTGCCGACGCCGAGCCCGCGCGCGACGGCCTCGCGCAGCGCCTCGCGGCTGCCGATGTCCATCGCGATACGCGGCGTCAGGCCGGCGGCCTCCATCGCGTCTTCGAGCGCGCGGCGTGTCGTCGAACCCGGTTCGCGCATCAGCAGCGGCTCGCCGGCCAGTTCATGCAGCGCGATCGCGTCGCGCTTCGCGAACGGATGCGTCGTCCGCACGAACGCGATCACCGGAAAACTCGCATAGCGCTGCGTGAAGTAGCGCGCGTCCTCGAACGCGCGGGCCACCACGCCGACGTCGCACACGTACTGGTCGAGATCGCGCAGCACGGTTTCCGAATTGCCGAGCGCGACCGACAGGTGCATGTGCGGATGCAGCGCGTGATACGCCTCGATCATCTCCGTCACATGGAACGGGCCGACCGCGCCGATCTTCAGCGAACCGCGCTGCAACGCGCCGCTGTCGCGCAGCAGCGCGGCGGCGTCGGTCTCGTCGCTGCAGATGCGGCGCGCGATCGGCAGGAATTCGAGACCGACCGCCGACAGTTCGACGCGCCGCCCGCGCCGGTGAAACAGCTCGACGCCGTGTTCCTGTTCGAGGGTCTGGATCTGCGACGTGATCGTCGTCTGGCTGGTGGACAGCACGCGGGCGGCCGCGGTGAAGCCGCCATGCTGGACGACGGCGATGAAGCTGCGAAGCTGGGTCAGGGTCATGAGGGGCAGGCGATCGATCGGGAATTTCGTGCCGAATGCCGGAAAGCATCGGGAAACCCAATGTATCGGGCGAATGTGACACGCGCGTTCCCGCCGCCTCGATGGCTGCGACGCGTGATCTGCGGTTTAATGCCCGGCATCATCAGCATTAAGAGACATGAAATGCTCGACCTCGATGACCTTCGACTCGTCCGCGCGATCGGTACGTCGCGCTCGCTGGCTTCGGCCGCGCGGCTGCTCGATCTCACGCCGCCCGCGGTCACGATTCGCCTGCAACGGATGGAAGCGCGATTGAACGCACGGCTCGCCGTGCGGCAGCCGAAAGGGATCGCGTTGACCGACGAAGGGCAACGGCTGTACCAGGAAGCCGTCGACATCCTCGAGCGCGTGGAAGCGCTGCCGGTCAGCATTTCAGGCGACCACGGCGACGTGCGGGGCACGCTGCGCGTCGTCGCCCCGCTCGGCTTCGGCCGCAAGTACGTCGCGCGGATCGTGCGCGACGTGCAACGTGCGCATCCGAAGCTCGACATCGCGCTCCACCTGTCGGAGAGCCCGTTGACCAGCGCGTCGGGGGCCGACGTGGTCGTTCACGTTGGCAGCCTCAAGTCGTCGTCGTGGATCGGGTATCCGCTCGCGCCCAACGAGCGCTTTCTGTGCGCGAGCCCGGCCTACGCACGTCGCATCAAGGAACTGAACCATCCGTCCGACCTGGCCCGCTACGACTGCCTGTGCCTGCGCGAGAACGACGAGGACATCCCGCGCTGGCGCTTCTCGCAAGGCGGCGACGTCAAGGGCGAACAGCGCCGCTCCGCCGTGATCCGCGTCACCGGCGCGCTGTCCTCGAACGACGGTACCGTCATCACGGAATGGGCGCTGGCCGGTCTCGGGATCGTCGAGCGCTCCGAGTGGGACGTCGCGCCGCTGCTGGCGAACGGCAAGCTCGTCCGGTTGCTGCCCGACTGGCACCTGCCGGCCGCGCCGGTGACCGCGCTGCTGCCGTCGCGCACCGGCCGTTCCGCGCGGCAACGGGTGTTTCTCGAAGCCGCGACGCGGTTTCTCAGCCCGCCGCCGTGGCGCGGCGACGCATGAGCCGTGCCACAGTCCACGCGATCCGGCTGATTAAACTGTGCTTAATACCGAATTAGCGATGCGTTAAACACGCGACGCATCGACGGCCCTACAGTGTTCGCATCGGCAATACTCCAAGGCAACGCATCGTGGACCTTCAAACCCTCAACACCCCGGCCGCCCTGATCGACGTGGGCCGCATGCGTCACAACATCGGCCGCATGCAGGCGCATCTGGACGCGCTCGGCGTCAGGTTCCGGCCGCACGTCAAGACCACCAAATGCACGCAGGTCGTCGATGCCCAGCTCGCGGCAGGCGCGCAGGGCATCACGGTGTCGACGCTCAAGGAAGCCGAACAGTTTTTCGCGCACGGGATCCGGGACATCGTCTACGCGGTCGGCATGGTGCCCGCGAAGCTGGGTCAGGCGCTCGCGCTGCGCCGGCAGGGTTGCGACCTGAAGCTGGTCGCCGACAGCCTGCCGGCCGCGCACGCGATCGCCGAATTCGGGCGCGCGCACGGCGAGCGCTTCGACGTGTGGATCGAGGTCGACGTCGACGGCCACCGCTCGGGGATTCCGCCCGACGCCGACCTGCTGATCGACGTGGGCCGCGCACTGTTCGACGGCGGGATGATGCTCGGCGGAGTGCTGGCGCACGCGGGCTCCAGCTATGAATACGACACACCCGAAGCACTGGCGGCGATTGCCGAGCAGGAACGCAGCCGCACACTGCGGGCGGCGGAGCGCCTCCGGGCCGCCGGGCTGCCCTGCCCGGTCGTGAGCATCGGCTCGACACCCACCGCCCTCGCGGCGGAACACCTCGAAGGCGTCACCGAGGTGCGCGCCGGCGTCTACGTGATGTTCGACCTCGTGATGCACAACATCGGCGTGTGCGGCCTGTCCGACATCGCGCTGTCGGTGCTGACCACCGTCATCGGGCACCAGGAGGAGAAAGGCTGGGCGATCGTCGACGCGGGCTGGATGGCGATGAGCCGCGACCGCGGCACGCAGCGCCAGGCGCACGACTTCGGCTACGGGCAGGTCTGCACCGAACACGGCGACGTGCTCGGCGACTACGTGATGAGCGCCGCCAACCAGGAGCACGGAATCGTGTCGCGCGCGGGCTCGCCCGACGCCGGCATCGCGCAACGGTTTCCGGTCGGCACCCGTCTGCGCATCCTGCCGAATCACGCGTGCGCCACCGGCGCGCAACATCCCGAGTATCAGGCGATCGCCGAAGACGGCGGCGCGCAGACGTGGCCGCGCTTCTACGGGTGGTGACCCCGACCACGTATCCGCGTCGCTCCATCGATTAATTGACCATTTATCCAAATCTGGACAAAATTTAAACCATCTCGATTCGCCTGGCGCCGCAAGCGCTTGCCTGAACATGCCGACAGACGCCCGACTCCTGCTTCTCGACCGCGATGCCGTCGCACCCGCCCTCCAGGCCGCGCAAGTGACGGCGGCGGTCCGCGAAGCCTTCGTGCTGCACAGTCAACGGGCCGGGCGCGTGTTCCCGGTAGTCCGCGAGAAACTGCACACCGGCGGCGTGTTCGGCATCAAGTCGGGCGATGTCGCGAATCAGGATCTGCTCGGTTTCAAGGCGGCCGGGTTCTGGCCCGGCAACCGCGGGCTCGGCGGCGAACCGCATCAGGCCACCGTCGCGCTGTTCGACCCGGCCACGGGCCGGCCGCTGTGCATCATGGACGGCAATGCGATCACCACCGCGCGAACCGGCGCCGCCGGCGGCCTCGGGCTGCAATTGCTCGCGCGTCGCGACAGCACGCGCCTCTGCGTGTTCGGCACGGGTGTGCAGGCGCGCGTCCAGCTCGACTATGCACTCGGGCTACTGCCGCAACCGTGCACGGTGCAGTACGTGAACGTCAGCGGCGAGCCCGACCCGGTGTTCGAATCAGCCTTCCGGGAACGATGCACGATCGCCGTGGCGCGCGACCGGAACGACGCGGTGGCCGTTAGCGACGTGGTCATCACGGCCACGCCTGGCGGCGGCCCGCTGTTCGACGCCGATGCGGTTCAGCCGGGCACCCACCTGACCTGCGTGGGCACCGATACCGCCGGCAAGCGCGAGCTTCCGGCAGGCGTGCTGGAACGCGCGCGCATCGTCGTGGACGATCACGACCAGGCCCGCAGCATCGGCGAGTGCCAGTGGGCGCCGGATTTGCCACGCACGGAAATCGGTGACATCCTCGCCGGAACCGCGACGGTCGACCGCGCGCCGCATGAGATCACCGTCTTCGACATGACCGGGCTCGCGCTGCAGGACCTGACCGTCGCTCGCTTCCTGTATCGGCAGGCCCTCGAAAACGGCACCGGAATCGCCATTCCGTGGCCCTGGTAAACGAAACTCCCCGTCAATCGCCATGCGCCTCACCCAAGTTTCCGCTCTCTCGTTCGACCTGGACGACACCCTGTGGCCGTTCGGGCCGTCCGTCGTACGGGCCGAAGCGACGCTTCGCACGTGGCTGATCGAGCATGCGCCCGGTACCGAGCGTGTGCTGCCCACGCAGCAGTCGCTAAGCGACTTGCGTGAGGAATACGAACGATTGTGTCCCGAGCTTGCCGGCGACTTCCGTGCCATGAGAATCGGGTCGATCAGGCTTGCGCTGGAGCGTGCGAACGAAGATGTCGCGCTCACCGACCGTGCGTACGCCGCCTTCTATGCCGCGCGCAACCGGGTCGAATTCTATGACGATGCATTGCCGGCGCTCGCGTGGCTGAGCGCGCGGTTTCCGTTGATCGCGGTGACCAACGGCAACGCGGACCTCCGGCTGACCGGCGGCGGCGAATTCTTTCGTGCGACGCTCAGCGCGCAGGCGTTCGGCGTCGCGAAGCCTGAGCCCGGGATCTTTCATGCGGCAGCGGAAACGCTCGACGTGCAGCCGGCGGAACTGCTGCATGTCGGCGACGACTATCACCTCGATATCGTCGGTGCGTTGAACGCGGGGCTTCAGGCCGCGTGGGTGGTTCGCGATACGCATCCGGAAGCGGAGCGTGCGCAGCAACAGGCCGCGACGCCGCACCTCACGCTCAGCGACCTGTCGATGCTGTGCCGCATGCTCGGCGGGCCTGACGACGTCGCGTGAACACTCGCGTGCGCCGCGTTCGCGACGCACGCTTCATCACCACCATGAACGCGGCGAGACTGCCGCTCGCCGACTGCACGGATGTAGCGGTCGGCCATGCCGATGCAGCGCATGGCCGACCGCCGCACGTTCACGCCGCCTTGCGCGCGTCCGCGATCCGCTGCGGTGCCTTCGGCCGCGCATACAGCCGTTCGAGATACGCACGCAATTGCGGAAACGATTCGATCAGGTTGCACTCGCCCGCCCAGTCGATCAGGTAAGCGGTCACGCAATCGGCCACCGTCAGCGTGTCGCCGACGATGAACTCGCGCCCTTCGAGATGCTTGTCGAGGATCGCAGCCATCGTCTTGAAATCCTCGCGCGCCAGCTCGATATCGGCCGGCGAGCGCTTCTCCGGCGGATAGATGAACGAATGCCGCGTGATCCGCCACAGCGGCTGCTCGAGCTCCGTCACCGCGAACATGACCCACCGGTAAGCCTCGGCCCGCAACGCGGGATCAACCGGCAGCAATGCCTTCTCCGGGTACTTGTCCGCGAGATACAGCACGATCGCGGCCGACTCGGGAATCACGAGGTCGCCGTCCACCAGCACCGGCACCTTGCCGGCCGGATTGAGGCGCAGGAATTCGGGCCGCTTGTGCTCGCCCTGGAGCAGGTTCACCGAGATGAACTCGAAATCGGCATCCAGTTCTTTCAGCCCCCACAGCGCGCGTTGCGAGCGGGTGCCGGCAAATCCGTAAAGCTTCATCGCCAGTCTCCATCCAGAATGTCGGGAAAACTTCCGCCTACCGGCCACGGCACTTCGCCGATACACGACGCCTGGCCTCGCGTGTCGTTCACGCGCCGGGAATCGCCAGCACCGGCATCACGTCGATCGCCACACCCGGGAACAGCGTGAAATGCGGATGGCCTTCGAACAGCGCGGCCGCGGCTTCGTGCGAGGCCGCCCGAACGACGGTAAAGCCGCTCATCGCATTCGCCGTGTCCTTGACGCCGGCCGCATCGATGGTCTTCGTCTTGCCGAGCGGCCCGCCCATCTCGACGATCGCGTCGCGATGCCGGTCGACCCAGGCATGCCACGCGGCGATTCCGTCGCGCTCGCGCGTGCGTCGCTCCTCGTCCGGCAACGCCATCCAGGCCTTCATCGCCGGGCTATCCTTGGTCCCGAGAAATACCGCGAGATACAACTGCTGTTGAGCACTCATGCTGTCTCCTCCGGTGACGGACGCGACGGGCTGCCGCGCCTCGACCTTGACAAGATAGGTTGATATCAACACAATTGCAACATGGCACGAAAAGAAAAGCTCCCTTTCGAAACGACGCTGATGGTGCGCGATTGCTGCCTGTGCCTGCACATGCAGCGCGCGGCGCGCAATCTTGCGCGGATCTTCGACGATGTGCTGCGCCCGCTGGATCTCACCAACGGCCAGTTTTCGCTGCTGATGTCGCTGAACCGGCCCCAGCCGGCGCCGATGAAGTCGGTCGCGTCGCTGCTCGCGATGGACCGCACGACGCTCACGGCCGCGCTCAAGCCGCTCGAGCGGCGCGGCCTGGTCACGATCATCCAGGACCCGGACGACCGGCGCAGCCGCCTGCTCGAACTGACGCCGGCCGGCCACGACCTGCTCGCCGAAGCGTTTCCGCTGTGGCAGCAGACGCACGCCGAGATCGAACGGCCGTTCGCGCCGGGGGAAGTCGATCAGTTGCGCGGCCAGTTGCGCGCGTTGTCGGTCGATCCGGCTGAACGCGGCTGAACCTACACGCGGCAGGTCGCTCGACTCCTGCCATTCCTTGTCAGTTGTGATCGGACGAATCCCTCGCGGCGCTTGATTCGGTGGCAATATCGCTCGGCACGACAACCAACCCGGTTTTCCACAAGGAGACACAGGCATGAGCAGCAATGAGAAAGGCGCGTATTTCCGTTCGCTTCACCGCGCGGGCCAGCCGCTGGCGCTGTTCAACGTGTGGGACGCCGGCAGTGCGCGCACGGCGGCCGACGCGGGCGCCGTCGCGCTGGCAACCGGCAGCTGGTCGGTCGCGGCGGCCAACGGTTTCGTCGACGGTGAGCAGATGCCGCGCGCGCTGATGATGGAAGTGCTCGAGCGGATCACACGCGCGACGGACCTGCCCGTCACCGTCGATCTCGAAAGCGGGTACGGTGAGCGGCCGGAGGATGTGGCCGAGACGATCGCGCTGAGCATCGAAGCCGGTGCGATCGGCTGCAACCTCGAAGACAGCTTCCCGGCGACCGGCGAATTGCGTGACGTCGACGCCGCCGCAGCCCGTCTCGCAGCGGCACGGCAGGCCGCGGATCGCGCGGGTGCCGACTACTTCCTCAACGCGCGGTCCGACGTGTTCTTCAAGGCGCCGGCCGACACGCACGACGAGCGCCTGCTCGATGCCACGCTGGCCCGCGCGCGCGCCTATGCCGCGGCCGGTGCCGATGGCCTGTTCGTGCCGGGGCTGCGCTCGCCGGCACTCATTCGCGCGCTGACGGCCGCGTCGCCGCTGCCGGTGAACGTGATGCGCGTCTCGGCAACGCCGACGCTCGCCGAATTCGCGGAATACGGCGTGGCCCGCATCAGTCACGGGCCGTATCCGTACCTGCAGGCGATGAACACGCTGGCGGAGATGGTCAGGCAAGGCGGGTAACAGAATCACGGAGCGGACGGCCTCGCGCGCATCGACTGATTACATTGCATGTAATTGGCGCACGACACGGCCGCTCCTACGCTTCGGGTGTCGCGCCGCCATTCCGGCGGCGCTCACCACCCCGGAGACATCATGTCCGCCTATCCGCTTCACACCATCGACTCGGCACCGGCCGCCTCAAAGCCCGTCCTCCAGCAGCTCCAGCAAACCTTCGGCATCGTCCCGAACATCGCGGCGGCCATGGCCGCGTCGCCGGTGCTGATCAACGGCTTCATCGGCCTGTTCGAGCGCGTGCACGCGAGCAGCCTCACCGAGCCGCAGATCCAGACACTCCTGCTCACCAACGCGGTCACGAACGCGAGCGAATGGCCGGTCGCCTTCCATACCGCCCTTGCGCTGAAACAGGGTGTGACCCACGCCGACGTCGACGCGATCCGCCGCGGCGATCTGCCCGGCGACGCGAAACTGGCCGCGCTGTCGGCCACCGCACGCAAGCTGATCGACACCCGCGGCCGCCTGGCCGATGCCGACCGGCAAGCGTTCCTCGACGCCGGCTTCAGCGACGAACAGTTGCTGGAAGTGATCGCGGTGGTCGCCGCATCGACGATCACGAACTACGTCGGCAGCGTGACGAAGCCCGCGCTCGAGGCGCCGTTCGACGCATTCGCATGGCATGCGAACGCCGCGTGAGTCCGATATAGTCGATCGCGTCGCTCACGGAACGCCCTGGGAGGCACGATGAACGCCAGCCGCCGCGAACCGCACGCGCCGCCGCACGAACTGGGCCAGTTGCTGCGCTACTGGCGCGACGTGCGCGGCGTGAGCCAGCTCGACCTGTCGCTCGACGCGGGCATCTCGCAGCGCCAGATCAGTTTCATCGAAAGCGGACGCAGCGTGCCGGGCCGCGACACGCTGCTGACGCTCGCGCAAACGCTGGACGTGCCGCTTCGCGAGCGCAACGCGCTGCTGCTCGCGGCCGGCTATGCGCCCGTGTATTCGGAAGCGCCGTGGGATGCGCAGGAGATGCAGGGCGTGATCGGCGCGCTCGAACGGGTCGTGCGCCAGCACGATCCGTTTCCGGCAATCGTGATGGATCGTCACTGGAACGTGCTGATGACCAACGACGCGGCGCCGCGCTTCTTTGGCTGCTTCATCGACATGGCCGCACGCGACGGCCCGCGCAACCTGCTGCGCCTGATGTTCGATCCGCACGGCATGCGGCCGTTCCTGGCCGACTGGGAAACGGTGTCGCGCAGCCTGTTGCAGCGCGTGCATCGCGAATCGGTCGGGCGCGTGATCGATGACGACACACGGCAGTTGCTCGACGACCTGCTCGCCAGTCCCGATGCGCCGCGTGACTGGAAAACGCCGCCGGCACCGGCCGCCGCACCGTCGCTGCCGGTCATCCCGATCGGCTTCGTGCACGAAGGCGTCGTGCTGCGTTACTTCTCGCTGGTCACGACGGTGGGGACGCCGCAAAGCGCCGCCGCCCAGGAGTTGCGCATGGAATGCATGTTCCCCGCCGATGACGCGACCGAAGCGCGCCATCGGCAACTGCTCGACACGCACGCACCGGTGCGCTGAGCGGCGGGCCGGGCGGCCCGCCGGTGCCGGTCATTCCGCCAGCGCGGGCACCACGCCGACACGCTTCGGCACACCGGTCACGATCGTCGCCACCGCGACAGCCAGCACGACGGCTGCGGCAACGAACACGCCGGCCGCACCGTTCGCGTCGAATACGACGCCGCCGGCTGCCGCGCCCGTCGCGATCGCAAGCTGGATCGCCGCGACGATCAGCCCGCCCGCGCTCTCGGCCTCATCGGGCACGGTACGCGTGATCCACGTCGACCAGGCAACAGGCACGCCGCCGAACGCCATCCCCCACAACGCGACGAGCACCGCGTCGATCATCGGCGCGCGGCCGAGCGCGACGAGCGCGACGCCGAGCACGACCATCAGCGCGGGCATCCCGATCAGCATCGGCCGCAACCGGTGCTCGAGCACGCGGCCGGCGAGCGACGTACCGACGAAGTTCGCGATGCCGTAGCCGAGCAGGATCGCCGACAGCCCGTTCACACCGACGCCCGCGACCTGCTCGAGGAACGGCCGCAGATACGTGAAGAACGCGAAGTGCCCGGTGAACACGAGGATCGTCGCGAACATGCCGAGGCCGACGGTCGGCCGGCGCAGCACGTCGATCAGCGTGCGCAGCCGCGTCGTGCCGCTCGGCGGCATCGACGGCAGCGTGACGACCTGCGACACGAACGAGAGGCCGCCGAGCGCGGCCGCGATCAGGAACACGTTGCGCCAGCCGATCAGGTGGCCGAAGTAGCTGCCCATCGGCGCGGACGCGATCGTCGCGACCGCCACCCCGCTGAAGATGATCGACAACGCGCGCGGCACCATCGACGTCGGCACGAGCCGCATCGCGGTGGCCGTCGCCATCGTCCAGAAACCGCCGAGCGCGATGCCGAGCACGACGCGGCCGATCAGCAGCAGCGTCAGGTTGGGCGCGAACGCGACCGCCAGGTTCGATGCGACAAGCAGCACCGAGAACACGAGCAGCACGCGCCGCCGGTCGATCGTGCGCGTCAGCGCCGAGATCAGCAGGCTCGTGACCAGCGCGACCGTCGCGGTGGCGGTGACGGCCTGCCCGGCCACGCCTTCGGTCACGCCGAGGCTGTCGGCCATCGGCGTCAGCAGGCTGGCGGGCAGGAATTCGGCCGTGACGAGCCCGAAGACGCCGAGCGTCATCGCGAATACCGCGCCCCAGGCCGGTTCGCGGGGGGCCGCCGTCGAGGCGGCCGAGGAGATTCCGGGATTCATGCGTGGTTCCGTGTCGGTTAGGGAAAGTACTGATGAGGGCGTATCGTAAGGAACCACATCAGGACGGTCTATGACATACAATCCGTTCTTGTTGATCGAACGTCCGAATCTCAATATGTCCGAGCCCCTGCTTCCGCCCATCCCCGACGTGCACGACCTCGTCAGCGAGCTGCTGCTGGGGATGCGCCTGAGCGGCGTCCAGTACCGCCGCATCCAGGTCGCGCGGCCGTTCGGGCTGAACTTCGGCCACGTGACGGGCCGCGCGCAGTTCCATTTCGTCGGGCGCGGGCCCGTGCTGCTGCGCGACGCGTCGGGCGACACGATGCGGCTCGAGGCCGGCGACGCGATCCTGTTGCCGCACGGCGGCATGCACGCGCTGGTGTCGGACCCCGATGCACCGTGCCGCGAGATCAACGGCTTCGAGGTCGCGAAGATCTGCGATACGGTGGCGTCGGTGGCGTCGGCCGGCGTGTCGCCCGCCAGTTGCGCGACGACCGAGCCGGGCGCCGGCGATGCGCTGATCTTCAGCGCGTGCATGGAGCTCGATCTCGGCGGCATGCAGCCGCTCGTCGGCACGATGCCCGAGTTCATGCACGTCGGCACGCTGCTCGCGCGCTACCCGGAAATCCGCCCGATGCTCGATGCGATGGAGCGCGAAGCGTGCTCGGCCCGCGCGGGCTTCGCGGGCATCCTCGCGCGGCTCGCGGATGTGGTCGCGGCGTTCATCGTGCGCGGCTGGGTCGAGTGCGGATGCGGTGATGCGACAGGCTGGGTGCAGGCGCTGCGCGAGCCGAAGCTCGGCCGCGCGATCGTCGCGCTGCATCGCGATCCGGGCCGCAACTGGAGCGTGGCGGAACTCGCGACCGAAGCAGGCGTGTCGCGTTCGGTGTTCGCCGAACGCTTTCTCGCGGCCACCGGGATGACGCCGGTGCGCTACCTGACCGAATTGCGGATGCGGCTCGCCGCGCAATGGATCACGCGCGACCACGAGACGATCGAGGCCGTCGCGTACCGGCTCGGCTACGGCTCGCTCGCCGCGTTCAGCCGCGCGTTCAAGCGCGTGGTGGGCAAGCCGCCGGGCGCCGTGCGCGCGGACGGTGAGGTGCGTGTCGAGGCGTAATGCGTGACACGTGATGCTCGCGGCGGTTGCCTGGCGTCGCGCAAGTCGTCGTCATCACGCGTGACGGCAGCGCTTAGTCGCTACGTGCTGCGTGCTACGTGCTACGTGCTACGTGCCTGTCGAAGCGTAATGCGTGACGCGTGATGCTTGCGTCTGCCGCCACACGTCGCGCAAATCGCCGCCACGTGTGACCGCAGCGTTCAATCGTTGCGCGCTGCCAGCCTGTCGACCAGCGCCGTCGCGCATTGCACCGCAAGCGCCGCACACTGCTCGGCATCCACGACTGCCCCGCTCGCCACGGTGCCCTGCACGATCCGACCCAGCAAATCCTTCGAGAGATCGGCGATCTCGTAGTCCCGTTCCGTCATGATGTTCCTCCTGCGCGTCGACCGATGGCATCGATGCGCTCACATCCCCTGCCCGTTCAACGCCCTTTCGCCCGCACGACGATCTGCGCCTGCGTGTCGCGTTCGATGCGCTCGAGCGACGCGCGCAGCGCGGTGAATTCGTCCGGCGTACACACCTGACGGCCGAAATTCGCCGTCATCCGCCGCGTGACCTGCACGGCGCGCGCGGCCGCATCGAATACGTAATGCGACGTGAAGTCGACGAAGCGGTCGTGTACGGCCGTATCGGCCGGCAGGTCGGTCACCGCGACGTCGGCCGGCAGCGCGATCTGGCCGGTCTCGTCGAACGTGCCGCCGATGCAGCCCCACGGCTGCGTGCGCACGGGCTCGGCGAGCCAGTTCTCGACCTGCGTCGCGATGCCGCCCGTCAGGCTCGACAGTGCGGGCAACGCAGTCGTGCCGTCAGGCCACACGAAATGATCGAGCGTGCCCGACATCGTCACGTCGAACGGCCCGTCGGTTACACGCCGGTCGCTGGTCGACAGTTGCGCGCGGCCGCGCAAGCCGCTCTGCCGCAAACGGTTGTTCGCGAGCTGCGCGATGCCGTCGGGTGTCGCGCGGCGAAACAGGTTGCGCTCGAGTTCGGCCGTCCAGCCGTCGTCCTCGATGTACGCCTGAAAACGCGTGGCGCCCGGCCCGGCCGCATCGATCTCGACCCGCGCGATGCGGCCGCGCGGCTGCGTGGCCGGTGTGCGCGACAGCACGCCCGTGTCGACCAGCAGTGCAGGCCGGTCCATCACGATCGGCGGCAGATAGCCGAATGCGATGCCGGCCGTCGTCGTATCCGCAAAGCGCGCGAGATCGGGCAGCCACGTGATCGCGTGATTGATCGCACCGCCGCCGTAGCCGGGCACCGACGGCAGCGTGTAGACGGACCCGAGATTGAGCAGCACCGGTTCGCTGCGAATGCCGACCGCCGCGAGCAGCGCGCCGAACAGCGCGACATGATCCTTGCAGTCGCCGTAGCGGTTGCGCAGGATGTCCGTCACGCGATGCGGCGCGGCAGCCGTTTCGCCGAGAAACAGCCCGACATAGCGGATGTTCGCCTGCACCCAGTCGTACAGGATGCGCGCCTTGTCGCGCGGATCGGCCACGCCCGCGGTGAGCGTGCGCGCCAGTTGCGCCACGGCCGGATCGTCCGCGCCCGGATCGACGGCCGCGTTGCGATAGCGCGCGGCGAACGCCGCATAGTCGGGCAGCGTCGACACGACGAGCCGGTCGCCGTAGGTCGCGTAGCCGACCGCGCCGTTCTCGATGCGGTCGTACGGGCCGTGCCGGTAGTCGAATTCGTAGCGCGTGCGGCCATTCGCGGTGACCGGCGGCAGCGCGACGTAGCCGCGTGCATCCGCGTACAGCGGCATGTCGGCCGGCACGTCGAAGATCAGCCGCTGACTGTCGACCGGCTCGCGCGACGGCTCCACGGTATAGCCGAAGTAGCCGCGGTTGACCGGCTTCGTGCGGGTCTTGCGGAACGCCACGCGCGTGCTCGACCCGGCTTCGACGCCGGGAAACACGACGGTACGCAGCAGGCCGTCCTGGAACGTCGGCGCGCCGGCCGAGCGCGGTTCCTGCACGTCACGGATGCCGTCCGCGCCGACCGGATGCGCGACCCCGTCGCGATCGATCGTCTCGGCCGCGAGCAGGTCCACCTTCTCGAGATTCTTGTCGAACCACACGTAGCGCTGCGCGATGGCATCGATACCGTTCGCGTCGTTCGCGCGCAGCGTCGAATCGTCGTGCTCGTCGAGCGCGCCGTCGTGCTGGATCACGAATTCGTGGACATCGCTGACGACCGTGACGGGCGCGTCGCCGCCCGTATCGCGTGCGGCGCCCGGGTCGCGCACGTCGGCCATGGCCGCGCCGGCGCCGAGCGCGATCGCGCAGGCGAGCAGGCGGCCGGTCCATCCGGAAGGAAAAAGCACCACGTCGAAGCGCTCCGCGCGTTCATTGCCGGGCGCCACGGCTGTGTGCCGGCGCGGATGGTTCGATCCGCATGACGAGCACGCGACACCTCACACGCCGCGTGCCCGTCGTGCGAACCAGTGTGGGTGACGTACCGGCGAGCGTCAAGCCGCGCGGCGACGAGGCTGCGCGCGATGCGGCGAGCCGGCCACACGTGCCACGCGTGCCGCGCCGGCGTCGCCACGCCGCCATTGCCGCCCCGGTGCATCCTGCTCGGGGCTAGCGTGCCTTTTGTATCACGTTGCGATATATAATTCAGGCAGATCATCCGTGCGTGCGACGTCGGCGGAACACCACTCCGCCGAACGCGACACGCCGACATGGGGAAGGAGACATCATGCTGATCAATAGCGACTTCGAAATGGGCTACCTCGTGATCGCGTTCGCGCTGCTGGGCGTGATCTTGTTCGGCGCGCTGCTGACGGCGCTGCATCTCGAACGGTGGCATCCGAAGCTGGTCGGCGCCGCGCTCGGCGCGTTGCTGGGCATCGTGCTGATCGAAGCGATGCCGATGCTGACATGAACACGGGCCGGCGCCCATTCGTCCGATCACGCGCCGTGCGGGGTCGGAACGACCGGCGCCCGACACGGAGGCCGTCATGGCTTCGCCGCTCTGCCTGACCTATCGCCAGTGCGGGATTCGCGCAGTCGCGCTCGTCGACCCGGTGGCCGGCGAAGGGCTCGAACTCGGCGCGCTGTACGAGCCGCTCGCCGTCGTGGTGTGGCGCGACGCCAGCGGATGCCACGAGGCGCACCTGCTCGACCCGAAACATCACGTGTTCCGCAACGACGCGGACGCACTCAGGATCTCGATCGCGCTGGCCAAGCGTTTCATCGACACGATGCTCGCCGGCACGTTCATGCCCGCCGGCTGACGGCCGGCCGCGACGCCCTTCGTCCTTCGTCATGCTGGAGGCGACATGGAACACGGTATCGTCCAGACGCTCTTGCTGCTCGCGCTCCTCGTGTTTGCGGTGCTGTTCTTCACGGCCGGGCGCGGCCGCGACCGCACGCGCGACAAGCTGCTGCACCGGCCCGCGCGACGCTCGTCACGCTCGCATCCGCATCATCATCCGTAATCGCGTCATCACGCGACCGCACCGCGCATAAAAATCGGCCGGCGGCCGCGCGTCGAACGACGCGCATGCCGCCGGCCTTCCAGCGGAGGTCCGGTACCGCGGGCGGTGCGCGCGATGCGCGCCTACACGCCCCACATCACGTGCCGCCCTTGCTCGCGAGCCGCACGCATCATGTCCAGCAGCGGCCACGCGCGCTGCGCGAGCCCGCCCGCATGCGGCGACACCTCGTCGCGCAGCGCCTGCGTCGAATGCTCGTGTGCGCGTTCGCGCGCCGCATCGTCCCTGATGGCCTGTTCGAGCCGCGCGATCGCACCCGGCAGCTCGTCGGTGGAAATCACGCCGCGGACGTCGAGCCCCTTGCCGACCAGCCCCAGCAGATACTGCGCCAGGTCGCGCAACATCACGATATCGGGTGCGGCGGAGGTTCGAAACGTGATCAGCATCGTCATTTCCCCTTGTCGTCGCCGCGAACCGTACGGCGCATCGTGCCGCCGGTCGCGGCGAGGCCCGGTGGCCATCCCGCTGCGCATAAGCGCCGCCCGTTCTTCTGAACCGGACGTTCGCCCGGCACGATGCGCGCGTCGCGCGGCCGGGTTCGTTTGTGGCGTAATGGCCGGATGCCACCAAGGCCTGCTTTGATTTTATATCACATTGTGATGTATTCAAGCGTACGGACCCTGAATGGCCGCAATCCCGTGGCGAATGCGCCGACGGGTGCGGCACGCACCGTGTGATGCGCGCCGCTTCTCCCCGTTACTTGCAGTCGCCCACGCGCTTGCCGCGCCACGTCCACGCGAGCGTGTACGCGCCGGCCTGTGCGTGCTGCCCGTGCAGTTGCCCCTTCAGGTCGTAGCTCGTCGGCGTGACGGCGCCCGTCACCGTGCCGTTGCCGCGCCCCTGTTCGTTCGCGCAGGACAGCGCGACCTTCAGCGTCGTGCCCGCGTAGTCCCAGTTCGTGATCGTGCAGTGGACGTTGTCGCGCTGCAGGCGGGCGGCCATCGTCTTGCGCAGGTTTTTCGCATCCGCATCGGTCAGGCACTGGTCCGGCATCGGATCGGTGCCTTGCGGCAGCGGCTTGCCGTTCAGCGTGTACGCGGTGTCGTCGTGCCAGATGCCTGGCGATACGGTCTGCGCAAAGGACGCGGCGGCGAAGCCCGCGAGCACGGTGGCGGACAATGCGCGCGCGCCGTGGCGCAGGAAACGGGTGGCAGTCGTGGCGGCGATCGTCATGAAGTCTCTCGGAAAGGATTTGTTGTTGATTCGAAGCGCGCGAATCTTACCAAATCTTTCCGACGAAACCGGCTAATTGTTTTCTATTGCTTACGATCTGACGCGATACGTCAGGTTGAATCGTTTTCATCCGCCGGCGGAGCCGCTTTGCCCGCCCGCTACCCGACATTCATCGGCAACAACACCATCTGCTTGCCCTCGACATGCAGGCGCGCCTGCAGCTCGACGGGCGTCTGGTTGTGCAGCCAGGCCGTGAGGAAATTCACGCGCCGGAAGATCAGCTTGCTCGCGAAGCACACCGAGTTCGGGTACTCGTCGAGCGTCGACGATGCGAGGTTCATGAATTCGACGACGGGATTCGTGCCGAACGCGATCCGGTAGTCGGCCGCGATGCCGTGGCGGCGGCAGTGCGCGACATAGTAGTCGAGCGAATCGGTGATCGTATGGCGCAGCCGTTCGAGATGTTCGTGACCGTCGTACGCCTTCGCATCGACTTCGCCGACCGCGAGAAAGATCACGTTGCGGAAGTGCCCGGGAAACAGCCGGTTGACCCACAGCAGCGCGTGCATGCTCGCGCCGCGATGCTTGCCGACCAGCAACACGGCCGTCGGCTGCAACGGGTCGGGCTTGCCCGGCGCGTCGGCCTCGTCGATCTCGGGCGGCTTGCCCGAGAACAGTTCGTCTTCCTTGGCGAGCTGCAGGCGCGTATAGGCGTAGTGGCGGTTGATCATGAAGCACAGCGCGATCACCGCGCTCGTCACGAGCACCGTGAGCCAGCCGCCCGCCGTGAACTTCTCGATCAGCGTGATGACGAGCACGGTCGCCGTCACGCTCAGCCCGAGTGCTGACAGGAAGAAGTGCTTGAACCAGCCCTGCTGGCTGCGATGATGCCACCAGTACGTGCACAGCCCGAGCAGCGACAGGCTGAACGTGAGGAACACGTTGATGCTGTACAGCACGACGAGCACGTCGACGCTGCCGTGCGTCCACAAGAGGATCAGCAGGCTCGACAGCCCGACGACGATGATGCCGTTCTGCCGCACGAGGCGCCCCGACAGGTCGCGGAAATGGCGCGGCACCCATGAATCCGACGCCATGTTCGACAGCACGGCCGGGCCGTCGAGGAAGCCCGTCTGCGCGCCGACCATCAGCAGCCCGGCCTCGAACGCGAGCACGGCCGCGAGCAATGCGTGGCGCGCGAACGCCGAGCCGAGCCCGAGATGGTCGATCACGCTGCCGAACACGACCGCGTTGAGCGTCTCGCCGTCGACGGGCTTCGCATGCCACAGCATGTACAGCAGGATGATGCCGCCGGCCGTGAACGCGAGCGACGTCGACATGTACCACATCGTCACCTTGCCGTTCGGCACGCGCGGGTCCGCCAGCATGTTCACGTTGTTCGATACGGCCTCGAGGCCCGTATAGGTACCGCCGCCGAGCGAGAACGCGCGCATCAGCAGCGCGAGCAGCACGAACAGGCCTAGCGACTGCGACATGCCGTGCGCTTCGTGCACGGCGTCGGGCACCACCATCACGAGGTTGCTGCCGTGCACGGCGACGCCGTACACGATCAGCCCGAAGTGCAGGATCACGAAGCCGATGAAGATCGGCAGCAGCACCATGATCGATTCGCGCATCCCGCGGAAGTTGAGGCCCGTCATCATCAGGATCAGCACGATCTCGGTCGTGAGCTTGAACGCCTGCGCGCTCACCGGCAGCAGGCTGAAGAACGCGTCGACCCCGCTCGCGAGCGACGTCGCGACAGTCAGCACGTAGTCGACCAGCAGCGCCGCGCCGGATACCAGCCCCGGCTTCGATCCGAGCAGCGACGTCGCGACGCGGTAGCCGCCGCCGCCCGTCGGGAACAGCTCGATCACCTGGTTGTAGCCGAGCGCGATGATGAACACGGTTGCGGCGGTCGCAAGTGCGAGGAACAGCGCGAGCGCATGGTGCTGGCCGAGCGCGAGAAACGCCTCCTCAGGGCCGTAGCACGACGACGATAACCCGTCGGCGCCGAGCCCGACCCACGCCAGCAACGGGGTCACGGCAATCGCATGCCGCGTGCGCGGATCGAGCGGGTCGAGCGGCTTTCCGACGAGCAACTGCCACACCTTCTGGAACGTGGTCATGGTCCCCTCCCGGCACGCCCGGCGCCACGCGCTGCGTGATCCTTTAAAGCTAATCGACACACGGGCGCGGCGCCAGTCCGCATCTTCCATAGGGGCCGCACGGCGGCCCGGCACCGCTTTCAGCATGTAAGCGGACAACGCCGGCAGGCACGCGCCGGATCGTCCGTTTACACGCATTCGCGCAACACGGCGAACCTGCCGGCTACCTTTCCGGCCGCCTTCAAACGCGTGCCGGCCCCGCCCGGTGCATCGGCCGCCGCCGGCCGAAGCCGACCCGCCCCGCTCGCCGCCCACCTCCCCGCCCGCACCGATGCGGCCGGCACCCGCGTCCCGGTCGTGCGTGGTTCCTCGCAATTCGACTTTTGTGCGCGCGCAACAATGGCGATGCCTCGCGCCCGGCGCCCTGCGGGAAACTCGCCTCCCGCACGGCACCGGGCGCGACGGTCTTCGAAAACCACATCTCACGAGGACATACCATGCAACTCCAATCCCATCCCGCGTGCCGCCCGTTTTATGAAGCCGGCGAACTCACGCAACTGACAGCCTTTTATGAAGAGGGACGTAATGTCATGTGGATGATGCTGCGATCGGAGCCGCGGCCGTGCTTCAACCAGCAACTCGTTACCGACATCATCCATCTCGCACGCGTTGCACGCGACTCGGGCCTGCCGTTCGACTTCTGGGTGACGGGCTCGCTCGTCCCCGAGCTGTTCAACGTCGGCGGCGACCTGAGCTTTTTCGTCGACGCGATCCGCAGCGGCAAGCGTGACCTGCTGATGGCCTATGCGCGCTCGTGCATCGACGGCGTGTACGAGATCTACACGGGCTTCGGCACCGGGGCGATCTCGATCGCGATGGTCGAGGGCAGCGCGCTCGGCGGTGGTTTCGAGGCCGCGCTCGCGCATCACTACATGCTCGCGCAGAAGGGCGTGAAGCTCGGGTTCCCCGAGATCGCGTTCAACCTGTTCCCGGGCATGGGCGGCTATTCGCTCGTCGCGCGCAAGGCCGATCGGGGCGTTGCGGAGCAACTGATCTCGACCGGTGAAGCGCACGCAGCCGAGTGGTACGAGGATCGCGGCCTGGTCGACCAGACGTTCGACGCAGGTGACGCATATCTCGCGACGCGCACCTTCATCGACGTGATGAAGCCGAAGCTGAACGGCGTGCGCGCGATGCTGCGCGCGCGCGAGCGGGTGTTCCAGCTCACGCGCTCCGAGCTGATGGACATCACGGAAGCGTGGGTGCATGCGGCGTTCACGATCGAGCCGAAGGATCTCGCGTATATGGAACGCCTCGTGATGCTGCAGAACCGGCGCGTGTCGAAGCTGCGCACGGTGTAACGCGGCGAGCGCCGCCGCTGGCCGGCGGCGCCCGTTCGTGAACGAAGCTCAGGCGATCAGCCTGAGCTTTCTCGTCTCCGCGAGCCACGCCTCAAACGCCTGTGCCGGCATCGGGCGGGCGTAGTAGTAGCCCTGCGCATGATCGACGTCGAGCTGCTTGAGGAATTCGGCTTCCGCATGCGTTTCGACGCCCTCGGCGACCACCGCGAAATTCAGCGCCTTCGCGAGCGACACAACCGAGCGCACCAGCGCCTGCGAGCGCGGATTGCGGTCGATGGCCGTGATGAACGTGCGATCGAGCTTGATCGCGTCGAGCGGCAGGCGCGACAACTGCGACAGCGACGAATAGCCAGTGCCGAAATCGTCGAGATGGATCTCCGCGCCAAGCTGGCGGAACTGCCGCATCAAGCCGTTGGCCGCGTCTTCGTCCTCGATGAAGCAGCTCTCGGTCAGCTCGATGTCGAGCAGGCCGGGCTTGAGCCCCGCCGCGTCGAGGATCGACGCCATCTGGTGCACGATGTTCATGTCCTGCAACTGCCGCGCGGACACGTTCACCGCGATCCGGATGCCGAGCCCCTTCGCCTTCCATGCGGCGGCCTGCGCGGCCGCGGTACGCATCACCCAGCGCCCGAGCGGCGCGATCAGGCCCGACTCCTCCGCGAAGCGGATGAACTCGACCGGCGCGACGAGCCCGCGATCGGGCGACTGCCAGCGGACCAGCGCCTCGACCCCGTGCACGTCGCCGGTCGCGATATCGACGACCGGCTGGTAGTGCAGCACGAACTGCTCCTCTTCGAGCGCTTTGCGCAGGTTCGTGTCGAGCCACATGTACTTCGCGACCTTCTGGTTCATCTCCAGCGAGAACACGCGATACGTATGCTTGCCCTCTTCCTTCGCGACGTACATGGCCGTATCGGCGCTGCGGATCAGCGTCTCGAGCGAATCGCCGTGCTGCGGATGCATCGCGATGCCGATCGAGCAGCTCGTGTAGACCTCCATCAGCCCGAGATGAATCGGCGTGCGCAGCCGTTCGAGAATGATCTGCGCGGTCGCTTCGAGCAGCGGCCGCGTGCCGTGCTCGAACAGCACGAGGAATTCGTCGCCACCGAGCCGCGCGAGCGTCGCGCCGGACGGCAGGCAACCGCTGATGATCGCCGACACGTCCTGCAGCAGCCGGTCGCCGGTGATGTGCCCGTAGTGATCGTTGACGCGCTTGAAGTTGTCGAGATCGAGGAACAGGATGCCGACCTGCCCGCGCGTCGCGGCCGTCTCGGCCGCGATCGCCGCGTGGATGCGCTCGCTGATCGCATGGCGGTTCGGCAGGCCGGTCAGCACGTCGGTGTTCGCGAGTTCGCTGAGCCGCTGCTGCGCGCTGCGCTCCTCGGTAATGTCGATGCCCGAGCAGATCAGGAACTGCTCTTCGACGCCGCTGCCGCTCTGCACGAACTTGTTGCGGAACTGGAACAGGCGCGGCCCGTTGACCGTGTTGATGTAGCGCTCGACCGCGAACGAGTGGTTGCTCGCGAAAAAGCCCGTGATGTTGCTGCGCGACTGCGCGCCCTGCTCGGGGGTCATGAACAGCTCGAACGCGCTGCGGCCGATCACGTCGACCTCGCGCTTGCCCGTCACTTCCTCGCACAGGCGGTTGAAGCGCTGCACCATCCCGTTGCGGTCGAGAATCACCACGAGCGAATTCACTTCGGACACGACCTGCTCGGCGAACGCAAGCCCGTTCGCGAGATCGCCCGCGACGGACTCGGCATCGGAATAGGCGGACGCCGTGCCGGCCCAGTTGGTCGTGTCGACCTTCCGGCCGACGAGATGGAGGCGAACCGGTTCGCCGAACAGCGTGATGTCGAGCACGAGGTGCGACGTGACACCGGTCAGCGCGCGGATGTGCGCGGCCTGTTCGCCCGTCAGCGCGACGGCAACGTTGGTCAGGCCGCGGACGGCCGCCAGTTCGAGTGCATTGCTGTCGCTGCCGAGACGCCAGCAGGGGCTGCGCGTACCGACGTGCGCCTCGAGCACCGCGCTATCGTTTTCGTCATCCATGAAGACGCCCCGATCCAGAAAAAACGCACAGTGTAGACGGAGGCGAGCCGGCCGACCGCCGTTCCGGGCCGCGCATCGTGCGCGCCCGGCAAGGCGACCGTGATTGCCGTGATGATGGGCCTCGTCCCGTACTTGTTTCCCGCTAATGCGACCCGGCGTTCGCGCGTCATGCGCGCAGGTGCTGCCTAACGAATGATGAGAGCCATCTTATCAAATGACGATCAGGATTGGCACTCACATTTAGAGCAGAGTGTCAAGGAATTGGGACTCGATTGGCAAGCCGGATTTTTCATGATTGGCAGCTCGCTCAATTCCAGTTGCGGCGGTGCGCAACGGGTTCGGCGAATCGGGCTGAGTGCCCCGCCAGGCGGGCGTTTGCGGCTGATTCCGGCAATCGCGGAAAGCGCTGTGACAAGACCATGACGACAGGGTCGGATCGCCGTCAAGCGACCCGACTTTCCGTCGAATTTGATTCTTTTTGTGCGTTAATGCGCGACTTTATTCCACAGTCCGTTGCAATGCCGTTCGAGCACCGGCGTGGGGCGCCGGTGCCGGTTGCACGGCTCAGCCCGCCGCGCCGTATCCGCCGCCGCCCGGCGTTTCGACGACGAATACGTCACCCGCCGCCATCTGCGCGCGGCCGATATGGTCGAGCGCCTCGACCGTGCCGTCCGCGCGCTCGATCGTGTTGCGGCCGAGCGCGCCGGCCTCGCCGCCCGCCGCACCGAACGGCGCGTGGATCCGGTTGTTCGACAGGATCGACGCGGTCATCGGCTCCAGGAAGCGGATGCGCCGCACCGCGCCGTCGCCGCCGCGCCAGCGCCCACCGCCGCCCGATCCGGCGCGGATCCGGTGCGAGTCGAGCCGCACCGGGTAGCGCCATTCGAGCACCTCCGGATCGGTGAGCCGCGAGTTCGTCATGTGCGTCTGCACCGCGCCGACGCCCGCAAAACCGTCGCCGGCGCCACTGCCGCCCGCAATCGTCTCGTAGTACTGGTAGCGATCGTTGCCGAATGTGAAGTTATTCATCGTTCCCTGGCTCGACGCGACGCAGCCGAGCGCGCCGTACAGCGCGTTGGTGATGGCCGACGACGTCTCGACGTTGCCCGACACGACCGCCGCCGGATACTCGGGGTTCAGCATCGAGCGGGCGGGCACGATCACCGTGAGCGGCTTCAGGCAGCCGGCGTTCAGCGGGATGTCGTCGCCGACCAGCGTGCGGAACACGTACAGCACGGCCGCCATGCAGACGGCCTTCGGCGCGTTGAAGTTGTTGTCGAGCTGCGCGGACGTGCCCGTGAAATCGATTTCCGCGCGCCGCGCCGCCTGGTCGACGCGGATCGCGACGCGAATCTCCGCACCGTTGTCGAGCGCGTAGCGGTACGCGCCGTCCTGCAGCGCGCCGATCACGCGCCGCACGGCTTCTTCCGCGTTGTCCTGCACGTGCCCCATGAACGCGAGCACGACGTCGCGGCCGAACTGCGCGACCATCCGGCGCAGCTCGTCGACGCCCTTCTGGTTCGCGGCGACCTGCGCGCGCAGGTCGGCCATGTTCTGCTCGACGTTGCGCGCCGGGTAGCGGCCCGACGCGAGCAGCCCACGGGTCTCCGCATCGCGCAGCGTGCCGGCCGACACCAGCTGCCAGTTGTCGATCAGCACGCCCTCCTCGTCGATGTGGGTCGAATCGGGCGGCATCGAGCCCGGCGTCGTGCCGCCAATGTCCGCGTGGTGACCGCGCGAGCCGACGTAGAACAGCGGCGCGTCCGAGCCGTCCGCGAACACCGGCGTGATGACCGTCACGTCCGGCAGGTGCGTGCCGCCGTGATACGGGTCGTTCAACATGAACACGTCGCCGTCGCGCATGCGGCCGCGGTTGCGCTCGATCACCGTGCGGATGCTCTCGCCCATCGAGCCGAGGTGTACGGGCATGTGCGGCGCGTTCGCGATCAGGTTGCCGTCGCCGTCGAAGATCGCGCACGAGAAGTCGAGGCGCTCCTTGATGTTCACCGAGTACGCGGTGTTCTGCAGCCGCAGCCCCATCTGCTCGGCAATCGACATGAACAGGTTGTTGAAGATCTCGAGCCGCACCGGATCGGCGTCGGTGCCGAGCGAGCGGCGCGTCGGCAGCGGCGTGGTGCGTGTCAGCACGAGGTTGCCCTGCGCGGTCATCTCGGCGCGCCAGCCGGGCTCGACGACGGTCGTGCCGTTCTTCTCCGCGACGATTGCCGGGCCGTCGATCGCGTCGCCGGCCAGCAGCGTGTCGCGCACGTACAGCGCCGCGTCGTGCCATTGGCCACCGGAATAAAAGCGCACCGCGGAATGGGCGCGCAGCGCGGCATCGTCGCCGTTGCCTGCGTTGCGCGGCGCGAGCGGCGCGATCTCCACCGGCGCGTCCGAGCGGCCGATCGCCTCGACCGACGCGAGCTCGGCGACGAGCGGCGTGCCCGGCATCAGGAACGCGTAGCGCTGCCGGTATGCGGCCTCGAACGCCTGCTGCATCTCGGCGACGCTGCCCGCCGGCACGTCGAGCGCCGAATCGGTGCCCTGGTAGCGCAGGTGCACGCGCCGCTCGATCGCGATCCGCGCCGGCGGCACGCCCTGTTCGAGCAGCGCGCCGACCGCCTCGTCGGCCAGCCGGTCGAGCGCCGCATTCAGCGCCGGCAGCGAATCGTCCGACAACACGGCCTCGACCGCGCGCTCGCGCATCGCGGTCTGGTCGGCGAGGCCCATCCCGTACGCGGAAAGCACACCCGCGAGCGGATGCGCGAACACCTGCGTCATCCCGAGCGCGTCGGCCACGCCGCACGCGTGCTGGCCGCCCGCGCCGCCGAAGGTCGTCAGCACGTAGCGCGACACGTCGTGGCCGCGCTGCACGGAGATCTTCTTGATCGCGTTCGCCATGCTGCCGATCGCGATTTCCAGGAAACCTTCAGCGAGCGCCTCGGGCGTCTCGCGCCGCCCGGTGGCCGCGTGGATCTCGTCGGCGAGCGCCGCGAACTTCGCGACCACGCCGTCGCGGTCGAGCGGTTCGTCCGCGTGCGGGCCGAATACGCGCGGGAAATGATCGGGCTGGATCTTGCCGAGCATCACGTTGCAGTCGGTCACCGTCAGCGGGCCGCCGCGCCGGTACGCGGCCGGCCCCGGGTTCGCGCCGGCCGATTCGGGCCCGACGCGCAGCCGCGCGCCGTCGAAGCCGAGCACCGAGCCGCCGCCCGCGGCCACCGTATGGATGCTCATCATCGGCGCGCGCATCCGCACGCCGGCCACCTGCGTCTCGAACACGCGCTCGAACTCGCCGTGGTAGTGCGACACGTCGGTCGACGTGCCGCCCATGTCGAAGCCGATCACACGCTCGAAGCCGGCCGCCTGCGCGGCGCGCACCATCCCGACGATGCCGCCGGCCGGGCCCGACAGGATCGCGTCCTTGCCCTGGAACGCGTCGGCGCGCGTCAGCCCGCCGCTGCTCTGCATGAACTGCAGGTTCACGCCCGGCATCTCGTGCGCGACCTGCTCGACATAGCGGCGCAGGATCGGCGACAGGTATGCGTCGACGACGGTCGTATCGCCGCGCGACACCATCTTCATCAACGGCGACACCTCGTGCGACACCGACACCTGCGTGAAGCCGATGCGGCGCGCCAGTTCCGCCAGCGCGCGTTCGTGCGCGGTGTAGCGATAGCCGTGGATCAGCACGATCGCGAGCGCACGTACGCCCGAGTCGAACACGCGGCGCAGCGATGCTTCGGCGCCTTGCGCATCGAACGGCACGACGATGTCGCCGTGCGCGCCGATGCGTTCGTCGATCTCGACGACGGTCTCGTACAGCGCGTCGGGCAGCACGATGTCGAGATCGAACAGCCTCGGCCGGTTCTGGTACGCGATGCGCAGCACGTCGCGGAAGCCGCGCGTCGTCGCGAGCGCCGTGCGTTCGCCCTTGCGTTCGAGCAGCGCGTTGGTCGCGACCGTCGTGCCCATCTTCACCATGTCGACGCGCGCGGGCGTGATCGGCTCGCCGGCCGCGAGGCCGAGCAGGTGGCGGATCCCGGCCACGGCCGCGTCGCGGTACTGCTCGGGGTTCTCCGACAGCAGTTTGTGCGTGACGAGCGTGCCGTCGGGCCGGCGCGCGACGATGTCGGTGAACGTGCCGCCGCGGTCGATCCAGAATTGCCAGCGTGCGGTGTCGGAGGGAACGGGGGAAAGGTGTCGGTCAGTCATGATGTCGGGTCGATGCGTCGTGGAATCGTAGGACGAGCGCCGCCGCACGGCGCGCGTCGCGCGCCGTGTCACGGGGTCGGTCAAAGGGGAAGAAAAACGAAGGGCGGAGCGCCCCGCCGCTTATGCGGCGTCGAGTTCGCGGCCGCGTGTCTCGGGCAGCGTCAGCGCGGCGACGATCACCACGCCGTACGCGGCGACCGCGAAGATGCCGATGCTCATGCCGAGCCCGTATTGCTTGGACAGCGCGCCGATCAGGAACGGGAACAGCGCACCGATTGCGCGGCCCACGTTGTAGCAGAAGCCCTGGCCGGAGCCGCGCACGCGGGTCGGGAACAGTTCGGTGAGGAACGCGCCCATTCCGGAGAAGATGCCCGATGCGAAGAAGCCGAGCGGGAAGCCGAGCCACAGCATCGATGCGTTGGTCAGGTTCAGCGACGTGTACGCGAATGCGATCACCATCGAGCCGACCGCGAACAGGATGAAGTTCGGCTTGCGGCCAAGGCGGTCGGTCAGGTACGCGCTCGTCAGGTAGCCGACCCACGAGCCGAAGATGATCATCGCGAGATAGCCGCCGGTACCCATCACCGTGAGGTGACGCTCGGTCTTCAGGAAGGTCGGCAGCCACGTCGTGATCGCGTAGTAGCCGCCCTGCGCGCCGGTCGTCAGCAGCGCCGCGCGCAGCGTCGTCGTGATCAGCTTCGGCGCGAAGATCTCGGTGAGGCGCGGCGCATCGGCCACTTTCGCCTGCGCGGCCTTCTCCTTCTCGTAGACGTCCGGCTCTTTCACGTAGCGGCGGATCGCGACGACCAGCAGCGCCGGTGCCAGCCCGACGAGGAACAGCGCGCGCCACGCCTGCTCGGCCGGCAGCACCGAGAACAGCAGCGCATACAGCAGCGCGCACAGCCCCCAGCCGATCGCCCAGCCCGACTGCACGAGGCCGACCGCCTTGCCGCGATCGCGCGCGCGGATCACCTCGCCGATCAGCACCGCGCCGGCCGTCCATTCGCCGCCGAAGCCGAAGCCCATCAGTGCGCGCGCCGCGACCAGCTGGTGGTAGTTCTGCGCGAGCCCGCACAGCGCGGTGAACACGGCGAACCACAGCACGGTGAGCTGCAGCGTGCGCACGCGGCCGATCCGGTCGGACAGGATCCCGGCGATCCAGCCGCCGAGCGCCGACGCGAGCAGCGTGATCGTGCCGATGAAGCCCGCATCCGCGAGCGAGATGCCCCAGGTCGCGACGAGCGTCGGGATCACGAACGACAGCATCTGCGTGTCCATCCCGTCGAGCATGTAGCCGACCTTGCAGCTCCAGAACGCGCGGCGCTCGCGCGGCTGCGCATCCGCGTACCACGAGAACAGGCCGTTGCGCTCGGGGCTCGCGGGCTCCGCGGCGTTCGCCGCGAGGGTCTTGCTTTCCATGGTGGTGCTCCTGTCGTTATGCGCCGTCGAATGGCAATCGTGCGTGCGGTTTGTCGTGCGGGTGGTCGTCGCCCGAAATCAGAATACGGCCAGCGACGCGTTCGTGATGTCGGTCATCAGCATGTGGCCGGGCGTATGCGCGATCGCGATCGGCAGCTTCGCGTCCATCAGCGCGGTTTGCGGCGTCACGCCGCACGCCCAGAACACCGGCAGCTCGCCGTCGCGGATCGTCACCGCGTCGCCGAACTCGGGGGCATTCAGATCGGCGATGCCCAGTTCGCGCGGATCGCCGAGATGAATCGGCGCGCCATGCACGCCGGGGAACCGGCTCGTGATCTGCACCGCGCGGATCGCGTCGGCGCCGCGCATCGGCCGCATCGACACGACGAGCTGGCCGCCGAAGATCCCCGCGCGGCGATTCGGAATCGACGTGCGGTACATCGGCACGTTGCGCCCCTCCTCGACGTGGCGCAAGCCAATCCCTTCGCGGGCCAGCATGTCCTCGAACGAGAACGAGCAGCCGATCGCGAACACGACGAAATCGTCGCG
Source organism: Burkholderia lata (assembly GCF_000012945.1). Taxonomy (NCBI): domain Bacteria; kingdom Pseudomonadati; phylum Pseudomonadota; class Betaproteobacteria; order Burkholderiales; family Burkholderiaceae; genus Burkholderia; species Burkholderia lata. The sequence goes on from NC_007511.1 coordinate 2,930,743, forward strand.
CCACAGCGCTTCCAGCGATTCGACGCGTTCGGTCAGGCGGCCGTCGCGGTAGACGTTGTAGCTCGGCACGTCGGTGCGGATGTCGAGATCCTCGCCGAGCGCGTCGACCCGGAACGCGCCCGGTTCGCCGACGCCCAGCAGCGGGCAGGCTTTCGGGTTCGCCTGGCAGAAGCGCAGGAAATCGTGCGCGACCGCTTCAGGCAGGATCGCGAGGTTCGCTTGCGCGTACGGGCCGCAGTGGCCGGCGGTCGGGCCGCGGAACGCGCCGTGGCGCACGGACTGGCGGAATTCGGAAGGCGTCATGGTGGTCAAGGCTTGTGGCAGATCGGTATGTCGTCGGGATGACGGTGCCGTGTCATCGGATACGGCGAAGAATAGAAAAGAAAAAATTTTGTCGCCAACGAGTTTTTTTGCGCTTCGTGTATAGAATTTCTTAACGGATCTTGGGGTTTTCCCCGGCTTCGTTCACTTTTCCTCACCGGCAAAGTGCGCATCCACCCTCCGTCCGGCCGCCATGAACACGCGTTTTCTCGAAACCTTCGTCACGCTCGCGAAGCTGCGCAACTTCCGCACGACGGCCGCCGCGCTGCACGCGACGCCGGCCGCGATCTCGCAGCGCCTGAAGGCGCTCGAGGACGAACTACAGACGGTACTCGTCGACCGCGACAGCCGCGAGTTCCGGCTCACGCCGAACGGCGAATACCTGCTCGGCTATGCGAAAGCCGTGGTCGAGGCGACCCAGGAGCTGCAGGCCGCCGCGTCCGGCGAGAGCGCACTGCGCGGCAAGCTGCGGCTCGGCGTGATCGAGACCGTCGTGCACAGCTGGCTGCCGCACTACATGCGGCGGCTCGCGGCCGACTATCCGCAGCTCGAGATCGACCTGACCGTCGACGTCAGCGTCGTGCTGCAACGCCGGCTGATGGCGGGCGAGCTCGACCTGATCATCCGCGTGGAAGGCAGCGACGAGGCGTCGGTCGTGTGCGATGCGCTCGCGAACTATCCGGTGCGCTGGATCGCGCGCGCGGGGCTGCTGCCGAACACGCGCACGGGGCTGGCGCGGCAGGTGCTGCGCCAGCCGATTCTCACCTACGGGCGCGGTACGGCGCCCCATCGTGCGCTCGAGGATATCGTCCGCACGCTCGCGCACGCGCACGGCGTGCCGCTGTCGGACACGCGCATCACCGGGTCGCCGTCGATCTCGGTGATCGTGCAGCTCGTGCGCGACGGATTTGGCGTGGCGGCGATTCCGGTGCTGTTCGTCGATGCGTTGATCGAAAGCGGTGAAGTCGTGGAGCTGCCGCTACAGCCGTCGCCGCCGTCGATCGTCGTGTCGATGTCGCGACGAGCCGATGCGCCGCGGTTCGTGCATGGCGCGTCGATTGCGGCGCGGGCCGCATGTCACGAGTATTGCGAGAAGAGCAAGCGGTTGCTGGTCGAAGCGCTTTGATGCGGTGCGGGCCGGTGGATGGCGAGGTCGGGCATCCGGCACGCATTCGACATCGCCGCGCGAATCGCCCACAATCCCCAGCGACGCGTGGCCGCCACGCGTCGTGAATGCCGGCACGGCCGTCCGGCATTGACCGCTTCGCACGCCCCTGCACAACAAGAAGGCAACATGCAGACACGCACCGCTTCCGCTCGCCTGAACCTCGCGCGCGCCGTCATCGTCGCGCTGTACGTCGTGTCACTGCTGCTGCCGGTCGCCGCCGAACCGCCGAATGCGGCCGGCGCCGTGACCTGGCTGCGCGGTTATATGGTGCTCGCGATCGGCCCGCTCGCAATCCTCGACCTGCAATTTGCGTGGCTCGGCAACCCGCTGCTGCTCGTTGCGCTGATCAAGCCGAACCGAATCGTGTCCGCGCTGATTGCGGTGGCCGTGGTGTTCGCGCTCGGATGGCACACGATCCCGACCGGCCCGGACTTCAAGCCGATCCACGCGTTCGGCATCGGGTACTACCTGTGGATGGCAGCGATGGTCGGCGGCGCCGCGTTGCCGTGGATCGGTGGGCGCCTGAAGCAGGATGCCGCCGCGCCAGCGGCGGCGATCGCGCCGGATGCCCCGGCCGCATCGATCGATCCGATGGATTTCATTGATCCGATGGATGCGATGGAGGCCGCCGAGCGTGCCGATTCCGGCGGCGCGGCGCAACTCGACACCGCACCGTCACCGCCCGTTTCGCCGATTCCGCCGAGCCACTGGACCGTGACCGCGACCGATACGCGTATCGACGTGACCGATCACAACGGCGCAACGCACGGAATCGCGCTGTCCGACCTTGGCGCGGTCGTGATCGAAACCAACGACCAGGGGCCGTACGGGTCGTCCGTCTGGTGGATCCTGTTCGATACGAACAAGCAGTTCGCGTGCGGGTTCCCGCAGGGCGCCGACGGCGCGAAAGCGGCGGTCGACCGGCTGCTCGACCTGCCGGGCATCGATCACCGCAAGGTCATCGACGCGCAGACGTCGGTCAGGAACGCGATGTTCCCGATCTGGCAGCGTGCGGCGCGGGTGGAGGCGAAAGACGGTGAAGCGCAACGGGCCGACTGAATCCGCGTCGCAGCAAAGTTGAAGGGCACGGACGTGGAGACTCACGGCCGTGCCCCTGTCACCCGGCATCAGCCAGCCGGGGTCACCTTCTTTAGTGCGACCGCCCCGTATCCGTCCCCGGCGCGAACTCGATACCCCGCAGTACTTCCGCAAACTTCGCAGTCCGCAGCACGGCGAATTGCTCATGCGCCGCCGTCGTCGCGCTCGTGTTCTTCAGCACGTCGCGCACCGCCACCAGCCGGTTCGGGTCCGCACCGACGTCACCGTTGCCGCTGACCGTCGACGTAATCGCCCAGATCGTCACCGTGCCGTCGCGTTCGACGCGGCCCGTCAGGTTGCGCAGGCCGGCCGTCGCCGGTGCCCACGGCAGGCCCGTCGCCGAATTGTTGCCCGCCGGATAGCCCGCGACCGAATACGGCTGGCCCAGGTTCAACCCGCTCTGCAGCGTATAGGCAAGCTTCCACTGCTTCGTGCCTGCGTCGTAGACCCACTTCTGCAGGCCCGCCGTCGTCTGCGCAGCGGCATGCGTGTACAGGTCCGCGCCGCCCGTGTAACCGTCGCCTTCGTCCGCGACGTACAGCGTGTTCGCGTCGGCGAACCAGAGCCCGAACGGATAGGAGAGCGTCGTCGCGGTCTTGTTCGGCGTGGTCGGGAAGCCGGCCAGCACGCACATGTTGTTCGGCAGGCCAGCCGTCTGCAACGTGGCGGCGTTGTACGCGAGCGGCGCCGTCGGCAGCACGGCCTTCGGCGACGGCACGCCGACGCCCGACGGGCACGCGGTGCCGGTCGTATCGACGAAGTACACCGTGTTCACGCCGTTGCCGCCGCTGCCCTTCGTGTAGTACACGACGTTGTCGTGCACCGCGATGCCGCGGAAGTTGTCGTCCTTGCCGATCTTGTCGGCCTTCGCGCCGAGCTCCGTGACCGAGAAGCTCGCGAGCGGCGTCGGCACGCCCGGATCCTGCTGCGCTTCGTGATGCTTCGCGCCGTCGATGAGCTGCGCGCCCGCGCCGAGGATCACGTTGTCCGGCTGCGGGTTCGAACCGTTGCCGGCGTTGCCCGACGTGTAGTAAATCTCGCGGCCGTCGCGATTGTTCAGGATCGCCGCGCGGCCGTTGTTGCCGCTGTACGCATTCGTCTCGGTGAAGCGGAAATGCCCGTGGCGATCGATGCGCGCGATCGCGCGGTAGAAGTTCTGCCCGTCCGGGTTCGTCGTATCGACCGCGAGCGGCGTGTTCGAGTTCGACACGTCGACCGTGTTGACCGGCGCGACGTAACCCATGAACGTCAGGTAGCTGCCGTCGAGCGACAGGTGCAGGCCAAGCTCCGACTTCGAGCTGAAGCTCGTCACCATCTGGTCGTGCGCGAAGCCCTTCTGCAGGCTGTTCGGCACTTCGAGCGTGCTGACGACACCGCCGGCCGGCGTGATCTGGTCGAGGAAGATGCGCGAGGTGATGCCGAAGCTGCCGTCGTAGCGGTCGTTGTTCCACACATACGGATAGGTACCGTCGTTCGGCGCGCCGGATGCCGCGCCGCAACCGCCGGTGGTCTTCGCGCAGTTCGGCGGCAGGATCGCGCCGGGCTGGACGTTGCTCGACACGTTGTCGTACACGCTGCGGCTGAGGACCAGGAAGCCCGGCACGAAGCCCGGCGTAAAACGGCTGTCGCCGTCGTTGTCGTGCGGGGCAGCCTGCGCGCCGATGCTCGCGGCAATCAGCGTCAGTGCAAAGACAGGAACGGTACGATCGCGCAACGCGCGGCGGCGCTTCGCGGACAAGGCGAAATTCGGCATGGACAAGGCTCCGTACGACATCGAGTGAGGACGTTGTTGGTGGACAGACTGACGACGTGAAGCCCCGCCACCTTAGCCATGCTTGATGAAGAATTGATTGCACGCGATCTCGCGGAAACCCGCTTGCGTATACGGGTTTCCCGGTGCAGCGCCTTGTTATTTATCCGTAATGCGAAAGAAATGAATCAGACAGCCATTCAGGCCGATTTCCCCGCATGCGGCTGCGTGAGCTTGCCGTCGCCATACTCGCGCAACACTTTCGAAATCACCACGCGATAGCCGTCCAGCCAGCGTGCCTGTTTCGTCTTTGCCTCGAGATGCGCCGGGTGCTGCATCAGCTGCTGCAGCGCCGCCTCCGACTCCCAGTAGTAGACGTTCTGGATCAGCCCCGCTTCGGCGTTCTCCCACGTCTCCTCGCCGAGATAGCCGGGCGTCGCGCGCGCCATGTCGGCAATCTGCCGGTCGAGCCGGTGGAATTCGTCGTCGTATTGCCCGGCACGGAAAATGAAGGTCGACGCGTACATGCCCGCTCCATCGAAAGCGATTGAAAGAGCGCCGATTGTAAGGCACATGTAGCGTGTCGGGATTGTTACGCGGCGAGCATACCGAGGTCCGGACGGTCGGCGAGCCACGCGTCGATGCGCGGTGCGTCGTCACGCAGGCCGGCCGCGGGCGCCGGCATCGCGACCAGTGCGTGCCGTGCACGTTCAAGCGCCTGAGCGAAGCCCCGCAGCTCGCGCGTCGCGGGCCGGTCGTCGGCATGCCGGCGCGCGAGTGCTGCTTCGATGTTCACACCGATCAACGCGAGTTGCGCGTCGATGAATGCGATGCACAGCGCGTGGCATTGCGCGGACACCGATGCAACAGCCGACAGGACCGGCACGATCGACACGGTCAGATAGCCGCCGGGCGCAAGCCGCGACAGCGCATGCCGCACGTCCTGCCCGCCATCGGTCAACGATGCGAACACCGCATCCCGCCACACTGCGCGCTCGAACACGAGCGCATCGCGATACGCGTCGAGCGCCGCACGGTCTTCGATCTGCCCGGCCGTCACCAGCGGAATCGGAAAGGAAGATGCAACGGACGATCGCGCGCTCGCCGCTTCGACGATGCAGTTCGCGCCGAGCCATCCCGCATCGTCACGCCGCGCGGCCAGCACGCGGGACTGCAAGCGGTCGGGCAGCATCGGATCGAGCGGCACCGCGCGGCAGATCGACGGCTTGTCCGCATGCACGCTGCAGCGTCCGTCGTCGGCCAGCGCCGCGCACCGGCCGAGCGACGGATAGTCGTAGCCCTGCAGCGTCAGCGCGATCCATTCGTTCCCCGCGCCGTCGGTGCGATGAAACAACCGCGCCGCCAGCGCATCGGACGCCGCGACGTCGTCCGCATCGAGCGCATGCTCGCGGCCGCCCGCACGCCAACGCTCGCCGATGCGCCGCTTCGGCACGCGACGGATCGTCAGCGCACCGACGAAGCGATGCCGATGCCGGAACAGTTCGCGCAACGACAGCGTCGGCGCGCTGTTGCAGCAGCGTCCGCAGGCGTTGCACGCGAGCAGGTAAGTGTCTACCACGGCCGCCGCACCGAATCCTGGTAGCGCGTGAGGATGAAACGCGCGACGTCGTCCGAGTGGTACGCGGCGACGAGCTGCGTCACCCACGGCTTCGCGCGATCGGCATCGCGCACGGTCAGCACGTTCGCATACGGCGAGCGCGCATCCTCGAGGCTGATGCTGTCGCGCGCGGGTTGCAGCCCGGCACGCGCGGCATCGTCGCTGTCGATCGCGACGAACGCGGCCGTATCGAGCGCCGCGTAGAGGCGATCGCGACGCAGCGCGACGAGCTTCAGCCCGAGCCGATTGCCGGTCACGTCGCGCAGCGTCGCACGCAGGCCGGCCCGCTCGCGCAGCGTCACCAGCGTATCGTTCTGCAGCAGCACGAGCGCGCGCGCCATCCCGCGCGAATCGGCGGGAATCGCAACCGTCGCACCGGGCTGCAGTTCGTTCAGGTTCTTCAATTTGCGCGAATAGAGCGCCATCGGCAACGTGACGGTCGGCGCGATGCCGGTCAGCGCGTAGCGTTTCTGCGCGCGCGTCGCGGCAAGCTGTTGTGCATCCTCGAAGCTGGCCGCGTCAATCTGGCCGTCGGCCAGCGCCGCGTCGATGCGCGATGCATCGTCGAACTCGACCACGTCGATGCCGAATCCTCGCGATGCGGCGACCCGCTTCACTTCGTCCAGGACCTGCGCATGTACACCGCGCGTCACGCCGACGCGCACCGCCGGTGCGGCCGATTCGGCGGCAGCGGTCAAACCCGAATGACCGACCGCGCACGCAACGATCAGCCACGCGCCCACGTCATGCAAGACACGCTTCATGATGCATCCCTCAGAATCGTGCGAAACCCGATATGCGACGCGCCGAGATCGGCTTCCTGCTGTTCGCGCGACGACGCGCGATAGCGCACGCAGTAATCGCGCGAGCACAGGAACGAGCCGCCCTTGATGACCATCGGCGTATCGTGCCGGCGCGTCGGCGGCGCGACGGCCGCCGTGTCGCCGTTCGTGTGCGACTGGTGCGGGCCCGTGTATGCGTCCTTGGTCCATTCCCATGCGTTGCCGATCATGTCGTAGAGCCGGAACCCGTTCGCCGCGTAGCAGCCGACCGGCGCGAGCCCCGCATGGCCGTCCTCGGCCGTGTCGAGCACCGGGAACACGCCTTGCCAGTAGTTCGCGGCCGGCTTGCCCTGCGCATCGCGCGGCGCCGCGTCGAGCGACGCATCGTCGCGACCGGCCTTGCCCGCGTATTCCCATTCGGCCTCGGTCGGCAGGTCGCGGCCGAGCCAGCGCGCATACGCGAGCGCATCGCGCTGCGTCACGAGCGTGACGGGCAGGTTGCCGAGCCCGTCGACGCCGCTGCCCGGCCCGCGCGGATGACGCCACGATGCGCCCTTCACCCACGACCACCACGCCAGGTCGCGCGCGTTCATCTCGTCGCGCGTCGGCACATGGAACACGGCCGCCCCATCCTGCTGCTCGGCCTCGGTCACGTAGCCGGTCGCCTGCACGAACGCGGCGAACTGCGCGATCGTCACGTCGGTCTGGTCGATCCAGAACCCGCCGACACGCGTGCGGCCGTCACCGACCGGGCGCTCGTCCGCATAGCCGCGCGTGCTGCCGAACACGAACGCGCCGCCGCGCAAGTGCACCATCCCGGCCTTCGGGTCGTCGCGCCACTTGGCCGGCAGCCCCGAATAGCGCGCGCACTGTCGCTCCGTGCCGAGCGGCGCGAGCGCGCGGCCGTGATTCGCGTCGTCGAATGCATCGCCCGCCGGTGCGACGGGATTCGCATAGCCGGCCGCGAACGCGGCGGCGAACAGCGTGGCGGCCAGCGCCGCACCGATCGTCCAGAACCGGAACCGCATCGTGTCGCTCCCGGGTTCAGTAGTAGCCGCGCGGACGCAGCGGTTCGACACCGCCGACGTTGCTCATGTAGGTCTTCCACTGGTCGACGAGCGTGCTGATCACCGACGGGTTCTGCGCGGACACGTCGGTCGTCTCGCCGCGATCCGACGCGAGGTCGTACAGCTGCCAGTGACCGTCGGGCGGCCCGAGCGGCGGCTCGGTCCACAAGGCCTTCCAGCGGCCGTCGGCGCTGCGCAGGTATGCACGGCCGTAGGCTTCGTCGCCGAACGGCGCGGTATGCACTTCGCCCGTCGCCGTGCCCGTCAGCACCGGCAGCAACGACTGGCCGGTGACCGGATACACGTAGCGGTTGTTGTAGACGACCTTGCCCTTGTTCTGGTCGACACCCGTCAGTGTGTTGACGAGCGGCGGCGCCGGCTGCGACGGCGGCGTGACGCCCGCGACCGCGAGGAACGTCGCCGTGTTGTCGGTCACGTGCGTGAAGGCGCGCAGCGTCGGCAACTGCTGCGTCTGGCCCGGCAGGCGGACGATCGTCGGCGTCGATACGCCGCCTTCAGCGGAATACCCCTTCGTGAGCCGGAACGGCGACGCGCTCACTTCGGCCCAGCGCAACCCGTACTGCAGGCGCTGCGCGTTCTGCTTGCCGTTGTCGGTGCCGAGCGTCGAATAGATCGGGTCCTGCCCGTTCGCGGTGTCGGTCGCCGTCGGGTCGGCGCCGCCGTCGATCGGCCAGCCTTCCGCGCCGTTGTCCGACTGGAACATGATGAACGTGTTGTCGTATTCGCCGATGTCCTTCAGGTGCTGGATCAGCAGGCCGATGTTGTAGTCGAGGTTCTCGACCATCCCCGCATAGATCTCCATGTAGCGCGCCTGCGCCTTGCGCTCGGCCGGCGTCAGGCTCGACCACAGCTTGTCGACCTTGCCGGGGCCGTAGTCGCTGTAGCCGTCCGCGGCCGAATGCACCGCGCTGATGTATTTCGCGGCGGCCGTGCCGTTGTTCGCGGTCGCGGGCGACGCGGCCGTCGTTTCAGGCAGGCCGTCGAACGGCTTGAAATCGGCGGGGATCAGGCCGAGCGCCTTCTGCCGCGCGATCCGCGCGTTGCGGATCGCGTCGTAGCCGGCGTCGTACACGCCCGCGTACTTGTGCAGCCACGGATCGGGTACCTGCAGCGGCCAGTGCGGCGACGTGAAGGCCGCGTACGCGAAGAACGGCTTGCCGTCGCGCTGGTTCGAGTCGATGTACGAAATCAGCTTCTGCGTATAGAAGTCGGTCGAATAGAACACGGCCGGGCTGCCGCCCGTGCCGCCCGGCTGTCCGGGCTGGCCAGGCTGCACGTAGCGGCCGTCTTCCGTGTAGTTCGACGAGCCGGCCGGCTCGTGCGCGAAGTGGTTCGTCGCCGCGCCGCCGAGCAGCACGTAGCTGCGCTCGAAGCCCCACTGGTCCGGCGTCTGCCCGCTGCCCGTCGCGCTGCCGACGATCCCCGAGCCGATGTGCCACTTGCCCGCGATGTACGTGTGATAGCCGGCATCCTTCAATAGTTGTGCGAACGACAATGCACGATCGTTCAGGTAGCCCTCGTAGCCGGGCAGCCCGCGCCGTTCGTCGGTCGGCACGCCCATCGTGCCTTCGCCGACGAGATGGTGGTCGGTGCCGGACACCAGCATCGCGCGCGTGATCGCGCAGACGGTGCCCGTGTGATGGTTCGACAGGATGCGGCCCGACGCGACGAGCGCGTCGAGGTTCGGCGTGTTGATCTCGCCGCCGAATGCATGGATGTCGGAATAGCCGAGATCGTCGGCCATGATGTACAGGATGTTCGGGCGCTTCTGAGCCAGCGGCGGCGTGGTGCTGGTGGGTGACGGCGGCGGATCGCTGTCGACGCCGCCGCACGATGCGAGCGACAGCGCGCCGGCAATCGCGGCGCAGACGACACGGAAACGAAAAGCATGTAACGGCGACGCGGACTTTTTCATTGTTCTGAACGCTCGATCTACGGGATCGGCGATCTTAGCGTCGCGCACGCGGCACCCAAAGTCCGATTCGTCACATGCTAACGGGGTGACGGAATATGCGCGCCAGCAGAATGCCCGCCATCAGCGCACACGCATGTGCGCGCCCGCAAAGCACGCAGAAACCGGCGCTGCCGGGCGCCGCGTCTACGGCGCCCGATGCGTCGACGCCGGCTTCAGCTGCGCCCGCCGAGACTGCCGCCACCGTCCACGGCCAGCACCTGCCCCGTGACGAAGCCCGCCTCGTCCGACAGGAAGAATGCAATCGCCACGGCCACGTCGTCGGACGTGCCGAGCCGGCGCGCGGGGATCGTCGCGAGCACCTTGCGCTCGGCTTCGCTGCCGACGGGCCGCGTCTGCCGGAACAGCTCCGTCTCGATCGGCCCCGGCGCAACCGCGTTGACGGTCACGCCATGTTCGGCGAGTTCGAGCGCCCACGTGCGCGTGCAGCCGACGAGCGCACTCTTCGCGGCGGAATACGCGGTGCGATCGAGGCTGCCGAAAATCGCGCGGCTGCAGATGTTGACGATGCGTCCGTGGCCGCGTGCCTTCATCGCATCCGCGAAGTGCTGCGTGACCTGGATCGCGGCCCGCACGTTGAGATCGAACACGGTCTGCAGCGACTGGAAATCAATCTGTCCCAGCGGTTGCGGCAACACGATGCCCGCGTTGTTCACGATGCCGTCGACATCGTGCTGCTCGCTGATGCGTGCCAGGGTGGCCGCCGTCTGCTCGATGTCGGCGAGATCGCACGCGAGCAATTCGCCGGGGAAGTCGATGCCCTGCGCGTGACGCGCAAGGCCGATGACGTGATGACCGTGCCGGGCGAGCAACGTGCTGACCGCGAGGCCGATGCCGCGCGATGCGCCGGTGACGAGATAGGTGCGAGATGACATGCGTGCTCCCGAAGTCCGTTCATGTGAATAGCGTGGAGAGATGTTTCCGGGGCGGAAGCCCGGAACCTGCACTTTCGTCGGACGATTCTACGTGCGTAACGGGACGTTACGTCGTGTCGTTACGGGCGAACCCGTAGCAACACGTTACGTTTTCTTCGATCAGCATCGCCAGGAATTTCCAAATCAGGATTTTCCGGAAATATCGTCTGATTTAATTGTAATACTCCATTTATAAAAGAAAGTTTGTTAATGAATATCGAACTCGCAAACGTTTTACGTGAAAGAAACATGGCACCCAAAAATTAGACGAATAACGACTTAAAAATATAAACCGTTTAAAACAGCGGCAGGCATGCCTCTTGCTGACTCCCCCCACCATGTGCCGCGTTCGACCAGGAACGAATAACCCGAAAATCGGGCGGCACCTTATTTCGTACAAATGATTCCGGGGTCGGGGAAATGGTATCGAGCGCAAGCAGGCGATTGGCCTGGGGGGCCGTGACGTGCCTGTCGCTATTCGCGACGGCACACGCACTGGCACAAGACACCGTCGACGTGGCGCCTGCCGCCGCGGCGAACGGCGGACATCCGATTGCGCCGCCCTCGACGCTGCTGAACGCCGAACGCGTCCTCGAAGCACCGAAGCCCGCGCCCGGCGCGGGCCCGGCCACGGCGAAGCCGGCCACCGGCGCCGCGTCGGCCGGTGCCCAGGCCGCCGCCCGCCATGCCCTTCCGGAAGACCAGCTCGGCGGCACGGTCACGACCGATGCCGTGACGCTCGCCGGCCGCGATTTCTATACCTACTTCTCGCAGACGTGGTCGGAAATCCCGCTGAGCGAGCGCTACATGGTCGCCATTCACGAACGCCCGTCCGGGCGATACGGCAGCCTGATCTGGGTCGAATTCCAGCAAAAACGCGTATTCCAGACCTTCCTGCCGATCGCACGGGCCAACGTCAAGGCCGTGGCGGAAAGCGCCGCCAATATTTCCTTTCAAACCGTCATTCAGGACGATCTGTCGAATTTGTTGTTTCCCGATTCGGATCTGGCCAAAGACGAGATTTAGTCGATTAATCAAAAACAGGGGTTAGGGAAAATGAATCGAATCAGATTGAGCTTGATCGCCCTGGTCGCGATGACCGCGGTGTCGCCGTATGCGTGGTCGTCGACGCTGGTTTACCAGCCGAACAACCCGAACTTCGGCGGCAACCCGGCAAACGGCCCGAATCTGCTCAACGAGGCCAATGCGCAGAACAAGCACACGGATCCGTCGCTGTCGGCGTATTCGTCGCCGACGTCCACGTCGTCGCTCGACCAGTTCAATGCGCAGCTGCAGCAGGCGATCCTGTCGCGCGTCGCCGGCTCGGTGACGAACTCGATCGTCGGCACCAACGGCGAGCTCAAGCCGGGGACGATCAGCACCGGCAACTTCACGATCGTCGTGAGTGCAGCCGGCAACGGCAGCCTGCAAGTGACGACCACCGACAAGACGACGGGTGCGACCTCGACGTTCATCGTCAGCAACGGCCAATAAATCGAAAAAAACGACTGAGCGAATCATGAAAAAAAATGCTGAACGCACTCGCTTCAACACGGGGATGACACGGATCGCGATGGGTGCGGTGTTGCTGCTGTCGCTGGTCGGCTGCGTCACGCGGCCGATGCCGGCACTGAGCAACGCGACGCTGACGCCGCCGACGCGCACCACGCGCGACCTCACGCATCTCCCGCCGCCGAAGGGCAAGATCGTCGCGGCCGTGTACGGCTTTCGCGACCTGACGGGGCAGTACAAGGCCTCGCCGGACAGCTCCTTCTCGTCGCAGGTCACGCAGGGCGGCGCGTCGTTCCTCGTCAAGGCGATGCGCGACTCCGGCTGGTTCACGCCGGTGGAACGCGAGAACCTGCAGGATCTGCTGACCGAACGCAAGATCATGCGCGCCACCGACGGCTCGGATGCGAAGAAGGCGCAGAACGACGCGATGGCGCCGCTGATGCCCGCGAACATCGTGCTCGAGGGCGGCATCGTCGGCTACGACACGAACGTCCGGACCGGCGGGGCCGGCGTCGCCTACCTCGGGATCAGCGGATCGACGCAGTACCGGATCGACCAGGTCACCGTCAACCTGCGCGCGATCGACATCCGCACGGGCCAGGTGCTCAACAGCGTGTCGACGACCAAGACCGTCTACTCCTATCAGGTCGACACGGGCATCTATCGCTTCGTCGGCTTCAAGGACCTGCTGCAGGCGGAAGCCGGGCTGACGCGTAATGAACCCGCGCAGATCTGCGTGAACGAAGCGATCGAATCGGCGCTCACGCACCTGATCGTCCAGGGCGTCGCGAACCAGACCTGGGTGCTGAAGAACGATCAGGACTGGTACGACCCGACGATGCAGCGGTATCTGCAGGAAGACCGGAAATACGCGCAGGACATGGAGGACGCGAACACCGCGTACGACCCGCAGAAGATCGATCGTTCGGCTGCGTCCACTCATTAACCGGCATCACGCCGGCCAGCGGAGAAAACATGATGAATCGACAGCGTGATCGGAACGGGCGCGCCCGCGCGATGCGACGGGTGCTCGCGATCGTGGGGGCAGCAGCAGCGATGCAGGCGGCGTCGGCGGCACCCGTGCCGCTCAACGACCTCGGCCCGCCGGAACCCGCGTTCGACTACAGCGGCAACATCGTCGCGGTCCGGCAGAGCGGCGTCGGCAATAACGCATCGCTCGACCAGGCGGGCCACAACGGTGCGCTGATCTGGCAGGCCGGCGACGGCAACGCGATCGTCGCGCGGCAGACCGGTGCGCAGAACTGGATCGCGGCGTCGCAGGTCGGCCTGGGCAACACATTGAATGCGACCCAGCGCGGCAACGGCAACACGTTGCAGGTGCAACAGAACGGCGTCGGCAATTCGGTCGAATCGACGCAGGTCGGCACGTCGCTGTCGGCGCGCGTCACGCAGAACGGCATCAACAACGCGGTGAACATCGTGCAGGGCGGATCGAACACCGGCATCCAGGTGATCCAGACCGGCAACGGCGCGCGCGCCACGGTGGTGACGCGGTAACGGTTACGCGGTTTGCACGTGCTTTGCTCGAAGTGGTGTGAGGTGTGGACGTGAGAGCGTCCTCAATTGGCGGGGGTGCCGGCTAAAGATCGACTTTTCCGGCGAATTTTCTTTCGAATCAGGAGCAACAAATGAAGGTGACCAAGTCTGCAATCGCAATCGCAGTGCTGATGCTCGCATCGGCTGCCGCACAGGCCGATTCGTCGGGGAACAACGTGAACATCGGACAATCCGGCAACTTCAACTCGGCAACCGTCGAACAGACGGCGACGAGCGGTGATTCGGTGACGATCAACCAGTCGGCAGCCGGCAACGATCCCCGCTACGGGTTCGTCGCCAACGTGACGACCCAGGGCGGCAACGGCGACACGACCGTGATCCAGCAGAACTCCTGGTGGGCGCAGCCGTATTCGAGCGTGAACGTGTCGCAGACGAACACGTCGAACGAGCGGAACTACGTGACGCAATCCGGCGGCGGCGATTTCTCGGCGACCATCACGCAATCGGCGTCGGTTTACACCGGCGGCCCGCAATACGACACCAACACGATCAACCAGTACAGCTACATCGACAGCGCGTCGATTTCGCAATCGGGCGGCGGCTGGAACACCGTGACGATCAACCAGGGCACGCCGAGCCAGTCGGCGATCGGCAACAACGCGACGGTGACGCAGGCGGACACGACCGGCAACACCGTCGGCATCACGCAGACCGGCAACAACGGCACCGCGAACGTCCAGACGACCTGGGCCGGCGGGAACGCGACGTCGATCACGCAAACGGGCGGCACGACCAACGCCAGCGTGACGCAGTTCGCCGAAAGTGGCGACCGGGTCACGACGACCCAGAGCGGCACCGAAACCGCCACCGTGAGCTCGTGGTTCGGCGGCGGCAACAACACGACGATCTCGCAATCGGGTGGCGTGAACGGCAACAACGCGACGGTGAACCAGATCGCGGCGGCCGGCAACACGACGTCGATCACGCAGACCGCCGACGGCAACAACGCGACGGTCAATCAGTGGTTCGAGTTCGGCGACAACGCGACGATCAACCAGTCGGCAGCGTCGAACAACGCGACGATCACGCAGCAGTACGGCTACGGCAACAGCGCGTCCATCACGCAAACGGCCGCGTTCAACACGGCGTCGATCTCGCAAAACAACTCGGCCGGTTCGTCGGCATCCATCACGCAGGCTTCGGCGGACAACCAGGCGTCTGTGGCGCAAACGGCATCGGGCTCGTCGACGACGGTGAGCCAGTCGGGCGACATCGGCAACTACGCCAATGCATCGCAGACGGGTGCGGATGACGTGCTGAGCCTCTCGCAGGCCGGTGGCTTCAACATCATCAACGCATCGCAAGTGTCGGGCTCGGGCAACCAGGGCTACGTGACGCAGAACGGCTACTTCAACAACGCCACGCTGGTACAGCAAGGCAACGCGAACTACGCGAGCATCAACCAGAACGGCGCCTACAACACCGTTTCGCTCAAGCAGCACTAAGCACCGCCGGCGTCACGAAAAGGCCGGACGGTTGCCCGTTCGGCCTTTTTTTCATTCGACAGGGGACGATCATGGTTGGCATTCACGATCTCAACGCCTATTTCGACGTCGCCGCCAGTGCCGGCGGCGTGAACATCGTGCCGCACGTGCAGGCGGCCGCGCCGGTCGACGTGTCGTACAGCCTGCGCATCACCAAAACCGGCGGCGCCGGCTCGGCCTCGCTGACACGCTCCGGCGAATCGCGACTCGCCGGCGGCGAGGATCGGCCGCTCGCGACGCTGCGGCTGAGCGTCGATTCGGGCGATATCTGCAAGGCGACGCTGGTGCTGCACGTCAATGGCGAGCACGCGGAGTATTCGGTGGACTGCAATCCGCAGCGGGCGTCGAATTGAACCGGTGCGGCGCCGGCGCGTCGTGCCGCATGCCGGGCATGCGTCGGCGGCCCGACGCTCCCGGCATCCGCGCGCGCCGTCGTCAGCCGGCCCGCCCCGCCGCGACCGGCATCGTGCGTCGCGACGCGATCCGCAACGCCAGCACGCCGCCGGCCAGCAGCGCGACCGCGACGAGCAGCAGCGCGAGGTCGTACGCATGCGTGACGTCCTTGATCCGCCCCATCACCGGCGGCAGCGCAAGCCCCGCGATGTTCGCGACCGCGTTGATCAACGCGATCGACGCGGCGGCCGTGAGCCCCGACACGTACTCGGTCGTCACGGCCCAGAACACGGGCGTCGCGGCCCAGTTGAAGCCGACCGCGAGCACGAGCAGCGCATACGCGACGGGCAGCGTCGGCGTATAGATCGCCGCGATCAGCAACGCGCCGGCCAGCAGCATCGGCACGCCGAGATGCAGCGCGCGTTCGCCGCCGAGATCCGAATGCCGGCCGTTCACGTACATCGCGACGCACGCGAACAGGAACGGCAGCGCGGACAGGCTGCCGACCGCGAAACTCGATTGTCCCGACAGGCTCTTCACGAGCAGCGGCAGGAACAGCGTGAGGCCGATCGTGCCGAATGCCTGCAGCAGCCAGAACGCGGCGAGCGCCCACACCTTGCCGTCGCCGAACGCACGCCGCAGCGCGGCGCCATGCGACAGGTGCTCGCGCGGCGCGCTGTCGCGCAGCGTCGCTTCGAGCCACGCGCGCTCGTCGGCCGGCAGCCAGCGTGCATGCGCGGGCGTGTCGGGCAGGCGGCGCAGCACGACGAACCCGAGCAGCAGCGCGGGCACGCCTTCGAGCAGGAACAGCCAGCGCCAGCCTTCGATGCCCAGCACGCCGTTCAGGTTCAGCAGCGCGCCGGACAGCGGCAACCCGATCACCGACGCGAGCGTCGCGCCGATATAGAAGAACGACATCGCGCGCGCACGATCGCTCGGCGGATACCACGCCGACAGGTAGTAGATGATTCCCGGCGTGAATCCCGCTTCCGCCGCGCCGAGCAGCAGGCGCATCGCATAGAGTTGCCCCGGCGTATGGACGGTGCTCATCGCGGCCGCGACGATGCCCCACGTGATCATGATCCGCGCGATCCAGCGGCGTGCGCCGACGCGCGCGAGGAACAGGTTGCTCGGCACCTCGAACAGGATGTAGGTCACGTAGAACAGCCCCGCGCCCAACCCGTACATTTCGGCGCTCAGCCCGAGATCGGCGTTCATCTGCAGCGCCGCGACCGAGATGTTCGAGCGGTCGATATACGCGACGAGATACAGCAGCATCAGGAACGGAATCAGGCGCAGGTTCAGGCGTCGCATCGTCGCGGCGTGCAACGGCGGGGCGGCAGCGGTCATCGGTGTGTCTCCTGGTTCGTCCCGCGCGTCGTGCGGGACGGTACGGCCGCCGCACGCGGCGGCAGCGTCGCGCCGCGTGAGGCGCGGCGTCATCCAGGCCAGTCTAGGAGCCGCGTGAATTTCGCGTCAATTACCGGGACGTCATCTCGATATGTGAGATGCGTGTGGCGATCGGCGCCCCGCGTGCGTATGGGTCGATTCGGCTCAGTAACGCATCACGAGAAACAGCCCGGCGGCCGCGAGTGCCATGCCCGGCCACGCGAGCGCGCCGATCGTCTCGCCCAGCGCGACGAGTGCGATCAGCGCGGTCGCGGGCGGGATCAGGAAGAACAGCGCCGACACGCGCGACGCCTCGCCGTACCGCACCATCGCGAGCAGCAGCGAGATCGCGATCAGCGAGTTGCAGATGACGAGGTACGCGAGCGAACCGGCGAGCCCGGCGGTCCATTGCACGTGCATCGGTTCGAGCGCGAACCCGAGCGGCGCGGTGACCGCCAGGCCGACCGTGTACTGCACGAGGTTCGCGGTGACCGGATGCACGTCGGTGCCGAAGCGCTTTTCCCACAGCGTGCCGCCGGTGATGCATGCGAGCGCGAACAGGGCGAACGCGAGCGCCCAAGGCGACGCGACGTCGACCGACGAACGCGCGAGGATCACCAGCACCGCGCCCGCGGCACCGAGCGCGAGCCCGATCCAGCGCAGCACGCCGACGCGCTCGCCGGCAATCATCGGCGCGAGCAGCCCGACGAGAATCGGCTGCTGCGACGTGACGAGCGCGACAGCGCCGGCCGACATGCCGAGCTTCAGGCTCAGGTACGTGAATGCGAAATAGCCGGCCTGCAGCAACAGGCCGACCACGACGAGATCGCGCCATGCGCGCGCCGTGCGCGGCAACGCGGGGCGCAGCCACAGGAACGGGCCGGCGAGCAGCGCGACGACGCAGGCATAGCGCAGCGCGAGGAACGTGAGCGGATCGGCATAGCGCAAGCCGAGCTTCAGGAACACGAAGCCGCTTGCCCACAGCAGCAGGAACAGCGCGGGCGCGATGCGCAGCCAGCCGGGTTGCCGGGCGGCATTCGGAGTATCGATCGCCGTCATGCGCATTCCCAGTGTGTCGTCGCCGGGATATCCGCCCCGCTTGCGCCGGGGCCGCGTGTATGTGCGCGCATCAGCGGCGCACCGGGTGACCGGTGAAGTTCGGTACGGTCACGGTCGCGACGATGACGACCTGCGGTTCCCGCTTCATCACGGCATGCCCCCGGTATATTCGGCGTGCGACGATCATACGCCGCGTCAGCCGATCATGCTTCGTGGGGATCTCGCGCCAACCTCAATCATCCGACGCCAGCATGCGCGGTATCTCGTCGACGAGCGCATCGATGACGACGCGCACCTTCGACGGCACCTGGCGCGATGCCGGCCGCACCGCGAACACTTCGGCACCCGACACGCTGTTGCTGTCCATCACGAGCGCGAGGCGGCCGTCGCGCAGGTAAGGCGCCATCAGCCAGCACGGCAGCCATGCGAGGCCCGCGCCGGCGGCGGCCGCATCGGCGATCGCCAGCAGGTCGTCGAGCCGCAGGCGGCCGGCCGGGCGATGGTCGTGCACCGCGCCGTCCGCGCCGACGACCCGCCACGGCGTCGGTTGCCCGCCGCGCGAATACGCGATGCCGACGTGCGACGCGAGTGCGTCGAGCCCCGCCGGCCGGCCATGACGTTCGAGATACGCGGGCGACGCGCAGATGCCCATGCGCTGCACGCCGAGCTTCCGGCCGACGAGCGCGCTCGTATCGGCCAGCTCGCCGATGCGCACCGCGATGTCGAAGCCGTCGTTGACCAGGTCGGCCACGCGATCGCTGAACGACACGTCGATCTCGAGCCGCGGATGGCGCTCGACGAGGCGCCGCATGACGGGCGCCACGCATTGCCGCCCGAACAGCACGGGCACGCTGACCCGCAGCCGCCCCGCCGGCTCGCGTTGCCCCGCGTCGAGCGCGGCCTCCGTCTCGCCGAGTTCGGCCAGCAGCCGCCGGCACTGCTCGTAGTAGACGAGCCCTTCGTCGGTCAGGCCGAGCTGGCGCGTCGTGCGCTGCAGGAGCCGGGTGCCGAGACGGCGTTCGAGCCGCGCGACGACCTTCGCGACGGCCGAGCGCGTGACGCCGAGCCGCAGCGCGGCCGCCGCGAAGCTGCCCGACTCCACCACGTCGACAAATTCGGCCACGCCTCTCAGCCGCTCGTCCATGCCATTCCGCTCCGGTTGGGTCACAGGGTTGTTTCCGCACAGGCGACAGTCATTGGCCGATTTCTCGCCAATGCGTCCCCATGCGCAACACTATGATAGTCCGCTCTATCTCGAAAAGGAGTCGACATGCACGCATGGCAAGTGAAACCGGGCGACGGCGTGGCCGGGCTTCGGCGCATCGACGCGACACGCCGCGCGGTCGGGCCGACCGACGTGGTCGTGAAGATCCACGCAGCCGGACTGAACTACCGCGACCTGATGTTCGCGCGCGGCGACTATCTCGGCATCGGCACGGACGCGCTGATCCCGGTTGCCGACGGCGCCGGCGAAGTCATCGAAACCGGCCGCGACGTCACGCGCTTCAAGCCGGGCGATCGCGTGATCAACACGTACTTCCCGCACTGGATCGACGGGCCGCCGACGCCGCGGAAAGTATCCGGATCGCCCGGCGCACAATTCGACGGCGTGCTGGCCGAACATTTCGTGTCCGACGAAGCCGCGCTGGTCGCGATTCCCGCGCACCTGAACTACGACGAGGCGGCGACGCTGTCGTGCGCGGGCATCACCGCGTGGAACGCACTGTTCGCCGACGGCGGCCTGGGGCCCGGCGCGACCGTCGTGCTGCTCGGCACGGGCGGCGTGTCGATCGTCGCATTGCAACTCGCGCGTGCGGCGGGGCTGCGCACCATCGTCACGTCGTCGAGCGATGCGAAGCTCGAACGCGCCCGCGCACTCGGTGCGGACGCAACCATCAACTATCGCGCGACGCCCGACTGGCAGCACGAAGTGCTGCGGCTCACCGGCGGCGCGGGGGCGGGTCTGGTCGTTGAAGTCGGCGGCAAGGATACGCTGCCGCGCTCGGTCGCCGCGACGAAGATGGGCGGCATCGTGTCGGTAATCGGCGGCCTCAGCAGCTTCGCCGGCCCCGAACTCGGGCTGCTGTCGCTGATCGGCGGGATCCGCCAGTTGCACGGGATCATGGTCGGCAGCCGCGCGATGCTCGACGACGTCGTGCGGCTGGTCGACGCGAAGCGGATCAAGCCGGTGGTCGATCGCGTGTTCGGCTTCGACGAAGCACCGCAGGCGTATGCGTACCTGCAGTCGGGGCAGCACTTCGGCAAGGTCGTGATTCGCGTCGCGCAGTAAGCGCGTCGAGGCGGCGGGCAGTTCGGCCCGCCACCTCTTCCGTCATCGCGCCGTCAGAACTTGTGACGGATCCCCGCGTGAACCATCAGCTGCTTCGAGGTCGACGACAGGTCCGCCGCGCCGGGAATATAGGCCTGGTCGAGCGACGACCCCGTCGCATCGCCCGCGATCCGCTGGTACGCGCCCATCAGGTACACGTCCGTGCGCTTCGACAGGTTGTAGTCGGCCATCAGCCCGAGCGAATGGATCTTCGGCTTCGCGCTGCCCGTCGTCGCGTCATAGCGTACCGTCGTGTACACGTACTGCGCACCGACGAACAGCGCGGGCGTGAACTGGTATTTGCCGTTCACCTCGAAGTTCTGGTACTTGATCGCCGACACCGTGCCACCCGCGAGCGGGCCGGTCACCGGCTCGATCGTTTCGTCGCCGAACAGGTAGCCGACGTTCGCGGTCGGCCGCGTGACGTTGCTGTTCGTGTACGCGAACCCGACCGTCGCCGGCCCCGCCGTGTAGTTGATGCCCGCACCGAAGATCCGCAGCCGCGCCGACGCGAAGTTCGCATCGGCGCCGACCGATCCCGAGCCCGCGATCGCGCCGCCCGACGTTGCGCCCGGGTTGTCCGCATTCAGGAAAGCCGCGCCGACGAGCAACCCGCCCTGCTCGTACTGCGCGCCGACGCTCCACTGCCGGTTGTTCGCGAAGCCCGTGTCGTTGCTGAAGCTGTACGTGCCGCCGAACGAGAAGCCGGCAAAATCCGGGCTCGCATACTTCACCGTGTTGTTCACGCGAAACGTGTTGCCGGTGTTGTCGTTGTCGAGCGGATGCGAGAACGGGTAGACGCCCCAGCTGCCGTTTGCGGTCGTGGGCGCGAGATAGTCGACCACCGCATCGTATTGCCGGCCGAGCGTCAGCGTGCCGAAACGCGCGCTGCCGAGCCCGACGTAGGCCTGCCGCCCGAACATGCGGCCGCCCTGCGCGAGCGTGCCGGTGTTCACGTTGAAGCCGTTCTCGAGCTGGAACAGCGCGCTGTAGCCGCCGCCCAGATCCTCGGTGCCCTTCACCCCCCAGCGGCTGCCCTGCGCGAAGCCGCTCGCCATCTGCCACGCACTGTGGCCGCCGACGTTGTTCGTGTAGTCGATGCCCGCATCGACGAGGCCGTACAGCGTGACACTGCCTTGCGCGAACGCGGGCGCTGCACACAGCGCCGGAATCGCGACGAATAACGATCTCCAGTTCATTCGGTTTCCTTATTTATATTTTCGTGACCGCCCGTTGTCCGGGCGTCGCCGCTTACTTCGCGCCGTAGATGTCGAAGTCGAAGTACTTCTTGTTGATCCGCTGGTACGTGCCGTTCGCGAGGATTGTCGCGAGCGCGCGGTTGAAGGCGTCGCGCAGGTCGTTGTCCTGCTTGCGCAGCCCGAGCCCGTCGCCCTGCCCGAAGTACTTCACGTCGTCGATCGCCGCGCCGACGAACGCGAAATCCTTGCCCTGCGGCTTCTTCAGGAAACCGTCGCTGGCCGCGATCGATGCCTGGAACGCCGCGTCGAGCCGGCCCGTCACGAGATCGGCATAGACCTGGTCCTGGTTCTGGTACGACACGATCTGGACGCCGGCCGGCTGCCAGTTCGCGACCGCGTAGTCGGCCTGCGCTGAACCCTGCTCGACGCCCACGCGCTTGCCCTTCAGCGCATCGGCCGTCGGCAGCAGCGGCGAGCCCTTGCGCGCGATGAGGCGCGCCGGCGCATTCGAGATCCGGTTCGTGAAGGCGATCTGCTGCTGCCGCTTCGGCGTGATCGTCATCGACGACGCAATCACGTCGAACTTGCGCGCGAGCAGCCCCGGAATCATCCCGTCGAAACTCGACTCGACCCACACGCAGCGCGCACGCAGCTCCGCGCACAACGCGTTCGTGATGTCGATCCCGAAGCCCGTCAGCGTGCCGTCGGGCAGCTTGTATTCGAGCGGCGGGTAAGTCGGATCGACCGCGAGGCGGATCTCCTTGCCCGCCCAGTCGCCCGCATGCGCCGCGCTCGCCGCCAGCGCCATCGCGAGCGCCGCCATCCGTTTCCATTGCTTCATTGCCAGTCTCCTTCCTTGTGTGAATCTTCAGTCAAATTCGTACGGGCACATCACGCGAGGTAGCGTTCCGCCAGTGCGATCCAGTAGCTCGCGCCCGTGGCGAGGCATGCGTCGTTGAAATCGTAGCCGGGGTGGTGCAGCCCGCATCCGGCGGCGCCGTCGCCGTTGCCGATCGACAGGTAGCTGCCGGGGCATGCGTTCAGCATGAACGCGAAGTCCTCGCTGGCCGCGATCGGCCGCAGATGCGGGATCAGCGCGCCATCGCCGCCCCATTCGCGGGCGACGTCGCGTGCAAACGCGGTTTGCTCTGCGTGATTGACCAGCACCGGGTACTCGTGCCGGTAGTCGATCTCGGCAGTAGCGCCATAGCTCGCGGCCTGCCCGTGCACGATCTCGCGAATTCGCCGCTCCAGCAGCGCGCGCACGTCCGGCGACAGCGCGCGCACGCTGAGTTCCAGATCCGCGTGTGGCGGGATCACGTTCGATGCGGTGCCCGCATGGATCGAGCCGGCCGTCACGATTGCCAGGTCCTGCGGGTTCACGTTGCGCGACACGACGGTCTGCAGCGCCATCACGATCGACGCGCACACGACCACCGGATCGATCGTCGTATGCGGCGCCGCGCCATGCCCGCCGCGCCCGGTCACGCGCACGCGCACCTCGTCGGCCGAGGCCATCGCCGGGCCGTCGCAGAAACCGAGCACGCCGGCCGGCAGGCCCGGCACGTTGTGCATCGCGAACACCGCATCGCACGGAAACTGCTCGAACAGCCCGTCGTCGATCATCCGCTTCGCGCCGCCGAGCCCTTCCTCGGCCGGCTGGAAAATCAGGTTCAGCGTGCCTGTAAAGCGTTCGCGCTCAGCCAGGCAGCGCGCCGCCGCGAGCAGCATCGCCGTATGGCCGTCGTGGCCGCACGCGTGCATCACGCCGTCGCACCGGCTCGCGTGCGGCAGCCCGGTCGTCTCGCGGATCGGCAGTGCGTCCATGTCCGCGCGCAGCCCGAGCCGTTTTCCGGGGCCGCGCGTCAACGTGCCGACCACGCCGGTGCCGCCGAGACCGCGCGTCACCCGATAACCCCACGTTGTCAGGAAGCCGGCCACGAGATCGCTCGTCGCGTGCTCCTCGAAGCCAAGCTCCGGATGCGCGTGCAGCCGGCGGCGCAGCGCAATCATCTCCGCCTCGATGGCCGCCATTTCCGGCTGGATATGTTTATGTTCCAACCCCGATTCTCCTCGATGCATTCCGGTTGCCGATC
This sequence comes from Burkholderia lata, assembly GCF_000012945.1. NCBI lineage: Bacteria > Pseudomonadati > Pseudomonadota > Betaproteobacteria > Burkholderiales > Burkholderiaceae > Burkholderia > Burkholderia lata. The sequence goes on from NC_007511.1 coordinate 2,954,493, forward strand.
GCCCGAATGACCGATCGTGGCCGCATCGTAGGCAGCGAAAATCCCGGCGAACAGCCGCGGTTTCGTTATGATGACAACCTTTCGTTGTCGGGTATCGCACCATGAGCACGATCAAGCTGCATCAGTTGCAGGCGCTCGTCGCGAGCGCGGAGGCCGGCAGCATCCGCGGCGCGGCACGCACGCTCGGGCTGTCGCAGGCGGCCGTCACACGCGCGCTGCGCGAGCTGGAGGCCAGCGAACGCCTGCCGCTGCTGGTCCGCGCGCCGGAGGGGATCGGCTTCACCGAATACGGCAAGACGCTGCTCACGCACGCGAAGCTCGTGCTGAAACAGCTCGAACACGCGCAGAGCGATCTCGAACGCATGCGCGGCCGCGTCGAAGGCCGGTTGAGCATCGGCGTCACGCCGTGGCTCACGATGACGTTCCTCGCGGAAGCGGTGCTGCGCTTTCGCGCGCAGATGCCCGACGTGCGCCTCGAACTCTACGAAGCGCTGATGGCCGTTGCGCAGCCGCTGTTGCGCGACGGCAGCATGGACTTCGCGCTCGGGCACGTGCAACCGGGCGGCACGCAGGAATTCGCATTCGAGCCGATGCTGCGCTACGAGACCGCGGTGATGGTGCGCGCCGGCCATCCGCTCGAACACGCGCGGTCGATCCATGACCTGCTCGATAACGACTGGGTATTGAATTTCGCGGCCGACGGACAGGCCGCGCTCGTCGAATACCTGTTCACGCGCCACGGTGCCGACATCGACGAACGGCGTATCGTGCGTGCGCAGTCGGTGGCGATGCTGCAGACGATGCTCGAGCAGGCCGACATGTGCACGTGGTGCCCGACGATCCTCGCGGCCGTGCCGTCGTTCGGCGAACGGATGCGCGCGCTGCAGTTGAACGAGACCTTCGAGCCGCGCGACCTCGGGATCGTCACGCGGCGCAGCAGCACGCTCAGCGACGCCGCGCGCTTCTTCATCGACTGCCTGCTGCACGTGATCCGCCGACATGCGCGATCGGCACGCAAGGCGGATCTCGCGCTGTTCAGGACGCTGTCGCTGCTGATCTGACGCGCGGCAGGCGCGGCAGTCGCGGCTCGCCGCCGCGCCGCCGCCTGCGCCTCATGCACGTGCTGCCCGTCAGATCTTCGCCGTGAGCGTGATCCCGACCGTGCGCGGATCGCCGTACAGCACCGGATACGCGCCATACGACGGCAGCAGCTCGAGCTTCTTGTAGACCTTGTTGGTCAGGTTCGTCACATAGCCCGTCACGATGTACTTCTGGTTCGGCGTCGTGTAGGACACGTGCGCGTTCAGCACCGTGTAGCCGCCCTGCCAGAGCTGCGGCATCGTCTGCCGCGTCGCGCTGAAGTACTCGCGGCTGCGGTAATTCACGTCGCCGCCGGCCGTCAGCGTGCCGAACGACACCGGCACGCGATAGTCGAAGCCCGCGTTGATCGTCGTATGCGGCGAACGCGCGAACGAGTTGCCGACGGCGGTCGGCACGTAGCGGAACTCCGTGTAGCGCGTGTTCAGCATCCCGAGGTTCGCGAACAGGTAGAGGCTGTTGACCGGCTGCGCCTTCAGCTCCAGCTCGAAGCCGTCCGCGCGCCCCTGCCCCGCGTTCGACAGCGTCGACACCGGCGGCCCGCCGAACGGGTTCGGCGCCAGCGCGAACACCTGGATGTCGCGATAGTCGTAGTGGAACACGCTCGCGTTGACGATCAGCCGCTTGTCGAACCACTCGCTCTTGATGCCGACTTCGTAGTCGGTCAGGTACTCCGGCGACACGGTCGATATCGTGCTCTGCGTATACGCATTGCCGTTGTAACCACCCGACCGGAAGCCGCGCGCATAGCGGAAATACGCGCGCACGTTGCTGCTGAGCGCATATTCGGGCGTGAGGTCCCAGGTCGGCGCGCGCCACGTGTTCGTCTGGTTCTGCCGCGCGCTGACCGCCAGCGGCGACGACACCGACGACGGATCCCACCAGCTGCCCGGATTGCTGAACGTCACGTTGCCGGTGTCCTGCAACCCGGTCAGGTTGATGTTCTTGCGCTCGATCGTGTAACGCAGCCCGCCCGTCACGTTGAAGCGGTCGGTGAACCGGTACTTCACGCTGCCGAAGATCGCCGCGCTCTGCGTGTGCTGCGTGAGGTCGGTCAAGTGGTAGAACGCGGGCGACGGCGAGCCCGGCAGGCCGCCGCCGGCCCCCTGCTCGGCCAGTTGCTCGGTGAACAGGTGCGTGCCGACGAGCCAGCTGAACCGGTCGTTCTGCGGCGATTCGAGCCGGAATTCCTGCGAGAACTGGCGGCTCGACAAGCGATCGTGCGAGCGCGCGGCGTCGAACGCGGAATAGTCCTCGTCGTCCTGGTACCAGCGGTGTAGCCCTTCGAACGCGGTGATCGACGTCAGCGTCACCGCCGGGTTGATGCGCCAGTGCGCGGTAAGCGACGTGCCCCAGGTCGAGATGTGATCGCTCGACGGCGCGTTGAGCGACACCGTGTACGGATCGCTCGACCCGACGAAGCCGAACTGGTTCGCGCCGCCCGTCCCCGCGCCCTGCGCGTGCCACGCATTGCCGCCGCCTGTGTAGTTGCGGCCGTGGATGTTGAACAGGAAGTCGGTATCCGAGGTCGGCACGGCGAGCACCTGGAAGCGCACCGCATTGTCGTGGAAGCCGCCGAAACGCCCTTGCTGCACGGTATTCGTGTAGAAGCTGTCGGCGTTCTCGTGATACACCGACACGCGTGCAGCCAGCACGTCGTTCTTGCCGATCGGGCCGCCGATCGCGGCTTCCGCGAGCCGGCTGTTGTACTGGCCGAGCCCGATCTTGCCGTAGCCGCTCACGTCGAAGGTCGGCTTCTGCGACGTGATGCTGAGCGCGCCGCCGACGGTATTCTTGCCCCACAGCGTGCCCTGCGGGCCGCGCAGCACTTCGATGCGATCGAGGTCGAACAACGGGAAGCCCTGCCCGAACACGCTGTTGATGTAGACGTCGTCGAAGTACACGCCGATCGGGCTCAGCGACAGGTCCGACGGATCGTTGCTGCCGACGCCGCGCATGAACCAGCGCGGCCGCTCGCGGCCTTCGGTCGATTGCCCGGTGAAGTTCGGCACGTACTTCGTGACGTCGTTGACCACGCGCAGCTCGTTGTTCCTGATCGTGTCGCCGCTCAACGCGCTCACCGCGACCGGCACATCCTGGATGCTCTCCTTGCGCCGGCGCGCGGTCACCGTCACCGTGCCGAGGTTCGTTTCGCGTGTCGCCGTGCCGCGGCTCACACGGGATGCACGGGCTGCCGCCGGTGCGGCCGCGGCTGCATCGTCCGCGCCCGGTTGCGCCGGCTTCGCGTCCGGCGCCGCCGTCACCGCGCCCTCTTCCGCCCATGCGGGCAACGATACGGCCCCGCCCGTCAGCAGTCCCCCCAGCGCGGTGACGATTAGTTTTTTCCTGAACATCGATGAGTCATCCTGTTTGATCGGTTGAACGCACGTGCGTGCGCGACGCACGGGTTACCTATTGCAATTCGGATGCCAGCATCGAGAAGCCCGTCGCACGGGGCTTCCGGCATGTGTGTGGCGCAGGTGGTGTTGCATGCGCATCTGTGACGGGAAGCAAACTGCTTGTCACGCAACACTCGATGAGGTCGTCAGGATAGCTTTGCAGTCACGGGCTGCGATGCGTCGCGCCGCCCCGTTGCGACGCGTAACGCGAACGCGACCAGCACGACGACGGGCAGCCAGCACAGAAACACGCCCGGCAACCCGACGACCGGTACGAGCGCGCTGCCGGCCAGCGGGCCGCAGAACGCGCCCGTCATCGACGCGAGGTTGTAGAGGCTCGACACCTGGCTCTTGTCGGCCGGGTGACGACCGAGACGCTGCATGTTGGCGAGATGCAGCAGCGACGAACCGGCGCACAGCGCGGCAAGTCCCGCGCCGACGAGCCATACGTCATGCGCAAGACCCAGCGCGAGCAACCCGGTCACGCCGCCGGCAAGACTGAGCGCCTGGCAACGGCGCGCCGTCATCCGCTGCGCGACATGCCCGAGCCCGAACAGCGCGATCACCGCGACGACGCCTTGCAGCGTCAGCAGCGCGACGGCCTTCGTCTGCGACAACCCGAGCGACTGGATCGCCAGCACCACCGTATAGGCAGCGGCGAGCGAACGCGTCGCGCTGTTCACGGCTTCCAGCACGAGCTGTTCGCGCACGTCGTGACTCCATGCGAGCGCCAGCAACGCGCGCAGGCCGCCGGTTTCGGGTTGCGCACTGCGCGGCGCACGCTCCGCGTCGCCGAGCAGCGTCCGGCTGAACAGCGCCATGCCCGCGAAGCTTGCCGATGCCGCGCAGAACGTCGCGACCGCGCCATGCGCGCCGATCAGCCAGCTCGCGAGCCACGGCCCGACCATGCCGGACCCGACCGACATCGCCGCGCGGTACCAGCCGGCGCGCGCGAGGCCGATCTGCGCGAGACGCGCGAGGAACACGCCGTTGATCGACACGATCCGGAACGGAATGCACAGCCCGATCAACACTTGCGTGAGCGCGATCGGCGGCCATGCGCCGGTAAACGGCACGACGAGATTGAGCAGCATCGGGCCCATGCTCGCGACGAAGTACACGCGCCGCGCGCCGTAGCGCGCGACGAGCAACCCGGCCGGCAGCGTCATCAACGCGATGCCGAGCGGCTCCATCGCCGCGATGATGCCGAGCCGGGCGCTGTCGACGCCGAGCGCGAGCGCGTACAGCGTCGTCGCGAGTTGCGCCATGCTGATCGTCGTCCCGCTCGCGAGCGCCAGTAGCATGAAGCCGCCGGTGAAGCGCTCGCGCCGCCAGGCGTCGGCGACGCGTGCCGGCGCGCTCACCGCGCGGCGTCGCGAGACAGCGTCGCGATGCCGTCGAGTGCGCGCCGGTCGATCCACCCGCGCACGTCGAAGTCGGCCGGCAAGAATCGCCAGTCGACGAGGAAGCGCTTGAAATCGTCGAGCGCGGCGATCGACGCTTCGTCGAGGTCCGTGCGCAGCCGCCGGTGCACGTCCGCGCCGTACGCGAGCCGCAGCCAGTCATGGCCCGATCCCGTCTCGCGGCCGAGATAGCCGAGCACTTCCTGCTCGTGCTCGCGCGCCCAGCCTTCGACATCGGTCACGCGCGCGAGGAAGCGGCAGACGATGTCGGGATGCCGTTCGAGCGTCGACGCATTGACGGTCAGCGGCCGCGGCGACCCGTTGTTGATGCGGATCTGCGGATCGGGATGAAAGCCGATGTCGATCACCGGCTGCGCGCCGATCAGGTGCGCGGTTTCGAGCCCGAGCGATCCCTTCACGTAGATCGCGTCGACCTCGCCCCGCACGAGCGCGGCCGCTTCGGCCGCATAGAGCCGGCGGCTCGACAGGCTCGCGGGATGGCTGAATGCCGCGTCGCGCGTCGCTGGCGTCGACACCGGTGCGCGCAGGTTCGACGCGGGCACGTCGATCCATTCGACGTCGGCGGGACCGAGCCCGTCGAGCGACAGCGCGCTGACGAAGCCACGCAGCGCCGCCGCGCGGAAGATGTCGATGCGCTCGGCGTCGCGGCGCGGCAGGCCGACGCGGCGCCCGCGCAGGTCCTTCGGCCGCGTCAGGCCACTTTCCGGCAGCGCGACGATCGCCTGCGCCTCGTCAACCCAGGTCAGTGCGACCACGCGCGTATCGGCGCCGGCCGCGCGCGCCCACAGCGCGGGAATGCTGCCGCCCTGCCGGAATGCGTTGTCGAGCGAATGATCGACATGTGCGTGATGCAGCGTCGCGTGCTGGCTCTCCTGCAGCGCGCGCACGGTGATGCCGTCGCCGGCGAATTCGCTGTCGAGCCAGCCGAGATGCGCGGCGATGCCGAGCGGTGTCGGCACCGGGCAGCGGGTGTACCAGATCGACTGGACGTTAGGGGAAGCCGTGATGCTCATGGATGCGTTCGGAAAAAGAGTCGTCAGCCGCGCATCAGCCGCGCGGCGCGGTGAGCACCGACAGCCGCGTGATGCCCGCATGCTCGATCGCGGCCATCAGCTTCGCGACCGTGCCGTACGGCACGTGCTCGTCGGCCTGCAGGTCGAGCGCGACGTCGGGCCGGCCGGCCTTCAGCGCGGCCAGCTCGGCCGGCACCGCGGCGAGTGCGACCACGCGCTTGTCGAGATACACGACGCCCTTGTCGTCGACGCTCACGGTGACGTTCGGCTTGCGATCGGCCGGCGCCGTGGCGACCGTGTTCGGCAGATTCACGTGCACCGCGTTGTTGAGCAGCGGCGCCGTGACGATGAAGGCGACGAGCAACACGAGCATCACGTCGACGAGCGGCGTGATGTTGATTTCGCTGAGCACGTCGTCGTTGTCGGAGGAAGAAGAGAAAGCCATTATGCGAACGCCTCCTGACGGGTGTCGCCGGCACGGCGCGCCGGCGCGGGCGCGACGGCCGCGGCCGGCACGCGGAAGCCGGCCCTCTGCGCGAGCGTGACGAAATCGGTGGCGAACGCATCGAGATCGGCCGACGCGGCCTTCACGCGGCGCACGAAGAAGTTGTACGCGAGCACGGCCGGCACCGCGACCGCGATGCCGATCCCGGTCGCGACGAGCGCCTCGCCGATTGGCCCGGCCACGACGTCGATGCTCGCCGACGCGCTGTGCGTGATCGCGGTCAACGCGTGGATGATGCCGAACACGGTGCCGAACAGGCCGACGAACGGCGCGGTGCTGCCGATCGACGCGAGCACCGCCAGCCCCGCCTCTTCGCGCCGGCGCGCGTTGTGGATCTGCTGCCGCAGATGCCGTTCGAGCAGGTCGTGGCGGCTCCAGCTGTGTTCGAGATCGTGCGCGTTGCTCTCGTCGGCGCGTCGCAGCGCGTCGAAGCCCGTCGCGGCGAGTTCGCCCACCGGGCTGTTCGCGCCGTCGAGCGCGGCGGCCTCGTGAAAGCTGTTCGCGGCCCAGAACGCGCTGACGTAACGCCGGTTGCGCACGCTCGCCCGCAGGCTCTGGATCGCCTTCACGACGATCAGCGTCCACGTGACGACGGAAAAGACGACGAGCAGCCAGAGCGCGCCCTGGACGATGAAGGTGGTCGGGATACCGTTCATGATGTGAGTTCCTTGAAAAATGTGGCGGGCCGCCCGGCGGGTCAGCCCAGCTTGAAATCGATCGGCACGTTGACCCAGCCGTCGACCGCTTCGTCGCCGCGCTTCGCGGGCACGAACGTCCAGCGCTTCACCGCGGCCACCGCCGCGGTGTCGAGCATGCGGCGGCCGCTGCTCGTGCGGACCTCGACGGAATCGGGCGAGCCGTTCGCGAGCACGTGCACGCGCAGCACGACGCGCCCTTCCCAGCCCTGGTCCTGCGCGAACGCCGGATAGTCGGGCGCCGGGTTGCGCAGGTAGGCCGCGTCGCCGATCGGTGCGGTTTCACGCACGGGTGCGGCAGGCGCGGGAGCCGGTGCGGCTTGCGCAGCGACGGCCGGTACCGCCGTCGCGGTGACCGCCTCGCGGGTGACTTGCGGCGCGGCAGCGGGCGCAGGCGCCGGATGCACGATGGCCGCACGCGGCGTCGGCGTCGGCGTCGGCGCCTGCTTCAGCGGCTTCGGCGGCACCACCGGTGGCGGTGGATGCGCGGCCTGCGGCAACGGTTCGGGCGGCCGCGTCAGCTCGACCGTCATCGGCAGCGGCCGCGGCGGCTGCACGGGCGGCGCGGCCGGCGCGCGCGCGGCCAGCAGCGCGACACCCGCATGCAGTGCCGCGACTGCAAGCGCGATCGCACCCGTGACGCGCCACGCGCCCGGCTTCGCCGCTCGCGGATCCGGCCGTGCCGAAGGCGAAGGCGAAGCGGACGGCGGACGCGCCACTGCCACCGCCCTGCCCGCCACCCCGCTCGCACCTGCGCGCGGCGCAGCACGCGCCGCATGCCGGCGTGCCGGCGGCACGCCGTATTCGATCGTCAGACCTGTCATGCTCGACTCCTTGCAATGACGCGCCGCGGCGCGCTACGCGACCCACGCATGGCGTTGCCGGTCGATGTGCGTGAACGGCGCCGGGTCGATCCACGCGCGCGCATCGAAATCCTGTTCGAGAAAGCCCCATTCGACGAGGAAGTCCTTGAACGCGACCAGCCCGTCGATCGACGTTTGCGCGAGCCCCGTCTCCAGATGGCGATGCACGTCCGCGCCGTACGCATAGCGCACCCACTCGTCGGATGCGCGCGTCTCGCGGCCGATATAGGCGACCGTCTCCGCCGGATGGCGCGCGGCCCAATCGCCCGCCCCCACCACGACCGACAGGAAGCGGCTCACGAGATCGGGGCGCGCGTCGATCAGCGCGCGGTCGACGGTCAGCGTGCGCGGCGTGCCGTTGCCGATCCGCACCAGCGGATCGGGGTGCGCACCGAGATCGATGACGACCTGCGCGTCGATCAGATGCACGGTTTCGAGCCCCTCGACGCCTTTCACGAACACCGCATCGACCTCGCCGCGCACGAGCGCCGCGATCTCGAGCCCGTACTCGTGCGGGCCGCGCGTGAACGAAGCGGGCCCCGTGCGACGTTCGCGTTCGTCGGGCAGGTCGACCCATTCGGCGTCGCCGTGCCCGAGCCCTTCCAGTTCGAGCGCGCTCAGGAAGCCTTTCAGCGCGGCCGCCCGCCAGAAGTCGATGCTGATCGGATGGCGCGGCAACCCGAGCCGCCGGCCGCGCAGATCGCGCACCGAGCGGATGCCGCGCTCGGGCAACGTGACGATCGCCTGGAATTCGTTGGTCCACGACAGGCCGATCACGCGCGTATCGGCGCCGCGTGCTCGCGCCCACAGCGCGGGAATGTTGCCGCCCTGCCGGAACGAGTGCGGCAGGCTGTGATCGAAATGCGATTCGCGCTTGCCGGCATCGGCCGTCTCCTGCAGCGAATTCAGCGTGATGCCGTCCGGCCCGAACTCCTCATCGAACCAGCCGCGATGCACGGCGATGCCGAGCGCGGTCGGCACCGGGCAACGCGTGTACCAGAGTGCGTCGCAGGCCGTGGCCTGCGCAGCGAGTGTCGTCATGGTGAATGTCCTTGTCGATGGGGTTGGAAGGCGCGGGAATGCCGTTGCGGTCATGCGCCGGCCACACGCAGCGCCGCCTGCGTGGCGCGCGCGTTTCGCGCGCCGTCGACGAGCGGCAGCACTTCCTCGCCTACGCGGTACGCCTCCTCGAGATGCGGGTTGCTCGCCAGAATGAACGTCGAGACGCCGATGTCGACGTATTCCGCGAGCCGCTCGGCCACCTGCTCGTGGCTGCCGACGATCACGCAGCCGGGGCCGCCGCGAATCTGCGACATCCCGGCCCACAGGTTCGGGCCGACGATCAGGTCGTCGAAGTGCTGCGTGTTGCCCTGGTGCAGCGCGAACTGGCGTTTCGCGCCGACCGATTCCGACGACTCGCCGCGCCCGCCGAAGCCGTTGCGCGTCGCGTCGCCCACGGTCGCGAACATCTGCCGCAACTCGGCCCACGCCTGCTCCTCGGTGTCGCGCGCGAGGATGTCGATGCGCATGCCGAAGCGCAGGTCGCGCTCGGCGTGCTGGCGATCGAGCGCGCGGCGTGCCGCATCGATCACCTCCTTCTGTTTCGCGAGCGGCTCGCCCCAGTTCAGGTGCACGTCGCCATGCTTCGCGGCGACCGCGAGCGCGGCGTCGCTCGCGCCGGCCAGGTAGATGCGCGGCGGCTTCTGGCCGCTCAGCGGCGGCAGCAGGCCACCGGCTTCGACGCGGTAGAAGCGGCCGTCGAACGTGAACGGCTCGCCGGCCGCGACGCCCTTCACGACATCGAGGAATTCGTCGGTCCGCGCATAGCGGCTGTCGTGATCGATGAAATCGCCGTATGCCCGCTGATCGGGGCCGCCGCCGCCGGTGACGACGTTCCACTCCACGCGGCCGCGGCTGATCCGCTGCAGGCTCGCGGCCATCTGCGCCGCATAGACCGGATGCACGAAATGCGGCTGCAACGCGATCAGGAGCCGCAGCCGGCGCGTCTCGCGCGCCAGCGCGGCCGCCACGACCCACGGCTCCTCGGTGAAGCGGAAGATCGGAATCAGCGCGCCGTGGAAGCCGGCGATATCGGCCGCGCGCGCGACCTGCGACAGATAGTCGATGTAGCCGAAATCGTCGTCGTCGACTTTCGGCGCGACGCGCGATGCGCGCTGGCGATTCCATTCGCCGCGCGTATGCAGGTCGTGTGCGCGCCGGCCGTCACCATGCATCGGCAGGCGCCACAGAAATTCAACAGCCATCGGAGTTCTCCTGGTCGGGCCATTCGGATTGCGTGCGGCATCGGCGTGCCGCGCGTGTGCTGCGCTGTAAAGCACGCGGTGTGCCAACGTGCTCGCCACTGCGCGTGCCGGCCCGTCGATGAATGTGCACAACGCCTTGTCGGTCGGGCATCAGCGGGAATCGCTCAGCGCTCACCGGTTGTTCGCGGACACGGCAAAACACGCCCGCACCGCGCTGCTGCACCAACCCCACCGCTGCTGCGCGCGCAACAGCGGCCGACGCGACTGTTGCTGGCGCAACAGGCCATGCATCGGCACGCGCATCGCCCCTCCCGCGCGACGCCCGCGCCGCGTGCGGCCGCGCCGTTTCCGTTCACTGGCCCGGAACTTGCAACGTTGACCGGCCCGCGCGTGCGACACCGACACCGTGCGCGACCGGGTTTCATCCATGCTTACGCAGAGAGGGAATCTCACCCATGACAGACAGGCCCGATTCGTCATCGGACAAGCAGCAGACGTTCTGGTACGCCCGATCGCCCGTGCCGACCCCGCTCGGCATCGCCGTGCATCTCGGCTGGCTCAACGGCGAGACGTCGGCCGACGGCGTCGCGATCCGCTCGCCGCGCGGCGCCACGCGGCACGACGTGTCGTCGATCAGCGATCACACGCTCGCGCAGTCGTTTCGCCAGGGCGGCAGCATCCCCGCGATGTGGGCGCGCTCGAACGGCGCGAACACGCGCGTGATCGGGCTGTCGTGGGTCGACGAATCACAGTTGATCCTCGCGCGGCCCGAGTCGGGCATCCGCTCGGTGAAGGCATTGCGTGGGCGCCGCATCGCGATTCCGAGCCGCCCCGACGACCGCATCGACATCTTTCGCGCGTCGGCGCTGCGCGGCTTCGTCAACGCGCTGAGCCTCGACGGGCTGACCACGCGCGACGTCGAACGCGTCGATGTGCACGCGCGCACGCTGCAGGCCGTCGGGCCGGCGCGCGCGGCGGACCTGTTCGTGTCGCCGCACGGCTTTTCGAGCCGCGCGCTGTACGCGGCCGAAGCCGGTGCGCTGCTGCGCGGCGAGGTCGACGCGATCTACGTGAAGGGTTCGACCGGCCTCGAGATCGCGCAGCTGATCGGCGCGCACGTCGTGATCGACATCGGCTTTCATCCGGAGCGCTCGATCCGCAACAACAACGGCACGCCGCGCCCGCTGACCGTCAACGCGGACGTGCTCGCGAACCATCCGGACATCGTCGCCGGCTTCCTGAAGCTCGTGGTCGCAGCCGGCGACTGGGCCGGCACGCATCCCGACGAAACCGCGCACTACGTGGCCGGCGAAACCGCATCGTCGATCGACTGGGTGCGCGCCGCGTACGGCAACCAGCTGCACCGGCATCTCGGCGTCAACCTCGACGACGAATCGGTCGCCGCGCTCGACGACTTCAAGACCTTCCTGCACGACCACGGCTTTCTGGAAGCCGACTTCGACGTCGCCGACTGGATTGACCCGCGTCCGCTCGCCGACGTGCTGCGGCCGTCGCTGCAGAAGCGCGCGTGAGCCCCTTTTCCGCCCACTGTTCCGGACCACCATGAAACACACGCTCTCCCTCACGTCGCTGCGCCGCCCGCTGCGCGCGCTGTTCGCCGCGCTGCCGTTCGCCGCGGCATCGCTCGCCGCACCGGCCGCGCAGGCGGACGACGCGCCCAAGGTCGTGCGGATCGCCGTCGTCGCCTATTCGAGCGGCGGCAAGACGCAATACGCGGGCGCGTCCGCGTTGATCGACGCCGACAAGTCGCTCGCGAACGCGCTCGCCGCGCGGCACGTGACGCTGCAATGGGTGCCCGTGTCGACCGCGGCGGTCGGCACGCTCGTGAACGAAGCGTTCACGAACGGCAGCATCGATTTCGCCGGCTACGGCGACCTGCCGTCGGTTGTCGTCAACGCGTCGGGCACGCACACGCGCCTGATCGTGCCGGGCGGCGTCGGCAGCAACACGTACCTCGTCGTGCCGGCCGCGTCGACCGCGAAGTCGATCGTCGACCTGAAAGGCAAGCGCATCGCGCTCAATCGCGGCCGGCCCTGGGAAGTCACGTTCAGCAAGCTGCTCGCCGAGAACGGGCTGAAGCTGTCCGACTTCAAGATCTACAACCTCGACCCGCAGGCCGGGGCGGCGGCCGTCGCGGCCGGCCGGGTCGACGGCTTCTTCACGCTGTCCGACGCGTATTCGCTCGTCGACAAGCGCGTCGGCAAGATCATCTGGTCGACCAAGACCGCGCCCGACGACTGGAAGATGCGCGCGGAACTGTGGGCGTCCGACGATTTCGTCCGGCGCTATCCCGACATCACGCAGCTCGTCGCGACCGCCTACGTGCGCGCGGCGCACTGGATCTCGCAGCCGCAGAACCGCGACGCGTACGTAAAGATCCTGAGCGCGTCCGGCCAGCCGGAAAGCATCGTGCGCCGCGAATACGCGGATGAGGCGACCCCGTGGAAGGAGCAATGGACGCCGCTCTTCACGCCCGCGCTGACCGGCCACTACCGCGACGTCATCGCGTACAGCCGCCAGGCCGGCCTGACGTCCACGCCGGTCGACGTGAATGCGCTGCTCGCGCCGACGTTCGTCGCAACCGCGCTCAAGCAGCTCGGGCTCGACGGCTACTGGCGCGCGGACGCCGCGCGCGTCGCGAGCCGCTGATGCCGATGCATGCCCTCGCGTCGAACGGCACACGCGCGCTCCGCCTGCCCGGCATGGCACGGCTCGGCGGGCTCGCGCTGTGGTGGGCCACGCCCGTCGCGTTCGTCGCGCTGTGGTGGCTCGCGAGCGCGCAGCGCTGGTTCCCGCCTCAGCTCCTCGTGCCGCCCGACCGGCTCGCGGCAACGCTGCGCACGCTGCTCGACACCGGCGAACTGCGCGACAACCTGCTGATCACGCTGCATCGCCTCGCGCTCGGCTTCGCGATCGGCGCGACCGGCGGTGCCGCATTCGGCATCCTGCTTGCGCGCAGCCGGCTGTTCGCCGACTACCTGCGGCCGACGTTCGACCTGCTGCGGCAAGTGCCGACGCTCACGCTGATTCCGCTGCTGATCCTGCTGATCGGCGTCGACGAACCGCTGAAGCTCGTCGTCGTCGGCAAGGCCGTGTTCTTTCCGGTCGCGCTGGCCGCGTACACGGGCGTGCACGACGCGCCGCGCGATCTCGTCGAGATGGCGCGGCACTACGGGCTCGGCCGCTTCGCGCTGCTGCGCGACGTGCTGCTGCCCGCCGCGTTGCCACCGCTGCTGACCGGCGTGCGGATCGCGCTCGCGCGCGCGTGGCTTGCGCTCGTCGCGGTCGAGCTGCTCAGCGCCGACAGCGGGATCGGCCAGATGATGGAACTGGCGCGGCAGATGCTGCGCCTCGACGTCGTGCTCATCGACGTCGCGGTGATCGGGCTGATCGGCTTCGCGATCGACCGGTCGATCGCGCTCGTGCAACGTTACGCATTGCGCTGGCAGACACCCACTCGCTGAACGAACAGGTTTCCGAATGACCCTCGCCCTACCCGCCTTCCCGTTCGCCGCGCTGCGCCGTCGTGCGCGCGGCCTCGTCGTGCCGGCTCTGCTGGTCGCCGCATGGCAATACGCGTCGTCCGGCGATGCGGCCCATCAATATGCGTTCGTGCCGTTGCAGCAGGTGTGCGCCGCGCTCGTCGAACTCGCACGCAGCGGCGAACTCGCGACCGATCTCGGCGCGAGCCTGCGCCGCACGACCCTCGGCCTGGCGGCCGGCGTCGCGTTCGGGCTCGTGTTCGGTGCGGCGATGGCGCGCTCGACGCTCGCGCGCAAGCTCGGCGAACCGGCGTTCCAGGCGCTACGCTACGTGCCGCTGCTCGGGCTGATTCCGCTGCTGAGCCTGTGGGCCGGCACCGGCGAATTCGCGAAGGTGTTCATCATCGCGCTCGCCGCGTTCTACCCGATGACCACCGCCAGCTTCGACGGGCTGCGCCGCGTCGACCCGCGCTATGTCGAACTCGCGCAGTCGTATCGCCTGACACGCATCGGCCTGTGGCGCGACGTGTTGATTCCGGGCGCGCTGCCCGACCTGTTCGCGGGCGTGTTGCAGGCCGTGCCGTTTGCGTGGATCACCGCGACCAGTAGCGAGCTGCTGTTCAACGCGGGTGCGGGGGTCGGCAGCCTGATGCAGAACGCGCAGGCCGGCGCGCGTGCCGACGTGTTGCTGGTCTGCGTGCTGGGGGTGACGGCGCTCGCCGTCGGCATGAGTGCGCTATGCGAGCGAATCGCGCAGCGCGCGCTGCGCTGGCGCGATCACGCCTGACGGCGCAGCCGCGCGTCGGCGTCGCCCGCGTCGCGCGGCTTCAGGATGCCGAGCTGCGCGAGCCGCGCGCGCACGATGTTGCGCGACTGGTCGAGCAGGCGCGACATGCGCAGCTGGTTGTGGTCGCTGTAGTCGAACACGCTGCGATAGACGGTGTCTTCAATGTGCTGCCACAGTGCCGGCGTGCCGAGATCCAGCAGTTCGATCACCGCGTGGCGCAGCGCATCGGTGGCCTCGGCCACGTCGCGCGCCCGGCGCGGCGGGGCCGCCGCCGCGGTGCGCGGGTCGCCGGCATCGGGCGCGAGCGACAGCGCGGAGAACTGCAGGTCGCTCACGTCGATCGCACCGCCCGCGCAGATCAGCACCGCGTGGTGGATCACGTTCTCGAGTTCGCGGATGTTGCCGGGCCACGCGTGCGCATGCAGCCGGGCGCGTGCGGTATCGGTCAGCGTCGGCGCGGCCACGCGCAGCCGCTTCGCATAGGTGTCGATGAAGTGCTCGATCAACGGCGCGATGTCGCCGGGCCGCTCGCGCAACGGCAGCAGGCTCAGCTTCACGACGTTGAGGCGGTAGTAAAGATCCTCGCGGAAATTGCCCGCGCGCACCGCGGCTTCGAGATTCACGTTGGTGGCCGCGACGAGCCGCACGTCGATCTTCACGGTCTTGCGCGAGCCGACCGGCGTCACTTCGCGCTCCTGCAGCACACGCAGCAGCTTCACCTGCGCGGACAGCGGCAGGTCGCCCACCTCGTCGAGAAACAGCGTGCCGCGGTTCGCGGATTCGAACCAGCCGGGCTGGCTGTTGATCGCGCCGGTGAACGCGCCGCGCTCGTGGCCGAACAGTTCGCTTTCGATCAGCGTCTCGGAGAACGCGCCGCAGTTGACCGCGACGAACGGGCCTTCGTGACGCTCGCTCAGCGAATGCACGAGGCGCGCGATCAGCTCCTTGCCGGTGCCGCTCTCGCCGGTGACGAGCACGGTCGCGTCGCTGGGCGCGACGAGCTGGATGCGCTCGAGCAGCACCCGCGATTTGGGATCGTCGAACGTCAGCGCCTTCGCACGAATCGTGATCGCGTGCGAAGTCGGGTCCGGCAAGCTGAAGATGGCCATGGCACGACCGGCGTGTTGAACGGGGAAGGTTCGACGATAGCAAGGTGCGCGCCGGCCACGAACCAATTCATCGAGCTATCGGTATGACGGCGGCCGGATTGCGCCGGCCGCCGCGCGGCGTCACGCGAGGCCGGTCATCTTCCATTGCTGCTCGAGCGCACCCGGCCCGAATTCGAGCGAGCCGCCGAGCGGTTCCGCAAGCGCCTGGAAATACGCAGCCTCCTCGAGGATCAGGATGTACTTCGAAACATCGAGGATCGATTTGCCCCAGAACGTCGCGCCGCCATTTGCCTCGATGATCGCCGGCACCTCCGGGTCGCGGCGGATCGTGTCGACGATGAAGCGCGGCTCGCCGGGACGACGATCGACGTACACCGGAATCTCGCGGGCGCGTGTGTAGCGCGCGGCCGGCGCATAGCGGATCGGCAGCGGGCGATGCGCGCTCGCCCAGGCGCCGAGGTACGGGCCGTGCACGTGGATCACGACGCCGACTTCCGGCGCCTCGCGGAACACGTCCGCATAGCGCGGCCCGTTGCCGCCCGCGCGCGCGTCGCCGTGCAGCACGTCGCCGTCGAACGTCACGACGACGGGCTGAATCTCCTGCGACGCGGCCCACGGGCTCGGCGCCGACAGCGCGACGATGAGTTCGGTGCCCGGCACACGCTGGAACGCCTGGAACGTGTTGGTCGCGGACAGCGTGCGCGTGTCCTTCAGCACGCGCTCGGCCTGCGTGAATTCGCGCGTGGCGCGCTCGACGAATGCCACGAGTTCGCCGCTGTCGAGGGTTGAGGTGACGGACATGAGGACGGTTTCCTTGATTGGGTGGACGGATGAGCTCGCATCGCGATGTCGTGACACCGCGACGCACGGCCACCGGATCAGCAGCAATCGTGCCAGCCGGGCATGCACGCGTCGAAGGCCCGCGCCACGGTGCGCGTGCGCCTGGCACGACGCGCGCCGTGCGACTCACGCGAGCGCCTCTGTTGCGGGAGCAACAGCCTGCCGGCCCGGATTGCTGCGCGACGCGCAGCCGCCGACAGCGTGTGCGGCACACCGTACGACGCAGCGGCCCGTCGTACCTCGCGCCACGTGCCCAACGGCTGCGCTGGTTCGAAACTTGCGTCGTGGTCGGCCCGCGCCGCGCGCTGTCCGGCGCGTCCGATCCGACTTCACCGACACCCATCCGACCATGACGCTCCTCCCCCTGCGCGGCAACACCGCGCGCACGCTGCTGGCTTCGGCGCTCGCCGTATCGTCTCTCCTCTCGCAGGCGGCTTCGCCCGGCCGCGTTCCCGTGCCCGATCCGTTGCAGGGCGACGGCCGCGTGTCCGCGTTCTACACGTGGGACCGCGACATTCCGGCGACGCCCGGCGTGCTGCTGCGTTCCGAGCCGCTTCCAGCGACGCTCGGGCTCGCGAGCGCCGGCCGCCAGCTGCGCATCCTCTATGCATCGACCGACGGCGTCGGCGGCCGCACGCCGATCGCCGTGTCGGGTGCGCTGTTCGTGCCGCGCGGCACGCCGCCCGCGGGCGGCTGGCCGATCGTCGCGTGGGCGCACGGCACGTTCGGGATGGCCGACATCTGCGCGCCGTCGTGGTTCGGCCGCTCGTATCGCGACGTGCGCTACCTGAACACGTGGCTTCAGCAAGGGTTCGCGGTCGTCGCGACCGACTACCAGGGGCTCGGCACGCCCGGCCCGAATCCGCAGCTCAACAACCGCTCGAACAGCTATACGCTGCTCGACAGCGTGCGCGCAGTGCTCGGCGGCGTGCGGGGCCTCGCGAACGAGGTCGTGCTCGTCGGCCAGTCGCAAGGCGGCTCGGCCGTGTTCGCGGCGGCCGGCTACGCCCCCGCCTATGCGCCCGAACTCGCGATCCGCGCAACGGTTGCCACCGGCACGATCTACAACGCGTCGCCCGCCACGCTCGCGTCGCTGCCGAAGTTTGAAAGCGCGTACCGGCGCGATCCCGAACGCGTCGATCCGACACTCGCGTACCAGTTCTACTCGGTGCTCTCCGCGCAGCAGATCGACCCGTCGCTGCGCGCGGACGAGGTGCTGACCGACCACGCATTGCCGATCCTCGAACAGTCGCGCATCAGTTGCCTCGCGTCGCTCGAAGACGACGCGGCGCTCGCGCACCTCACGCATGCGAACACCGTGAAGCCCGGCGGCGATGCGCGGCTGAAGGCATGGTGGGATGAGTACCTGAAATACCCGACGCTGAAGATCGCCACGCCCGTCTTCATCGGTGCGGGCGCGGACGACGGGCTCGCACCGCTCGAACTCGCGCTCGCGAAGGATGCATGCGCGGCGGGCACGACCGTCGAGGCGCACCTGTATGCGGGCCGTGAACACAACGGCACCGTGAACGCGTCGCTCGCCGATTCGATTCCGTTCGTGAAGCGCGTGCTCGCCGGCGAAACGATCCGCCCGGTCTGCACGCCGGCCGCACAGCCGGCCGTGTCGCAATAGCAGAGGCGACGCGCTTTGCACGACGGCGCGAATGCATTTCGGAATCCGTTATTGGATCGCGACGCCGCGCATTTTTATACTCGTCAGCACTCTCTGTTAAAGAGTGCCAGCCAATTTCAACAGATCAGCACAGGACGAACCAATGAGCCTACGCCCCTTGCACGACCGCGTGATCGTGAAGCGACTCGACCAGGAAACCACCACCGCGTCGGGGATCGTGATCCCCGACAGCGCCGCGGAAAAACCCGATCAGGGTGAAGTGATCGCCGTCGGCCCCGGCCGCAAGGATGCGGACGGCCAGCGCATCGTGCCCGACCTGCAGGTCGGCGAGCGCGTGCTGTTCGGCAAGTACGCAGGCCAGGCCGTCAAGGTCGATGGCAACGAGTTTCTCGTGCTGCGCGAAGAAGACATCGTCGCGGTCGTCAACCAATAACGGAGCGCAATCATGGCAGCGAAGGAAATCATTTTCAGCGACGTCGCACGGGCCAAGCTGACGGAAGGCGTGAACATTCTCGCGAATGCGGTGAAGGTCACGCTCGGGCCGAAGGGCCGTAACGTCGTGCTCGAACGCAGCTTCGGCGCACCCGTCGTCACGAAGGACGGCGTGTCGGTCGCGAAGGAAATCGAACTCGCGGACAAGCTGCAGAACATCGGCGCACAGCTCGTGAAGGAAGTCGCATCGCGCACCAGCGATGCGGCCGGCGACGGCACCACGACGGCGACCGTGCTCGCCCAGGCGATCGTCCGCGAAGGCCAGAAATACGTCGCGGCCGGGCTCAATCCGCTCGACCTGAAGCGCGGCATCGACAAGGCCGTCGCGGCCGCCGTCGACGAGCTGAAGAAGATCAGCCGGCCGACCACCACGAGCAAGGAAATCGCGCAGGTCGCGACGATCTCCGCGAACGGCGAGGAATCGATCGGCCAGCGCATCGCGGAAGCGATCGACCGCGTCGGCAAGGAAGGCGTGATCACCGTCGAGGACGGCAAGTCGCTCGCGGACGAACTCGATGTCGTCGAGGGGCTGCAGTTCGATCGCGGCTACCTGTCGCCGTACTTCATCAACAATCCCGACAAGCAGATCGCCGAGATCGAAAGCCCGTACATCCTGCTGCACGACAAGAAGATCTCGAACATCCGCGACCTGCTGCCGGTGCTCGAACAGGTCGCGAAGTCGGGCCGGCCGCTGCTGATCATCGCCGAGGATGTCGAAGGCGAAGCGCTCGCGACGCTGGTCGTGAACAACATCCGCGGAATCCTGAAGACGGTCGCCGTGAAGGCGCCGGGCTTCGGCGACCGCCGCAAGGCACTGCTCGAGGACATCGCGATCCTCACCGGCGGGCAGGTGATCGCCGAGGAAACGGGCCTGACGCTCGAGAAAGCGACGCTCGCCGAACTCGGCCAGGCGAAGCGCATCGAGGTCGGCAAGGAAAACACGACCGTGATCGACGGCGCGGGCGATGCGAAGAACATCGAGGCGCGCGTGAAGCAGATCCGCGTGCAGATCGACGAAGCCACGTCGGACTACGACCGTGAAAAGCTGCAGGAGCGGGTCGCGAAACTCGCGGGCGGTGTCGCGGTGATCAAGGTCGGCGGCGCCACCGAGATCGAGGTGAAGGAGAAGAAGGATCGCGTCGACGACGCGCTGCACGCGACGCGTGCCGCCGTCGAGGAAGGGATTGTGCCGGGCGGCGGTGTCGCGCTGATCCGCGTGCGGCAGGCGATCCGCGAGCTTCAGGGCGTGAACGCCGACCAGAACGCGGGCATCAAGATCGTGCTGCGCGCGCTCGAGGAACCGCTGCGCCAGATCGTCACGAACGCAGGCGAGGAAGCGAGCGTCGTCGTCGCGAAGGTGGCCGAAGGCTCGGGCAACTTCGGGTACAACGCGCAGACGGGCGTATACGGCGACCTCGTCGAATCGGGCGTGCTCGATCCGACCAAGGTCACGCGCACGGCGCTGCAGAACGCGGCGTCGGTCGCGGGGCTGCTGCTGACGACCGATGCGACCGTGTTCGAAGCACCGAAGGATGCGGCGCCGACGGCGGCGCCGGGCGGGCCGGGTGCGGGTGGGCCCGGGTTCGATTTCTGATGGTGTGACGTGTGTGCCGTGTGCCGGTTCGCCGGCATGCGCGCGACCTTGCAGACTCCCCCTGCGCGTGGCGATGAAAGTCGTCACGCGCTTTTTTCATTGGATCGATGAAACCGCGCCGTGGCAGGCCGGTGGCCGCGCTCGGGTAAGATGAACGCCCGTCCCGTCGCACTGCCCTCCACGCCATGTCGACCACCCTCGCTACCTTGCTTCCGCTTGCCGGCGTCCTCTTGCTGAGCGTCGCCAGCCCCGGGCCGAACTTCGTGATCGTCACGTCGACCGCGGTCGAGTCGCGCCGCGCCGGCGTGATGACGGGCCTGGGCCTGGCCGCCGCGTCCGGCACCTGGGCGGCGATCGCGATCGCCGGGCTCAGCTTGCTCGTCACGCATGTCGCATGGGTCCACACGGCGCTGCGGCTGGCGGGCGCCGCCTACCTGATCTGGCTCGGCCTGAAGATGATCGTGACCGCGCGCAAGCCGCTGCCCGTCGCCGCGCCGGCCGCCGCGTCCGACTGGCACGCCGCGAAGAAGGGCTACGTCGTCAGCATGACGAATCCGAAATCGGTCGCGTTCTACGGGAGCATCTTCGCGCTGATGGTGCCGGCCCACGCGCCGGCCTGGCTCGATCTCGCAGTCGTCACGCTGTCGGTGGCGATCTCGGCCGCGTGGTATTGCACGATGGCGCTGCTCGCCTCGCACCCGTCGGTGCGCGGGCTGCTGGTTCGACGCAAGGCCATGCTCGATACAACGGCCGGGCTGCTGCTGATGGGCGTTGGTGGGCGGATGCTCGCCGGACGCTGATCGGCTGCGTTTCCGTTCACACAAGCGCACACGCGTCGAACCCCCACCGCTTCCCCGCCACGCTGACAGCACAATCCAGCATCTCCGGCAGTGCACGTAGCACACGGCGCGATCCCGCACGGGTCGCGCAACCTTTACGACCTTTTTACTTGCGCCCGCGCATGCGTTCACTAGAATGTGTTCGCAGTCCATCCCTCACCGAGTACGCACATGCGCATCCGAAGTCCTCGCCCTCCGAGTTGCTTTTCTGCCTGACAGGCAGGACGCCTGCGTCTCTCTTTTCCCGAGCCACCGTCCTGCCAGCAGGCGGACGGTGCGCGCCGTAGTCATTCCCGTGCACGCTTGAACACGACGTCGATGCGTTAGCCGCGCATCGCGCCATGCGAGCGTATTCGCGCGGAAATCTCCGTATCACGACGCGCCATCGATCCGCCGCCCCGGCAATGATCGATCGGCATCCCTGCATCCGGCATGTCGATCCGGCCGCATTGATTTGCATACCTGATTTAACCCACGTAAGTTTCCGATACCGGAGCCCGAACATGTTCGAGATCGACAAGCAGTACACCCGCGAATTCATCCACACCGCGTGCGGTGGCAGCAAACAGGCGTTCCTGCCGACGAAGAACGGCAAGGTCGTGGCCGCCTGCCTGCGCACGGACCTCAACCCGCACGCACCCGACGTGATCCTCTGCGACGGCAGCGCGTCCGCGCGGGCGGCCGGCAGGACTCTCGCCGCACAACGCAATGCGATTCCGGTGTTCATCCGCATGGCAACGGACGCATACCGTTTCGTCGGCCAGTACGTCGTCAGCGAATCGCTCACCGCCCCGCTCGACTGCGCGCCGTACGTGCGCAACAGCAGCTTCACGCCGGGGCAGATCTCGCGCGTGCTCAAGCTCAAGCGCTGCTGACCCGCCTGGCAGGCGCGTTGCGCGCCCTGTCCCGGTCAACTTTCATACAGGAGCAATCATGCTTGGCCTGACGTTCTGGAAACACGTGATCGGTGCGCGGACCGATGCAATCCGCGATGACAGGGCGGCTGCACACGACCGGCACCGACGGGTGTCGAGGACGCTCGTGCTGACCAGCGCCGCGGTGGCGTTCGCGGCGATCGCGTTCGGCGCGCCCGTCGTCGGCATTTCGGTCTTCCTGCTGACGACGCTGCCGTTCGTGCTGTCGGGTACCTGAAGCGATACGTGTCGGGCTCGGTTCCATCGGCGATCGATACACGATTTTAATGCCGGGCCCACGCGTATCTAACACCGTCTTTACGCGCTTTTGTCTAGGATTTCCCTGTCATCCCGACACGGAGAGATCCGCATGCAAACGCAGCAGGCCGCCGCTGGCGGCCACCCCGACCTTCCCCACCGACGCGGCGGCGCACCGTTCGCGACCCGGCTGGCCGACGCCTGCCCGCCGGACAACATCCTGCTCGACGTACCGGTCGAAAGCGCGATCCAGTTGTTCGACCTCGTCGCGCGATATATCGAGCGCAGCAGCGGTGTCGCCGCGGAACGGATCAGGACCGAACTGATCAAGCGCGAGCAACTCGGCTCGACCGGCCTCGGCCAGGGCGTCGCGATTCCGCATGCGCGTGTCGACGGGCTTCGCTCGGCCATCGCGCTGTTCGTTCGCGCGCAGTATCCGTTCACCTTCAACGCGCCGGACCGCAAGCCCGTGCGCGAATTCATCGTGCTCGTCCTCCCGAAAGAAGACGACCGCGCGCATCTCGAACTGCTCGCCGACGCGGCGCGGTGCTTCAGCGAGCGCCCGTTCCGGCAGGCATCGCGCGACGCGCAGACGCCCGACGAGATTCACCAGCTGATGCAACACACGCATTGATGCCGTATTGATGCCGCACCGTGCGGCGGCACGCACTCCCTTCATCCATCCGGATTCCCATGTTCCCAGACCCTGAAAGTCCCACTCTTACGTCCCGTCGCGTAGCCGGCCTGGCGCGCTCACTGCCGTTCATGCAGGCCCTGCACGGGCAGACCGTCGTCATCGTCGACGGCGGCGCCGCGAGCGATGCGCGCGCCCGTCAGGCGTTCGCGCAGGATGTCGCGCTGCTCGCGCTCACCGGCGTTCGACCGATCGTCGTCCAGGGTGTGCCGGCCACATCCGGCACGCAATCGATCCACGCCGTTCACGCGGCGATGGCGGGCGTCAATCATGAACTGGTGCGCCTGATCGGCAGTCACGGCGCCAAGGCGATCGGCATCGACGGTCACGACGGCGGCCTGCTCGTGGCAAGCGTGGATGCCGACCGCACCGGCACGAGCGCGGTCGCCCGCTTCGACGGCGCCGCACTGAATGCGTTTCTCGAGAACGGACTGGTACCCGTCGTGATGCCGGTCGCCCCGGACGACGCAGGCCGTGACCACCTGCTGCGCGCGGAACGGCTCGGCAGCCTCTTCGCGCAACGCACGGGCGCCGTGACGCTGGTGATGATGGTCGACAGCACGCTGCTGCGCGAACTCGGCGAGCTCGCCGGGCTGTACGGCATCACGGAACTCGAGCACTGGCTGGCCGAGCACCCGGCCGCCACCGCGGCGCCCTGTGTGCGCGAAGCGCTCGATGCGCTCGCACACGGCGTGCAGAACGTCCATCTCGCCGATATCGGGCAACCCGAATCGCTGATCGACGAACTGCTCACGGAGGAAGGATCGGGGGTCGTGTTCTGCCGTCGCGGCAACACCGACCTGCTGTCGGAAACCCGCCGCTACTTCGCGGATTCGGCCAGCGTGCTGCGCGACGGCTTCAGCGTCGAGCAGAAGCAGGTCGTGCGGTTCTGACTTTTTTAAGCGATGGAACGCTTGCGGCGACCCGCAAAGGCCGCCGCAAGCGCATGACGTCAACGCCGCGTCGCGAGACGCCGCACGACACTCACCAGCGCATCGACCTCATCGCAGGTGTTGTAGAACGCGAGCGACGGCCGCACCGTTGCCTCGAGCCCGAAACGCCGCAGGATCGGCTGTGCGCAGTGATGCCCCGAGCGCACCGCGATGCCCTCTTCGTTCAGCGCCTGCCCGACTTCCTCGGTTTCATAGCCCTTCAGCACGAACGACAGCACGCTCGCCTTGTCGCGCGCCGTGCCGACGAGCCGCACGCCCGGCACCGGCGCGAGCACGCTCGTCGCATACGCGAGCAGGTCGTGCTCGTAGCGCGCGATGTTCTCGATGCCGACCCGGCTCACGTAGTCGAGCGCAGCACCCAGCCCCACCGCATCCGCGATGTTGCCGGTGCCGGCCTCGAACCGGTTCGGCGGCGGCTGGAATACCGTGCGCTCGAACGTCACGTCCGCGATCATGTTGCCGCCACCCTGCCACGGCGGCATGTCGTCGAGGATCGCGCGCTTGCCGTACACGACGCCGATCCCGGTCGGACCGTAGATCTTGTGCCCGGAGAACACGAAGAAATCCGCATCGAGCGCCTGCACGTCCACGCGCAGGTGCGAGATCGACTGCGCGCCGTCGACGAGCGCCTTCGCCCCCGCACGATGCGCGAGATCGACGATCTCCTTCACCGGCACGACCGTGCCGAGCGCGTTCGACACCTGCGTGACGGACACGATCTTCGTGCGGTCGTTGAGCAGCTTCCGGTATTCGTCGAGCAGCACCTGCCCCGAATCGTCGACCGGAATCACGCGCAGCTTCGCGCCCTTGAGCGCGGCAAGCTGCTGCCACGGCACGATGTTCGCGTGATGCTCGAGATGCGACACGATGATCTCGTCGCCTTCGCCGACGTTCTGCACGCCCCACGTCTTCGCGATCAGGTTGATCGCCTCGGTCGTGCCGCGCACGAACACGATTTCATCAGGCGACGATGCGCCGATGAATCGCCGCACGGTGTCCCGCGCATGCTCGTACGCGTCCGTCGCGCGGCCGGCCAGTGCATGCGCGGCGCGGTGGATGTTCGAGTTCTCGTGCGCATAGAAATACGCGAGACGGTCGATCACGGCCTGTGGCTTGTGCGTCGTCGCCGCATTGTCGAACCACACGAGCTGCTTGCCGTTCACGCGTTCCTGCAGGATCGGGAAATCGCGGCGGATCGCGTTCACGTCGAACGGCGGGTGCGCGCCGCGATGCAACTGGCCTTGCGGCTCCGCGGCATGCGCATCGTCGATGAAGTAACGCGGCACGTCAGCGCCCGATGTGCGCGACACCGGCACGTCGCGATGCACGGCGAGCAGTGCGCGCAGCGCATCGTCGCCCGGCAACCCGAACGCTTCCGGCGATGCAAGGCCGTTCGACGGCACGACGATGTCCTGCGGCGTCGCCTGCCAGCCCTGCAGCGAACCGTCCGTGAAGTAGTACGGCGATGCCTTCGCCGCGCCTTCCGGTGCCGGCGCATTCACTTGCGGCACGCCGAGCGCCGCGCCGCCGACGCGCGGTTCGAGCGCAGGTGCGATCGACACGACGTTGTCGGGCAACCCGTTCTGCGCGGCCGCATGCGGCGCGAGCGCGGGTGCGCGGTTGCCGAGCGACAGCACGTGCGTCGGCGCGGACGGCGCAAGGTTCGCACCGGGCACTTTCCCTTGCGGGAGCGCGAGACCGGGCACGCCGGTGCCCGCACCGCCCGGCCCTGCGAGCGGCGAGCCGCCCGGTACCGGGTTGCTGACCGACGCGAGGATCGGCGCGGCGGCCGGCAACGCCGACGGCACGCCGCCGACCGCGCCGCTGCCTGCCGACAGCCCGGGCGCGGTGGCCTGCCCGGGCGGCGTCGCGAAGAACTCCGACGCGAGCCGCGCGAGCGTCGCCGGGTCGGGCAAGCCGGCCGGCAGCGGCGCATGCGGCAGCGCGTGCGCGTCGCCGCCGGCCAGGCCGGGATTAACGGTAGGTGTCGGGATAGTCATGGAACTTGGCGATTTCGACGTCATCGAGGACAGCCAGCGCATCCGGCGAATGGACCGCGAGCGAGCAATACAGCGAGATCAGGTACGACGCGATCGCCTGGTTGTTGATCCCCATGAAGCGCACCGACAGGCCCGGGCCCTGCTCGCCCGCGACGCCCGGCTGATAGAGGCCGACCACGCCCTGGCGCTTGTCGCCGACGCGCAGCAGCAGGATCTTGGTCTTGCCGTCGGCAACCGGCACCTTGTCCGACGGGATCAGCGGAATGCCGCGCCACGTGAGGAACTGCGAGCCGAACAGGCTGACCGTCGGCGGCGGCACACCGCGCCGCGTGCATTCGCGGCCGAACGCGGCGATCGCGAGCGGGTGCGTGAGGAAGAACGCGGGCTCCTTCCACACCTTGGTCAGCAGTTCGTCGAGATCGTCCGGCGTCGGCGCGCCCGTCAGCGGGAAGATCCGCTGCTCGTCGGTCACGTTGGCGAGCAGCCCGTAGTCGGGGTTGTTGATCAGCTGGCTTTCCTGCAGCTCCTTGATCGTCTCGATCGTCAGGCGCAGCTGTTCCTTGATCTGGTCATGAGGACTGCTGTAAAGATCGGAGATCCGCGTATGCACGTCGAGCACCGTGCTCACCGCGTTCAGGAAATACTCGCGCGGCTGTTCCTCGTACGGCACGAAGGTCTGCGGCAGCACGCTTTCGTCCTCGAGCTGCGTGCACGCGGCGCGCACGGCTTCCGGGTTCTTCACCTGGTTCAGGCGATAGATGCCGGCCTCGACCGGCACCCATTGCAGCAGGTGGGTCAGCCAGCGCGGCGTGATCGTGGAAAGCTGGGGGACGGTCTTGGTAGCGTTCGCTAGTTGGCGGGCGGCGTGATCGCTCAGCGCGGCCGTGCCGCTTGCAACGGTCGACATGTGTGGCTCCGGGTTCTTTAGATGAAAAACGGGATTGCTTATGACGCTCGGTGATTATCGGAAGCACGCACCTGCCGGCTCAACATGCTATAGCCGTCATGTCGCGTGCAACCGAAGGGGAAATGGAACGGGGCAGCCTCAGGTGACGTACGCGCCCGGCAGCAGCGTCGAGATCGACACGTCGAACGCGCGCGCGATCTTGTCGGCGGTGACGATCGATGCGATCGCCTCGCCGCGCTCGATCTCGCCGACATACGAGCGGTTCAACCCCGCATGCTCGGCCAGCTGCTCCTGCGACCACGTGCGCGCTTCGCGCAGCTTGCGCACGTTGGCGCCGAAGTGATGGATGAGGTCGCTCATCGCGCCTCCTAGGCGACACGCGCGGCCGCGCGCGGTGCGGTGTTCGCTTCGCTGCGCAGCACGGCCTGCGTGATGTTCGCGCCGGCCGGCACGTCCTGCGTGAGCCACACGTTGCCGCCGATCACCGCGCCACGCCCGATCGTCACGCGGCCGAGGATCGTTGCGCCCGCATATATCACGACGTCGTCCTCGACGATCGGATGACGTGCCAGCCCCTTCTCGAGGTGACCTGCCGCATCGCGCGGAAAGCGCTTCGCGCCGAGCGTGACGGCCTGGTACACGCGCACGCGCTCGCCGATGATCGCCGTCTCGCCGATCACGACACCCGTGCCGTGATCGATGAAGAAACCCGCGCCGATGCGTGCGCCCGGATGAATGTCGATGCCCGTCTCCGCATGCGCCTGCTCGGCGATGATCCGCGCGAGCAGCGGCAGGCCGAGGCCGTACAGCTCGTGCGCGAGCCGGTGGTGGATCATCGCGAGGATGCCCGGGTAGCACAGCAGCACCTCGTCGACACTGCCCGCCGCCGGATCGCCGTGGAAGGCGGCCAGCACGTCGCTGTCGAGCAGCCGGCGAATCTCGGGCAAGCGTGCGGCAAATGCCTGCACGGCCGTCGACGCCACGTCATCGACGCGATCGACCGGCCCGTCGGCATTGCGCTGTCGCGCCGCGTAGCGCAATTCCAGCTTCACCTGCGCGAGCAGCGCATTCAGTGCCGCGTCGAGCGCATGGGCCACGTGAAAGTTCTCGCTCTCCTGGCGCAGGTCGGGCGGCCCGAGCCGCATCGGGAACAGCACGCCTTTCAGCGCGCCGATGATCTGCGCGAGCGCCTCGCGCGCCGGCAGGTCGCGCCCACCCGGTTCGAGGGAGCGCCGCTGCTTCTCGCGCCATGCGCGGCGCACGGTCTGCAGCGATTGAACGATGTCGTCGATGTCGAATGCGGCCATGCTGCTTTCTCCCTGTAACGGCCGTGAATCAGTCCTGTGCCCACGGCAGGCCGCGAAAACGCCAGCCATTGCTGCCGCCGCGATGCTGCCGCTCGTCGAGGTCGCCTTCGAACCCGTCGAGCACGTTGAATACCTGCGTAAAGCCCCCCTTCGTCGCCGCCTCGGCCGCCTGCGCCGAGCGGTTGCCGCTGCGGCACAACAGCAACACGACGGCCGTCTTGCCCGTCTTCGCTTCCAGTTCGCGCACGAAGCGCGGGTTGCGCGTCAGGCTCGTGCCTGTTGCCCACGGCACGTGTAGCGACTCCGGCACGTGGCCGACGAATTTCCGTTCCTCGGCGGTGCGCACGTCCACCAGCAATGCATCGCCGGACGAGAACAGCGCCCACGCCGCTTCCGGCGCGACGCCACCCGCATAGGGCGTGCCGGCCGCTGCCGCCGCTGCGCGCGCGTCTTCGAGCGCCTGCTGCGCAGCGGTTCGTTCTTCCAATGCAACCGTCATGACACTTCCTTGTTTTCGTTGATTCGTATGATCAAAAAACACCGGGAAAGCGGCCGTTGCAGCTTGCGTGCTGTCTATAGCCGTCAGCGCCACTATGCGAGTGCGGCCGGGCAAGCAGAACCAATAAAAATTCATTTCCTAATCAGCGGCGCGGGGAATGCAATAGCAGACGCGCGCTATTCGGGCGGGTTCGCGGGCGAGCAGGACGGGAAGAATGGTGACCGTTCGATGTCAAGCATCGAAGGACTTTGAAAAGTATCGAGGGAGACGATCAACGCGGCGTACAGCGCGTTGCAACGGAATCCGAAATGCAATGCATGCGCGGGCGCGCATGCAGGGACGACTGATGAAATCCGGCTGGCTGGTGGAATGCATCGGCACGATGCCCGACGGGCATTGCCGATGCATTCGCCTGTCCGTCAACCGGTTACTGCACCGGGTCGACCGGGGCGACCGGCACGCCGCGCGCTTCGATATCGCGCCCCGCCAGCAGGCACAGATCCTCGCGGTGATGCGCGGCAACCACCTGCACACCGACCGGCACGCCATTCACGAGCGCCGTCGTCACGGCCAACCCCGGCAGCCCCATCGCCGGCAGCGCGCGCAACGTGAGCTGCGCTTCCCACACGCGATCGAACCCGCCCTGCCCCTGCCGGTCGAGATCGTCCGGGAACGGCAGCTCCGACGACACCGGCAGCAGCACGACCGCATAGTCGTCAAGGAACAGCCGCCACTGCCGCGTCAGCGTCGTGCGCCGGACGAGCGCGCGGCTGATCACGTCGGCCGGCAAATCGCGCACCTTGCCGCGCACGGCTTCGACCACGGCGGCCGCACCCGGATCGCCGTCCTTCAAGACCGCGTTCGTCAATGCGTCGAATCCGTCGCCGAGCCAGAGTTGCTCCTGCAACAGTGCCGCTTCGCGCATCGGCGGCGTGTCGTCGATCTCGTCGACGGTCCAGCCGGCATCGATCAACCGCCGTGCGGCGTCGCGCAGCGCGGCCTCGACCTCGGGCACGACCTGCAAGCCACCCGGCCGCACGCACAGCGCCGCGCGCTTCGGCACCTCGCGCCCGTCGAACGGCACCGCCACGTGCCACGGATCGCGCGGGTCCGGCGCGGCGAACGCACGCAGCGCGAGCGAGAGATCGTCGATCGTGCGAGCAATCGGCCCCGCCGTCGACATCAGCTGCGCGCCGATCGCCCGCTCGGGCGATGACGCATTGAACGCCGGTACACGTCCGAGCGACGGCCGGATCCCGTGCACGCCGCACGCGTAGGCCGGATACCGCACCGAGCCGCCGATGTCGGTGCCGACGGCAAGCGGGCCAATCCCGGCGGCCACGGCTGCCGCCGCGCCGCCGCTCGATCCGCCCGGCGTCAGCGATGGATTGCGCGGATTACGCGTGTGGCCATGCACGAGATTCGACGTGAACCAGCGCAACGCGAACGTCGGTGAATTGGTGCGGCCGAGCAGGATTCCGCCGGCCTTTCTGATATTGCCGACCACCGGGCTGTCGGCGTGCGCGATCAGGTGCTCCTGCAGGCGCGTGCCGTTGGTCGTCGCGAAACCCGCCTGGTCGACGTTGATCTTCACGGTAACGGGCACGCCCGCGAGCGGCCCCGGATCGTCGCCGCGCGCGATCGCGCGATCGACTGCGTCGGCCTGCCGCCGCACCTCGTCGGGCCGGTGTTCGATCACCGCGTTGATCGCCGGATTCACCGCATCGAGACGATCGAGCACCGCGTCGGCCACTTCGCGCGCGGATACCTCACGATGCCGCACGCGTTTCGCGAGTTCGGTTGCCGGCAGTTGCCAGAGTTGCGTCATGACTTCTCCTTTTGGAAGGACATCACAATCACTCGTGGCGCCGCGCTTCCCCACGAAAGCGCGGCGCCATGTTCACTCACTGCGTATCCTGCTTCGCGCGTTCGGCGGCCGCGATGATCGCGTCGGCCACGGCCTTCGGCTGGCTCAGCATCGACACATGGCTGCCGTTCACGCGCGTGACCGTCGCGCCGATCCGCTTCGCCATCGTTTCCTGCAGCGTCGGGGCGATCATCTTGTCCTGCGTCGCGACGACGAACGTCGACGGCTTCGCGTGCCACGCGGCCTGCGTGATCTTCTCCGAGATGCAACCGCTATACCACGGCCCCTGGGTCGCCGCAACGATGCGCTGCTGAGCAGGCGGCAGGTCCGGTGCGAAGTCCTGCGTGATTGCCTTGTCCGACAGCGTCGCAAAGCCACCCGCATCCTTGCGCAGCTCGCCGGCCCACGCGGGGGCCGGCAACCCCTGCGTGACGTCGGCGATCGACTGGCCGTTGTCGGGTGCGAACGCGGCGACGTACACGAGCGACTTCACCTTGTCGTCGTTGCCCGCCTCGCTGATCACGACGCCGGCCCACGAATGGCCGACCAGTACGACCGGCCCCTTCTGCGCGTCGATCGTGCGCTTCGTTGCGGCCGCATCGTCGGCGAGCGAGCTCAACGGATTCTGCACCGACACCACGTGCAGCCCGCGTGCCTCGAGCAGCGGAATCACGCGGTTCCAGCTCGACCCGTCGGCGAACGCGCCGTGCACGAGCACGACGTTCGTGCCCTTCAGGTCGTCCTTCGGCGCAGCCTGCGCCGCCACCGCACCGAACAGTCCGCCGATCACTGCGGTGGACACGAGAACGCGTTTCATCAAACCGGCCATCGTCATGCTCCTATTTGTATCGTGTTATTCAAATGAAGTGCTGCATGGGAGACCGCGCCCCCGTGCTGCGGGCGCGCACCGGATCACGAATGTGCGTACAGGTCGTCGGCGGCATTCCGTGCGGAACGCGACTGGGCCGCATCGCGATGGCTGGCAGGCGTCGACGCATCGGCCACGTTGTCGTCTTGCGACTTCGACGGGCCGTTCTGATCGGAACGCGCGACCTGCTGCGCGGCGACGGCGTTCTCTGCGGCCGCGATATCGCTCGGGTAGTTCGCTTCGCTGGTGGCCGGGCTGTAGCCGGCCTTCTCCAGGCGAACGAGTTCGGCGCGCACGTCGGCACGCGTGAGGCCGTGGCCGGTATCGGCGAACGACAGGGCGGGGATGGCAGCGAGGACGGCAACGGCGAGGATTCGAGCGGCTTTCATGAGGGTTCTCCTTGAGAGAGGTAGGTCAGTCGATCATTCGGCATCCGATCCAGTTCATCTGGCATCGAACGTTTCCTGCATGTCGACAGTAGAACCCGCGCACGTATCTGCCATGTTTCCGAAACCGGGGCTTTCTGCATGCCAGTTTTTCAGGAACGGCCGCAGATACAGTGCGATACAAACCCGCCTACCGCGTCGGCGCACTGGCGCGCTCTGCCGAGGTGCTCCCCAAAAGCGCCCCCCATGAAAAAAGGCGTGCCACGCATGGCACGCCTTTCCGTCGAACCCGTCACACCACGCACGTCACGGCGCAAGCCGCGTGAACACGTAGTCGTGGTTCTTCACACGCGCCTGGTGACACGCAAAGCACGTCTGATGCTGGCCGATATCGGCCGGCACGCCGTTGATGAAGCGCCCGAAGCCCCAGCCGCCCGTCGACGCATAGCGGCGCGAGTCCTTCACCATCACCTGCACGGTCGTCGCCTGGCCCGGCACCGTCGCCGGTGCGAACTCGTCGGACTGCTTGCGCTTGTACGCAAGCTTCACGAGGATCGTGCCGTCCGGGAACGGCAGCGTCGCCTGTTCGAGCGCACGGATCGCGACGGGATTACCGAGCACCACGCGCAGTTCATCGAGCGGCGCAGCCTCCTCGGCCGGCGCGACCATTTCCCACTTCCGGTAGCCGGGCGGAATCGTCACGCCGTAGATCGGCGAAGCGGCGGCGCCGGCTGGCTTCGGCTGCTCCGCGAACGCGGCCGGACCGCTGGCCGACAACGCACCGATCAGCAGCACGCCCGCAACGAACGCCCGGCGCGCGCCGCGCTGCACCACGCCCACGCGTGCCCGCATCACAGATGCTCCACTTGCAGGATCGCATCCGCGAACGCCTGCGGCGCTTCCTGCGGCAGGTTGTGGCCGATGCCGCCGGTGATCGTCCGGTGCTGGTACTTGCCCGTGAACTTCTTCGCGTACGCGGCCGGTTCCGGATGCGGCGCACCGTTCGCATCGCCTTCCATCGTGATCGTCGGCACGGTGATCGCGGGCCCGGCGGCAAGGCGCCGCTCGATGTCGTCGTACTGCGCCTCGCCCTTCGCGAGCCCGAGGCGCCAGCGATAGTTGTGGATCACGACGGCCACGTGATCGGGGTTCTGGAACGACGCGGCCGAGCGGGCATAGGTTTCGTCGGAGAACTGCCACTTCGGCGACGCGAGTTGCCAGATCAGCTTGTTGAACGCGTCGCGGTTCGCCGCGTAGCCCAGCGCGCCGCGCTCGGTCGTGAAGTAGAACTGATACCACCACTGGAACTCGGCCTGCGGCGGCAGCGGCTTGCGGTTCGCCTCCTGGCTGCCGATCAGGTAGCCGCTCACCGATACCAGCGCCTTCACGCGCTGCGGCCACAGCGCCGCGATGATGTCGGCCGTACGTGCGCCCCAGTCGTAGCCGCCGAACACCGCGCGGTCGATCTTCAGCGCGTCCATCAGCGCGATGATGTCGACGGCCGTCACGGCCTGCTGGCCGTTGCGCACGGTGTCGGCCGAGCGGAACGTCGTCGACCCGTAGCCGCGCAGGTACGGCACGATCACGCGATAGCCGGCCGCGACGAGCAGCGGCGCGACTTCCGCATAGCTGTAGATGTCGTACGGCCAGCCGTGCAGCAGGAACACGACGGGGCCGTTCTTCGGCCCGAGGTCCGCATACCCGACGTTGAGCACGCCCGCGTCGATCTGGTGAATCGTGCCCAGCGACGCGACGCCGGCCGAACGCTTCGCAGGCGAGGCATCAGGCGCCGACTGCGCATGCGCGAGGGCGCTGAAGCCGAGGTCGGCGAGGCTCAGGCTCGCCAGCGTCGTACCCAGGATCAGGCGGCGGCGGGTGTTCACGGTATCAGGCATGACTCGTTCTCCATTGTCGATCGCTACGAAAGGGGCCCGCGGCACGGGCGGGCGCTCGGGAATCGGCGTTCTCGGCGGCGGCGCTGGCACCGCGCCGCCGTGTGAATCGCTTCACCGGATTTATACCCGAGCCCTCGGGAGGCTTTGTATCCCAACGTATCTGTGTGCGAACACGACACACGGCGATTCAAAAATCAGGCTGGAGACGCCTGTTTGCGGGGGAGTCGGCCCGCATCCCCCCTTCAACCACGTCGACGCGAGAAGCCGCTCACACCTTCCGATCCGGCAGGATATGCGCACGGATCGACCGCCCCCGCCACGACATGTGATCGATCCGCGCGCGCAGCGTGTAGAGCGCCACCGACGACAGCGTACTGAACCGGAGCAGCGCGATCGGGTCACCGATCCCGGCCGGCACCCGCTCGATCGAATCGAACAGCGGAAATCCATACCGTGTCAGGAACGCGCCGACCTCGTCGTCGCGTGCGTGTTCTTCGACATTGATCAGCAACAGTTCGGCCATCGCGGCTCCTTTCTTGATTCGACCGCCGTCACCGGATCAGCCGGCGCGTATGGTGCGCGATCATCAGTTCTTCGTTGGTCGGGATCACCCACACCGGTACGCGACTCGACGCCGTCGTGACCAGCGGCCCGCCCATGTTGTTCGCTTCGACATCGATCTCGACGCCGAGCCACGCCGCACGGCGCATCACCCCTTCGCGAATCGGCGCCGCGTGCTCGCCGATCCCCGCCGTGAAGACAATGGCGTCGATGCCCTCCATCGCGGCGGCCAGCGAACCGAGTTCGCGCGCGATGCGGTAGATGTACAGCTCGATCGCGAAGCGTGCGTGCGGATCGTCGCTCGCGAGCAGGGTGCGCATGTCGCTCGATATGCCGGACACGCCGAGCAGCCCGGAACGCCGGTAGATCAGATCCTCGACGGCGCGCACGTCCATCCCGAGTTCCTCCATCAGGAACAGCACGACGCCCGGGTCCAGGTTGCCGCAACGCGTGCCCATCGGCAGCCCGTCGACGGCCGTGAACCCCATCGTGCTCGCGACGCTCTTGCCTGCAACGAGCGCACACATGCTCGCGCCGTTGCCGAGGTGAGCGACGACCGTGCGCCCGCGCGCCGCCGGTGGCGCGACGTCGGGCAGCACGCTCGCGATGTACTCGTACGAGAGCCCGTGGAAGCCATAGCGGCGCACGCCCCGGCTGGTGATCGATTCGGGCAGCGCGAACGCCTGGGTCACCGCGGGCTGCGTGCGGTGGAACGCCGTGTCGAAGCAGGCCACCTGCTCGATACCGGGCTGCACCGTTTCGAGGATGCGAATCGGCGTCAGGTTGTGCGGTTGATGCAGCGGCGCGAGCGGCGTGAGCTTGTCCAGCTCGGCCACGATCTCGGGCGTGACGCGCACCGGGCCGCTGAAGCGCTGCCCGCCGTGTACGACGCGATGGCCCACCGCCGCGAGACGATGCCCCTCCTGGTGAGCCTCCAGGAACACGGCGATCTGCTCGAGCCCTTCGTGATGGCCGAACGACTCGCCGCCGGCCCATTGCTGCTCGTGACGTTCCGCGTGATGGTCGACGGCGCTGAAGTGCGCGGTGGCCGTGTACAACCCGTCGACCTGGCCATGCACGATCAGCCCGAGCGTGTCGCCCTGCACGTCGAATGCGGAAAACTTGATGCTCGACGAGCCAGCGTTCAACACCAGAATCACGTCTGCCATGACGTCACCCCTCGCGCGTGGTCGCTTCACGCTGCACGTTCGCGACGAGCATCGCGACCGCGCATGAAGCCAGCCGGGTGATCAACGAATCGGCGCGACTCGTCAGGATGATCGGCACGCGCGCGCCGAGCACGATCCCCGCCGCGTCCGCGCCGGCCAGGAACGACAGGCTCTTCGCGAGCATGTTGCCCGCTTCGAGGTCCGGCACCATCAGAACGTTCGCATGCCCGGCCACCGGCGAATCGATCTGCTTGATGCGCGCGGCCTCGGGATCGATCGCGTTGTCGAGCGCAAGCGGACCGTCGACGAGCGCGCCGGTAATCTGCCGCCGATCCACCATCTTGCACAGCGCGGCGGCTTCGAGCGTCGACGGCACTTTCGGGTTGACCGTCTCCATCGCCGACAGGATCGCCACGTAGACCTGCGGAAATGCCAGCGCATGCGCAAGATCGATCGCGTTCTGCAGGATGTCGACCTTTTCCGCGAGCGTCGGCGCGATATTGATCGCCGCGTCGGTCACGATCAGCGGATCGGCATGCGCGGGCACGTCCATGACGAAGCAATGGCTGATGCGCCGGCCGGTGCGCAACCCGGCATCGTGACGCACGACTTCAGCCATGAGCTCGTCGGTGTGCAGGCTGCCCTTCATCAGCGCGGACGCCCGCCCGTCGCGCACGAGCCGCACCGCCGCCGCTGCCGATGCCTCGCTGTACGGCGCATCGACGATCTCGTGATCGCCGATCGACAGCCCGCACGCCGCGGCGGTCGCTTCGATCCGTGCACGCGGGCCGACCAGGATCGGTTCGATCAGCCGCTTGCGCGCCGCCTCCAGCGCTCCCTCGAGCGAGCTTCGATCGCACGGATGCACGACAGCCGTCGGCATCGGCGCCAGGGTCTGACAGTGTTCGATGAGGCGGTGATATTTCTCGTGTCTGGTTTCCATCACATTCCTTGCTGTCCGTCACTGCACACGATCGAGGGCCGCCACCGGCCCCTTGGCCGGCCGCTTCGCGGGCGGTGCGCCCAGCACCGCGCGGATGCGTTGCAAGGCCGCCCACTGTTGCTCGCTCACCGACGCGCTCTGCACGCGCGGATCTCCCAGCAGCTTGTCCAGCAACGTCAGCAGCCGCTGGCGGTCCTCCGGCCTGGCAAGCAGCGCCGGCAG
Source organism: Burkholderia lata (assembly GCF_000012945.1). Classification (NCBI taxonomy): domain Bacteria; kingdom Pseudomonadati; phylum Pseudomonadota; class Betaproteobacteria; order Burkholderiales; family Burkholderiaceae; genus Burkholderia; species Burkholderia lata. The sequence continues at coordinate 2,990,994 of NC_007511.1, forward strand.
CGTGGCGACGGCCTGTTGCGGCGCGTACGTCGCGATGATTTCCTGCTCGCCATAGATGCGCCGCCACTGGTCGGGCGGCAGGTCCGGCAGATACTCGGCGTAGGTTTCGGCGAGTTCACGCTCGGTCGCCAGCTGCGCCAGCGGAAACGGCTCGCCGCTGCGTTCGAGCATGAACGCCGCGCGCGCCACCGCTTCGGTGTAGCCGCCCCGATCGATCGATGCGAGCGCATCCTTCACGAACGGCAGGTCGCGGGGGTCCGTCGCCGCCGGCGAAGCGGCATGATGGTCGCGATACTGCTCCGCGAAATGAAGCATGAACGGCTGCGTGTACAGCGTGAAGAACAGCGACTCGGTGCTCGCATCGCGCATCGCGCGGAAAAAATCGAGCGACGCGCTGACGACGTCCGAGCCACGGCGTTCGAGCTTGCGCCACGGCTCGATATCGTCGGCCGGCGGGCGGTTCGCCTTGACCGTGTCGGCGGCCGGCTTCAGCCAGCCAAGCCACGGGTTCAGGTCGGAAAACGCCCAGCGCTGAAAACGCAGAGGATGAAAATCGCGCAACAGGCGGGCCGTGGTTTCGTTCGAGGCCTGCTGCACGAACGGCTGCATGAACAGTTCATACGCGCGCTGCGTGAATTCGGACAGCTCGGCGACGGCCTCGAACGCGTGTTCGTCCTTGCGCCCGAAACGGTTGAAGTGTTGCGCGATCTCTTCGAGACGGTGCTCGGCGAAGGTGACCTCGTAGGCGACCTTCCCGTCGGCGCCTTTCACCTCCTCGATCGACATCGCATAGAGGCCCGGCGGCAGCGTTTCGACCGCATCCAGCACGCTGACGATCTGCGCATGCTCCTTCTTCGCGACCTTGCCCGACACGAAGATGCCGAGATGCCCCACATCCTCTTCCACCAACCCGATGATTACCTGCCCGCGCGACTTGATCTCCTCCGTGCTGCCGTAGATGTCCGCGACCCAGTTGAACGCCTGCTGCGGCGGCGTGATGTTGTCGCCCATCGACGCGAACAGGATGATCGGCGAGCGGATCTCGCGCAGGTCGAACGCGTTGCCCGCCCCGTCCCGCACCTCGCCGGACCAGAGCTTGTTGCCGATGAACAGGTTGCGCGTGATCCATTCGATCTCCTCGCGGTTCATCAGGTAGTAGCCGCCCCACCAGCGTTCGAACTCGAGGAAGCGCGGCGGCTCGGTGTCGATGTTGTCGTACACGTGGTAATACTTGTCCCACAACGTGTTCGCCGGGTTCAGGTTCTCGAAGTTCTGCACGAGATACGCGCCGTCGAATTTGCCGTTGCCGAGGTCCGACGAGAACGACGCGAGCCAGGTGCCGCCGAGCAGGCCGCCGGCATAGCGCATCGGATTGTCGCCGGGCCCCTCGCTCCACGCACCGCTCCAGTACGACATCGGGGCACCGTTGATGACGATCGGGCCCGTGTCGTCCGCCGACGAGCTCGCGAGCATCATCGCGGCCCAGCCGCCCTGGCAGTTGCCGACGATGGCCGGCTTGAGGCTGTCCGGATGCAGCGCCCGCACCTTCCGGACGAACGCCTGTTCCGCCGCACACACGTCGAGCAGCGTCTGGCCGGGCTCGGGCTCCTGGAAGAACACGACGAAGTACACCGGATGCCCCGCGCGCAACGCCACGCCGACCTGTGAATCGTCCTTGAAGCCGCCGATCCCGGGGCCGTGCCCCGCGCGCGGATCGATGATCAGGTAAGGCCGCTTCGCGGCGTCGACGATCACGCCATCCGGCGGCTGGATGTGAACGAGCGCGTAATTGACGGGCCGCTCGAACTGCCGGCCGTCGAGCACGACGTCGTAGTCGAAATGCAGCACCGGCTTGAGGCCCTGCGCCGTGCGCTCGACGTATTGCGTGCCGCGCTCGCGCAGCGTGTCCCAGAACAGCACCGAGCGCTGGACGGCGTCGACTGCGTAATGCCATGCGCTCAGCGGCGAAAGAGGTGTGGCGAACGGGGCCGCGCCCGGGTCGTGGCCAGGGCTGTCGCTGCCGTCGAATGCTTCGCTCAACCGCTTCCCGTACTGTTCGAGCGCGTGCTGCGTGCGCTTTTGCAGGACGTGGACGATCTCCGCGGCGATCTCATGACTGCGCGCCAGTTGCGTGGCAGCATCCATAACACTGTTCTCCAGAGGGGCAAGGTGAATCTCGACGCATTCCGCGAGCGGCCGTCTCGCGTCAGCCGAGCACGTGCATCCCGGCGTCGATGTAATGAACGCCGCCGGTCATCGCGCGTGCGGCATCGCTGGCGAGAAAGGTGCACAGCGCGCCGACGTCGTCGATGTCGAGCGGCCGGCGCAATGGCGCGCGCCGGGCGGTGTCGTCGAGCAGGTGATCGAAGTTCGGCAGCCCGGAGGCCGCCCGCGTGGCCAATGCACCGGGCGACACCGCATGCACGCGAATGCCTGCCGGCCCCAGTTCGACGGCCAGGTAGCGAACGGTGGCCTCCAGCGCCGCCTTGACCGGCCCCATCACGCCGTACTCGGCGATGACCTGGTCGGCGCCGATATAGGTCATCGCCATCAGGCTGCCGCCGGAAGTCATCAACGGCTCGGCAAGCTTCGCCATCCTGATGAACGAGTGGCAGGAGGTGTCCATCGCGAGCGCGAACCCTTCCGGCGAACTGTCGACGACCCGCCCGTGCAGGTCGGCCCGCGGTGCGAAGGCCACGGCATGCAGCAGAAAATCGAGGCCGCCCCACTGCTCGCCGATCGTGTCGAACACCGCGCGCATCTGGTCGGTCCGGCTGACATCGACGGGCATCGCAATCGCCGGCTTCAACTGCTCCAGCAGCGGCTCGACGTACGGCAACGCGCGGTCGGATTGCCAGGTCACGGCCAGCTCGGCACCCGCTGCGTGAAAGGCGCGCGCACATCCCCACGCGATGCTCTGCTCGTTCGCCAATCCGACGACGATGCCTCGTTTGCCTTCAAGCGGCCGCATGCCATTGCCGGACACGCGCGACGCGCGCACGTCGTTGTTCGTCATCGCGAAACCTCGGGTCGTATTTTTTCGCCGGGCGAAACGGTGAAAGGGCCGATTGGCCTTTCTGTCGCGAATCATTGTATTGAGGGTTTCAAATCCTCAGATCATTCGTGCGATATATTTTTGATTTTTATCAAAATCGCTTTGAAATCAAATAATTACGATGGAATGTTCCGCCCGGGAAGGATGGATTTCATCGACCTGTCATTCAATCGTGCGCGGAAGTGGCGTGCTGATTCCGCAGCGCCCAATAAAGCCGCTGCCGTGTCCGCTATCAAGCGGTCACTTTGATGAGCGACACCCGCAACAGACAACACAGCCGCGGTGAGGTCACGCGGCTGAGCGAGGGGAATTGAAGTGATCAGCGGCTGCGGCCGCGCGCACCGCACCACACATCACACCGACACAAGCGATCGCCGCGGCTCAATCGCCCTGCTTCAAGACCACGTCGGTAACGGGTTCGAAGTAGCAGGCATAGCGCACGTCGGCCAACGTATCGCTGATCGGCATCTCGTGCGTGTTGTACCGCGCCTGGATACCGTCCGTGACGACTTGCGGTTCGGCGGCCTCGCACTGATAGAGCGCCATGTATTGCCACGGTTGCGCACCCGATCCCCGCTGTTGTTCCGTGCGCCTGAAGCGTTGAGCGCTCACCACCCCCGGGACACGCAAGACGTCAGGCACATGCTGCTCCGTGTACCAGCGATTGAACGCCGCGTCGTTCCCGGGCGTCGGGTTGGTCAGGACGAGATACGTGAATTTCATGCCGAGTCTCCTTGTCGATGTGTTGTCCGTGCACGGACGGCTTACGCAGCGGCTGGCGCGACCAATGCCATCAACCCGGGCACGTTGCAGTCGCGATCCAGCGCCATCACCGCGTCGACGACGGCATCGGCCCGGTCGCGCGGCATCGCGCCGTCGGCGTTCCGATGAAACTTCGCGACTAGCTCGTCGGTGGAAAGCAGATTCGACGGATCGGGTGACGGGCTTCCCTTGGGATAGAGACGCTCGGCCACGAACGTCTGGCCGCGCGCCGTCACCTCGACCCGTGACGGACGCGCCGACGCATGCGACGACAATTCCTTGAGGTAATCCGGATGCACCCGGTGCCGGACCTTCTTCATCAGGCTCAGCACGGACGGACTGAACACATGTTCGGGATCCTGCCAGTCCCGTCCCGGCGCCAGGCGATGTGCGCCGATGGCCATGCCGTGCGCAATGCTGAACTGGCCGTCATGAACATGCCGGATATCCTGCGTCAGCCACGTCGGCTTCTCGACGAACCCCTCGACGAGCAGGTCGATATGGTCGATTTCGTCAGGCTGGATGTCGTTGCGCTCGACGATATCGATCAGGCAGTCGAGCGGCCCGTGCAGGATGCGGCAGTGCGGATAGAGCTTGTAGAGTTGCTCGGACACGAAGCCCCATGTCTCGCCCAGGCCCGACGTGATCCGCTCCGGCGCCCAGCGCCGGGTGCCGATGAACCGGGCATAGCCATGCTCCGCGTCGTCCAGCAGCTGGAAGTCGCCCCGGTGGCCCAGCAACCCCATGTTCGCCGCCAGCAGCGCCGACTGCACCAGTGCGGCAGCCATCGTGTACTTGATCGTCGTGCTCGGTGCGTGGTGAAAGAAGGCCATCATCGACTGCACCGGCGACACGTAACCGGCAATGCTCAACGAATGCGCCAGCAGGTCGGCTGACTGCCGCTGCAACATGCCGATGGCCGCCGTGGCCCCAAAGATCGTACTCGCGAAGCCGAACACCTTCGGGGTGTCGAGCCGGCCGTCTTTCACGTCGCGCAGATAGTCCATGGCCTTGCCGATGCGCCAGGACATTTCATGCGACACCGCGATTGCCCGGATCAGGTCGCGCCCGGAGGCCCCAGTCGTTTCGCCGATGGCCAGCGCACCGGGCAACACATACGGCGTCACGTGACCGGGCGGCACGACGGCATCCATGTCGAGTGCGTTGATCAGTTCTCCGTTGGCGACAGCGGCACCCAGTGCCGCGGCCCGATGCGGCGTGCCGATGATCGTGGCGTGCCCGTGGCCCGCCATCGATCTGCCGTATTCGATGCCGATGTGCCCCTTGGGATGGCTGGCGGCGGCAAGAGCGCATCCGATGGAGTCGAGCACCAGTCGCTTGGCTTCGTCCACGACAGGGGCGGGAATGTCGTCAAATGGCGTGTTGGTGCTAAAGTTCGCCAATTGCTCGACGATCGTAGTCATGGCTGTCTCCGTGATGGATGGCTACTGCCGCGCGCATCCATCGTCTTGGTCATTGGCTGCTATTACATGCGCAAGCGCGCTGACAAGAAAGGCACCCATGCTTATGAAATACATAATCGGCACTTATGTCTTTGTATAGGTCGAGGCAATCCGGGCGTTCAGGCCGCATCGACCTGAACCTCGTGGCGACGCTGCAGGCGATCCTGGATACCGGCAATGCCTCCAAGGCCGCGATCGCGCTCGGCGTGACGCAACCCGCCATCAGCCAGAATCTCCGCCGGCTGCGCGAGCACTTCGGCGACGAGTTGTTCGTGCGGAGCGGCAACATGCTGAAGCCGACGCCACGCATGCTCGCCCTGCAGCCCGTCATTGCGCGCCTGCTTCGCGACCTGGACATGCTCTCGCGCCCGCCGGACGGCTTCGATCCCGCGACGGCCGAACAGGAATTCATCGTCAGCCTGTCCGAGGTGGCAGAGTTTGCCGTGCTGCCGAGCGTCGCGGCCGAGTTTGCGCTGCATGCGCCGCGATGCCGTATCCGGGGAATCCGGGTGCACCACTCCCAGTTGCTGTCGATGCTCGAGCAAGGCGAAGTCGACCTCGCGGCCGGCAGCCTCGCAGGCGCCGCGCCGTCGCTGCGTCAGCAACGGCTCGCCGAACACCGGATGGTGTGCATGGTGTCGGCGCAGGGCAAATGGGCCACGGCGCCGCTCACCCTTCAGGACTATATCGACGGGCGGCATGTCAGCGTACGCCGGATTGCCGACACCACCGACCCGATCTCGGAGCGTCTGCAGGCCACCGGAATTCACCGGAACGCGGTGGCCAGCGTGTCCAGCGATTTCGTCGCGGCCCAGACCGTGGTGAAGACGGATGCGATCTGCACGGTCGGAGAACCGGCCGGCCGGCAGTTGACGGCCCTGTTTCCAGTCCGGTTGCATCCCGTGCCGTTCGAGGTCGGAACGCTCACGTCGCGGATGATCTGGCACGAGCGATTTCAACGCGACGCCAGTCACATCTGGCTGCGCAAGCTGGTCGAGACCGCTTATCGCAATTGGGTGTCCGCGCTGGTCTGACACGCCAGAATCATGTGAAGAAAATTCGGACTACCCCGCTTTAGTCCGGTTACGCGCGCGAAGACCGCATCCATGCGGCTCAGCGCGCCCTAAGGCGCTCATGGTGTCGTAGTCGCAACGGCATGCCACCGCGCCGCCTGCGGTGAACGCGCATGCGTGCATCCACGGGTTCTCGCGCCCTGTACCGGGGGCCGACGGAACATCGGACGCACGGCACCAGGCGCCGCCATCGAAATTCCCCCGAATCCCCCCCCCCGGAAACAGCAAGCGGGACGGCCTGATATCCCGAGCCCCCCACCCGTTTGCGCATCCCTCGTTGTCTCCCCTCATCTCCCGGGCAAGTGCCGCCCCATAACCGATGCTTATTTTTTTCATAAGCCTCGATGCCTTTCTTGCCGCCTGACTTGCGAATGTAATAGTCGCAACGACCGATGCGATGGCTGCGGACAAGGCCACCCACCCAGGAGACAGCCCATGCACGTTGCCATCTGCCGACCCGTTCCGACCTTTGAACAGACGTAATAGTCAGGCCCTCGCCTGATGAACGACGATCAATTGGGCATACGCAACCATGTTGACGCAAACGAAACGCATCCGTTCCCTCCTCTTCGTTCCAGGCAACAAGCCGACCTGGATCGAGAAATCCGTCGAATCGAAGGCCGACGCGCTGATCCTCGATCTCGAGGACAGCGTGCCGCCCGCACAGAAAGTCGAGGCGCGTGAAATCGTCCGTTCCAAGCTCGCGTGGCTGGCCGAGCAGAAGCAGCGTGTGTGGGTACGCATCAACCGCAGCGCACACCTGTACGACTTCGACGACATCCTCGCGATCGTGAACCCGGCGCTCGAAGGCGTCGTCATTTCGAAGCCCTGCGGCCCGGAGGACATCCACACCGTGTCGTCGATGCTGGCCGAAGCCGAGTATCGCGCGGGCGTCCCGGTCGGCCATACGAAGGTGATCCCGCTGCTGGAAACCGCGCGCGCGTTGCAACTGGCGTACGAGATCGCGCAGCACGAGCGCGTGCCGGCCATCGTCGGTGCCACCGCGAAAAACGCCGACGTGGCCCGCGCGCTGAATACCGTGTGGTCGCTCGAAGGCCGCGAAGCCCACTACCTGAAATCGCGCGTCGTGATGGCCGCGCGCGCCGCCGGCAAGCTGCCGATCGGCGGCGTGTGGCAGCAGGTGCGCGACCTCGAAGGACTGAAGGTGTCGTCCGCGAACGACCGCCAGCTCGGCATGAGCGGCGAGCTGGTGCTGCATCCGTCGAACGTCGAGATCGTCAACCGCACCTACAGCCCGACCGAAGAGGACGTGGCGTTCTACCAAGGCATGATCGACGCGCTGGACCAGGCCCAGGCCGAAGGGCGCGCATCGTGCATCTACGACGGCGAACACATCGACATCGCCCACGCGAAGACGGCACGCGAAATCATCGCGCTCGCCGAGTCGTTCAATCGCTGATCGCTTCCCGGACACCCAAGGAGACAGAAAAAATGGCAGGCCTTTACTTCGAAGAATTCAAGCCCGGCATGGTGATCGAGCATGCGATCCGCCGCACCGTGACCGAAACGGACAACGTGCTGTTCTCGGCGATGACCTACAACTGCGCGCCGCTGCACATCGATGCCGAATACAGCAAGGACTCGCTCTACGGCCAACGCCTCGTGAACAGCATGTTCCTGCTCGCGCTGGTGGCCGGCATCACCGTGTACGAAACCACGCTCGGCACGACGCTCGGCAACCTCGGCTTCGGCGAAATCGCGTTTCCGAAGCCGACGTTCCACGGCGACACGATTCGCGTCGAGACCGAGATCCTCGAAACGCGGCTGTCGAAGAGCCGCAACGACTCCGGCATCGTCAAGTTCAAGCACGTGGCGAAGAACCAGCGCGACGAGATCGTGTGCACCGCATTGCGCACCGGCCTGATGCTGCTGCGTCCCGCCAGCCACGCCTGAATTCGCCCTACCGGAGAAGACCATGAACTATCAACTCAGCGACGACCAACAGGCGATCGTCGACGCCGCGCAAAAAATCTGCGCGAAGTTTCCGCTCGAATACTGGCGCAACAAGGACAAGCACCACGAATTTCCGCACGAGTTCTTCGACGCGGTCGCGAGCGGCGGCTGGCTCGGCATCTGCATGCCGGAAGAGTTTGGCGGCGCCAACCTGGGCGTGACCGAAGCCGCCCTCTTTCTGCGCGCCGCAGCCGAATGCGGCGGCCAGGCCGCGGCGTCCACCATCCACATGAACATCTTCGGCCTGCAGCCGGTCGTGCATTTCGGCTCGGACGCGCAGAAGAAGGCGTGGCTGCCGCCGTTCACGCGCGGCGAGCACAAGGCGTGCTTCGCGGTGACCGAGCCGGACACCGGCCTCGACACGACGAAGCTGAAGGTCGTCGCGAAGAAGCAGCCCGACGGCAATTACCTGATCTCGGGCAAGAAGGTCTTCATCTCGACCGCGCAAGTGGCCGACCACATGCTGATCCTCGCGCGCACCACGCCGATCGAGCAGGTCAAGAAACACAGCGAAGGGCTGAGCCTGTTCTACACGAAGCTCGATCGTCGATATGTCGACATCCGCGAGATCGACAAGCTCGGCCGCGCGGCGGTCGACACCAACGAACTCTTCATCGACGACCTGCCGGTGTCGAAGGACGAGCTGATCGGCGAGGAAGGCAAGGGCCTGAGCTACATCT